>NZ_JARTWB010000003.1 GCF_031450785.1 Caballeronia sp. LZ062
CTGAAACTTATGACGTCATCGGGGAACGCACGCCGCGCGCAGATCTCATCCTTGTGATTCATCGCAAGAATGGCGAGCGCGTCGAAGTGCCCGTGACGTGCCGTCTGGACACTGCGGAAGAGGCATCGATCTATGAAGCGGGCGGCGTGCTGCAACGCTTCGCTCAAGACTTCCTGGAATCGTCGAAGGCAGCGGCCTGACAGTCAACAAGGATACGATTCACATGGCACACGCACCTCAGATCAAGATCGCCGCCACCTACATGCGTGGCGGCACCAGCAAGGGCGTCTTCTTTCGCCTAGACGATTTGCCGGAGTCGGCGCGCGTCGCAGGACCCGCGCGCGATGCGCTCTTCTTGCGCGTCATCGGCAGCCCCGATCCCTACGGCAAGCAGATCGACGGCATGGGCGGCGCGACATCGAGCACGAGCAAGACGGTCATCGTCTCGAAGAGCACGCGGCCTGATCACGATGTCGATTATCTCTTCGGGCAAGTTGCAATCGACAGGCCCTTCGTCGACTGGAGCGGCAATTGCGGCAATCTCTCGGCGGCGGTCGGACCGTTTGCTATCGCGAGCGGCCTCGTTGACCCAGAGCGCGTGCCGGATAACGGCATCGCAATCGTACGCATCTGGCAGGCGAACATCGGCAAGACGATCATCGCGCATGTGCCGATCACCCATGGCGCCGTGCAGGAAACCGGCGACTTCGAACTGGACGGCGTGACGTTCCCCGCCGCCGAAGTGCAGCTCGAATTCCTCGATCCCGCTGCGGAGGAAGAAGGCGCGCAAGGCGCCATGTTTCCGACGGGCAATGTCGTCGATGATCTCGAAGTGCCGGGCATCGGCACCTTCAAGGCCACGATGATCAACGCGGGCATTCCGACCATCTTCCTGAACGCAGAAGATATCGGCTACAAGGGAACGGAGTTGCAGGACGCGATCAACGGCGATAACGCGGCGTTGACGCGCTTCGAAACCATTCGCGCCTATGGCGCGTTGCGCATGGGTCTCATCGAGAAGCTCGATGACATTACCAAGCGTCAGCATACGCCCAAGATCGCGTTCGTCGCGCGTCCGGCCGAATACGTCGCGTCGAGCGGCAAGCGCATCGGTGCGGAAGATGTCGATGTGCTCGTGCGCGCCATGTCGATGGGCAAGCTGCACCACGCGATGATGGGCACGGCGGCTGTTGCCATCGGCACGGCGGCGGCGATTCCCGGCACGCTCGTCAATCTCGCTGCAGGTGGCGGCGCGCGTCAATCGGTGCGCTTCGGACATCCGTCGGGCACGCTGCGCGTCGGCGCGGAAGCGGTCGAAGCGAACGGCCGATGGACCGTCACGAAGGCCATCATGAGCCGCAGCGCGCGCGTGCTGTTCGAGGGATTCGTCCGCGTGCCCGATCCCACGGCTTGATTTATTAGGCACTCACGAGAGGCGGCAGACCGCCTCTCGCTGGGATTAACGCAGGCCGCCGCTCGCCACGATGCTTTCGCCCGTCAGCCAGCGTGCGTCGTCCGATGCGAGGAACACGGCAACCGACGCAATATCGTCCGGATTGCCCAGCCGGCCGAGCGGCGTCTGTGCGACGATGCCCGTTTCCATCTCCGAGCCGATGATGCCCGCCGTGTGCGTGCCTTCCGTCACGACCATGCCGGGGTTGATCGAATTCACGCGGATCTTTCTGGCGCCGAGTTCGCGCGCCAGCACGCCGGTAATCGCGTCGACAGCGCCTTTTGTGCCGCTATAGACGGCGCTCGCCGGCGGCGTAATGCGGCTCACCACCGAACTTACATTGATGATGCTGGCGCCCTCGCCAAGATGCTTCGAAGCGGCCTGCGTCACGAGCAACACGCCGAGCACGTTCACATTGAACTGCTTATGGAAATGTTCTTCCGTGATTTCCTCGATGGGCGAAAACTCGTAAATGCCCGAGTTGTTCACGACGATATCGAGCCGGCCATACGTTTCCACCGCTGCATTCACGATACCTTGCGCGTCGGCGGCCTTCGATACGTCGCCGCCCACTGCGATCGCCTTGCCGTTAGCCGCGACGATGTCGGCCACCACTGCATCCGCGCCGTTCCTGCTGCTTGAGTAGTTCACCACGACCGCCGCGCCTTCTGCCGCGAGCGCACGGGCGATGGCGGCGCCGATACCCTTCGATGCGCCCGTGACGACAGCTACTTTGCCTGAGAGCTTGCTCATGATCGTTTCCTTGGAATATTGAATACCACGAAGAGGAAGTCGGCGACCGGCTGAACGCGCCGAAGCGCCACGTCGCCAATGTAGACACCTCGCCCTTCGCGATAAAGCGGCCCAAAACGAATTGACTGGCTGGAAACGATGAACAATGTATGCAAAAGACCAGAAGCGGTCAGGTGGCGGACGAACGGGCGGACGCTCGATCGCTTCGGCGCACGGATGTTTTTCGCCGGCCCACGCTGACCGGCGCGGCAAGCTACGGCGCGGCGAACATGTCGACCAGTTGTTCGCGCAGCCACCGGTGCGCGGGCAGCGTTTCGTTGCGCTGATGCCAGAACAGGCTGATGACGCGATCCGGCGCTTCAAGCGGCGCGCGCACGCTGACAAGTTGGCCGCTTGCCGCCGCGCGCTCGCACAGATCGCTCGGCAATACGCCAATAAGATCACTCGCGCGGATCATGTCGCATGCAACCGTGTAGTGGTTCACCGTCGCGACGAGATTGCGCTTCAGTCCCCGTGACGCGAGAAAAGTGTCGAACGTGGGCTGCGTCTGTCCCGCCAGACTGACATCGACGTGAGGCGCGTTCAGGAAGCGCCGCGTCGTCAGCTTGCCCGCTTCGGCGAGCGGATGGTCGCGTCGCATGATGCATCCATAATCCACGGTCCACAGCGAACGCGAGTGAATATGCGCTGGCGGCAGGGTCTCGTTCACATACACGCCGATCAGGCAATCGACGCGATTGCCCTCCAGCAGCGCGGGCGCATCGAGCAGAATGTTCGGCACGGTCTGGAAACGGACGCCGGGCGCGGATTTGCCGAAGCGCGTGATGAGTCGCGGCATGACGATGCCCGCGACGTAGTCGGACATCGACAGGCTGAAGTTCACGTCGGCGAGAGCCGGAACGAAGGTCTGCTCGTCGAGCGCGCCGCGGATGCGGCTCAACGAATCGCCGATCGGCCCCCATAGCGCCATCGCACGTTGAGTCGGCGCGACGCCCGCGCCGTGGCGCACGAAGAGCGGATCGCCGAAAGCCTCGCGCAAACGCCCGAGCGCGTTGCTCACGGCGGGCTGCGTGAGCGACAGCTTGGTCGCGGCGCGGGTGACGGCGCCCTCGGTCATCAGTGCCTCGAACACTTTGAGAAGGTTGAGGTCCAGCGTCCGGAAGCTCATTGGTCATTCACCACGTCAATGGACAGGATCACGATTATAAATATGGCTGAAGTCGGCCGCCTCATAGAATGGGCGGATTCAATGTCGGAATCCCATTGTCGCCTTGTCTGGAGAGCCCAGTGTCGAACGTATCCGCGCGCATCGAACGTCTTCCTTTCGGACGCTTTCACTGGCGACTCTTGATGATGGGCGGCTTCGGCTATGCGTTCGATGCCATGGACGCCGCCGCCGTCGCCTTCGTGCTGCCTGTGCTGCGGCACGACTGGGCGCTGACCAGCGTGCAGACCGGCGTGCTCGGCAGCGGCAACTTCATCGGCTACTTCTTCGGCGCGCTGTTCGCAGGCACGCTCGGCGACCTGATCGGGCGGCGCAAGGTGATGATGTATGCGCTGCTGCTCTACAGCATCGCTTCGATTGTCAGCGCGATGACCGATTCCTGGCCCACGTTTCTCGCCTCGCGCATCGTCGCGGGGATGGGCACGGGCGCGGAGAGCGCGATCATCGCGCCGTATCTCGCGGAGTTCGTCGCTAAGCGCTACCGCGGTGTCTTCACTGGCGCGCTCGCGGGCTTCTTTTCGTTCGGTTTCGTGGCGGCGGCGCTGCTCGGCTATTTTGTGGTGCCGGCGTTCCCGACGGGCTGGCGCACCGTGCTCTTCATCACGGCGTTGCCGGTGGTGATGCTGTTGTGGTGGCGCCGCTCGTTGCCCGAATCGCCACGCTGGCTCGAAAGCCGCAAGCGTCACGACGACGCCGACCGCGTGCTCGCCGCTATAGAGGCAGATTTCGCGCGCCAAGGCATCGCCCTGCCCGCCGCTGAAGCCGCGCGTCCGACAGGCGCACTGCCTGCGCCCACCGGCACGCTCGTCGCGAACTTCCGCGCACTCTGGGCCGGCCGCCAGGCACGCATCACCGTGATGACGTGGCTGATGTGGCTTTCCATCACGTTCAGCTACTACGCGTTCTTCACATGGATTCCGGGTCTGCTCGTGCAGCACGGCATGAGCATCACGCGCAGCTTCGGCTATTCACTCGCGATGTACGTCGCGCAGGTGCCGGGTTACTTCACGGCGGCGTGGCTGAACGAACGCATCGGCCGGCAGGCGACCATCGCCTCCTACATGCTGTGCGGCGGCGCCTGTGCGCTCGGCATGGCCTTCGCGAGCACCAACGGCGAGATCATGCTGGCGGGCATCTGTCTGTCGTTCTTCATGAACGGCACGTATGCCGGCGTCTACGCGTACACGGCCGAAGTCTTCCCGACCGCAGTGCGCACGACCGGCGCGGGCACGGCATCCGCCATCGGGCGAATCGGCGCGATCGTCTCGCCGATTCTCGTCGGCTATTTGTATCCAATATCCGGCTTCGCAGGCGTATTCGGCGCGACGACCGTCGTGCTGCTGCTCGGCGCACTCGCGGTGGTGGTGATGGGCGTGCCGACGCGCGGGCGCTCGCTCGAAGACATCGCTGCCGGCGAAGCGGAAGCCGTACCTTCCGTGACGCACGCCGCGAAATATTGAATGCATAACGCTGAACGCAAAATTCCAAGGGAGACTGATTCCGTGCAAAGCATCCTTTTCCAGAACGCCGCATTGCTCGATCCGGCGCGAGCCGAAGTGCGCGACGCGCATCACGTCCTCGTCGAGAACGGCGTCGTGAAGGAGATATCGGATAAGCCGCTGCAGAGCGCGTCGTCGCGTGTCATCGACCTCAAGGGCAAGACGCTGATGCCCGGCCTCGTCGACTTACATGTGCACGTGGTCGCGGTGCAACTCAATCTGTCGCAGCAAGTGCACATGCCGAACGTTCTCGTCACGCTGCGTTCGGTGCCGATCATGCGCGGCATGTTGCGGCGCGGCTTCACCACCGTGCGCGACGCCGGCGGCGCGGGCCATCCGCACAAGATCGCAGTGGAAAGCGGGCTCGCCATGGGGCCGCGCCTCTTCGTGGCCGGGCGCGCGCTCAGTCAGACGGGCGGCCACGGCGATATGCGCGCCCGCTCCGACTATGTGGGCGACAGCGCGCCATGTGGCTGCTGCGTGCGCGTGGGTGCGCTCGCGCGCGTCGCGGACGGCGTGGACGAAGTGCGCCGCGCGGCGCGCGAGGAATTGCAGATGGGCGCCGACCATCTGAAGATCATGGCGTCGGGCGGCGTTGCTTCGCCTACCGATCCCGTCGGCGCATACGGCTATGCGGAAGACGAAGTGCGCGCGATCGTCGAGGAAGCGCGCGCCCGCAAGACCTACGTCATGGCCCACGCCTACACGGCGGATGCGATCGCGCGGGTCGTGCGCTGGGGCGTGCGCACGATTGAGCACGGCAATCTGATCGACGCGCCCACCGCCGCGCTCATGGCCGAACACGGCGCCTACGTTGTGCCGACGCTCGTCACGTACGAAGCGTTGGCGTCTGAAGGCGCGCAGTACGGTCTTGGTGACGAGAGCGTCGCGAAGATCGAAGACGTGCGCGAGGCGGGGCTGCGCTCGCTCGAAATCTATCGCGACGCAGGCGTGAAGATGGGTTTCGGCTCCGACTTGCTGGGACCTTCGCAGCGGCTGCAAAGCGATGAATTCCGCATACGATCCGAAGTGCTCGGCAATGCAGCGGCACTCGCGGCTGCCACGACGACGGCGGCCGAAGTGCTCGGCCTGCCCGGCAAGCTGGGCTGCATTGCGCCCGGCGCGTGGGCCGACATAATCGTGGTCGACGGCAATCCGCTCGAAGACATCTCCTGCATGCTAGGACAGGGCGAGCGGATTCCGCTGGTCATGAAGGGCGGCGAGATCCAGTTCGACGAACTGGAAGCGCGCTGAAGCCGGAGGTCTACGACTCCGCGCTTTCGTCGTCGACGAGATGGGCGATTTCGTCGACTTCGATGCTTCGACCCAGCCGATTCTTCACGCCCCATCCCCACGCATGAACGTGCGCGCCCGGCGTCAGATAGTCCGACAGGGCTTCGGCCGCATGCGGCGGCATGCGTAGCGACGTTCCGTCGTCGAGGAACGCGCCGCGCAGTTCGCCTTTCGGGCCGTGCAGGGCGAGCAGCACTTCGCCCGCGGCTTCCATTTCTCGCTGCTGGATCTCCGGCGGATGATGCTTGCCGCCATGCTCGGGACCTTCATCGACGATAGTCCGCCCCGCGTTGGTTGTGACAGCGACGGCCGCCACCATATCCGCGCCGCGCGGCTTGATGCCGCGCACGGTAACGGCATCGCCGACTTTCACGTTGCGCGTCAGTTGCCTGGAAAGATGCGGCGGCCAATGCACTTGCCGCGAGTCGTCCAATATGAATCCGTCGAGCTCGCCATGTGGGTTCAGCAGAAACCGCGTCACCGTGCCGCGCGTTTCAGGCAAACAGTCGGGATCGATCCAGTGCATCCGTGCTTCTCCTTTCGATGAGTTTGGTCAATGGCATCTTGCGTTTTGCATGCCGTCACCATGCATGCGGCATGCAAAACATCTAGCAAGAGCCTCGCCTTACAAGCGAGAAAGCAGGATGTGCAACGTGTCAGCCGGCGTCCGAAGACTTGGTCGACGCCTCTTGCGCCCGCCGCAGACGTTCCCGGCTGTTCGAGAGATGCATGCGCATCGCGGCGCGCGCCGCCTCGGGATCACGACGCTCGATCGCATCGTAGATGTCCTCGTGTTCGCGGTTCACGCGATCGAGGTAACTGCCCGGATCGTTGTGCGCGAGCGCAGCCGAATTGACCCGCGTGCGAGGAATGATCGTATTGCCGAGTTGACTGAGGATGCTGTGGAAGTAGCGGTTGCCCGTCGCCTTCGCCAGTTCCAGATGGAATGCGACGTCCGCGGCAACGGCGTTTTCCGTGCCGGACGCGATGTGCCGTTCGAATTCATCGAGCGCACGGCGCATCTGCGCGAGGTTCTCATCCGTGCGACGGATCGCGGCGAGGCCCGCAGCCTCCGCCTCGAGGCTAATGCGCAATTCGAGAATCGCCATGACGTCGCGGATGGTCAGGTCGCCTGCGGCTTCGATCTGGAAGCGGTCATGATCTCCCGCCTCGAGCACGAAGGTGCCGATGCCGTGCCGCGTCTGGACGAGCCGCGCTGCCTGCAGCCGCGAAATGGACTCGCGCACGACCGTCCGGCTCACGCCGAGCTGCGCCATGATTTCGGATTCTGTCGGCAGCTTGTCGCCGGGCTGCAACGTCCCGCTGCGGATTCGCTCGGACAGTTCGGCGACGACCTCCTCGGTCAGATTGCGGGAACGGCGGAGCGCGCCAGTTGCGAGTGCAGGAGCCATTGAGAGAGTGGTCGTAGAGATGCCAACGAACCATTATAGAGGCGCGCACCAGCTTGTACGATGACTATCGCAGGCCGGACATGGATCGTCTGCCGCTTCGCCTGTATGCAAAATGCAAGAGTTTGGCGCCATGCATGCCGAAACCACTCATTGAAAGGCCGCGACTTGCGGCGTAGTGTTCATGTACCGCATGAAGTGAACGCCGCCCGCCCCGCTCGCCGGAGCGAGGCATCGTCCGTTCTTTGCTCTCGGCTCGCGAATCCCATCCGCATCCGTTAGGTTCGCCAGCTTTCGCGCATGGGCGGGCTTTGAGAAATGCGGTCTTCGGCTGTCGTGATGAACGGCAATGTCCGCCGGCTCGGTTCTCTGCCTTGCTTCTTCTATCACGCGACGGCCGGCGGCCGGCGTCCTTCATCCGACGCGGGCAGGCGATGCGCGGCCAAGCGGTAGTCAAGGAGACGAGCAATGATGCGAGAAGTGACGGGTGCGTTCTGCGGCCCGCGCAAGCTGGACGAGGCATTGGAAGACTTGCGCGCCGAGGGCATAGCGGGAGACCGCATCCGGGTGGCATGCGTTGAGCGCGTCGCCGACATCCAGATGTCGATCGCGCTCAGCGCGAGTTCGCCCACGCAATGGATCACCGCGGAACATGCGGGTTACGCCGCGTATTTCGACGACTCTTCCCACGACGCTGACTCCGCCGCCGGCATCCTTCCAGACTTACGCGATCGCGACGACGCCTGCGACACAGACAGCATGGGCGCGATCACACGCGTCATCGTCCGCATTCGCGATGAATCGGAGTTGCGCGCCGTTTGCGATATCTTCTCGCGCCTCGGAACCGACGACATCGACGCTGATAGCGCGGCGATCTGACTCGCCGCGCCCCACGCGGACTGCTTACTGCGTCGTGGTGTCGGCGGGCTTCGCCTTTTTCTTGTGCTTGAAGTGAAAGCCGCCCTTGTGCGTGCTTCCGGGAGCGGATGTGTTGTCTCCGCCCACCGTCGGCCCGGAAGTCGCCGCTCCGTGCGCATTGCCACCGCCCGAGCCGCCGTTGCCGTTGCCACCAGCCTGCGCCATGGCACCGCCCGAGGCCAGCGCCACACCGGTCGTAAACGCAACCAACACTGCCAGTCTGCTGTTTCTCATCTCGTCTGCTCCGTTTATCGAGGTTGGTTTCCGCGCGTCTGAGTCCGCAGATCATTTTGCATTCTTCATGCCGGACGCCGCATGCCGCATGCCGTATGCAATCGCACGGTACATGGACGGTGGCTGGCAGAACATCATCGCCGACGAACCGCCATGCAAGCCGTCGATGCGACTACAGCAGGTTTCGTGCTCGTTCGCGCCTGCGCGCGACGCGGCCATCTTCCATATGCCGATTCAATCGCGGTGTGCCACGTGCGTCGGGTCGTACCGGCTGCGCATAAGCCGCGCGAATCAGTGAAGACAGCGTCAAGGAAAACGTCGGTCATCGAAGGCACCGTGCGGCATCGCACGGACGTGCACCCCGCGGAATCCGTTAAATACGAACAAACAACCTCGTGGTGAATGCGAGGGCTCTTCGAATCGGATTGAGTTGACAGAGCGAATACGTCACCGCCCGTACGCCCCGGCTTGAATAACGTAAATGGCGTTCGTTGAGGGGAATTCCCTAGAGCGCCCAATCGGCCGGTTGCACCGTTGGCCAGGTACAAGGGAACCAGACATAATGAAGACTGAATTGCGCCGCATCCTTTCCGAATCTGCACGCCTCGACGTGCCCATCGATACCCTCGCCGACAGCGACGATCTTTATGCCGCCGGTCTTTCGTCGCTCGCTACCGTTCATGTGATGCTTGCGATCGAAGATGAGTTCGGTATCGAGATTCCCGACCATATGCTCACGCGCCGGCTTTTTTCCAGCGTCGATTCGCTGGCCGCCGCAGTCGAGGAGCTTCGCCGTCAACAGGCGGCAGCATGAACGCCGCCGCGCAGGAGCTCGAAGCGTCTCAGTTGGCTGAGCTCGATCGCAGCGCCCAGGCGCGTAGCGAGAGCGAACTGCTCGAAGCCGCGCGTCGCGTTGCCGCGATCGCAGCCAATCACGCAGGCGCTGTCGATAAAGATGCGCGGTTTCCCGCCGAGGCCGTCGCTGCGATGCGCGAAGAACGGCTTCTCTCTGCGATGGTCCCCGTGATTCATGGTGGCGACGGCCTCTCGCTTTCGGGTGTCGCTCGCTTGTGCGAAGCGCTTGCACAAGGCTGCGCGTCGGCCGCCATGATCTACGCGATGCATCAAAGCCAGGTGATCTGCATCGTCGATCACGGCACGAACGTGCAATGGCAGCGCGATTTCCTGACGCGCATGGTGAAAGAGCAATTGCTGCTCGCTTCTGCGACGTCGGAAGAGACTATCGGCGGCAATATGCGCACGAGCGCCTGCGCGGTCGATCTCGTCGATGGCGCGTTCTCTATCGAGAAGCTCGCGCCGACGATCTCGTACGGCAAGTATGCCGACTGCATTCTCGTCACCGCACGCCGTCATCCCGATGCCCCGCCCTCCGATCAGGTCCTGATCGTGGCGCCGCGCGAAACCTGCACGCTAGAGCAGCGCGGCACATGGGACACGCTCGGTATGCGCGGTACGTGCAGCGAAGGACATCGGCTAGTCGCAAGCGGAACCGCAGAGCAGATTCTGCCCGTCCCGTTTTCGAAAATTGCCGATGAAAGCATGCTGCCCGTATCGCATACCTTGTGGTCGTCGGTGTGGATCGGTATTGCATCCGACGCCGTGAACCGCGCGCATCAATTCTTTCGCAATCAGGCGCGCGGCAAGCCGGGCGCCTTGCCGCCTTCGGCATCACGGCTCGCTCAGGCAGTGACGCTCGTGCGCATGATGCAGGCACGCTTGCGCGAATCGCTCGCAGCCGTCGAAGCGTCGCAGCGTCAACGCGTCGTCCGTCAGGCTAGTCAGGCAGACGACATCGACGCACCGCTCACGGCTTCCATCGGTCTGGCGTCGGACCTCAACATGCTGAAGCTTTCGATTTCACAGTCGGCTGTGCATGTGGTGCAAGAGACACTCATGATTTGCGGAATGGCCGGATATAAAAACGACACGCCGTTCAGCGTCGGGCGGCATTTGCGCGATCTGCATTCCGCGCCGCTCATGATCAGCAATGACCGCATTGAATTAAACACGGCAAATCTGCTGCTTGCGCAGCGCGCCGCAACCGGGGACCTGTAACCATGAACATGCCGACGGAACAAGCCGCGCTCGTGCCGGCCGATGCACCCGTGCAATCGCAATCGAACGCCACGCAAACACCGTATGACAAGTCGGACGTCACATTGCGAGATCGCCTGATCGAGGCGGGGATTCTCATCGATACCGGCGAAGACGGCCTGTATGGCCGTAGTGCAATTTTCGAAGATATCGTCGAGCGCCTGAATCAGGCCATTACCCTGCTCGGCGCGGACCAGCACGCTGAAGTGCTGCGCTTTCCGCCCGCCATGCGCCGCCGCGATTTCGAAGACAGCGAATATCTCAAGAGCTTCCCGAATCTCGCAGGCACGGTTCATTCGTTTCAGGGCAGCGATCGCGGGCATCATCGTCTGCTCGAAGCGCTCGACAAGATCGTTCATATCGGCGAAGAAGACGAGCGTTCCGACGAATGGATGGACCAGCAAAAGCCGACTCGACTCGTGCTCACCCCGGCCGCCTGCTATCCGATCTATCCGCTCGTCGCGAAACGGGGAAACCTCGCGAAGGACGGTGCAACGTTCGACGCATTCTCTTATTGCTTCCGTCACGAGCCTTCCATCGATCCGGGCCGCATGCAGATGTTCCGCATGCGCGAATACATTCGCGTCGGCAGCCCCGAACAGGTCATGGCGTTCCGCCAGAAATGGATCGAACGCGGCTCGCTGCTTGTGAATCTCTTGCAATTGCCGTTTGAAATCGATCTCGCTAACGATCCATTCTTTGGACGCGGCGGCAAAATCGTAGCGGACAGCCAGCGCGCACAGGAATTGAAGTTCGAACTGCTCGTCCCCGTTGCGACGCCCGACCGTCCGACCGCTTGCCTGTCCTTCAACTATCACATGGAGCATTTCGGCGAGCTGTGGCACATTCGCCAGGCGGACGACAGCGTGGCGCATACGGCATGCGTGGGCTTCGGCATGGAGCGCACGACACTTGCCCTCTTCCGCCATCATGGTCTCGATGTGAAAGCGTGGCCGTCGGCCGTTCGGGAATTGCTCTGGGGCGACGCGGCACCGATGATCGCCGATGGCCTCGCCAAGCTGGGCAAAGAGGCATGAACGCGCGCTCGCCCGCAGAAGCGTTGAGTGGCGCGGACGACGAAGCAAGCCGCCATGCATTGCATCGCGGCGAGCGCGTCTGGCTCGAAACCAATTGCTATGTCGACTTGTGGATCGAGCTGTTGCATCACTTCGGCTGCGATCCCCATGCGGCGCTCGGCTTCACGGTGACGCAAGCGTTCGAGGGGGACCAGTTCACGTTCCCCAAGTTTTCGCTCGATGACATCGGCAGGCTCTACGGCTTGCAGGCGCAAGAGCTTGCGATCTACGACACGCTCGAAGCACACGTCTGCGAGCAGACAAAGCGCGGACATGTTGTGGTCGCAGAAGTCGACGCGCATTATCTGCCCGATACGCGTGCGACCGCTTACCGTCAGACGCATTCGAAAACGACTATCGCAATCGATTCGATTGATGCTCAGGCGAAGCGCCTCACGTATTTCCATAACGCAGGCTACTTCGCGTTGTCGGGTGAGGACTATGACGGCGTGTTTCGCTTGATGCCGGGCCTCGCAAGCGACGTTCATGCGCTCTTCCCCTACGTGGAATTCGTCAAGCGCGCTAGAGATCCGCTTACCGGCGATGCGCTGCTGCAACGTTCGCTGGAACTGCTCAAGCTGCGTCTGACGGATCGGCCAACTGCGAATCCTATTTCTCAATGGCGTGCGGAATTTCCGGACCATTTGCGGGCGCTGCTCGAACGCGACGTTGCGTATTACCACCTGTACACGTTCAACGTGATGCGCCAGCTCGGCTCTAATTTCGAGTTGCTGTCGAAATACCTCGCATGGCTCGATTCGCAGGGCGTTGCCATTCCGGAGGAAATCCGAATCGGCGCCCAGACCATTGCAAGCGAAGCGATGGTGATGCAGTTCCGCCTTGCTCGCGCGCGCATGCGTTCGCGCTCGGACCCATGCAACGACTGCCTGGATGCAATCGAAGCAGCTTATGAGAAAGTCATCGAGCCGCTTGCCGTGCATCTCCTCTAGGACATGTGCCGCGCGCTAGAGCGGCACATGTTTCCTGCCTGGTCCGTTTGAAGGTCGCTATATGAAAGTCTCGCCGTTCTCGCCTCTGCGCCTGGACGCCGGATGGCAATGCGTAAGCACGCCTGCCGCCGCCTATGCTACGCCCATGGCGCTCGATGCCGACATGAAGTGGCTCGATGCGCCGGTGCCGGGAACGGTCGCATCCGCGCATCGCGCAGCAGGCATGGACGATGAATCGCTGAGTCAACCCTATGCGCTGTCGGACCACTGGTATCGCCTGACGTTGCACGCGGAGGGAAAGCGACGCCTGCGCTTCAACGGACTAGCCACGATTGCTGAAGTCTGGATCGACGATAGCAAGGTGCTGGAATCGGATTCGATGTTTATCGCTCATGACGTCGATCATGAGTTCGCGGGACCGACCGCGATCCATCTTTGCTTCAGGTCGATTGCGCCGGCACTTGCAGCGAAACGTGGCCGCGCGCGTTGGCGACCGAGGCTCGCGCAACCCGCTACGCTTCGTAATGTACGCACGACGCTGCTCGGCCATATGCCTGGTTGGTGCCCGACGGTGCAACCTGCTGGACCCTGGCGCGCAGTGGAACTCATTGGCGAATCGCCTGCCTCGATCGATTCCGTCGATCTAACGACTAGTGTCGATGGCGGTGATGGCATAGTCGATCTAAGCGTGCGGTTTTATCACGCGCAAGCGCCCGATGATCTGTGGCTGGAATGCGGCGATGCATCGGCCAAGCTGACGTGGAAAGACGCGCATACAGCTACCGGCCGGGTGCGCGTCCCGCAAGCGCGCTTATGGTGGCCTCATACGCACGGGCAACCTGCGCGTTACACAGTGAGACTTGTGGGGGCATTGGAAGCCGATATTGCTTTAGGCAACGTCGGCTTTCGCACCATCACGGTAGATCGCGGCGCGGATAACGCGGGCTTTACGCTCGTCGTGAATGACGTGCCGGTTTTCGCGCGCGGCGCGTGCTGGACGTCCGCGGATATCATTGCGCTCGATGCCTCGCGCGACAAATTGGACTCGGTCTTCAAGGCTTGTCGCCGCGCTGGTCTGAATATCATTCGTGTGAGTGGGACGACGCTCTATGAATCGGATACGTTCTATGAGCTGGCCGACGAGAACGGCATTCTGGTCTGGCAAGACTTCGCGTTTGCGAATTTCGATTACCCGAGCGACGAGCGTTTTCAGCACGCCGTACAGCAAGAAGCGGAGCAGTTCCTCGCGCGCACGCGGCGATTCGCATCGCTTTCCGTGCTATGCGGCGGAAGCGAAGTGCATCAGCAAGCCGCGATGTTCGGGCTCCCGTTCGACGCATATCAACAACCGCTATTCACCGAGCTATTGCCCGCGATCGTCGCAGCAATGCGTCCAGACGTGCCCTACGTCGTCAATTCACCGAGTGCAGCCCCCAGCGACATGCGCTCGATGCCGTTCGGCACACGCGGTGGCATCACTCATTACTATGGCGTCGGCGCATATCAGCGTTCCTTCGATGATGCGCGCCGCGCAGCGGTCCGCTTCGCATCGGAATGCCTTGCATTCGCCAACGTTCCCGACGACGTGGCGCTGCGGTCAGTGCCGAACGCCTCGCGGCCGCACGAGCCACGGTGGAAAGCCGGCGTACCGCGCGATCCCGGCGCCGCATGGGACTTCGATGACGTGCGCGAGCACTACCTACGCACGGTTTATGGAGCCGATGTCGCGCGTTTGCGATACGAAGATCCCGAACGGTATCTGACGCTGTCGCGCGCCGTTGTCGCTGAAGTCATGGGCGCGGTCTTCTCCGAATGGCGACGCAAGGATTCCTCGTGCTCGGGTGGCATTGTGTGGAACCTGTTGGACGTGCGGACAGGCGCCGGTTGGGGAATCATCGACGTGCACGGCGTCCCGAAGAGTCCCTTGCACGGTCTTGCACGCGTGCTGCAACCGGTGCAGGTAACAGTCACCGATGAAGGCCTCGACGGGCTCGACGTGCATGTCATCAACGAAACCGCGCATGAGATTCGCGCCCGTCTTGAACTGAGTTGCTTGCGAGACGGTGTGGTGAAAGTCGCGAGTGGGTCCTGTGAGTTGACGCTGCTGCCCCGCTGCGTCGAGCGAGTCAGTTCCAATACGCTCATCGGCGCGTTCTTCGATATTACTTATGCGTATCGCTTCGGGCCGCGCGCTCACGACGCAACGCACGTTGTCTTGCGGGATATTCATACAGGGCAAGTCCTTTCCGAGGCCTTCCATTTTCCCGATCTCGCGGTTGCAGACCGCTGCGATCCGGGTCTGAGTGTCGGCGTCGAGAAGCAGGACGAACGATGGTGCCTCGATGTGACTGCAACGCGCCTCGCGCGCTGGGTCCATGTCGTCGATCCCAACTACTATGCGGAGATCGACTGGTTTCATATCGCGCCCGGGAGCAGGCGGCGGATTCCACTGATTGCGCGTCGCGCAGACGTTTCCTCGAATCCGGAGGGGGATGTTTTCTCGATCAACGCAATGGCCGGTGTATCGTATCGCGCGTGAGGTCAATCTCTCAGGCAGGCGTTTCGTTAAAAACGTCTGCCTGCTCACGGAACCGAGGCACGCGAAACATCGCGTCGAACTCGTCAGTGAATTCCTCAACACAGTCGATGCTGAGAAGAAACTTATCGACGCGGATCATCTCAATGATGCCGTCCGCCAGAATGATCCGATAAAGCTCGCCGGCTTCGTTCTTGATGCCGACGCACATGCCGACGCGCGGCTCCAATAAGCAGGCCGCGTTCTTCGACACGAAGTCCAGGATCTGCGTATCGAGCGCCGATCTGGCAGCGCCATGGATAAGATGGCTGCGCATGGAGGTCTCGCATTTCCAGACCTTCCCACAATACCATGGTCGCATCGCAGCCGTCGCAATCTGTGCCTACTCTTACTTCGCGATTTCATCGGCAGAATCCGCATACGACGCGAGGCCGCGTCCGAACGACCAATCTTCACGTCGGTTAGGAGCAAGCACAACGAGTACGTCCTCCGGGCGCAATCCGGGTGACGCGCTCAGACGCGTCGCAAGCGCTTTATAGAGAGCCTTCTTCGTTGGAAGGTCACGCCAATCGCTAGCGGTGATATGAATGAACACGACATCGTCGCTGCGCTGAATGCCCAGATAGTTCGCATCGTAGATGAACCTGTCGCGGTCGTACTCGGTGATCAACTGGAAACGGTCGTCAGCCGGCACCTGGAACGTTTCAACCAGTGCTTCGTGCACGCCATCCGAGATGGCGCGAATGTACTCGGGCGACTTGCCGTTCATGAGTGAGATATTGACCAGTGGCATCAGCGATTCTCCATGGGAAGGGTTGCACGAGGAAGAATCTATTCCGCCCGACCGACGATGAAAATAGTAAAGTTTAGAACCGACAGTTCCAATTATGTGGACGGTTGGCAGTCAGGCGGCTTCCGCGCGACGCGGCCGCCCTGTTAGCTTCACTTCCACGCATACCTGAGTCCGACCCAGACGCCGCGCGGCGCACCCAGGCCAAGAAACTGTTCGTTTGTCGTGTCCGGTCCGCTGAATGTGTGATTGGGCCCATTGAATGCGTTCTGCCCAAGAATCGCAAAGTTCGCGTAGCGCTTGTTCAACAAGTTCTTCACGGTCGCATAGACTTGAAGTTGCTTGGTCACGTTGTAGCTCGTATCCAGGTCAATCAAAACGTAACCCGCGACGCTGCCATTCACATCCTGATTGTTCTCATCCCCGCGTGCAAAGACATCGCCACGATAAGTCAGATTCGTGCCGATGTTCCACCGCGAGATCGGCTGATAATCCACGCGCAGCTTGACGGTGTTCGCGGGAATGCCGGGAATGCGGTCGCCCGAGTGCACGGTAATGTTGCCGTCACCGTCTGCCTTCGAATTGCTCGCGCTGTTTTCGATCCACGTCGAGCGATAGGTCGCATTGACATAGCTATAGCTGGCGGTGACGCTGACAGGCCCCCACTGCGATTTGCCCGCCAGTTCGAAGCCTTGGCGACGTGTCTTGCCCACGTTCTGGAAGTAGCCTAGCGTGCTAGATGCGCCCTGGCTGCTCACGAACTGGATGTCGTCGGAGAGGGTCGTGCTGTAGACCGCCGCGCTCCAGCTCGTCGCGTTGCCGATGTGGCCGCGCGCACCGACCTCGAATGTACGCGAGATAACCGGCTTCAGATCCGGGTCCGCAAGGAACTCATTCGGCAACGAGCATGGGGCGTTAGGGTCTGCGCAAGCGAGTTCAATGGCAGTCGGCGAGCGCATGCCTTCGTTGTAGGTCGCATATGCCGTAAGCCAGGGCGTCGGATTCCAGTTGAAACCTATTGCTGGATTGAAGCGCGAGAACGTGTGATTTCCATCAAGTAAAGGTTGCGCGCCGCTTTCGTCGCCAATAGTCGCTTTGGACCAATTGTATCGACCTGCAAGCGTCATTGACCATTGTTCCGTGAATGAGAACGTATTCTCGAAGTACACGCCCCAGTTCTCATTACGCGTCCTCGCGTTTGTGTCCGCCGCGTAGGGGCCGATACCGATGGTCGCGCGGGTATCGGTGAATTCCGCCGGCTGCGTCGCCTGCGTGAAGTGAGTGTTGGCGAAGTCGCCAGCCGCCCCGAGAATCAGTTGGTTGTCTTTGCCGAATAGCTTGTTCAGCAGCGTCAACTGAAGGCTAGCGCCATAACTGTCAGTCAGTATGACGGATTGCTGATTCGTTGCCTGCACGAGGTCGATGTCGCCGCCGCCCGTGCCGGGATCGTAGTCATCGTTGACGTTGCTGCTGATGTTTTTGTTTCGATAATGCCGGTAGTAGACGTTGCCGCTCACTTCCAGGTTCGCAGAGAAGTAGTGCTCGGCATTGATCGTGAGATAGCCGACCTGATTCTCGTTCGTGTCGGGGAATGTGTACGCCTGGCGAAAATTGTCGAGAAACGATCTCGGGATGGTTTGCGATCCGTTGAGCGTATTGTCGGCACCGCCTATGGATAACGACACCGTGGTGTCGGCATCGGTATAGCGCAGCTTTCCGAACGCCTGACGCAAGCGGCTCGCATTGTGCTCGGCCCACCCGTTGTCATTGGTAATGTTAGCCGTGAAGTAATAGTCGATGTGATCGCTGATCGCGCCGCCCTGCTCGATCTGCGCCGCCTTTCTGCCCCATGAGCCCCCGCTTAGGTCGATATTTCCCCCGGGATTACTGCGGCCGTTCTTGGTCGTCACCGCAACGGCACCGCCAAGCGTATTGAGACCGTAGGTCGGGTTGGAGCCGGGGATGATCTGCATCGTCTGCATCGCTGCCTGCGGAATCAGGTCCCAATTCACAACATCGCCGAATGGTTCGTTGACGCGCACGCCATCGAGAAAGACCGACAAGCCCTGCGGAGTACCGAGCAGAGGCGAGGCCGTGAAGCCGCGATAGAGAATGTCCATCTGCGACGGGTTGCCCTGTGCGTCGTTGACGTCGACACTCGTCACATTCTTCTGCATGTAATCTGTTAAGGTCGAAGTAGTCGAGGTATGTTGCGCTTGTATCTCGCTGCCTTTGATCGTTTGAATGTTAGCGGGCACCTTTTCGAGCGGGGTGCCGACGCCTACCAGTGGCGTGGTGCCGACGACAACGATAGTCGGCAACTCAGTGCCTTCAGCAACGGATGCCGGATCGGGGGCGTTTGCCGCTTGCGCCCATGCGCTCACGCTCATGCTCGCCAACGCGCCACCGAACACGAGCCTATATCGCGCGCGGAGCCTAAACGAAGGCCCTCGCCCAAAGGTGCACGAAATGCTCGTCATCGTCGTCTCCTGTCTTTTAGCTTTCTGCACGGGTACAGGGAGTTGTTCTGGCTTTGAAAGAATCGCATACGGAATTGCCTGGTGCGGCGGGACTTTTTCCCGATCGCGGGAGGAGAGTCTCCCGAAGGCTGTATCGGAGCGGCGGCGAGATACGCTCTGATACGAAAAGAGCAACGCGCCAGTACTGGCTCAACGGACAATACGAGGACTGAGGAATGATGGAACGCTTCCGGCCGGCAGCATCGAAGTATGTGTACGGCGCACTCGTTGGACGCATCACCGACGGCAAAGAGAATCCGAACGGCAGCTCGCCGCATTACGAGATTCTCGTCGATGCGGCTGGCGCGCCCTATCGCGTGGCGGTCAATATTCGTTCGGTGGAAGGCAGCGAAGTGCTCGCCTACAGCGATAGCCAATACACGAACGATACCAAGCTCGGTCTGCCGCAACGCCTGAGCGGAACGCAGGGCTTTACGCCCCTCACTACCGGCAAGAACGGTCAAGGACTCGACTATCTGCGCGATGACCTTTTCCCACTCGCCGGGATGAAACCTATTGCGCCCGACGGACGCGACGGGACCATGTCCGCACTGCTCGATGCACAGATTCAGCGCGCGAAGAAAGATGCTCAAGCAGTGGTGCTTGCCATCGGAGACAAGTTCGATGACTACGCCACGCGCGAACCACTCGCCTTTTCGCTGGGCCGCGGCGTGCACGACATCCATATGATGCAAGGAAACTCAGGCAGGTTTGCGGACGACAATCGAATCAACGGCGACGGCGCCCTCTTTATCCGCTTCGCGGGCGGTGACACGTTTGCGCTCTTCGTACGCTTTGCGACGCAGACGACGCAAACCGATGAGAACGGTAATCCTATTAAGACCAGTTAATGCGCCCGCAGGGCATCGACGATATTCATCCGCGATGCCCTCAGCGCCGGCAAGAAGCCGCCCAGGAAGCCCATGATGAGCGAGAACACGACTGTTTGAAACGCCACCGAAGGCGTGAGCATGAAGCGGAACGACAAGTCGGAGAACGTCTGGAAATTGGTCGTGGAGAATGAGGCGAACTGCATCAACGAGGCGCAGCCCAAGCCTGCGATGCCGCCGACGAAGCCGAGCAGCAATGCTTCGAGCAGAAATGCGAGCAGCACGTCGAACCGTTTGAAGCCGAGTGCACGCAGCGTCCCTATCTCCGCGACGCGATTGGCCACCGACGCGTACATCGTGATCATTGCGCCGATCATCGCTGCGATCGAGAAGATGATGGAGAGCGTGAAGCCGAGAATATTGATGAAGGTCGAGAGGGCTTTCGACTGATCGCCGTAGAAGACCTGCTCGCGCTTGGCTTCGTCCGCGAGACGCGGATCAGTGTCGATATCAGCTTTGAAGCGTTCGAGCGCGTCGCTGCGCGCAAGACGAACGACCATCGACGAATAACTCGTGCGGCGGAATGACTGCATGAGTTGATCGACGTCGCCCCATATTTCCGAGTCGAAGCCGCTGCCGCCCGCATTGAAGTGACCGACCACGGTCCAGTCGCGCTGCGCAAAGCGCAAGTGCTCGCCAATGCGCGTGCCCGCGAAGCCTTTTGCGATACTGCTGCCGACGATGATTTCCGACGACCCTGGCCTGAACATGCGCCCTGCCGTCAGCTTGATCTGCGGGCGCAATTCGGCACCCATCGAAGAAACGCCGCGTATCACCACATTGGCAGGCATGTTCGTCCCGACCTTGATGAGAGAGATCAGCACGACCGTTTCCTTCGATGCAAGCGGCTGACCTTCGTGGTTCATCGCGACTGACGGATGCATTTCCATGACATTCGCCTGCGCCCGATCGATGGAACTCTGGATCTCCGTTTCCGCGCCCTTCCGAATCACGACGACGTTGTCGCGCTCTCCCGTCGAGACGAGCGTCTTCTTCAGGCCCGCATCAAGCATCAGCACGGTGGCAAATACGAACACGACGAGCGCGAGGCCGCTAGCGGTCAGCAGCGTCGTGAGACGGCGCGCCCAGAGATTGCGCGCGACATACGATACGGGGATGGCCATCGTCGTATGCCCTAGCCAATGGCCCGCAGGCCTTCGACGACACGCACACGGCTTGCCTGTACCGCCGGCACAATGGCGGCTGCAAGCGCAATAACAAGCGAGCAGGCGGCCTGCAATAGCATCGTTTTGTGCGAAACCTTGAACACGGGAAACACCCCACCCGTCGCATGCTGGAACACGACGGCTGCGGGTGGCGTCGCGAGTAATCCCATGCCGCCGCCGATTGCACAGATAGCGATCGATTCGCCCAATACGATTGCCGAGAGAAACGCGGGCCCGAAACCAAGCGCCTTGAGCGTTGCATATTCGACGGTACGCTCGCGCGCACTCATTGCCATCGCGTTAGCCATGACCGCCATGATGATCACGATTACTACATAAGAGACAATCCGTATAGCCGCTATGATCTGGTTCGACATGGCGACGAAGCCGAGCTGAAAAGCTTGCTCTGTTTCGGTCAGCGTCTCGGCGAGTGAGTTCTTGAAGACGGCATCGATGTTGCGGGACACCGTCGCCGCTTCATCGGGATTGTCGATGCCGACGATATATACGCCCACCTGATCCACGTTGCGTTTCGTGGTCTTGCGAATGCTTTCGTTCAGATATTCCCAGTGAAACACAAGCTGCCGCGTAATCGTGGATTCGTCGCGTCCTTCCAGGATGCCTCGCACGACGAAGTCCCATGTGCCGGGGTAGATCGTGCCTTTGAGCGGAATCACGTCGCCGACCTTGAAACCGTATTGCGTCGCAAGCTGACGCCCGATGAGACATCCCTTGCGGTCGCGCTGATAGTCGGTGCGGGCTTGCTGCGAGATGACAAACTCGGGGTAAAGATCGAGGTAATTGTCCGACACCGCGAATTGCGCGAAGAAATTCTTCGGGTCCCGATAGATTCCGCCGAACCAGTTCGAGCGCGCAACCATCGTTACACCGTCGACCCCGCGAATGCGGTTCTCGTACGCGAGCGGTAGTGGAAAGACAAGCGATATCGCATTGCGCGTGACGAGTCTCGCGTTCGATGCAGCGGCAGCACCGGCATACCACGCATCCACGACGGTATAGAGAAGACCATATGCGAGCACGGCAATAGTCAAGCCAAGTACTGTCAATGCGGTGCGCAATGTATGGCGCGTCGCGTTGCGAAGAATCAGCTTGAGCACGTACATAGGTCAGCGCGCCTCGGCATCGATGAGTTCGCCTTTCTCCAGATGCACGAGCTTCTTGGCCGCATTCGCCGCGTGGGCGTCGTGCGTCACCATGATGATCGTTTTGGCGAGGCGGTCGTTCAAACGCTGCAACATCGTCAACACTTCCGCTGCGGACGTGCGGTCCAGATCACCGGTGGGTTCATCGGCCACGATCAGCTTTGGATCGGTTACTACCGCACGCGCAATGGCGACACGTTGCTGTTGCCCGCCGGACAACTCCGACGGATAGTGACTCATCCGCTCACTCATGTTCACCATGTCGAGCACCATCGACACACGCTCGCGCCGTTCGGCACGCGAGAGACGCGTGAGCATCAGAGGAAGCTCGACGTTTTCATACGCGGTGAGCACGGGCATCAGGTTATAGAACTGAAAGATGAAACCGACGTTCGATGCACGCCAGTCCGCAAGCGCCGCCTCGGGCAAGCGCGTGATATCTACTCCGCCGACACGCAGTTCGCCGCTGTTCGGCCGGTCGATGCCCGCAATCAGATTAAGCAACGTGCTCTTGCCCGAACCCGACGGACCCATCAACGCGACGAAGTCGCCTTCTGCAATGGACAACGTGATGTCGGTGAGGACCGGCACCGTCTGCACGCCGCGCCGATACGACTTCGCGACATGGCTGATCTCGACCAAAGGCCCTGTGTTCACGCTATTTCTTCGCCACAGTGACGCTGGCGCCATTCTTTATCTTCTCGCTGGGCGCAAGCACGAGCGTATCGCCGGGCTTCACGCCCGACACCGCCAGCAGGTCGCCCATGCGCTCGCCGGTGATCACAGGCACTTCGCGCGCCTTGTCGTTGTCGACGACGTACACCACCGTCTTGCCCTCGCGTGTGACGACAGCGGTCGGCTGCACCGCCACGACGGCTTTCTTCTCTTGCGGCGGCACAGGCTTCGAAAGGAAGGCGATCTTCGCGCTCATATCCGGCAGCACCCGAGCATCGCGCTCGATGAATCTCACCTTGACCAGCACGGTGGCTTTCGAGCGATCGACGGTCGGCACGATGCGCGATACGCGGCCTGCAAATCGCGTATCGGGCAAGGCATCGAGTTGAATCTCGCAAGGCTGATCAACGACGATACGCCCGATGTTCGACTCTGCGACGTCCGCTTCGACTTCGAGCGTCTTCATGTCCGCAATCGTGACGACCGCGCCCTTGCTGTCAGATGCGGACGAGAACGGCGTGATGTTGTCGCCGACGTTCGCGTGCTTCTCGATCACGACTCCATCGAACGGCGCGCGAATCACCGTTTGATCGACAGCAACCTGAGCCGCACGGGCATTGGCCTGCGCGGACTGAATGGCCGCTTGCTCACTGTTGATGGACGCTTTCGCCTTGTCGAATCGGGAGCGGTCTGCGTCGTATTGCGAAGCGGAAATCGCGCCGTGCGGAGCGAGCACGAGTGAACGCTTGAGATTGGCCGAGGCATTCTCCAACTCGGCGCGCTGCAACTGCAGGTTCGCCTGAGCGACCTTCACTTGCGCCTGAGCCTGCGCGAGGGCGGCGGTAACGTCGGCGCTCTCGAGCCGCGCAATGACCTGCCCTTCTTTCACCGGCGTGCCTTCGAGCACGCCGAGCCATTCGACGCGCCCTTGCGCTTTGGATGCAACCGCCGCCTTTCGCTGCGGCACTACATAACCGGTTGCATTCAAAATGGTGTAGCTCTGCGACGGATAGACAGAGGTGACAGTGGCTGTCTCGACAGTCTGCGGTCCGGCCAGCCTGAAAGCGGCGCCGATGAGCGCGAGCACGATCGTCGCGACTGCTACATAACGAAGCCAGTGGCGTCGGCGTCGCGGCTCGACGGTGCGAGAAGCCGTTCCCCGGTCAATTCTGAGTTTATCTAGGTCGTGCTCGGCCAATTTGGTACGTGAAGCGCCGTTAAATGCATGCAAGTTCGCTGCTTGGGGCAGCAATCCGGCGCGTATGTGATCAAGGGATGCTTAGTATAGCGCCGCGCTTACAGCCCCTTGCGTTTTGCACGCATTCGGGTATTCGTTGCATTCTGCATGCACGCTGCGAATGACTGACTTGGACCTAACGACGCGGCGATAGATGTGCGGCCGTCCTCGGCGGCTCGGATCGAGGGCGCATTGACGCTGTTTGCATTCAGAATGTCGGTAGCCGGGAGTCGCAACGCCGGTGCACAGTGTTTCCGCTCTTCGCACCGAGACCGGAGCCTGTCGATGCGCTCCGGTTGCACGCAAGATTCAAAATGCCAACCGCCCGGCCAATCCCCTGCTTTTATTTTAAGATAGCCGCTTGTTCGTCACGCGGCAGCGTTTGCCAGGGGTAGGTTCGTGTTTTCTCCGATACCAGGTCGCAACACCTTAGCGTCGACTGTCGGCGCGGTGCTCTGCCTGTCGGTAGCTTTTCATGCGCAACAGGCGCACAGCGCAGCGCAGGTGAGCGCCGCCAGCGCCAGTCCGGCCGCCAACGTGGCTAGCGGAGACATTCTTTCCGCAGAGTCCCTGCCGCCTCATTTCGCAGGTGACGATCCCGAACATGTGAGGGACGCGTTGGCTGCGGCCGTGGCGTCCGGGCAGCAAGCTGCGACGGCGAATCCATCTATCAGCAGTCGCGTCCGCAGGTTCCTGTCCCGGCCCTTCGTTGCCGCGGGGCATACGGCGCAAAGTGCAAGTGGCTCCCGGTCCACGAGCAGCGACGCATCGCGCCCGGACCGTACTTTTGTATTCGTCATTCCGGCTGCCTATGGCGTGCGTTTTGAATCCAAGAAGAAGCTGCTGTCGGTGAATGTGTCACTTGCCGCGCCCGACGAACCGGGCGCCATTCTTCTCAAACGTAAGGTGCATGGACAAAGCGGACGCAAACTGGTGATCGCGCCAGAAGCGAAGGCGAAAGGCTTCGTCCAGACGATCGACACGATCGAGTTGGAAACTGAATCACGCGCGAAAACGAGCGTGCGCGGGCGTGCCGTCTTGCCGACGTTCGATGCATCGCATGGAAGCAGTAATCTCGCGATCGTGCTTGTCTGCTCGCTGGAGCCACCGTATCTTTCGGACCGTATCGAACATAGTGATCCGACTGACGAAGAGCCCACGGACATCACCCGGAGAAGATCGACGTTGCACGGGCACATCGATGCACTATGGCTCGTGGACACCAACGACGGCACCATCGTGACAAGGCGCCTGCGTCTCGTGAAGTAGCCGACGGTTGCCGGACAAAAAATGGGCAACGCCGCAGCGGCGACGGTTTAGGTAGCTGCATGCATGCAAAAGACCAACTCCAACGTTGAAAGACGATGCGAGCATCTACAATCGAGGATGCCCCGGTTCGACAGTGACCGGACAACGTACGAGTGCGGAGCCGAATATCTGGAAAGCCTACGATAGCGCGCCGAGGATCGATCGAAGCCACGCTCGCGTCACGGAGAGATGAATGCGCCGTAGATTTCAAGCCGTACGCCAGAGCGGCCGAGCCGTGCGGCGGCGGATCTTTCGCCGCAATAACCATGCATGGATGCGGGTAGCCGAGATCTTCTCGCGCTTTCCGCTGCTAGCGGGCGCGCTTGGCACGGCCGTGGCGCTTTCCATGGCGGTGCTGTCGTTCGCCGCTTTGTGGCAGGGACGCGCGCAGGCATTGCAGAACGCGCACGAGGCATCGGCGAATGTAGTCGGCACACTCAGTGCGGATATTGCACGCAATATCGAATCGAGCGATCTGTCATTGCGCACGATTGTCAGCGGTATGCAAAATCCAACTGTAACCGGCCTGTCGCCCGAACTGCGCAGGCTGGTTCTTTTCGACGGCGCCACCGCCGTGAGCTACATCGGCGGCGTGTTCGTGATGGATGCGAAGGGGCATATCGTCGATGAACGCGACCCGTCGGGCCATACCGACCTCCTCTTCAGCGATCGCGATTACTTCCAGGTCCACGCCGAGCGGCCGGACGTCGGCCTGTACATATCCGGGCCGTACCGCTCTCGGTTGCGCAACGGCCAGCGCTCGCTTGCATTGAGCCGGCGCATCAACGCGCCCAACGGCTCGTTCGCGGGTGTCGCGGTAATCGCCATGAACGTGAGCTACTTCGATTCACTGCTGTCGCGAGTGAACGTGGGCCGCTCTGGATCTGTATTCATCGTGCAGCGCGACGGTCTCATGCTCGCCCGCAAACCGCCGCTGCCGCGCGACAGCACAAGCAATGTATCCGTTTCACCGACCTTCACCGCGATGAAAGATGAACGCTCCGGGTCGTACATATCGACCTCACCGCTCGATGGCGTGCGCCGCCTGTACACGTTCGTGCGCGTGCCGGGAACGAATCTGATTGCCGCCGTCGCGCCGGCTGAAGACGACGTGCTCGCAGGATGGCGCGAACGCAGCACGGTCATCGGTGGTCTCACGCTCATGTTCGGCGGCGGCTTCATCGCCATATCATGGCTGCTCGCAATTTCGCTGCGTTCACGCGCTATCGCCCACGAAAAACTGCAGCGCCTTGCCGGCACGGACTCGCTGACGGGCCTGAGCAATCGCCGCGCTCTCGATCGACGTCTCGCCGAAGAATGGCGGCGCGCACGTCGTGCCGACGATCCGATTTCCGCGCTCTTCGTCGACGTCGACCACTTCAAGTTCTATAACGACACCTACGGCCACGCGATGGGCGACGATGCACTCGTCGCCGTCGCCGATTGCATGCAGAATGCAGTCCAGCGACCTGGTGACATCGTCGCGCGTTACGGCGGTGAGGAATTCGTGATCGTGCTTCCGGGCACGCCGGCAAGTGCAGCCGTCATCTTCGCCGAGCGCCTTCGCGCGAGCATCGAGGCGCTCGCCATCCCGAATAGCAGATCCCACAAAGGCGTGCTGACGATCAGCATCGGCTGTGCGACGGTTCAGCCGCGACAGGGCGACGACGCGCTCAAGTTGCTCAACAGCGCCGATGCGGCGCTCTACCGTGCGAAAGGCGCCGGGCGCAATCGTGCGGTTCACGAAAACAGCATGGCAAGCGGCAACGCGTAAGGTCGCGGAAACGCAATTCAGGCCGCGCAAGTTGGCATTTTGCATACTAAGGAGCGCGTCAATGACACCTTCAGCGGCCGTATCGACGATCCTGCTTGCGATTCTCCTCGGCGCGATGATCCCGGGGCCGAGCTTCGTCATGGTCGCGCTAGGGGGCCTATACACACTGCTGTTCGCGGTTGAATGGCTCTATGTCGGGTTGAAGATCGCAGGCGGCGTCTATCTTGTCTACATCGCGCTGCGTATATGGCGCGGAGCCTCGCAGCCGCTGTCAGTCAGCACCGTAGGCGTAAGAGGAGCGACCAGCGCGGGACGCTCCTTTTGGCTCGGATTGAGCACCCAACTCAGCAACCCTAAGACAGCAATCTGGTACGGCAGCATTCTCGCGGCGCTTCTGCCGCTTCATCCGCCGCTCTGGTGCTACCTGGTGCTGCCTTCGCTGGTATTCGTCGTCGAGTTCGGCTGGTACATGGTCGTCGCAATGTGCTTCTCCAGTCGTAGGCCGCGAGAGCTGTATTTACGAGCGAGGACATGGATCGACCGCATCGCGGCCACCTTGGTGGGCGCTCTGGGGCTACGGCTCATCATTGCGGCCGGCGAAGGCGGCATTTGAGCAGGTTTGCATGCAAGATACCGATCGAACGATAAAGAATGCAAAACAACGAGCTATGCACGCCTGGTTGTCGTTCGGTGTGCCCGAAGGCCGCCGTTTAGTACGTACACTCGTTGCATGTGCGATCAGTTATGGAGGGGCCCGCCTTGCCGCACTTCCGGAGGGTTATTGGGCACTGATTACGACGCTGGTCGTCGTCACTCAGCCGAGTCTGACGCAAGCTTTGGGCACCGCCCGCGACCAGATCACCGGCGCATGCATCGGCGGTGTGGCCGGCATGCTCGGCGTGACGGCCATCCAGCACGGCGCTTCACCGCTCGCCGTCTTCGCGGTCGCCTTGATACCGCTCGCTGTGCTGACTGCGAAGCGCCCTGCGCTGCGCCTAGCGTGCGTGACGCTCGTGATCGTCGTCCTGATACCGGCGGGCGGCGGACCGCCGTTCCAGCGGCCGTTGCACCGCGTGCTGGAGATCCTCATTGGCGCGGCTTCGGCTTTCATCGTCGCGGCGATCTGGCCCAATCGCGCGCTCCGGACGGCACACCGATGCGTCGCCGATACGCTCGAATGCTTGCGCGAGTTGATCGTCATCCAGCTTTCGGGAGAGGCGGATGACGGTAGGGCTGCCCGCCTCGAAGCACGCAGTTCGCAAGCGCAGCAAGCACTCGAAGACGCGCTTCAGGAAGCCGAGCGCGAGCACATCATCGTTCCCCTACAGAGTCACCGTCCGGATGCCATAGACAAGGCTGCGCCGTTTCTGCGTCGCCTTCACAGTGATGCGCTATTTCTCGGAAAGGCAGTCTCGGACGGGCAGTCGGATGCATGCAAAATGCGAAATCGGGAGATGGGCCGCGCGTTGCAGGCACCATTCGAAGCATTGACCGACGCGCTCTCCGGCACACTTGAAGACCATCCGAAGCTCGAACGTGCGCGCGAGTGCGTGCGCCAATTGAAGGCCGCGCTGGACTCCGACAGTTCGAACCGTGAAGGGCAGGATGTCGCTCATTTCGTCATCGGTCTCATCGTGACGGACCTCGATGCGCTGATTGCCGCGATCTATCCGAGCAGAGAAGCCAACTCGCCTTGAGGCGGCGTCCGTAGCGTACCGATGCGCTTTGTTGCCATTGAACGCCTGGTAATCACCGTGCTCGCGCTCGACGGGTTTTTTGCATGCAACCGCAAAGCGACGACTTGGCTTGCCGCCAATGCGGCACTGTAACCGGCCGAATATCGTCGGGGCGACCAGTGCCTCCAGCGCCTGGCAGCGCACGGGGGAACGAGCGTCACGACGGCCTCGAGCTGGGCGACGCGCGCGTCACGCTCACGACGACTCATCCGCGGCATGCGGCATACAACATGCCGCATGCACAATCAGCCTACCGATGCCTCATGCCGTCACTTCACACTCCAGAATTGCGCCTTCATTCTTGAGCGCCTGAATGCGCGCATCGTCGAAGCCATATTCCCGCAGGACATCGGACGTATGCTGTCCAAGGAGCGGTGCGGGACGCGACGACTGAGCGACAGAATCGGAAAAGTGGATAGGCAAGCCAATGCCGCGCACGCGGCCCGCAAGCGGGTGCTCCGTCTCCACGATCATTCCCCGCGCCAAGGCTTGTTCGTGCGCTGAGGCCTCCGGAACGCCGAGCACGGGTCCGCTCGGCAAGCCAATCTCGTCGAATGCGGCCAGCCACTCGTCCGTCGTCCGTTCGATGAGGCGAGCAGTGAGAATATCGACAAGGGCCTCGCGATGCTTCAGGCGTCCGGCGTTGGTCTGAAAACGCTGATCATCGGCTAGTCCCGGTATATTCAGTACTCCGACTAATCGCGCGTAGTTGCTCTGATTTGCAGCGCCGATATTCACCCAGCCGTCGCGCGTGCGAAACGCCTGATATGGCGCGCTCGTCGGGTTGGCCGAGCCCGCTTTCGGCAGTACTGTTCCGTCAGCGAAGTAGTTCGCGAACGCCCAGTACATTTGTTGCAGTCCCGCTTCGAAGAGCGATGTGTCGACCATCTGGCCCACGCCCGTGATCTGCCGTCTTGCATACGCTGCGCTAATGCCCAAAGCCGCGAGAATGCCCGCGTTGATGTCCGTGACGGGCGACCCTGCCTTGATCGGCGCCTGTCCCGGCTCGCCCGTCATGCTCATCAAACCGCTCATGCCCTGTGCGATGAGATCGAATCCGCCTTTATCCGCCATCGGTCCGCTGCGCCCATAGCCGGAGATCGCACAGTAAATGAGGCCGGGATTCACGGCTCGCAGAGTGTCATAACCCATGCCGAGTTTTTCCATCGTGCCGCGCCGATAGTTTTCAGTGACGACGTCGGCACTAGCCAGCATCGTCCTGAGTACATCTTTACCGCCATCGGTCTTGAGGTTAAGCGCGATGCCGCGCTTGTTGCGGTTCACGATCATGAACGATGCGGATTCACCGCTTTCCAGGATCGGCGCGAAGCGCCTGCAATCGTCACCGTTCGGAATCTTTTCGACCTTGATGACCTCCGCACCCATGTCCGCGAGCATCATCCCGCAAATCGGTCCCGACATGATGTGCGCGAGTTCGATCACACGCATGCCCGCTAACGGCCCCTCGCCTTCCTTCCGCGATGCAGCCGCCGCCGCAGATGCGCCCGATGGAATTTCGTATGCCATTCAACGCCCCTTGAATTCAGGTTTGATCTTGCTCAGGAACGCCTCGTATCCCGTACGGAAGTCGACCGTGCCGAAGCAGGCGAATCCTTCGTCGCGCTCGTCGTCAGCGAGCGGCGTCGGGTCCATCACGCGGCGGATGAATTTTTTATGCCAGCGCGCGACGAGCGGCGCACCATCCGCAATGCGACGCGCCGTCTCATAGGTGTGCGGCGTCACTTCGCTATCCGGGACGATGCGCGTGACCAGCCCTTTCGCGAGCGCCTCGTTCGCGTCGAACACTTGCCCTTCGAGCAGTATCTCCAGCGCGACCGCGGGCCCCACGAGCTGCACGAGTCCTTCCATCTCGGCATGTGCCATAACGAGACCGAGGTTCTTGATCGGCACGCCAAAGCGGCTCGACTCGCCGCAGATGCGCAGATCGCACATCGCCGCGATCTCGAGCCCACCGCCAACGCAGATTCCGTGAATCATCGCAATCAGCGGGTGACGGCAGTTTTTCAACGCCGCGAGGGTGCGATGCATGATCGCGCCGTACGCACGCGCCTGTTCGACGTTGGAGCGGTCAGTGCGGAATTCACCGATGTCGTTGCCGGGCGAGAACGCCTTCTCACCGGCGCCGCGCAAGACAATGCAGCGCAGCGCGTCTTCCGCGGATAGCGTCTCGATGGTCTGCCCGAGCGACTGCCACAACTGCTTCGTCATCGCGTTGAGCTTATCGGGCCGGTCGATGATGACGGTCGCGATGTCGCCTTCACGCTCGGTCACGATGGATGGTTCAGCCACTTCGCCTCCTCATTGAATTTTGAATGCAGTTCGATCCGAGGATGAAGCCCCGGAACGACTGCCCGGCGATTCACACGAACTTGCTCGCATGCGTCGTCTCGGCCTTCTCTTCCTCGACTTCGAGCGTGCGGTCAGGGCGCATCGTGAACGAAAGAATGATCCCGGCTGCCATCAAGATCATCGATACCGTGAACGGAAGATTCCAGTTGCCGGTGCGGTCGATGAGCCATCCGCCGACGACAGGGCTGATGATCGCCGCGAGGGCCGAGCCTGAATTCATAATGCCGGCGGCAGTGCCCGAATGCTTCGGCGCAATGTCCATCGGCACTGACCACATCGGCCCGATCGTCATCTCGTTGAAGAAGAAGCCAGCCGAGAGGCACAGCGCGACAAGCGTGATCGAAAGATTCGAGACCAGCATGATCGGCGCGAGCGACAACAGCGTCAGGAGCATGCATATGCCGACCATCGTGTTGCGTGCCAGTCTCACGTTACCGCTCTTGCGCAGAATCCGGTCTGTCAGAGAACCGCCGAGCCAGTCCCCAAGTACGCCGGCGAAGAACACGCCGGAAGCGAACAGCGCCGACTTCCCGAGTTGCATGTGATAGTTGTGCAGGAAGTACTGCGGAATCCAGCCGAGGAACAACCACAGAACCCAGCCGTAGCAAAAGTACACTGCGGTCACCGGAGCCATGCGACCGAATAAGGTGCGCCACGGTACGGCTTTTCGTTCCTTCACGCCGGAATAGTGAGCCAGCGTCTGGCACTCACCTTCGGTAATGCTTGGATGATCGCGCGGATTGTCGCGGAAGTAGAACACCCATGCGAGCGCCCATGCGAAGCTGATAATCCCGGTGATGATGAACGCACCGCGCCAGCTCGTCGCGATCATCAGCCACACGATCAGCGGCGGTGCGACTGCATTTCCGATGCGGGATGCTGCATGCGTAATACCTTGTGCAAAGCCCCGTTGGTCGGCCGGCATCCAGTTCGACATTGCGCGCGTCGCCGTCGGGAAGGTCGCGCCCTCGCCCAGGCCGAGCAAAACGCGTGCGACGATCAGCGAGAAGAAGCCGCCCGCCATGCCCGTCAGCACGGTCGCGCCGGCCCAGATGATCGCGCATGCCGCGAGTGTGCGACGCGGGCCGAAGCGGTCGCCTACCCATCCTCCGATAATTTGAAACACCAGATAAGGGTACGCAAACGCGGAGAACACGAAGCCGACCTGGGTGTGCGACAGACCGAGTTCCGCGCCGAACTGGCTCGCGGCGGTACTGACGTTGACGCGGTCGATATAGGTAATGAAATACATCGCGCATAGCAGCAGCAAAACGCGCGTCGTGGCTCGACGGAACATCATCGTCTCCTTGATTGGTCGCGTGGGTGCACCCGGCACGGATGTGCCTGGTCACGCCATACGGAACAGCGTGCTCGTGCGTCTGATAACACTGGTGCGTGACGGCCGCCAATAGCGGATGGCCGTCTGTGCGTCTAATGCGTGCGCCGGCGTAGGCAGCGACTAGGTGGTTTGCGCGAGGATGTCATGGCGTCGTCTCCTGTCGCGGATCGTCAGTGTCCGCTGTTGTCATGTCGATGAACAAGTGCTGCAACTCTTACACTTCAGGCAAGCGCACGTTCGAGAACGCGCGCCACATGCCATGCTTCCGTCTGGGCCCCGTCCGCGATCTGATGCCGACAACTCGTGCCGTCCGCCACGATGATGGCGTCATCTGCGTCCCTTGCCTTGCGCACCGCGGGCAGAAGCGAAAGCTCCGCCATGGCTTGCGATGCCTCGTAATGCTCGGCTTCGTAGCCGAAACTGCCGGCCATGCCGCAGCACGACGACTCGATCGTCCTCACTTCCAGATCTGGAATCCATCCAAGCACTGTTTCGATGGGTCGCACGGCATCGAAAGCCTTCTGATGACAATGGCCGTGCAGCAGCGCGTTCGGCTTGTCGATCGGCTTCAGTGCAAGATCGAAGCGGCCTGCAGAACGTTCGCGTACCAAGAATTCCTCGAACAGAAAGGATAGTTCGGATGCCTTAAGGGCGGCGTCGCCATATCCATAGCCGAGAAATTCGTCGCGCAGAGACAGCAGGCAAGAAGGCTCCAGCCCGACAATGGCGACGCCGCGATCCACATACGGCAACAGCGTATCGAGTGTGCGGCGTGCTTCCGCTTTCGCTTCGTCAACGAGTCCGGCCGCGAGAAACGTTCTGCCGCAACAAAGCGGTCGCTCGCCCGTCTTCGTGTTGAGATGCACCGTGTAACCGGCCGCTTGCAACACGCGCTGCGCCGCGCGGGCGTTTTCCGGCTCGATGTAGTTGTTGAACGTATCGACGAAGAGCAGTACTTCTTTCGTTGCGGATGCACGCGGGCTGCTTGATGGTTCGCTTAGAAAAGGCCGTTTGATTCGCGGGAACGCGCGTTGTGGCGCGAGTCCGAGCTTCGCCTTGAGCCAACGGGCCGTGCGCGGCATATTCGTTTCGAAGGCGCTGACGAGCAACGGCATGCGGCTCGCAAAAGGCGCATAGCGCGGCAGAAATGCAATCAGTCGCTCACGCATGCGCAGACCATAACGCGCGGTCCATGCCGAACGCGCTTCGATCTTCATGCGCGCCATATCGACGCCGGTCGGACAGTCGCGCTTGCATCCCTTGCAGGACACGCACAGGTCAAGTACGTCCTTCACGTCCTGACTCGCGAGCCCTTGTCCGTCGTCACCGAGCTGGCCAGAAAGAGCAAGACGCAGCGTGTTGGCACGGCCTCGCGTCAGATGCTGCTCGTCCTTCGTGATGCGATAGCTCGGACACATAGTCCCCGCATCGAACTTGCGGCAGTGGCCATTGTTATTACACATCTCGACGGCTTTCGCGAGCCCGCCCGTAAGATCGCCGCCTGAACCCGCCACGCCTTCTTCGCCTGTCGAAGGATCGCGCGTCACGTTCCATGCGGACCAGTCGAGCTTCGGCTCAAAAGCACGCTCGCGATAAGACGGCGGAAACCGAAAGAGCGCGGCATCGTCCATCTGAGGCGGCGCGACGATGCGGTCCGGACTCATGCGGTTGTCCGGATCGAAGAGCCGCTTGATGTCGCGAAATGCTTCATTGATGCGTGGACCATATTGCCAAGCAACCCATTCGCCGCGGCAAAGACCATCGCCATGTTCGCCCGAATAGGCGCCCTTGTATTCGCGCACCATTGCAGCGGCCTCTTCCGCGATGGCGCGCATCTTGTTTGCACCGTCGCGTCGCATATCTAGAATAGGTCTCACGTGCAACGTACCGACGCTTGCATGGGCATACCACGTGCCCTCCGTGCCGTGCTTTCTGAAGACTTCGGTCAGACGGCCCGTGTATTGCGCGAGATGCTCGAGCGGTACCGCGCAATCTTCGATGAAAGACACCGGCTTGCCGTCGCCCTTCATGCTCATCATGATGTTCAGCCCTGCCTTGCGTACTTCCCACAGTGCCTTTTGCGGACCGGGCTCAGGCATTTTCACGACCGATTCGGGCAGGCCCAGGTCGCCCATCAACTCGACGAGTTGCGCGAGTTTCATCAACTGCGTGTCGCGTTCCGCGCCCGCGAACTCCACGAGCAAGACCGCTTCGGGATTTCCGACCAAAGCCTTCTCGATGACCGGACGAAACGACGGGTTGGACATCGCGAGGTCGATCATCGTGCGGTCAACCAGTTCGACGGCCACTGGCCCGAGCTTCACGATGTGCTGCGTCATGTCCATCGCGTCGTAGAAGCTCGGGAAGTTCACGACGCCAAGCGTCTTATGCGCAGGCAGCGGTGAGAGCTTCAGCGTCAATTGACGGCTGAACGCAAGCGTGCCTTCGGAACCGACCAGCAAGTGCGCGAGGTTGGGCTCTTCGTCGCTGAAGGGCAGCGGGCTCTGGCAATCAAAGAGGTCGAGGTTGTAGCCTGCCACGCGACGCAACACCTTAGGCACGCGCTCGCGCAGTTCATCGCGTTCGCGCATGGCGATGCCGCGCACGCCGTCGACGAGATCGCGCATACGTGCATCGAGTTGCATGGCGGACAACTTGCTGAATCGCGCCTCATGGCCGTCGGCGAGGATGGCGTCGATGGCCTCGACGTTGTGCACCATGATGCCGTATTCCATCGAGCGCGAGCCGCACGAGTTGTTGCCGGCCATGCCCCCTATCGAGCATTGCGCGCTTGTCGAGACATCCACGGGAAACCAAAGGCCATGCGGCTTGAGCCAGGCGTTCAGATGATCGAGCACGACGCCCGGCTCGACGGTCACCGTGCGGGCGTCTTTGTCGAAATCGACGATATTGTTGAGCCACTTCGTCGTGTCGATGACGAGCGCCTCGCCCACCGTCTGACCGCATTGACTCGTTCCGGCACCGCGCGCCAGAATGCTCGCGCCTTGCGCCCGCGCTATGTCGAGCGCCAGCCTGAGGTCGTCCTGATCTCGCGGCACGACGACGCCAACGGGCATGATCTGGTAGATGGATGCATCCGTTGCATAGCGCCCGCGCGAGGCGCGGTCGAACAGCACGTCGCCCTTCAACTCGCGCTGCAAGCGTGCCTGCAAAGGTGTGGGCGTCGCGGCGAGACGCGCCCGCGCCGAAGCGGGCATCAGGTGGATCGGCTTGACTAGACGGTCGGTGGCTGAGTTGAGCATCGTCAGTGTCGATAGGAAGGCCGTGGTCTATTGAATGCCTAATGCCGAATGCTTAATGCCGAATGCCTAATGCTTCATTCAAAATGCAACTGAACCGGAGGAAGACCGTCGATTGCGCCGAGCGCGGTGCCAGGCTTGTCGGGAAACGCCATGCCGGTGTACGAACCCGCTGTAATGACCGTGCCTCTCTCGACCGCAAGTCCACGCGATACCGCGTGGTTGATCGTCCACGCCAGCAACCGGCGCGGGTCGCCTGCGGGATTGGCGGGCGTGGCGTCGAAGAGCGGCAGGCCGTCATAGGTGAAGGTCATCTTGGGCGATATGAAGGCGAACGCCTCGTCGTACGGCACACCTTCACCGACAACCAGCGCGCCGTGGTTCTGCAAATCGGCCAGCTGCCAGAGTTTGTCGACATCCGGCCACGCAGCGAAGCGGCTCGCGACCACTTCGATTGCCGAATGAATGCAATCGACCGCCGCCATGACTTCCGCGTCGCCGTAGGGGCCGCGGCCGGCCTCGAAGCGGCGGTTGAACGTGAACGCTACTTCCAGTTCTAACGCGGCTTTCCCGAACGCCTGCATCGAAAGACGCGCGCCAGATCGATGCACGCCGTCGGCCGGCAGGAGCGCACCCTGGATAGGACCGTCCGCTGACTTCGCGCCGACCTTCCAGCCGCCGATCCCGCGAGCATCCTTGGCAACGGCGGCGCTCGCCGCAAGCGCGCGCAACGTCGCCTCTTGCACAGCGTAGGCTTCGTCCGCGTTGGAAGGCCGGGCGCTCTCCGGCAAGGTATCGAGCTTCGCGCGATGCGCCTTCGCCTGCAAGAAGAGCCGAGCGGTCGAGGCAGCGTCGAACCCGGCGCTCACGCGGCCACCTTCAGATCGGGCTTTGCGACGTGGCTCGTCAGATAGTCCATCGCCGCCGCGACGCCGCTGCTCTCGAGCGCAATGCCCGCGAGCTTCAGCCCCATCTCGCAGCCCGTGAGCGCTGCCATGAGCGTGAGATCGTTGCAATCGCCCAGGTGCCCGATGCGGAACATGCGATCCTTCAGCTTGCCGAGGCCCGTGCCCAGCGACATGTCGAAGTGTTCATAGATGAGCTTGCGGACGGCATCCGCATCGACGCCTTCGGGCATCATCACGCCCGTTAGCACAGGCGAGTACACGGCGGGATCGGCGCACTGAATCTCGAGTCCCCAAGCAGTGACGGCCGAGCGGCACGCAGCGGCAAGGCGCTGATGGCGCGCGAAGACGTTGTCGAGACCTTCGCCCAGAATCATGTCGAGTGCTTCGAGAAGGCCGTACAGCAGGTTCGTGTTCGGCGTGTACGGCCAGTAACCCTGCTTGTTCATCTCGATGATCTCGCTCCAGTCCCAGAACGCGCGCGGCAATTTCGCCTTCTTCGACGCATCGATCGCTTTCTGCGAGACCGCGTTGAAGCTGATGCCCGGCGGCAGCATCAATCCCTTCTGTGAACCGGAAACCGTGACGTCCACGCCCCACTCGTCGTGGCGGTAGTCGGCGGATGCGAGGCCCGAGATGGTATCGACGAGCAGCAGCGCGGGATGATCCGCCGCATCGATTGCACGGCGCACCGCCGCGATGTCCGACGTCACGCCGGTCGACGTCTCGTTATGCACGACGCAGACCGCCTTGATCGCATGCTGCGTGTCTTCGCAGAGACGCTTTTCGATCATGTCCGGCTGCACCCCGCGACGCCACCCTTCGATACCGGGCAAGCCGAGAAACTCGGGCTTGAGGCCGAGGTTCTCGGCCATCTTTCTCCATAACGTTGCAAAGTGGCCGGTCTCGTACATGAGGACGGCATCTCCCGGACTCAGCGTGTTCGAAAGCGCCGCTTCCCACGCCCCCGTTCCCGATGCCGGATAAATGACGACGGGTTGCGTCGTTTTGAAGATGCGCTTGACGCCGTCGAGCACCTTCAGGCCTAGCGCTCCGAACTCCGGGCCCCGGTGGTCGATGGTCGGATAACTCATTGCACGCAGGATGCGATCGGGTACCGGGCTCGGTCCCGGGATCTGCAAAAAGTGACGGCCAGCGGGGTGGAAGTCGAGCTTCAGCATGAGAGCGCGTCCTTTGAAATTGAATTTTGAATGCAAAATACTCTAACGCAGTGCTCAGTAGCGGCAAAGGATTTATTAGGCCAAATGGCCTAGGGATAACCCGCTGACGGTTTTCTGTGCTTTCGGTGAGCTAGAATTGCCTGAACCGATCTTGAGGTTTTGAATGCAAAATCTGGACATACCTGAGAGCCGCCTGCCGTCCGCCCTGCTTCCGAAGCTGGAACGACTCCGCCTGCATGACACGGTGGTCGACAATCTGCGCAGCTTCATCGTCGAGGGGTTGCTTGCGCCAGGCGTCAAGCTGAACGAGCGCAAGCTCTGTGAAACGCTGGGCATTTCACGAACGCCATTGCGTGAAGCCCTCAAGGTATTGGCCGCAGAAGGGTTGATCGACATTGCGCCCAACAGAGGCGCCTCCGTCGCGCAGATGAGCGACCTTGAGATCCGCGAGATGTTCGAGTTGATGAGCGGGCTCGAAGCGTTCTCCGGCGAATTGGCATGCGAACGCATCACGCCTGCCGAGATCGCGGATATCAAGGCATTGCACGAAGAAATGGTCCAGTGCCGCGCGCAAAACGATCTGTCCGGGTATTACGCGCGCAACCGGGCCATCCACGACAAGATCAACGAGGCGGCACGCAACACCGCTTTGCGGCAGACGTATGTGTCGATCAACCGTCGCCTGCAGGCGCTGCGGTTTCGCTCGAATTTCCAGACGCCGAAGTGGGACAGCGCCATCCGCGAACACGAAGAGATGCTTGCGGCGCTGGAAACACGCGATGGACCCCGCATGGCCGCCATCCTGCGGCGGCATCTTTTGGGCAAGCGCGATGCGGTGCTCGCAGAGCGCACGCTTACGACCGTCAAGCCCGCCGCGCCGGCAAAGCGCCGCACCAAGGACGCATTTTGAATGCAACATGCAGGCATCAGTGCGACCGGTAGCTCGCACGCGGACGATCTTCACCAACCTTCGGACGCTATCGAGTGATTCTATAAGGTCCGCGGCACTGTGCGCGTAGGTAAGAAAGCCGCGAGCGCAGACGCGATGGTGGCGCTGATGACCATGTTCCCGTCCATGTGATGTCATCACGAGAACATGGTCCGATTCCACGGTTCCCGGACAGCGAGCAAAAATCAGCGCCGTCACGCCACATCAGCATTGGCATTCATAATTCGGCATTCAGCATGGATTCGACCCCAGCCGCCGGCGCGGCCATCATCGAACTGCCGTTCACGCGCCCTTTCGATTGGACGCGCTTATGCGCCTTCATCGGCAGACGAGCATCGGCGGGCGTTGAGACGGTCGAGCGCGGCGTGTACCGTCGCGCTATCGAATGGCGCGGCGACGACGGTATCGTCGAGGTGAGGCCGCACGAGCGCAAGCATCGTCTGATCGTGACGGTGCAAGGCGATGCGCGTCGTCACATCGACGAGCTTGCACAGCCGCTGTCGCGCATGTTCGACGTCGATGCTGATCCGCGTGTCATCGGTCAGTCTCTGTCGCGCGATGCGCTGCTCGCGCCGCTCGTCGAGGCAGCCCCTGGACTGCGTGTGCCGGGCGCGTGGTCCGGCTTCGAGCTGGTGGTGCGGACCATCGTCGGGCAGCAAGTGAGCGTGAAAGGCGCATCGACGATCATGGCACGCATCGTCCAGCGCGCCGGGCGCCGCATCGACGGTCATCCGCATGAAGGCACAGCATGGCGGTTCCCTACACCCGCCGAACTGGCCGCCGCCGATCTGCAGCAAATCGGTATGCCGGGAAAGCGCGTCGAGACGGTGCAGCGGTTCGCGCAAGCCGTCGCGACGGGCGCACTGCCGATCGACACGCCGGGCGTCGACCGCGAGGGCGTGAAACGCGATCTGCTCGCCATGCCCGGCATCGGGCCGTGGACCGTCGGTTATGTCGCCATGCGGGCGCTGCGCGACCCCGACGCCTGGCCGGACGCCGACCTCGTGCTCATGCAGGCCATCGCACGGCACGATCCTTCGCTGACCACACCTCGTCAACAGCGCGCGTATCCGGATCGCTGGCGACCGTGGCGGGCTTATGCCGCAATGCATTTGTGGAACGGAGTCGCCATGCAAGCCGGACGCGCCAAAGGCGGATGATTTTGCATACGGTCGATTGTATGCAGCATGCCGGTCCATTGCATACCAAATGCGACTATGCATTTATCTGGCGCTTCGGGCTGGCCACAACGTGATGGTGGCCTTCATCATGCTTCCATCCCATGCGGCCGATGATGCACGAAATGCGAACGCCGTCGAGGCGTATAGTCTGCTTCTGGCACGAGCGGAGAACATCATGAACAACGAAACATGGCAGTATCAAGTGCGCATCCGGCTCGATCCGCACTACGCAGACCTCGCGCGCAAGGACCCGCACAATGCTGCGCTGTCATCGCTCAATGCGCTTTTGGAGAAACACGACGCCGAACTCAAATGCCAGTTCGACGCCTTTGCCGAGTACGTGGCCGAGGCCGAGCGCGAAGGCACAGAGCACTATCCGTTATATCGATGGACGCGTGAGACGATCGAAAATCCCGTGAAGAAGGCGAAGTATCTCCAGGCCTTCACCTTCTACGTGCGGGGCGCGGAGGTGTACGACAAAGCGCTAGCCGATGATCTGGAAGCCGATCTCGTCGCGCTTAAAGCGCAATTCGGCGACGCCATCATCGACATCAGCAAATTCGACACTAACCCGGCCAGCAACCCGCAGCCGCCCTCGTATGACAAGGCTTGAGAGCGGGTGCGGTTGACGCGCATACCGCCATGCAGGGCCGCAAACAAGTCATACTCGAAGCTGCCCTCGCCACTCTGTGGGAGGAAGTCGATTTGGGCTTTACACAGCCGCGCGTCGCAAAGCGCGCGGGGGTGCGCCAATGCCACCTCATCCACGATCTTCGGACGCGGGTCGAGCCCGTCGCTCGCGCAGCCATCAACGGTCAGTTCGATGCACGTGATGCAATCGCGAGCGAATCATCGCCGGCAGTCACGGCAGCATCCATCGCGGCCGCCAATGCGACGCGAGAACACGCGCGTCCTCATGCCGCTCGCGCAAGCCTCGGAGGAAGAACCTTCGATACGCAGTCTGTTCCGCGAGTTCGCCGATGCCATCGCCGCGCGCTTCATGCGAATGCTCAAGCCCTGGGCCTTGCGGTCAACAAGGTGCATATGGCCATGTCGTGGGAGCCGCGGTCGTCGATCTCGCGCTTCGACGTTCGAATAGCAAGCGGCAAGCAAGCGCCGCCATCGAAACACTCTTCGCGTTGATCCCGCCTGTCAGTGGACGCAAGTGACTCAGGCGTCGCGTTGAACGAAGCGCACGACGACACTGTGCGCGATTCGTCGGACAGATGACGGCGTCCAGCCAGTACGCGCGACATCGCATGAAACAAGTTTGCGCGGGACTTCGCTGTGGCGTTCTCCTATAGTCAGCCCGTCGCCACATGCAACATCGAGTGGCTCACTGATCGAGGAGAAACACTGTGAACGCAAGATTTCAAATCACTGACTCGTGCTCTTCGAAGGCGAGCTTGCGCTGGCTGCTGATCGTGGTGGCGACCGCGATGCTCGCGCTCTCGAGCGGTTCGGCGTTCGCGGGCTGGGCGCGCGGCGGCACGGCATACACCGGTCGCGGCGCGTATAGCGGCGCGCACGTGGGCTCGTGCGGCGGCGGGAGCTGTTCGCATGCAGGCGGCGTCATGAACCCGTGGGGCAGTGTCGCGACGAACTCCGGTACGGTCACGCGCACGGCCCCGGGCCAGTTCTCAAATTCAGGCACCGCTTACGGCCCGTACGGACGTTCAATGCAGCACGCCGGCGACACGAGCTGCGCCAGTGGGTCGTGCGCCCACACAGGCGATATCACGGGCCCGAACGGCAAAACCGCAGCGACCGCGGATACGGTGACGCGCAGCGCGCCCGGGCAATTTTCGTCGTCGGGCTCGGTCACGGGACCGAACGGCAATACATCGACGCACACTGCATCGACGAACTGCGCCGGCTACACATGCAACCGCTCGGGCACCAACGATACCGCGAGCGGCGGCACGGTCACGCATGCCGGAAGCGCGAGGAGCGTCGCGCCGGGCGTCGTCGTCACGTCAGGCACCGCCACTGCCTCCACTGGCCCGCACAGCACGACGGTGGTGGCAAGCGGCACTGTTAGCGGCACCGCGGTGGTCGCCGTGCCGCCGCCGTCGTCGACCGTGGTGGTCGCTCCGCCGCCGACGACCGTTGTCGTAGCCCCGCCCCCGCCGCCTGCGATGTACGTCGCTCCGGCGCCGCGTCCCGCCGTATGGGTTCCGGGGCATTGGGCCGGCACCGTGTGGGTTCCGGCGCACTGGGCTTGACGGGGTGATCGAAACTCCCGGAACCAGCGGACTTACGCTATCGAAACGAAGCCGACGTTCTGGAGCGCGAAGATCAGTGCCTTGCGGACCCAGCCGCGTCCGCCGGAGGTCACGAACTCATGACCACTCGTGCTTTGTCATGAGGTCAGCGTCCGGACCAAAGACTCGTAGGGCCTTCGATCTTTCTCCGCACTTCAGTGCACATGGACGAAAGCGTTGAATATCAGCGCCATCACGAGGCCAACCACGGCCACGATGGATTGCACCGCTGAGATTGTCTTGGTGGCTTCGCCCATGGTCATGCCGAACGATTCCTTGACCATCCAGAAGCCGGCGTGGTTCGCATAGTTGAAGAACAGCGAACCGCAGCCGATCGACAGAGCCAGCAAAGGCAGGTTCAGGCTCGGATCGGCGCCCGCCAGCGGAGCCAGCAAGCCCGCCGCGCCCACGATACCCACCGTGGCCGACCCCGTGGAGACGGAAAGCAACATGGCGATCACCCATCCCAGGATAAGCGGAGGAAACGCAAAGTGCTGCGTCAGATGCACGATGGCCTCGCCCACCTTTGCGCTCGTCAGCATCTCCTGGAAAGCGCCGCCTCCAGCGATGATCATGATGATGGATGCAATCGGCTTGAGACTGCTGCCGAGCGCATGGCGCAGCCTCTCGGCATCGCCGCCTCGGGCGAGGACCAATGCCACAACGGCGAAGAGTACGCCTAGCAGCATGGCAATCAGCGGATTGCCGAGGAAGCTGGCCAGATGCAACATCGGTGCGCCCTTCGGCAAGGCCATTTCCGCGACCGCATGAACCAGCATCAGGATGGCGGGCAGCAAAGCCGCCAGCACGCCGAGACCGACGCCAGGACGCTGATTCGCGCCTGCCTGTTCGACCACGGTGAATTGGTCCAGCAAGCTCTGATCCGGCCTGGTGTTCATGCGTGGCGATATGAGTGCGCCATACAGCGGGCCGCCAAGAATCATGGCCGGAATGGCCGCCAAGAAGCCGTACAGCATGGTCGGGCCGACGGAAGTCTTGAGCGTGGCGATCGCCGTCAAAGGCCCGGGATGGGGCGGGACCATGCCGTGCATGGCGGCGAGCGCCGAGATCACAGGCACGCCAACGTACACATAAGCCGAGCCTTTGAAGCGCGCCTGGCTTTCCAGCTTTCGCGCCACGCTGAAGATCAGGGGCAGCATGACGACGAGACCCACTTCGAAGAACATCGGAATGCCCACGACGAAGGCCACGAGCGTCATGGCCCACGGGATCATCCGGTCCGAGGCGCGCCTCAGAATGGCTTCGGCGATCTGCTCGGTGATACCCGCATCGGCAAGGATCTTGCCGAGCATCGCACCCAAAGCGATGACGATCCCCACCGCGCCCAACGTCTTTCCCGCGCCGTTGGTCAGGTGCTTGACGATGCTGCCCGGCTCCATGCCGGTTGCGAATCCCACGCCGATGGAAACGACGAGCAAAGCGAGCAGCGGATGCATCTTGATGCGCGACACGATGAGCGCGACAAGCACTAACACGCTGAAGAGCGCGGTCAGCAACAGATCAATATCCAGATGAGTCATGACGTGTATCTTTGGTTTTAAGTACTCTGCAGCGCGTGCCTTCGGATGGAGCATAGGCAGCGCGTGCAGCATCGGCGCTCAGGTTTGCGCGGCCTGTTCGTCGAACATGTAGAGGCTTGTTGGCGTGTGCGCCAGGACGACGTCCCGCTCTTCGCGGCTCGGTAGCAGCGCATGCAACAGGTCCAGCGATCTCGACATGTGCTCCGCGTTCTCGAACTGCGTATGAGGCCAGTCGCTACCCCACATCAGGCGATGCACTCCGAACGCTTCCTTCAAGAGATCGAAGGCTTCGCGAGCCTCATCAATAACGCTGTGATCCGGCCAGTTGCGATATGCCCCGGATACCTTGACCCACACACGCTGTGATCGCGCAACTTCGAGAAGGCGGCGAAAGCCTGGATCGCTCGCACCGAGGGCGGGATCCGGCCTGCCGAAATGATCGACGACGACATTGACTCCTGCGTCCAGGAGCGGCGCGACGATGCCGTGCAGCCTCGCTGCCTCCGCGTGCACTTCGACGTGCCATGCGAGTGCCCGAACATGAGCGAGCGTGGGGGCGCTCACCCAGTGATCGAGCGCGTAGTCGGCGTGTCCGATCAGATTCAGCCGGATTCCCACGATGCCCGCTTCGGACATCTCAGTCAGCGTCTCGAGTTCGCAGTCACGCGCGATTACAGCAACGCCACGCAGCCTGTCGCGCGCACGACCCAGCGCATCCAGCAGATAGCTGCAATCGGTGCCGAGGAAGCTGGGCTGCACGAGCACGCCGCGTGCAATGCGATGCGCATCCAGTTGGGCGAGATAAGCATGCAAGGGCGAGTCGTAATCCGGCGCATAGCGTCGATGCTCGGCGAGCGGAAGACCGCGCCTGAACACATGAGCATGGGTATCGATCGATGCGGCCTCCGTACGACGATGCGCATCTTCTCGACGGCTCACGTCTGTCCCCGACTCAGAGGGCATTGCGTATTTCTCCATCGATATCTTCCAGTCCGCGCTCGAATGCCATTCGTCAATGCCTCGAAGCGTGAGCGAGCGGACGTGCGCCCTCCGTATCGGGCGCGGCTTCGCCGAGTACGCGGCCGCGAGTCTCCGGCAGCATGAGCACCGACAGCACGACGACCGTGTAAGCGAGCCCTGCATCGATGCCGATTGCCGTGCCAAGCGACATGTTCGCGGACATATGCCCGACGAGCACGGGAAATCCCGCCGATACGACGCGGCCGAAGTTGTAGCAGAACCCGACTCCCGTGCCGCGCATCCCGCGGGGATACAGTTCGTTGAAAAGCGCGCCCATGCTCGCGGGAATGCCCGCCGCGAAGAAGCCCAGCGGAAAGCCGAAGAACAGCATCGCGGTATTGCCGAGCGGAAGAAACAGATACGCGACCACCGTGATCACGCAGCAGATCGCGAATGTGAGGATGGTTTTTCGCCGACCGATCCGATCCAGCAACTGGGCGCTGACGAGGCATCCGCAAAAGAACGCAACGATCACCACGGCGAGATAACCGCCGGTACCGAGCACGGACAGATGGCGCTCGCTCTTCAGGAACGTCGGCAACCACGTCATCAGCGCGTAATAACCGCCGTGCGCGCCGACGCCGAGCAGTGCGCCAATCAACGTCATGCGAAGCATCTGCGTCGAGAAGATGCCGGCCACGGCGGGTTGGTCCGCATTGCGGCGCACTCGCGCGTCGCGTGCCGACTGCATGGCTTGCACCGACGTGCCCGGCTCCTGCACGCCGCGTCGGACATAGAGAATCAGAAGCGCGGGAATGATGCCGATTGCAAACATCACGCGCCACGCCGTGGCTGCGGGCACCAGCGAAAACATCAGCGCATAGAGCAACACCGCTGCGCCCCAGCCAACGGACCATGCGCTCTGCACACTGCCCATTGCCTTGCCGCGATGTTCGTTGCGGATAGTCTCGGCCATCAGCACTGCGCCTGCCGCCCACTCGCCGCCAAAGCCGAAACCCTGCAGTGTCTTCAGCACGAGGAATTGCGGATAGTTCTGCGCGAACGCGCACAGGAAGGTGAACACGGAGAAGATCGCGACCGTCCATTGCAGCGTCCTCACGCGTCCGAACCGGTCCGACAGCATGCCGGCGATCCATCCGCCCAGCGCCGATGCAACCAGCGTGACGCCACTGACCAGCCCTGCTTGCGTACGGCTGATCGACCACTCCGTGATGATCGCCGGAATCACGAGGCTGAACATCTGCACGTCGAGCGAGTCTAGCGCCCATCCGCCGAAGCATGCCCAGAACGTCCTGCGTTCATTGCCCGATATTTCCTTGAACCAGTTGAACATGCCGTCTCTCCGTCGCCGGTTTGTGTGCACAACAACGCGTTGCCGTTAGCGTTCGATCACTAGCGGATCTCCGCTTGATAGATGAATTCGCTGGCGGGACCACGCGAACGGCGCCACTCCAGCGGCTGCCGGTCGTAGCCGAGCGCAAGACGCTCGATCACGACGGCGGGCGCACCCGGCTGCATTTTCAGGAGCCTTGCGTGCCGTGCGTCGATGGCTTCGACCGTCAGCGTTTCCGTGGCGGACGCGACAATCTGATTGCACTGTGTCTCGTAGACGGGGTAAAGGAGGTCGCCGATGTCCTGCAGATCCATCTTCGCGAACGCGGCAAAGCGGGCGTAGGGAAGCCAGATTTCTTCGGCAAGCATCGGTACGCCGTCGATCAGCCGCACACGGGACATTTGAATCACGCGTGCGGTGCGCGATATTTGCAGTGTCGCCGCCACCGCGGAGGGCGCGTCGACGACCTCGCGGCGCAGTATCCGGCTCTCCGGGATGCGCCGTTCGCCTTGTCGCGTTTGAAAGCGAAAGAAACGAAACAGCGAACCGTCGAAATTTGCGCGACGGACGAACGTCCCCCTTCCCTGGAACCGTTCGAGGAGACCTTCTGCGACAAGCAGATCGACGGCCTTTCTGACCGTGCCGACGGCGAGACCGTAGCTTTGCGCGAGTGCTTGCTCGGTGGGGATGGCTTCGCCGGGGCGCCAATGACGCGCCGCGATCAGGGCCACCATTTCGTCGCGCAACCGCTGATAACGGGGCAATCGGCCATCCGCCTGCATGATCGTCTCCATGAAATTCATATATATGATTACATGTTTTGATGGGCCGGCCGATGGGGGATAACCCTGCACATGGTCGATGCGGGTCAGCGGGACGATGATGGCGAGGGATGCTTGCGTGATGGCGTACGTCGCGAGGGCGCGGAATGCACAGCGGACGCTCTTGATGTAGTGGAAACGAGCGCGACCTGGACAACACCGGATACGAACAGGTCTAACGTTAGGGACTCGGCTGTATGGGCTTTGGGGCTATACGCAAGAGCTTGCCGAAATCGCATCAGCGCTTCGGCAGCCTTCGCACGCCGGATCGAACAGGCAGACGCAATGCTTGAGAAGCATTGTTTGTAGCGCAGAGACGTGACCCAACGCGGAGTCGACGGCTATGACTGCGCGATCCTTATTGCAGTACCGTTCCTTACGGCGCGCCGTTGCATGTACGCACCGCCTCCGTCGTCATCGATGAGGTGTTTCAGGCGCGCTACGCAGCCATTTCGCCGCCGGTGAACGAATCGACGAAGTAGATGCGTGATGAAGCCGCTAGGCCCGTGATCGACCGACTCGTTGCCACTGCGTAGACGGCTGCGACCGAATCCGTCGGTGTCGGCCCATAAGCGAACTCTTTCCCTGCGCGGGCCAAGGCCGCAGGCCATCGCTGGGCGTCAAAACCTGACTGTACATCTGTCGAGCAGCAAGACCAGAATCAGAAGCTCCGCGAACGACAGCGCCTCCTGTCTGACGCTCGCCTTCATCGCTAATCGACGAAACGCGGCCGGACACTTCGCACGATGGCGAGCTGACGAATCCGGCGCCGAGCCGCTCGGCTGGTCCGCGACCGACGCCCGTTGGAGATCGCGAGGAAGGTATCGGCGAGCGTACCGAGCATGACCTCGGCACTGGCGCATTGGCCAAACGACCGTCTGCGCACCGTGGCAATAAAGGCCGCCGTTCCGACGACACAGCGCAAGAACTCGCACCATCCGCTGTGCCGGCCGCGACCGCATCCCGTCCGTGAAGTGTTCGAAAGTCCGCGAAGACAGCGGCGACGTTCACCGTGCCGCTGCATCACTCTCGGTTACGAGAGGCTCAGGCCGCCCGCAGGAGTTCTCGTGCGGTGTTCAGCATGCCGTCCGCCACAGCCGCCGAATCGATCGTGTAGGTGCCGCTTTTGAGCGCAGCCTTGATGGACTCGACCTTGGTTGTATCGATATCCGATGGGCCCGACGCTAACGCGGCAGTCGACGACACATGCACCGCCGAACTCGCTCCGGTGACGGTTTGTTCCTGCTTGTCCGTGCTGGCAATGTCGGCGCTACGAACTGCGCGCCGGACCGAAATTTCACGCGACGTGTCTGCGCTGTTGCTCGTCTGAATCTTCATGCTTGGGTTCCTCGTGGCTTGTATTCCTTCTAACGGTGCCAGCGTTGAAACCTTTACCATGCGAGCGGCCCCGACCCGCGCCAGAAGCGTCGCTTTCCGCCGGAAAGCCTTGCCCAGCAAGGCTCCAGGCAAATTGCAACAGTTTGAAACAAAGTGTGAATGGCTGTTGCGCGGTCAACTGAAGACCGCGCCGAACACGGACGCACCGCGATCGACCGGTGCTTCGCTTTTGGGGAGCGGTGCAATCTGGGCGAGTTTGTCGGCCAGCGCAGCCTCCGAAAACGGCTTCACCACGTAGCCGCTCGCCCCCGCGCGAATCGCCGCAACGACGTTTTCGCGGCGGGTTTCAGCGGTCACCATCAGCACCGGAATGTCTGCAAGTTCTTCCGACTGGCGAATCTCCTGCAGGAGCGTAAGCCCGTCCATGTTCGGCATGTTCCAGTCAGTGATGACCAGGTCGAACCGCTGCGCTTTGAGCTTCTCGAGTGCTGTCACGCCGTCGACTGCTTCCTCGATAATCGGATAACCGATCGCCTTCAGCATCTTTCGAATCAAGCTGCGCATGGTGGTCAGGTCATCGACCACCAGCAGACGCATATCCTTCTTTTCCATCTGCGAATCCTTCTCTCTCTACTGTGCTGCAATGTGCGGGAAACAAGTCGTGCGCGGCATGGGCAGATGCGCGCGCCGGCCATCGAAAGCATCGAGCAGCGCTTGCTGCCTGCTCGCCACGAAAAAGGCCCGCCTAATCGCGGGCCAAGTCTTGACGGAAGCCTGGTTGCATTCGGCTACCGTGTTATCGGCACGAACGCCCCTGCTTTTAGGCGGGCCGGCCTGTCAGGAAAGATGCGGCCGGCTCCTTTCATCAATGCGTCCTGAAAGCGGACACTGCGAGCCCGAGGCGGCGCGCCTGATCGTCCAGCGACGTCGCCGCTGCCGCGGCTTGCTCGACGAGCGCCGCGTTTTGCTGCGTTACATCGTCCATCTGTGCAACCGCCCGATTGATCTCTTCGATCCCCCGGCTTTGTTCGGTCGTCGCGGCAGAAATCTCGCTCATGATGTCGTTGACACGGTGAATCGACGTGACGATTTCCTTCATGGTGTTCCCCGCGCGATCCACGAGCTCCGTACCCGCCGTGACCTTTTCGACCGAGGTCTCGATGAGCGCCTTGATCTCCTTGGCCGCCGCGGCGCTTCGTTGAGCAAGCGTGCGCACTTCCGTGGCGACCACGGCGAAGCCCCGCCCCTGCTCGCCGGCGCGCGCGGCTTCCACTGCCGCGTTGAGCGCGAGAATGTTCGTCTGGAACGAGATGCCTTCGATGACCGCGATGATCTCGGCGACACGCGCGGAACTGTCCGAGATTTCCGACATCGTAGACACGACCTGGCCGACCACATCCCCGCCCGTCTGCGCGGTCGTTGCGGCACTCTCCGCCAGATGCGCACCTTGCGACGCGTTCTGCGCGCTTTGCTGCACCGTGCTCGTCAGTTGCGCGAGGCTGGACGCCGTCTCTTCGAGCGATGCCGCTTGCTCTTCGGTGCGTTGCGACAAGTCGGTGTTGCCGGCCGACACTTCGCTCGACGCCGTGCCGATGGAATCCGAGCTGGTCCGGATCTGCGTGAGCAGATTGACGAGATTCGCTTGCATGGCAGCGAGCGCCGCCAGCAACATGCCCGGCTCGTCGGCGCTGTCGGCGTCGATCCGCGCGGTCAGATCACCCTTCGCGATACCGTCAGCCGCCTCTACGGCGCGACGCAACGGCACGCAGATGGCGCGGGTCAGCCACAGCCCCAGCATCGAAGCGAGCGCCACGGCCACCAAGGTGCCGACGACGAGGATGGTCACCGTCACGCTGCGCAGATGCTGGACTTCTTCGTTGCGCTGAGCGAGCAGCACCGCTTCCGCGTCGCGAAAGTCCTTGAGCGTTGCACGCATCTGGTCCATTTGCGGCTTGCCGGACTGCGACTTGAAGTTCTTGACGAAGTCGTCCAGCGAACCGTTGCCGGCGGCGACCGCACGGCGGGTCGCCATCATCGGTTCGATAACGGTCGAGTACCACTGCCGCTCCTGTTCGCCGAGAACTTTCAGGCGCTCTTGCTGCCGAGCGTTGTCGGCGGTGAGGGACCGCAATGCGTCGAAGCGGTCTGCAAACCGTTGCTTGCCCTCGTTCAGCGGGGCGAGCACTGCGTCGTCTGCGCTGACGGCAAACGCGCGTAGCCCGGTTTCCATGTTGACGAGCGACAGCGTCGCTTCGTCGGCCGCCTGCAAGACTTGGTAGGAGTGGTCATTCCACGCGATCGCTTGCGTGAGCCGCGAGAGATTGCTGTAACTGACCCCTGAGAGAACCACGAGAATAGCTAGGACCGTGCCGAAAGCGAGTGCTAGCTTCCTTGATACTGACAAATTTCGAATGCTCATAGTTAGATCGATGCTTCACGCCGGAGTGCCACTCTCGACGTTTGGACACCTTCGTACGTCCGTCGGAGCGCGTTGCCGCACTTGCTATTTGCATGCTTTGCGCGGTCGATGCGAGACGCGTTGAAAAGCTGCAGACCTCTTAACGGCCACAGCAGGCCGACTCTTTAGGTACGCGAGCCCAGCCACGAACGGGAACGATTTTCGCGACGCATCACATGCATGCGCCGATGCAGATGGCGAGCCTCGAGCAAACCGGCCCCAATACATCGCGGTCGCTCGTCGCATGCAGATCGCGTTCGTGAAGCCGTTTCGCGCGCTGGTCGACACACGACGATCGGCATTCGGAGTATTGCGCCTTCGTCTAAAATAAGACGTTTCCGGCTGCATCGTTAGTGCGAGCGACAACGCCCTGACGGTCGTTCGAACCCGTCCGGTCCGGACCATCGTTGCACTCTGGAGTACCAGTCATACGCATGCACGCTCACGACCACGCATTGACGCTTGCACTGCTGGACGCGAATCCAGCGTTCTGTGCCGTTCTCGGGACAGACCTGACCATCGTCCAGGCCAATACGCGGTTCATGCAGCAGTTCGGCTGGCCACCGGCCGATCTCGACGCCGAGCCGTTTCTGTCCGTCATTCGCGCCAGGCTTCCCGAGCCATCCCGCGAAGATGCCTGCGCCCGGCTCATGTCCGCCGCAAGGCAAGCACTCGCCGGGGGCCGTGTTGCCAGCGCGATCGAACATGTAGCGGACGAATCGATGCCCGGTGGCATCCAGCCGTGGCGCTTCGACTTCCGTCCTCTCGGCGATGCCACGGGCAATGCCGCATACGGCGCGCCGGCCGTGCTTCTCGTCGCCCAGCCGGACGCCGAGTCCGCACTCTTGCCGGCACAAGGCAGCGTGCCCGGCTCGCGCGAGCGCAGCGCCCGTCCCGTCGAAGGCCCGCCTCTCTCCGATTCCGACGAACAATTGACCGATTACCGGCTGCTCGCGGAGGTCATGCCGCTCATCGTCTGGACCGCCCGGCCTGACGGCACGGTCGATTACCTGTCGAGCGTCGCGTTCCAGCACACCGCGCCGGACCAGCATTTGCTCGGGCGGGCCTGGGAAGCCCTGCTGCACCCGAACGACCGCGAGAACACGCTCGCGCGTTGGGCGGCATCCGTCGCCAGCGGTACGGACTACACCATCGACCATCGCTTCCGGCAGACGGACGGCACCTATCGCTGGATGCGCTCGCTCGCAAGTCCGATGCGCCGCACCGACGGGGCGATCGTCCGCTGGGTCGGCGCCACGATCGACGTCGGCAACCCCGGCAACGTCGAGCTGGATCGGATGCGCCTGGAATCGCGGTATCGCGCGCTGGTGACGGTGGCGAGCGCGGTGGCATACGTCTGCGACGCGATGGGGCGCTTCGTCGCGCCGCAGCCGTCCTGGGAGAGCTACACGGGCCAGCCGTGGGAGGAGCACCGGGATTACGGCTGGGTGGAGATGATTCATCCGGACGACCGCGCGACGGCCCAGGCGGCGCTCGCGAAGTCGCTCGCGACCAACACGCCTTATCGCGCGGACGTGCGCGTGTGGCATGCCGCTTCATCGACGCACCGGCGCTGCCAGGTGCGCGCCGCCGGCACGCACGACGAACAGGGCGCGGTGTTCGAATGGGTCGGCATGATCACCGACGTCGAGGAGACGCTGCGCTCGGCGCAAAGCCTGCGTGAGGAACGGCACCGCCTTCACTTGTCGATCGAAGCCGCGGACATCGGCACGTTCCATTGCCCGATTCCGTTCGACCGCATCATCTGGAATACGAAGTGCAAAGAGCACTTCTGGCTGCCGGCCAATGCAGGCGTGGGCATGGAGCTGTTCTACGCGAGGGTTCATCCCGACGACCGCAACAAGACGCGCGTGGCGGTCGAGCAGTCGGTGCAGCACGGCATTCCATACGACGTCGAATACCGGACCGTGTCGCCATCCGGCGAGATCCGGTGGATTCGCGCCAAGGGCCGCACGCACGTCGACGAGCAAGGCAAGCCGCTGCGCTTCGACGGCATCACCATCGACATTACGCGCCAGAAGACGCTCGAACTGGAGCGCGACCGGCTGCTGACGAACGAGCGGCTGCTGCGCCTCGAAGCGCAGCACACGAGCCAGCTGAAGGACACTTTTCTCGCGACGGTGTCGCACGAACTGCGCACGCCGCTCAACGCAATGCAATCGTGGCTGTTCCTGCTCAAGCAGGAGAACGCGAATCCCGGCCTGACCGCACGCGGGATCGACGCTATCGAACGCAATGTGCAGTTGCAGGCGCGGCTCGTCGACGATCTGCTGGACCTGAGCCGCATCGCGGCGGGCAAGCTTCTCATCAGCGCCGAACCGTTCGATCTCGTGCCGCTCCTCATGTCCGAGATCAGCGACATAGAACTCGCCGCCGGCGCCAAGCGCGTGACGGTGACGGCCGATCTGCCCGATGCGCTCGTTGTAGAAGGCGATGAGGTGCGGCTGCGTCAGGTGTTCTCCAACCTGCTCAGCAACGCGCTCAAGTACACCGGACAAGAGGGGCGCATCCGCGTTTGCGCGAGCACTGCGAATAACTGGGTGGAAGTTCAGGTCGCGGACAACGGCGCCGGCATTGCCGCTTCGTTCATCGACCGCGTGTTCGAGCCGTTCGCGCAAGCGTCGCAGGCGACGACGCGGACCTTCGGCGGACTCGGTATCGGACTGGCCATCGCCCGCAGCATCGTGACGCTGCATGGCGGCTCGATCACCGCGCAAAGCGACGGCGAAGGACGTGGCAGCACGTTCACGGTTCAGCTTCCGCGAGCGTCGGCGGCGCGATCGCGGCAAAGCGCCTCGGAACCGGTCAACGTCGCACCGGATTGCGGCGGAGCGCTCGCGGGCTTGTCCATCCTGCTCGTCGAAGACGAAGCGGACGCGCGCGAGGCGATGAGCGCCGTGCTTCAATCGGCGGGCGCCGCCGTGTGCGATGCGGATTCGGCGGCCGCCGCGCGTCGGTGCATCGCCGCGCAGGCGTTCGATGTCGTGCTGTCGGACATCGGCATGCCGGGCGAAGACGGCTATCTGCTGATGCGGTCGTTGCGCGAGGCGGGCTGGACCATGCCGGCCATCGCCGTGACGGCGTTTGGCACGCCTGAAGACAAGGCTCGCGCACGGCAGGCGGGCTTCGACATGCATTGCCCGAAGCCGGTTGACCCGGGCGCTTTGTTCCGCGCGATCACGCAGCTCGTGGCGAGGCATCGCGGCAAAGCGCTCTAACCGGGCAGCGTCCCGCGCGGACGGACGGCGTGACCGGCGGCGCAGTCCGCGCGCCGCTCAAGATTTTTTCATCGTTTCCGTAAACAGAGCTATCCGAACACCTTGACGCGTCGCCCATTCAGCGCGACGCGTCGCCCTCAGCAAGGAAGCTCTCGCAATGATGAAGTTATTGCTCGCCGTTGCGGCAGGCGCTGTCGCGCTTTCCGCCCCGCTCGTTCACGCACGCGAAATCTATGGCCAGATCGGCACGGAAGGCGCAGGCATCGGTTTCTCACAGCCGCTCGGCACGCACGACAACGTGCGCGCCGAATTCAACGGTGTGCAGTTCTCGCGCAGCTTCAGCACGAACGACCTGCATTACGACGGCACCGCGCATATCTATCATGGCGGCCTTTATCTCGACTTCTTTCCTGCGCCGAACACCGTGAGCTTCCGCATTACGGCGGGCGCGCTGATCGGCAATGACAACGTCGATGCCACCGCCACCAGCCCGAGCGGCAGCTACACGATCAACGGCACCCAGTACTCGACGCTCGGCGAAAGCATCCACGCCCGAGCGCGCTTCCCGACGGTGCGCCCGTACCTCGGCATCGGCTTCGGCCATACGCCGGTGGCGCAAAAGGGCTTCTCCGCTTTCTTCGATGCAGGCGTCGCCTACGGCCGTCCGCGCGTGGACCTGGAAGTGCCGGCCGATATCGTCGCCGAAGCCGGTGCGGCGAATGTCGAGGAAGAAAAGCGCGAATTGCAGGACAAGGCGGACAAGCTGCGCTTCTATCCGATCGTCAAGGTCGGCGTAACGTATCGGTTCTGACGCGGCACGGTCGAGGAAGCGTTCGCCTGAACCGGTGGAAGACCGGCCGCGATCAGCGCCGCAAGTTCACGAACGGCCCGCCGCCGCGAAGCGCGGCGGGAAGCGGCCGCGGTAGCCGCATCCAACATCCGTAAACGTCCGCGCTTGCTGCTAGTTCGGACGGCGCGACGCGGCACTTCGGTCTTACTAGGCGGTTGACTGTCTCGCTGGCCCCGCCCGGCTGGCCGCCGCAACACAATGCGATGCCAGCCCGGGCCAACGTTCGCGGTATCGCAGGCGAATGCGTTACACACCCTGTTCCAGTCCCAGAATTCGACGTTCGTTCTTCACAAAGCCAACGGACAGATGCACGCGTTCACATGCTGTCCGGAAGCGCCGACGCCACATCAATCGGGCGAAGGCCTTCAACTGCCTTCCGCAGCCGCCCCGATACGCGCTCGTCCCAGCGTCGCCACGCGCTGCAAGGTCAAGAGACCCAGCACGGCCAGCCCTGCCCCCAACATGAAGTCGATTTCCACGCCCGCACGGTCGACAATCGCGCCGCCCACGGCGGAGCCTGTCGCGATCGCCACCTGAATGATGCTGACGAACATCGCGGAGCCGGCTTCCGGATAGTCCGCCGTGCCGCGCTGTATCCACACGCTGAAGCACAACGGCAGCGCGCCGAAAGCCACGCCCCAGATCAGCATCGCGACGCTCTCGCCGACGTGCGAATGGCCCAGAAGCAGCATCGACATGATCGCGCCGAGAAGCAGCAGGATCATCGCGGCGACCGATTTGACGAGATGCTTCGCGACGAACATCGACATGAGCGCGTTGGAAAAGAAGCCGATGACGCCGAACCCGAGCAGCAGCAACGTGATCGCGTTGAGCGAGAAGTCGCGTTCGAGCAATGGCGCGATGTAGGTGTAAGTCGAGAAGTGCGCGCCGAACGCGAACGCGACCATGATCATGCTCAAGCGCGCGTGCGGCCTTGCGAGCAGCGCCCGGAAATCGCCGATGCGAAGGCCCGATGCAGACGGCAGCCGCGGCACGAGCAGCGCTTGCGCCGCGAGCGCGACCGCGACGAGGCCCGCAGTCGCTGCAAACGACAGCCGCCACGACGCGAACGATGCGATGAAGATGCCGAGAGGCACGCCGATGACCGTCGCGAACGTGACGCCCGTCAGGATGATGGCCGTTGCTTTCGCTGCGTCCTTGCCCTGCACGAGTCGCGGCGCAGCAGCCGTCGCGAGTGTCCAGAATCCGCCGAGCGCCGCGCCGAGCAACGCGCGTCCCACGAGCATCGTCGAAAAACCGGGCGCCATCGCGCACACCACGTTGGACACGAACAGGACGGCCGTGAGCAGCAGGAAAACGTATCGACGGTCCATGCGGCCCGCGCCGACGAGCAGCGTCGGCGCGAAAATGGCAGCCATGACGCCGGGCGTCGTCACCATCAGACCCGCGACGCCGGCACTCACGCCCAGATCGTGTGCAATCTGCGGCAAAAGCCCGACCGGCAGGAATTCCGCGGTCACGAACGCGAATGCGCTGACTGCGACCGCAAGCACGGCAAGCCACTGGCGTAACGTCGTTGCATGATTGTCCGATACTCGGAACTCGGAAGAGGTGTCGAAGTGCATCGTGTTGACCAGAAAAATGGCGAAGCCCTGACCTCGATCCGGCATCGAACGGCCAGTGCAACAAATGCGTCACTGTAGGGGGATACGCGACGACGAAAAAGGGTTGGGCGTCGAATTGACAATCCGGGTCAGGCGAACAATCGCGCGTCATGCGCGGTTGCGGTGCAAGCGGGATCGGCGTGGTAACGCCACTCTCGAGCCGATGCACCGGTCATGCGCGAGGCCCGTGCGAAATGCTTTGGTCTCCTTGCAACGCAAGGCCCAATGCCCGATGCACTTGCCATGCCTGTCCCCCTTCGCGCCTGCCATGCGATGATGTCGGACTCGTTCGCGCGCCCGACGGCGGCATCGCGGCGCGAGAAAAGCATGGCCTGGACCACACGACATAGCGATCGCCGGAAAAAGACACGAAGAAGTCGACGTTCGGTTCATCGAGGGCGTCATTGCATGCGAAGACTTATGTGTTCGACCGCAAGCGAATCTTCATCGGTTCGATGAATCTCGATCCACGTTCCATTGCATTAAACACGGAGATCGGCGTGTATTGCGAAAGCGCGGCGGCAGCCGAACACGTGGCGGCGGGCATCGGAACGAATATAGACCGCATTGCGTGGCGTGTGGACTTGCAGGATGAAGGCAACGGCAGCACGCGCATGGTGTGGATCGATACCGACGCTCATGGCAACGCTATGGTGCTGCGAAGCGAGCCGGACGTGTCTGTGTTGCAGCGCGCGGGCATCTGGATGCTCGGCATTCTGCCGATAGAATCCCAATTGTGATTCAGCGCCCAGGCGCTATGCGTGATGGACTTGCGGCTCACCGACGACGCGCATGAGCCAGTTGTTCTCATCCGCGGTCTTGCCGGCCCAATGCGCTTCCCGACGACGCTCGGCACGAATAGGCGCAACGGCCGTCGCCGTGCCCTTGCCGCCGGCCCCTTCCGCCGCCGAATGGGAAGCCAGCCCACAGCCACGGTTTTTTTGCAACGCGTGGTCCTTTGTTAAGCTGTGCGGCCATGCCCGACATCAAGCTCAACATGACGCCCGACGACCGCCCCGCGATCGCGCCGCAAGCCGCGCTTTCGCGAGCGGACCGCGTCTATTACACGCTGCGGACCGACATCTTCGACATGCGTCTGCTGCCGGGCGACCGGCTCACGGAAGGCGCAATCGCCGAACGCTTCGCGGTCTCGCGCACGCCCGCGCGCGAAGCGCTGCAGCGCCTGCAAAGCGATGGCCTGATGCAAGGCTATGTGCGCGGCGGCTGGGAAGTCGTGCCTATCGACAACAAGCGCTTCGACGATCTGTATGAGATGCGTCAGATGATCGAAACGTTCGCCGTGCGCAAGCTCTGCGCGGGCGACGCACCGCAAGCCGAACTGCATCTGCTGCTCGATGCGCTCGACCGCATCTGGAAAGTCGGGCGCGCGCGGCGCATTGCGGACGGCGGGGAGCTCGTCGAACTGGACGAAGCACTGCACCACGCGCTCGTGGCCGCTGCGGGAAACGACGAGCTGACCGCGGCGATGCAGCGCGTGACCGACCGCATTCGCGTCGTGCGACGGCTCGATCTCGTGCATGGCGACGGCATCGCGGAAACTTACGACGAGCACGCCGCGATTCTCGACGCCATTCGCCGTGGCGACGCTGCGCAGAGCGTCGAACTCGTCTCGCGCCATATCGGCGGCAGTCAGGCGAGCGTGAGCAGCCTCAGCCTGCAACGGCTGCTCGCCGCAGGCACCGACGCGGGGCGAAAGCTCACTCACGGAGCACCAGCACGGCCTCGGCGCACCATCTGACGACATCAGCCGCGCTTGCGCAGGACGTCACCGTGCACGGCGCGGGGCCTTACGGGACAAGACTTCTCAGGGTTTGCACCAACGCCTGGCACAGATATCGCATTGATCGCTTCCGATGTATACAAGGAAACGTCAATGCCTCTGAATGACCCGCACATCGCGGCGAACACACTGAATCCCACGCGCGGATCGCGCGGCATGGCAGTCGCGCCGCATGCGCTCGCATCGCAAAGCGCGCTCGCCGTATTGCGCGAAGGCGGCAACGCGGTCGAGGCGATGATCGCCGCCGCCGCGACCATCGCGGTGGTTTATCCGCACATGAACAGCATCGGTGGGGACGGCTTCTGGCTGATCTCGCGGCCCGGTCACGCGCCCATCGGCATCGAGGCGTGCGGAGCGGCGGCGATCCGCGCCGACATTGATACGTATCGCGGACTCGGCCTGAGCGCGATTCCCGCACGCGGCCCGCTTGCGGCCAACACGGTCGCCGGCACGGTGTCCGGCTGGGACTTCGCTCAGCGGTTCTCGCAAGACGCGCTCGGCGGCCGCCTGCCTGTCGCGCGCCTGCTGGAGGACGCGATCCACTACGCGAAGCACGGCATGCCCGTGACGCGCAGTCAGGCGGACTGCATCGCGGCCAAGCGTGGCGAATTGGAGCGCGTGCCCGGCTTCGCCGAGACCTTCCTTCCCGATTCACGCGCGCCGCGCACCGGCGAACGCTTCGCCAACGCGCGTCTCGCCGCGACGCTGCAACGCCTCGCCGATGCCGGCTTCGACGATTTCTATCGCGGCGATCTTGCGCGCAGCATCGCACGCGATCTGTCGTCGCTCGAGACGCTCATCACGCTGGATGACCTCGAGCGCCACCGCGCCCGCGAGCGCACGCCCCTTGCGCTGAAGCACACGCTCGGCACCGTCTATAACATGCCGCCGCCGACGCAAGGCCTCGTGTCGCTGCTCATCCTCGGCGTGCTGGACCGCGTGCTCACCGACGACATGGACCCGCTCGGGCCCGAGTTCGTTCATGCGTGCGTCGAGGCGACGAAGCTCGCCTTCAAGGTGCGCGACGAACACGTCACGGACCCGGACCATATGCGCATCGACGCGGTGACGCAGCTCGACCCCGCCGCGCTCGACACGATGGCGAGCCGGCTTTCGATGACGCGCGCGGCACCGTGGGGCCGTGGCCGCGGTCCCGGCGACACGGTCTGGATGGGCGTCGTCGACGGCGACGGCGTGGCCGTCAGCTTCATCCAGAGCATCTATCACGAATTCGGCAGCGGCATCGTGCTGCCGGAGTCGGGCATCAACTGGCAAAACCGCGGGTGCAGCTTCTCGCTCGATCCGTCGTCGGTCAATCCGCTCATGCCGGGACGCCGTCCGTTTCACACGCTCAATCCCGCCCTCGCTCACTTCGCCGATGGCCGCACGATGGTCTACGGCAACATGGGCGGCGACGGCCAGCCGCAGTCGCAGAGCGCGGTGTTCTCGCGCATCGCGCGATTCGGATGGAATCCGCAGGCCGCAATCGATGCGCCCCGCTGGCTGCTCGGCCGCACCTGGGGCCAGTCCACCGATTCGCTCAAGCTCGAAGCACGCTTCTCCACGGAGACCGTCGACGCCTTGCGGGCGCTCGGCCACGAGGTAGACGTTCTCGCGTCGTACGACGAAGCGATGGGTCACGCTGGCGCAATCGTTCGGCGTCCTGATGGATCGTTCGAAGCGGGATGCGATCCGCGCAGCGACGGCGTTGCCGCAGGCTGGTAGCGCGCCCGGCCGCATCACATCACCGATTCATCTCCCCGGTCCCGCGTTTTGCCGGACCGGAGGGCAGCTTTCATTCTTTCGATTCGCAATCAAACCGGGGAACGCACATGAACACACACATTCAGACGCTGCACGACGATGCCGCTGCGAGCGCGCCGGCCGTCGCGGCTCATCACCGCTGGCTTCAGCTAGGCTTGGGCCTGCTCTGCATGATGGCTATTTCCAGCCCGCAATACGTGTGGACGCTGCTGACCAAGCCGCTGTCGGCGAAGCTCGGTGTGCCGCTGCCCGAACTGCAGGTCACCTTCTCGCTGCTCATCATCCTGCAGACGTTTTTCTCGCCGTTTCAGGGCAAGCTGATCGACCGCTTCGGCCCGCGTCTTCTGATTTCGCTCGGCACGGTAATGTCGGGCCTGAGCTGGGTGCTCGCGTCCATGGCCACGAGCACGTCCATGCTTTATCTCACGTACGGTCTCGTCGGCGGATTGGGTACGGGCATCGTGTATGTCGGCGTCGTGGGGCTGATGGTGCGCTGGTTTCCGGATCGCCGCGGCTTCGCGGCCGGCGCGGTGGCAGCGGGTTACGGCATGGGCGCGATCGTGACCACGTTCCCGATCTCCGCTTCGCTGGCGGCGCGCGGTCTCGACGCCACGCTGTGGATTTACGGCATTGCCTTCGCAATCGTCGGCTTCATCGCGTCGCAGGGCCTGCGCGTGCCGCGGGCTGCGATGTCGGCAAATATATCGGCGAATACGTCGGCGCTCGCGGCATCGAACGTGCCGGACCTTCGTCCCTCGCAGATGATGAAGTCGCCCGTGTTCTGGCTCATGTTCGCCATGATGACGATGATGTCCACCTCCGGCCTCATGGTCACCTCGCAGATGGCGACCTTCGCGGCGGACTTCGGCATCACGAGAGTCGTCGTGTTCGGCATGGCGGCGCTGCCGCTCGCGCTGACCATCGACCGCTTCACGAACGGTCTCACGCGCCCTCTCTTCGGCTTGGTATCGGACCGCTTCGGCCGCGAAAACACGATGTGCTTCGCGTTCGCGCTGGAAGGTTTCGCGATGGCGCTGTGGCTGCTCACGCGCGACAACGCCCTGCTGTTCGTGCTGCTGTCGGGCGTGGTGTTTTTCGGCTGGGGCGAGATTTTCTCGCTCTTCCCGTCGACGTTGACCGACACCTTCGGCACGCGCCATGCCACCGAGAACTACGGGTGGCTGTATATCTCGCAAGGCATCGGCTCGATCTTCGGGGGGCCGCTCGCGGCGCTCCTGCATCAACACGCCGGTAGCTGGGTGCCGGTCTTCAGCGTCGCGATTACGCTCGACATTGCGACGGCCCTGCTCGCGCTGTTCTTGCTCAAGCCCATGCGCGCTCGCTTTATGGCGAAAGCGATGGCATGAGGCTATGCCCGGGTCGTCGCGCGCGAGCGCGGCGAGGTTCCGTGACTGCCGCGTGATGCCCACTCGAACGCGGCAAGCACGGCGTCGGTTCTGACAAGACTGCGCTGCACGCAAGTCGCACGCGCTTTCGTCATGACGCGCCCAGCCGACGCAACTTGTCGACGCGAATCGGCAATTGTGTCGATCAACCGGCCTGATCGATAGTCGGCGGACGGAGAAAAGCGAGCAGCATTTCGGCATGCATCGCGGCAATCCGCTGCCGGTCCGCTAGCTGAACATAGTCTCTGCCGGTGAACGCATCGATCGTGTAGCGGTTCGAGGCGATGTAGTAGCCCATGCCTATCAGCGTAAGGTAGAAGTCGAGCGGATCGACGCCCCTTCTAAACTGCCCGGCATCGGCGCCGCGTTCGAGAATCGACTGGATGACTTCGACCAAAGGCGAGATGGCGTCATTCAGCTTGTCCGACGCCTTGAGGTACCGGCCTTGATGCAGGTTCTCGTTGTTGATCAAGCTCAGCCACTGCGGACTGTCCCAGAAGTATGTCCAGATCGATTGGGCAAGCGTGGCTATTGCATCCCGAGGCGCGAGGCCGGTGAGGTCCAGGCTGCTCTCCTTCCGGGCGAAGTCCTTGTACATCGACTCCAGCACGGCGACGTAAAGCAACTCCTTGCTGCCGAAGTAGTAATAGAGCATCCGTTCGTTCGAACCCGCAACTTCCGAGATGGCGTCGACGCGTGCGCCGGCAAGTCCGAATCTGGAGAACTGGTCCGTTGCTGCTTCGAGGATGCGGCGGCGGGTGGCCTCCGGATCACGCTTGACTGGCTTAGACGGGTTGGTGTCCATTTTGGCTGTTGACCTCTCGTTGAGGGAATGGTCGTCCATCTCGTCATTATGGACGGTCTCAATTCGGTCAGATCGTTTTTCGCCCGCTTGGCCTGCTTCATTGTGGATTAGTACGGTCGGTAAGCGTTCGGGGCAATCGTGTGCCACCCGCTTTGCGGCGATTGCGAAGACGTTTCCTGCCCGAACGAACGAACGACGAGACAGCCGCGCGTTGCTCGGAATCAGAACGCGGTTACGAGGCCTTCGTCGTGGTCCGTCTGCGTCCTGACGCCCTTGCTATTGACGCCTGAGCGGGAACGCGGCGTGGTCGTCGGCTGCATGGGCGATCTTCTGCTTCATGGCGTGCAGGTCGACCGAACCCGCTTATGGTCCAGGCGGAAGCAGCGCTCACCGACTATCCGCACGACTTCGATGCCGCCGCTTTTCCGATGCAAACACCGAACCAAAACGCGTGGAGAGAGCGACGTCGCACTGTAAGTGGCACTCGATGCCAGGCAGCCAACTGAAACATCGCTCACAAAACGTTTGCGCCTGACTAAAAGCGCGTCACTGTTAGGCAGACTCTTAAGAATGGCTTTTTGCCGCCGCTATTAGGGTCTACCGTAAGCCGCTGACCGCCATGTACCGAGAAGAACCCGTCCTATCCGAATTCCTCGCCGCCGGTGATGACATCAACCTCGCACTGCTGCGGATAGATTGCAAGGAATTCGCTACCGAGGGCGATCGCCGTGTCGCGCGTCGGGCAGTGTTTGCGAAGGCAATGACGAAGCACCGCTTGCCAGACCTTCGCTCAACGGTGCTGTGCCACGAGATAAGCGCACTCGTTGCAAATCGGCCGGCGATGATGCGCCTCTTCGACTATTCCGAACTCGAAGCCATGTGCAAGCTGAGAGTTGCGCCATCACTCGTTGACCGGTTCATCGCAGCAAAACGACGGAACCCGCTGTTCGGTCTCGGCGAGATCGTGGCCTTGGCCGTCTACTCGCCGGGACGCCATCAATGGGGACACATTTGGCACGAGTGAGGCAACGATACGCCGTGGGAGAACCGGACTCGCTTCGGCCGGGACTCATCCATGAAGAACGGATCACGCACGGTCATCGCCGGGCGAGGCAGGCGCACAGCGCGACGCCCATGCGTGCCATTTTTCAGCTATAGATCGAAACCGAGTTGAGCCTTGCCAAGCGGCGTCAGGTCGTCTGCGGTTGCGCGGCCGATGAAATCGACTTCGAAATGATCGGTCGGGAAGTCCGGCGGGCTTTCGCCTTTGAGGAAGCTCGGCAACTGACGCTTCAGATACGCGTTGTTTTTGGCGCATGACGGCGCCGAGGCGATATACATCACGTTGCTGTAGCCCGCGCCTTTGTGCTCGTCTTCGACGGCATGAATCACGTCGCTATGCCAGAACACGGTGTCGCCCGCCTGCATCGTGGGGATGGACGACAACGCCTCGAACAGCGGCGCATGGAACTCCGGCTTGATCGAGAGCGCGCGACCGGGCATCGCGCCGCACAGGTCATCGTCGGCGACATCGTCCTGTAGCGCGCGCAACAGGATGTACACCATCGCGTTGGCAATGGGCACGAGTTGCAGCGTGCCGTCGCCGGGGCCTTGCGGCGTCAACGCGGTCCAGCCCTGGAAGGTGCGGAACATCGAACAGACGGCGGGCGACGCGATCTCCTGCACGTCCGTGCGGAAAGCCGCGTCGAACGGGTCGTACGCGCGCCAGTTGCCCGAGAACACGTGGCGATACACCTTGCGGAAATTGCTCTCGATCCAGCGTTCGACCGAGCCGCCGTCGCAATGCGCCGACAATCCAAGCGACGCGGAACCGGGCGGCCGCCGCCGCAGGCGGTCCGCATAGACGGGCACATGTTCCGGGTCGAAGTGAACGCGTCCGTCGCTTTCGTTCCGCCAAAGTTTGTTGAGGAACACGCGCGCCGCCGTCAGCGATTCCGATTGGCGCGCGAGCACTTGTGGCTTCGACCAGTACACGCCGTAGATCTGCGGCTTGCTCGAAGCCAGCTGACCGAAGTATTTGTCCTCGGCCCGGTTTTCCAGGCGCTTGTCGAGATGGTTTCCCTCGACATAGCGTGCGATGTCTTCATCCCACCCCTGCACTTGTTCGCGCGGGAAAACGTTGCGAATCACACATGCGCCACGCGATTTGACCAGCGCGATCTGCTCGGCCGTCACGCGTTTCTCGGTGATGTCGGAGAACTGAATCTCCGGAATGACGGCTTCGCCGCGATCACGCTGCGCTGCGATTCCCTTGGCGGCTTCCGCGATGGATTGTTCGACTTCGGCGAAGACCTCACGGTAGTTCGGCAACGCCGCGCGAAGTTCCTTTTTTGCTTGCCGGATTGCGCCGGCCAAGTCATCGATTTTCAGTGCCATGCTTGTCTCCTTGTGGATCATCGTGGCGATAGCATAGGACGCGTGCCCGAAACTGAGTGATACTATTCCGTCGATTCATTTGCGCATTCGGCCATGAAACCTGCATACGAGCATGTCGAGTTCGGCGAGGACTGTTCGGTCCGGGTTTACCATCGGCGGCTTCCGCGTATTCCGTTCGAGTGGCATCACCACCCCGAGTACGAACTGACGCTCACGATGAACAGTCGTGGCAAGCGCTACATCGGCGACTCGGTCGACGACTACGAAGCGGAAGATCTCGTCCTCGTGCCGCCCGATTTGCCGCATACGTGGGCGTCCAACCGGTCCATCGAGCCGTCTTCGCCGCAGGTGGCCATCGTTATCTGGTTCGACGGCGACTGGGCGCGGCGCATGGCGGATTGCTGCCGCGAATATGAACCGCTGCGCAGGCTCTTGCGCCGTGCGGCGTGCGGACTGGCGTTCGACCCGCCCGCCGGTGAATGGATGCGCGGCCGCCTGGACCGTTTGCTTTCGAGCGCGGCGCGCGAACGGCTGAGTGCGGCACTCGACATTCTGTGCGCACTCGCCGACGCGCCCGGCCAGCCGCTCGCTTCGCCGAGCGCCTTCAATCAGGCGACGACGGGTCCGTCCGGCCATGAGCCCGAGCGGATCAACCGCGTGCTTTCGATAATCGATGCGCGTTTCGCCGAACAGCTGCGGTTGTCGGAACTCTGCGCGGCGGCAAGCCTCTCGGAGCGCACGCTCACGCGATACTTCGTTCAGCATATTGGCGAGAGCGTGGGACGGTATATCGCCCGAGTCCGCATCGGGCACGCGTGCCGGATGCTGGCCGACACCTCGCTGCCCGTCGCCGTCATCGCTGCGCGATCGGGTTTCGCGAACGTCGCCAATTTCAACCGGCAATTCAAGGCCGCCAGGCGCACGACACCGGCCGAATATCGGCGGCAGTTCGCGACGGCTGCGCCCGGTGGTCGAGACGACGCCGCTATCCTGACCGAGCGATCGCCTTCGCTGGAAAGCGAGCGCAAATCAGTCGGCAAGAGAAAGCGGCGAAGCGAGCGTTGATCGAGCACTGCGGCAAGCAGATGCGCCGCAGGCTATCCGGCAGTCATTCAGCACGAGGACATGAAGATTCCGGTCGGCAACACCGAAAGCCCGCTGAATCATCGCGCGTCGAAGAATCGGTTCACCGGCCTCGGCAGACCCAAATGCTCCCGCAGTGTCGTGCCTTCGTATGCACGCCGGAAGATGCCGCGCCGCTGTAGCTCCGGCACCACCTTCGTGACGAAGTCATCCAGTCCGGCGGGCAAGGTCGGGAACATCACGTTGAAGCCGTCGCTCCCCTCCTCGACGAGCCACTGCTCCATCTCGTCGGCGATATCCGTCGCGGTGCCGACCATCTGCAAGCCCGAATAGCCGCCGACGCGGCGCGCGAGTTCGCGAACGCTCAACCCTTCGGCGCGCGCCATGTCGATGACGCGTTCCCGCGCGCTCCGGCTCGCGTTGGTTTCGGGGATCTCGGGCAAGGGGCCATCGGGATCGAACGACGATACGTCGTGCCCCAGCGCGATCGACAGCGACGCGAAGCCGCTGTCGTCGTGCACGAAGGTATCGAGCAGCGCGCGCTTTTCCTGCGCTTCGTCCCGCGAGTCGCCGACCACGACGAACGCGCCCGGCAGAATCTTCAGATGCTCTCGCGCGCGGCCGGCGCGTTCCACGCGGCCCTTCACATCGGCATAGAAACGCTTGCCCGCTGCGAGATTCGGCTGCGCGGTGAACACGGCGTCGGCGGTTTCGGCGGCCAGTTGCTTGCCCGCCTCCGACGATCCGGCCTGCACCACGACTGGCCAGCCCTGCACCGGACGCGCGATGTTGAGCGGCCCACGCACCGACAGATACGGTCCCTTGTGGTCGAGCACGTGCAGCTTATTCGGGTCGAAGAAGAGGCCGCTTTCGGTATCGCGCACGAAGGCGTCGTCGGCCCAGCTATCCCAGAGGCCCGTGACGACATCGTAGAACTCGCGCGCGCGTCGATAGCGCTCGTCGTGCTCCATGTGCTCCTCACGCCCGAAGTTGCGCGCCGCATCCGGATTGGACGTGGTGACGAGATTCCACCCGGCGCGGCCGTCGCTCAAGTGATCGAGAGACGCGAAGCGGCGCGCGATGTGATACGGCTCGTCGAACGTAGTCGATGCCGTCGCCACCAGCCCGATGCGTTCGGTCACGGCGGCGAGCGCGGAAAGCAGCGTGAACGGTTCGAACGAAGTGGCGGTATGGCTGCGCTTCAACGCATCCACCGGCATGTTGAGCACGGCCAGATGGTCGGCCATGAAGAACGCGTCGAAGCACGCCGCCTCCAGCGTCTGCACGAAGCGCTTCAAGTGACGGAAGTTGAAGTTGGCGTCGGCGTAAGCGCCGGGATAGCGCCACGCGCCGGTGTGCAGGCTGACCGGGCGCATGAACGCGCCGAGATGGAGTTGTCGTGTGTGTGGCATCGCGTGGGTCGGCGGAAAGTGGATTCGCGCCACGGTACTGCAACTCGCGAGAACGTGCTCGGATCGGCGGAGACTTTGCTTTTGAACCCGCAACGAATATGGCTAGCAAGAGAACGCGTTGACGCTTATGCCGTTGGCGCTCTCTTGCTATGCATGAAAGATTGGTAGCCGCGGTACGCGAAGTGCCTATAGTCGAAGGCTCCATCACATCACTTCACTTCGTCCGCTCAATGACACACACGTTCTATCGTCGCCGACTGATCGCGAGCGCCGTTTCGTTCCTGCTCGCCGCTGCCGCCCTCTCGCCTATTTCGACGCAAGCCGAGACACGCGAAGTGGTGATCGGCTATCAGGATATGGTCGTGCCGTGGCGCTTCGCGCAGGCAAGCGGCGCCGTCGAGAAGGCGACGGGCTACAAAGTCACCTATCGCAAGCTCGGCAGCGGCGCGGACGTCATTCGCGCGCTGGCTTCGGGTTCCATACAGCTTGGCGAAGCGGGATCGAGTCCCATTGCAGCCGGGCTTTCGCAAGGCGTCGATCTCTCGCTCTTCTGGATTCTCGACAACATCAACGACGCCGAAGCCCTCGTCGCGCGCAACGGCTCGGGCGTGAGCAAGCTCGCCGATCTCAAGGGCAAGACGCTCGGCGTGCCGTATCTGTCGACCTCGCATTTTCATGCGCTCGTCGCATTGCAGCAGGCGGGCGTCGATCCGTCGGCGGTCAGGATCGTCAATCTGCGTCCGCCCGAAGTGGCGGCTGCGTGGGAGCGCGGCAATATCGACGCGACGTATATCTGGGATCCGGTGCTCGCCCGGGTCAAGCAGAACGGCAAGGTGCTCGTCACGTCCGGCGAAGTGGCGAAGGAGACCGGCAAGGCGACCTTCGACGGCTTCGTCGCGTCGCGCAAGTTCGCACAGGACAACGCGGCGTTCATGGCCGGCCTCGTCAAGGTCCTCGCCGATACGGACGCGCAGTATCGCGATCACAAAGCCGACTGGAGCGCGGGTTCGGTTCAGGTGAAGGCCGTGGCCGAGGAGTCCGGCGCGAACGCTGCGGATGTTCCCGCGAGCCTCGCGCTGTACGCCTTCCCGACCGCGAGCGAGCAGGCGTCGCCGACGTGGCTTGGGGGCGGGCAACAGTCCGGCGCGGCGAAGTCGCTCGCCGCGACCGCGCAGTTTCTCAAGCAGCAAGGCACCATCCAGAACGTGCTGGCCGACTACTCTGCCGGCGTCGATCCACGCTACGCGCAGCAGGCCGCGAAATGACGGCGCTCGCCATCCGCAATCTCGGCGTCACTTACGAAGGCGCGAGCACGCCGGCGCTCCTGGGCGTCGATCTGCACATCGGCAGCGGCGAGTTCGTCGTGGCGCTCGGCGCGTCCGGCTGCGGCAAGACCACGCTGCTCAACTGCCTGGCCGGCTTCCTCGATCCGACCGAGGGCGAGGCATCGCTCAACGGCGAGCCGATCACCGGACCGGGCGCGGACCGCGGCGTGGTGTTCCAGAAACATGCGTTGATGCCGTGGCTCGACGTGCTCGACAACGTGGCGCTCGGCTTGCGTTTTCGCGGTATGAAGCGCGCCGAGCGCCACGAGATCGCGCGGCGCACGCTCGCCCTCGTCGGCCTCGCGCAGCATGAGCACGCGAAGGTGTATGCGCTTTCGGGCGGCATGCAACAGCGCGTCGGCATTGCGCGCGCGCTGGCGAGCGATCCCGAAGTGCTGCTGATGGATGAACCGATGGGCGCACTCGATGCGCTCACGCGCGAAAGCGTGCAGGAGCTGATACTCGACGTGTGGGCGCGCACCGGCAAGACCGTCTTCTTCATCACGCATAGCGTCGAAGAGGCGCTCTTTCTCGCGACGCGGCTCGTGCTGATGACGCCCGGCCCGGGACGCATCGCGGAAGTGCACGAGTTGCCTTTCGCGCGCGAGTATGTGCGCAGTCGCGATGCACGTGCGGTGAAGTCGTCGCCCGCGTTCATCGAATGGCGCGAGCGGCTGACGCGCCGTTTGCATCGAACGGAAAGGAAGGCGGCGTGAACCGGCCGGCTTCCGAGGCGCCCTTCTCCGGCGCAACCTCTGCGTCGCACCCGACGGGGCGCACCGCCCGTGCAAAACGCCGCGCGCGCTATCGCGGCATGCCCGGCACGGGACCGACGGCGCTGCCGAGCACGCTTTGCGTTGCTGCGCTCGCGCTGCTCTGGTGGTCCGCCACGCATTTCGGCTGGTTGCCGCCGCTCTTCTTGCCTTCGCCCGAAGCGGTATGGCGCGCATTCGTCGACGCCTGGCATGGCCGCCTTCAGGGCGGTCTGCCGCTATCCGAGCATCTGCTGTGGAGCGCGATTCGCGTGTTCGGCGCGTTCGCGCTGGCGGTCGCGACCGCCGTGCCCGTCGGCATCCTGATGGGTGTGAGCCGCATTGCGCGCGGGCTGCTGGACCCGCCGCTGGAGTTCTATCGGCCGCTGCCGCCGCTCGCGTATCTGCCGCTCGTCGTGATCTGGTTCGGCATCGACGAAACCGCGAAGATCGTCGTCATCTGGCTCGCGTGCTTCGCGCCCATCGCGATGGCCGCGCGTGCCGGCGTGCGCAGCGCCACCGCCGAGCAGGTGAACGCGGCGTGGTCGCTCGGCGCCAGCTTCGGGCAAGTGGTGTGGCACGTCATATTGCCCGCCGCGCTGCCTGAAATACTGACCGGCTTGCGCATTGCCGTGGGCTTCGGCTGGACAACGCTCGTGGCCGCCGAGATGGTCGCCGCCACGGCCGGCCTCGGACAGATGGTCCTCAACGCGTCCAGCTTTCTGCGCACGGACGTGGTCGTCATGGGAATCGTGCTGATCGGGGCGATCGCGTGGATCTTCGACTACGGTATGCGCGCGCTGGAACGCCGTCTCGTGCCGTGGAAGGGGCGTTGATGGCTCGCGCCCGCATCGCTTCGGTTCTGCGTTTTGGGCGCGGGATGGAAAGATTGGATCGGGCCAGCGTTCGAGGCATCGCCGCCGTTTAGATTGATCTGTCGCGGCGGCTTTCGCGCCTTCCAACGAGACAGCAACCGTTGCGCATCGTGAACTCAGTGACGAGAAGGGCCGACCGAACAAGCGCATGGTCTGCGCCTGTTTCAGTTGGCGACACACGCTTGCACTAGGCGCTTGCACTACGCGCTCGCGCAGGCGCTCGGCTGCGCGTCGGTGGGCGTATCGTTCTCGCCCGAGCCGATGCCCCAACGAAGGCGGACCGATACGAACGTCGAGGCAATCAACCGCGCGCAGCATTTCGTCGCGAGAGGAACCGTGGAATCTCGGCCTTTCAGCCATGCATCAGACGACGAAAACCGCCGTCGATGCGCGCAACTCGCCGGCTTGCGATTCGAGCGCATTCGTGGCAGCAGCCGCCTCTTCAACGAGCGCCGCGTTCTGTTGCGTCACCTGATCCATCTGCGATACCGCCTGATTGACTTGCCCGATGCCCTTGCTTTGCTCTTCAGAAGCTGCGGCGATCTCGCTCATCAGCCCCGTGACTCGCTTGATGGCTTCGGTGATCTGCGTCATGGTTGCGCCAGCGTCCTCGACGTGCGTCGTTCCGGTGCGCACGCGTTCAACCGACCTGTCGATCAACTCGCGCACTTCTTTCGATGCCGCTGACGACCGTTGCGCAAGGGATCGCACTTCCGAGGCGACCACGGCAAAGCCTCGCCCGTGTTCGCCGGCTCGCGCGGCTTCGACGGCGGCGTTCAGTGCCAGGATGTTCGTCTGAAACGCTATTCCCTCGATGATTCCGGCGATCTCCGCAATCTGCTTCGAGTCGCTGTTGATTGCTTCCATCGTCGCGACCACATCGGAGACCACACTCGCGCCACGGTCGGCGACATCTGCGGCTGCAGAAGCGAGGCGGTTTCCTTCCTGCGCGTTGCTCGTGTTATTAGTCACCGTCGACGTCAATTCTTCCATGCTGGCTGCGGTCTGCTGGAGTGATGCCGCCTGTTCCTCCGTGCGTTGCGAAAGATCGAGGTTGCCGGCGGCAATCTGCTTGGACGCAGTGGCGATCGAATCCGCCGACGTCTGAATGGCCGTGACGGTTTGCTTCAGTTGCCGCTGCATGCGGCTGATGGAATACAAAAGGCTCGTGCGATCATCCGGCGCGGTCACGACCGGCACCGATAAGTCGTTGCTCGCAATCCCGTCCGCAATGTGCACCGCATATTCCGGCTCTCCGCCGAGCGTGCGTCGCAGCGAACGGTTGAGCAACACGGTAGTCAGCGCAAGCAGCGTGGCCATGCCAGCGAACACCAGAACAGCGCGATACACCGACCGCATGAAGTCCGCCTCGAGATCATCGAGGTAGACACCCGTCAGAATGGTCCATTGCCACGGCTTGTATGAGGCAACATGGCTGAGCTTGGGCACGCTTTCGCTTGCGCCGGGCTTCGGCCAGCTATATCGAAGGAAGCCCTGGCCGTCGCGCTGCGCGAGCGCCACCGCGTCGGACCACATGTGAATGCCGTCCTTGTCCTGAACGTCTTTGGCACTCTTGCCTTCCATGTCCGGTTTCGTGGAGTGCATCACCAGCGTGACATCGGGATCGATGATCGCGAAATAGCCATCCCCGCCGTAACGCATCACGCGGACGCGCTCGGCCGCCTGTTTGCGCGCTTCCGCGTCGGTGAGCTGCCCCGTCTGCACTTTCGCCGCGTAGTCTTTGATTGTATTGACCGCGGCGTCAGTGACCGAGGTGAGCGTGGCGCGGCGTTCCTCGAATCGGATTTCGCGCATTTCGAACGCATCGAAGATGGAAAGAGCGGTGAGGCAGACGAGGCTAATTGCCAAGGGAACCCACATGCGGACTCGGAAAGGAATATTTTTCATTACTTTGCGGCTAGGGAAAACCCTCGTTTACGGCAATATTACCGATCACTTTAGGGACTGAATGGCGTTCGCGCTGGAAACGGTGTTGGCCAGGCATCGCAAAGGCGGCGTGCTGGGGCGTTACTGGAGTCAGACGCTTCGGTGACTATGTCTTGCACGGAAAGCCGCGAAGACGCGATCACTTAGCGATCGCCGGGCGCAGGAATCGGCGCGAGGCTGGGAAACGCGCTTGTCGAGGGAAAGTGCATCGCACAGCGCGATGTCACTATCGTCATTGGGCACGCTGCGAATTGTGGAGAACATGATGTCAAGCCGGGCGAACGATGTCGTTCCAAATGCAGCCGGCTCATCCTCGCTGCGTCCTGTTGCGCTGTTGAGGAATCGGTGTCGTTTGCATGTGAGCGTGCTTCGCGGGGATGGTCGGTCCCGGCATCGAAAGTATCTCGTGTCTGACCATCCCGCCGTAGCCGACGCGCAATGCAGACGTGATCGTTGACGGCCACGGGGTCGTGTCGCGACCAGAACCCGCCTCCACGTTTTGCCCGCTTCAACGACGGCTCGATTACTCGAGCAGCAAGCGGCCAACTGAGCGCGCGGCGCTCCATCGCGTGCGAGTGACTGCATCGGCGCGTCGCACCCGCTTGGCCGAAACCACGTACACTGCGGCGGCCGCAAAACGCGGCATATGTTGCGCGACGCTCAGCGTCGGCATTCGGCCTTCTCTTTTTAGTCTCTCACGCATGACAAAGAATCAGCTTAACGATATTACGCTTCAAGACAGTAAAGTCGTCATCGCGGGCGGCACGTCGGGCATTGGTTTCGCCGTCGCGGAAGCGGCGGCGCAGGCGGGTGCCGAAGTGATCATCGCATCGAGCAATCAGCAGCGCGTCGAAGCGGCATTGAAGCGGCTGCCGCAAGGCGTGCGCGGCGAGACGCTCGACGTCACCGACGAGGCGCAGGTCAGTGCCTTCTTCGGGCGCGTCGGAGCGTTCGACCATCTGGTCTACACCGCTGGGGAGGCGCTGCTGCTGGAGAACCTCGCGGACCTATCCATTGCAGACGCGCAGCGCGCTTTCGAAGTGCGCTACTGGGGCGCGCTGAAAGCCGTCAAGTATGGCGCGCCGTTGATCCGTGAAAACGGCTCGATCACGTTGACGAGCGGTGTCGCGTCGTCGCGTCCCCTGCCCGCGTGGACGATCCCGTCGAGCATCCTCGGGGCGATCGAGTCGCTGACGCGCACCCTGGCCGTCGAGCTCGCGCCACTGCGCGTCAACGCGGTGGCGCCTGGCGTGCTGCGCACGGAGATGTGGAACAGCATGAGCGACGCGGATCGCCAAGGGCTCTATGACTTCATCGCCGAAAAGATGCCGGTGCGGCGCGTCGGCGAAGCGCGCGACGTGGCGCGCACCTATCTGTACCTGATGCAGCAGGGCTTCAGCACGGGACAGGTAGTCGTCGTCGATGGCGGTCACGTGCTGGTTTAGACACGCAGCTGCACGGCCGACAGTCGAAGAAGAATCGAAAAAGGCGCGGCACACGGTGTCGCGCCGATGGATCGCCCGGTTGTGCGGGTGCCGCCATAGGGAAATGACGGCGACAGGCCGCGCGCTCGATCAACGAACGGTGAGTGACGTGACCGCAGCTACCGGGACTGCGCTAGGTGTCGGGCAATTCGAGCGGACGCGCCGTGCGCCGAATGGCACAGTCAAAACGGGGAGACTTCGGGTCAGGTAAGCACCAGCCACTTTTGGCGGCCGCGCGCGAAAGCGTCGGGGAGATAGACAGTTAGTTGCTCGAGCGTCCGAGTCTCGGACATTGGTCCGGACTGTCTGTCCGCGAGTGCAGACATCGGCAATCGGCTGTTGCCGCGCCTTGCAAGAAGGCGTTCGGGAACCGGTCGGCGGGCTCCCGAACTCAGTCGTAGCGCTGTCCGAAGGACTGTCAGCGTTTCAACGCGCTACATCGCTTTCAGTCGCTCACGCCAGCTCGCGGAGCAGCTGCACTTCGATCGGCCCTTCCAGGCGCGTCTTGAACGCCTCGGCCATGGCAAGAAAGTGCGGCTCTTGCTCGTGTCGAGCGAGCGCTTCGCGACTTTCCCATCTTTCGATAAACACGAACCGCCCAGGATGCTGCGGGTCCGAATGCGCGGTGTACAGCCGACAGCCGGCTTCCTTGCGCGTGGCGGACACGCAAGTTTTGATGATGCTTTCTACCTCTGCTTCCACCCCGGCTCGAGCTTGAACCGTTGCAACGACGGTGACTTCTTCAGACATGGCACCTACTCCTCTTTAATTGACGATATCGATAACGACCTTGCCCACCGCTTCGCCGCTGTCCAGCCGCCCGTGAGCGGCTGCAGTGTCTGCGAGCTGAAAGCGAACCGGATCGACGACCGGTGAGAGCTTACCTTCATCCACCAGCGCGGCAATCTTCCGCAAGATGACGCCATGGTGTTCGAGCCGCTGCCCGGTCAGCATCGGCAACAACATGAATATGCCGATAAGGTTCAGACTGCGTCCGAGCACGGGAGCAAGGTCGTGCTGCTCCCATGCGGCGCAAGTAACGAGCCTCCCGTAGAGGCTCGTCGCCATAGCGGACTGGTCGAGCGTCGGCCCGCCTACCGTGTCATAAACGATGTCGAAGCCCGCGCCATCGGTGTATCTGGCGACATAGTCCTCGGTCGACATGTCGCGATAGGGAATCGCGACGGCGCCGAGGCTTTCCGCGAGCGCAAGTCTCTCGGGCGTCGATGCCGTCGCGAACACTTTCGCGCCGAAGATCTTTGCAAGCTGAATGGCGATATGGCCGACACCGCCCGCCGCCGCATGCACCAGCACCTTTTCGTCGAGGCTTACCTTCGCTCTGTCTACGAGGCCTTCCCACGCCGTGATCGCAACGAGCGGGAGCGCGGCGGCTTCTCGCATCGAAAGGCGAGCCGGTTTAGGGGCAACGAGGCGCGCGTCGACCACGATGTATTCCGCGAGCGATCCGGCTCTGCCTTTGACGCCGCCAGCGCAGCCGTACACCGCGTCACCCACGTCGAATTCTTCGACGCCTGCCCCGACCTGGGTGACGATTCCGGCGAAGTCCATACCGAGAATCGCCGGGAGAGCGGGCGCAGCGGGACCAAGCTGCCCTGCCTTGATCTTGAGATCCGCCGGGTTGACACCGGAGGCGTGCACGGCAAGCAGCAGTTCACCCGCCTTGGGTTCGGGGATCGCGAGCGTATCGAGCACTTGCCCTTCAACGCCGAACTCGTTCAATACGAAAGCTTTCATAGATGCACCCTCTTTTCTGGAAGAAGGACGATAGCGTCCCCCCGAGGATTTGCAAAACGACTAATTCGAATCCCGTGCATGAGATGCGCTAATGCTAAGATCCGGCCTTTTACTTTTGCGCCCGCGATGACAACACCTCGGCTCGAACTCGACAGCCTTCGCACCTTCCTAGCTATTGCAGACGGCGGGAGTTTCACGGCAGCGGCAGCCAGCGTCGGACGGACGCAATCCGCGATCAGCCTGAAGGTTCGCAAGCTCGAGGAAGCGCTGGATAAGCAGTTGTTCGTTCGCAACGCACACCACACGACTCTGACGCCCGCCGGCGAATTGCTCCTCGGCTACGCGCGGCGCCTCGTTCGGGACAGCGACGCTGCACTCGCGCACCTGCGCGCCTCCGAGGCGACAGGCACGATACGGCTAGGCATCGGTGAGCTGTTCGTGCCGGATCATCTGCCGCGCGTGCTGACGCGCTTCAGGCACGCTCATCCCAAAGTGCGACTCGAAGTGCAGGTGGGTCTGTCGGCCGACCTACTCGAGCAAATGCGATCGGGAGGGCTGGAGGTTGTCGTGGCTAACCGCGAGAAAGACGAACGCGGGGGACGTGTGGTCTGGACCGAACCACTGAGGTGGGTCGCAGCCGATGACTTCGAATTGGGTGACAGCGGCCCCGTGCCGCTGGTGGCACTGCCTGCTCAGTGCGAGTACCGGCGAATGGCCATCGATGCTCTTGCGTCCGTCGGACGTCCTGCCGACGTCGTGTATGCGTGCACGAGTCTGCTCGGAGTCGAGGCCGCCATCGCGGCAGGGTCAGGGCTTGCCATACTCGGACAGTCTTCGCTGGCCCGAAACCTGGGTCTGCGCGATCTGAGCCAGCACTTGCCGCCGCTGCCGGCATGCGAGATAGCCGTCTATGGCGAGGCAGCCAACAATGGCCGCGCGTTGTGCGCACTGATTCAGTTCATCGAAGACAGTTTGCGATCCGACTCGGTTCTGCGGAAGACATAGCCTCAGAGCGTCCATGCCGCTTTGGCATTCTTGCGCGAGGACGTGAAACACGCGCGATTCGGCATCGCGCGGGGACAAACGAAACGTTGTGGTAGCGGCTCAGGCGCCATGCATGCAGGATGTACGATCGGACTTCCACCGCGCGGTTCGGAGCAATAGCAGGACATCCCGCAGCTTGCGGCACGAGATGCGATCATGCTACCGTTGTTACCGATACCATTTCATGCCGGTCTGGTTGCAGGCTTTGGATGTTACCGGTACCATCGACGCCCGCGTGCCGACGACGAGAAGCTGCTCACACGCGAGCGCGGGGACAGAACAGCGGCCTTCACATCCGGGTGCGCGAGCGCGTAGGTGACTCATCCGCGCGGGCGCAAGCCACGAATCAGCCGACCACACACAATACGGAGACAAATACAATGCCAACCATCAGCCAGGCTGCCGCCACCACGGCAGCCGTCGGGGACGAGGCCGAAAACCAGTTGTATCGGAAAGTCCTGAAGCGCATTCTGCCCTTGCTGCTACTTTGCTACGTAGTGGCCTATCTGGATCGCGTCAACGTCGGCTTCGCGAAACTGCAGATGCTTGATGCTCTCGGACTGAGCGACAGCGTCTACGCCGTGGGCGCAAGCATCTTCTTCTGGGGGTATTTCCTCTTCGAGATGCCGAGCAACCTCTTGCTTCATAAGTACGGCGCCCGCTTCTGGATTGCCCGCATCATGGTGACCTGGGGGATCGTGTCCTCGGCTCTCGCATTTATTTCGCCGCTGGCCAATTTCTTCCACGTCGGAACAGGGACGATGTTCTACATCCTTCGCTTCCTGCTAGGCGTGTGCGAAGCGGGATTTTTCCCGGGCATCATCCTGTACATGAACTACTGGTTTCCGGCGCGGCGGCAGAGCGTCGCCATGTCCGGCTTCCTGATCGCGATTCCGGTAAGCCTTACCCTCGGCGGAGTGGTGTCCGGCTGGCTGATGGAAAACACACATGGGCTGTTCGGCATGGGCGGCTGGCAATGGATGCTGTTGCTCGAAGGCATCCCGTCGATACTGGTTGCATTTGTCGTGCTGTTCCGCATGGGCGATGGCATTCAGTCCGCTACATGGCTGACGGCCGCTGAGAAGGCTTTGCTGCACAAGAACCTCGAGCAGGAAAGTGCGAAGAAGACGCACAGCGTCGGTGCGGCGCTGAAGAGCCCGCGCGTCTGGCTGCTGACATTCATCCTTCTGACTTTCAACACTGGCTTCTATGGTTTGGCGTTCTGGCTGCCGTCGATCATCAAAGCCTCCGGAGTGAAGAGCACGCTGAACATCGGACTACTAACGGCTATTCCGTACATGTGTGCCGTCGTCGCAATGATCTGGAACGGGGCACATTCACGCAAGACCGGCGAGCGGCGTTTGCACGCAGCCATCCCGGCGTGCATCGGTGGAATCGGCCTCATTCTCAGCGCGCACTTTGCGAGCAATGTGCCGCTGTCCATTCTTCTGTTGACGGTCGCTACGTGCGCGATCCTCGGCCTTATGCCGATCTACTGGACTTTTCCCGGGCAGATCCTGTCTGGCACCGCTGCGGCGGCAGGCATTGCGCTCATCAACTCAGTCGGCAATCTTTCTGGCTTTACAGGCTCGATGATTACAAGTGTCGCCAAGGATTTGACCGGGAATATCAATAACGGGACGTATGCACTCGGGGCTTGCTTACTGGTCAGTTGCGTTCTGATTTTGTCGATTCCGAAAAACATGCTCAACGCTGAGCGAGTGGAACGCTGAAGCGCGGTGCCTACTCTGACACTAGGGTAGGCACTATCGCTTTTGCTTCTCTCCGCACGGGTTTGCGACCCAGCGGGGTCCGGGAAGTTTGATTGGCAGACCTTCGAGGGAACGATTCCCTTGGCTCCTCCACAGGGTCGCTCAGGGTCGGACGACGCACGCGTTCGCTAGCGCCGGAATCGAAGGTCGACAGTGCCGCGCAACGAACGACAGCGGACGATCTTTCGAATGTGTGGAACGCTTCGTCTCGAACACTGAGCGGCCAGTAAGACGACCGCAGAGCCGCCCCGTTGCGCGGCCTTGGCGTTTCCTACGGCTACCCTTCTAAGCCGCCCGACCGCACCGGCCCAACTACGTGCCCAGACAACCCGACGTACCGTTCGATGACCGGTTGCGGTCCCCTCTTCGCCCAACGGCGCCTTGGGCGTCGTTGCTATTCGAGCGAAGAAACTCGTCCAGCTCGAAGCACGCGTTGACGACTGCCTCGATCGCCTCTTGCGCGAGGTCTGTCTCGATTGCCGTCAGCCGACGGCGAAGCTCATGCAGTTGCTTTACCATGTCACCCACCTCGTTGCGTACGAGAAACTCGCCTTGCGGCCGTTTATTGCTGGGCGGATCTGCGCGAGGCGGGGCAGACGATCGCATCGCCTGGATCCGCTCCTTGAAGATGCCGTCCATGCTCAGAACGTCGACCAGTCGCCGTCACTTGCCGCCCCGGCCGCAACCGCGGCGACGACAGGTTGCTTCGCCGCTCGCGTGCTGACTGGCGTTCGCTTCGCAACGGGCGGCCGCGTCGTCTGCTGCGCGTAGCTGTCGGTCGTCGGCATCGCAGCCGTGTGCCCGGTGCGGAACACAGCGACCGAGGCAGTCAGGTGCTTTGCCTGGTCCTCCATGGAGCCCGCCGCTGCCGCAGCTTCCTCGACGAGCGCCGCGTTCTGCTGCGTGACTTCGTCCATCTGAGAGATAGCCTGATTGACCTGCTCGATGCCGCGACTCTGCTCATTCGATGCCGATGCGATCTCGCCCATGATGTCGGTGACGCGCTGAATCGCCGTGCCGACGCGCTGCATCGTGTCCCCTGCTCTTGTGACGAGTTCGGTTCCGGCGCGCACTCGGCTGCCGGACGTCTCGATCAGTTCTTTAATGTCTTTTGCAGCAGCCGACGAGCGCTGCGCGAGACTGCGAACCTCACTCGCCACCACTGCGAAGCCCCGCCCTTGTTCGCCGGCTCGCGCGGCTTCGACGGCAGCGTTCAACGCGAGAATGTTCGTCTGGAAGGCAATGCCTTCGATCATGCCGATGATTTCCGCGATTTTGGCCGAGCTGCCTTCGATGCCAGTCATCGTTTCCACAACCTGACTGACGATTGCGCTGCCCTCGTTGGCGACCGCGCTTGCATTGTCCGCAAGACCACTCGCCTGGCGCGCGTTCTCGGCGTTCTGCTTGACCGTCGCGGTCAGTTCTTCCATGCTTGCAGCGGTTTCTTCGAGTGACGCGGCCTGCTGTTCCGTGCGCGACGACAAGTCCGTGCTGCCTGCGGCAATCTCACCGGACGCCGTGCGAATGACATCGACCGATTCCTTGATGCCGTTCGCGAGCGCAGAGAGTTTCGCAAACGCCGCGCGCACCGCCTGCATCAGCGTCGCCAGTTCATCGCGGCCGACGACTTCGACACGATGCGTCAAATCACCTTGCTCCAGCGCGTTCATTGCTGCAAGCGCATCGCCCAACGGCTTGGTCACGGATCGCGTGATGACAAGCATTGCCGCGAACGCAATCAGTACGGCGGCTATGGTCGAGCCCAGCGAAAGCGCGACCGCGTCGTCATAAGCGGCATGCGCGTGGCGCGCCGACTCGTCGGCGAGTTCGAATTGGTAAGCAACCAACGCATCGAGCGCCGCGAAGTATTTTCCCTGAGCGGCTGCCACAGCGCCTGCGATCTGCGTGCGGGCTTCCTCGACTTTTCCACCCGATATCAGCTTGACCGCTTCCTGACGGGCTGCCGTATTCGCGGCGCGCGCCTCGACGACTGCATTGAAAAGCTCACGCCCGCGCCCCGACGTGATCATGCGATCGACTTTATCCAGCCGCTGCGATGTCGCTTTGGAAGCTGCGGCGACGCCCGCCTGCATTGCTTCGATGTCCTCAGGATTCCCGGTGATCACGGCGCGTTGCAGCCGAAGAACGGTTTGGCTTGCAGAGTCCTTTGCCTTGGTCACTTCCGCTGCTTTCACCATCCGATCATCGGTGATGACCGTGATCTCATTGTTCAGAGCACGCATGTTCAGGAAGTTGATCGTCGCGATGAAGACGAGCAAGGCCACGACGATGCCGAAGCCGATAGTCAGCCGGGCGCCGACCTTGAGATTGTGCAGTTTCATTTTTAGAATCCGGGGACCGTTTGTTCAAGACATGTGGAGTAGAAGGCGCGCTCACTTGTTGCGGGTTCGGCCGGTCGCCGGTTGCTTACGTCCTTGGGGGTCGCCCGAGGAGGTTCAATAGCTGGTTCGTGTCGCCTTCTTGTAAGTCTATCGGCTGAAAAGACGAAATCTTGACTTTGCGTTTATAGTTATCTTTTTGGATATGAGTAAAAGTTACTCGAATGACGCGAATGGATTCGTTTGTCTTGGACCGACGGCCGCCTCGTCTATGGCGGACGAACGGAAACCTGCATCGACGGATCTCGCGCGCGTTGCAAGGCGTCGTGCATCCTTGAGTGATGCCTTTACTCGTGGTTCCGTTCATCGCGGGCCAGCGATGCTTGCGAAAAGCCGTGGCCGGAGTCGAGCCGTCACTGTGGCTTTGCTGATTCATTTGCGATGGAAGATGCAGCGAGCGTCGATGCGCGATGGTGCGTCGATCAGTACGTCGCTTGGCTTATTGGCCGATGGGCACGAACCTGTCGCGCCGCATGTGCGCTGATTGTCGCGAGGCTTCGCGACGCAGAGAGTGGATGTGTCGCCCTCAAGTGGCAGGTCACGGCCAAAGCGAACAGTGCCGCTGGCCGTAAGGTGTCGGACGCCGACTACTCGACGAGCCGGAGAAGCGTGCTCGGCAGAATGCGCGACCGTCTTGCGTTTCCAAAGAAAGAAGGCGCATCCAGTGTCGAGGTCAACGCGTTCAGCGACGAGCCGTGCGCCAAGCATTGACTAGAGAGAACTGGCGTTGCGCGTCGATTAGCCCGCGTATTGCGTCAAGCTGCCTGCTGCAAGGCCGCGCTTTGCTCGCGTGCTGCTTTGGCCTTGGTCTTCCCGGCTCGCGACGGCGGCTGACATAAACCGCAGACCATGCCGTGCGCCGGTTCGTGGGCGTGCGCGACAAACTTCCCGCGGCAGCGTGTGCACCCCGCCAGACGCAGAATCCCGGCATCCTTGAAACGCACGAACGTCCAGGCGCGCGTCAGGTCCATTTGCAGTGCTTCGCCGTTCATCGTGAAGTGCTCGGCATACAACGCATAGGCGCGGCTCAACAGATCCACGCGATCGAGATCCTTGCTGTTCTGTTCGAGGAACGCGTACACGTTCGCGAACATCGAGGCGTGGATATTCGGCCCCCACGTCAGATACCAGTCCTCCGAGAAAGGCAGCATTCCCTTCGGCGGCGATGCGCCCTTCACTTCCCGATAAAGACGAATCAGACGGTCGCGAGAGAGCTTCGGAAATTCCGATTCGAGCACCTGCATGCGCGCGCCGAGCTTGATCAGCGTGATCGCGCGCAGCACCTGAGCGGCTTCATCGGCGAGGCTCTTCGAAGACGTAATCGTGGTCATGATCAGGCTGCAACGAGTGCTGCGTTGGACAGGGCCGCCGTGACCGGAGCGTCGAGGCTGCGGCTAGCAAGGCCGCCGAGCATTTCGTCCGCATTCATGCGGAAAAAGCACAGCAGTTGCGACGACGACGCAAGCTTGTCCGTCTGTGCCGGCGAGAGCTTCAAGAGCGTATCGGCGATTTCAGCCGACAAGCCGAGGTGCGCCTGCGCGGCCTCGCGGTCCGATGCCAGCACACGCCGCGCGAGCGTCAGGTAAGACAGGTTCAACTCGCGGATGGAAGAGAGATCGTGGCTGGCGTGTGTCATGGCTGGCGTACCGAAGTAACTGTGACCGTTTTGGGCGTCAAGCTGCGCTGTAAGTGACAGCGCGAAGCAATTGTCTGGTTATTTATTGCGGCGTGCAACAGAAAGTTACAGTCGCAAACCTTTGCAACGGCGACTTTTGCGTCCGCAATCGTTGGCTGGGGATCGTTGCTTCGTGAGCGGTCAACCATGGAACACACTGCCGATGCGCAAACTCTGCGTCTAGTAAGCAAAGCGTGCGTTTTTTCTTCGCGGACACGACGAAATATGCCGATGCACGCAGGCGCCGCGCGGTAGGCAACATTTACCTTGCGACAGTTTTACCGCGGCTATCACGCGACAGTGTTACCACCGCTTTTCTTTGTCCGATAAATCTGTTGACGGAGGCGAGGCGGTCTACATGTAGCAGTACGTTCGCTTGGGCACGGCTCTGGAAGGCATCTGTCCGCGCAGACGCAGACCGTGCCATGTGGTCGGCGATACCGGCCGCCGACGGGTGCAAGCCGGTAGCCGACAGGAAGCGTTGGGGAATCTGCTCGCGCAGTGGCCGGACCGCAGGCCAACCACGGTGGCTCCGGTTCCGCCTTGAAGGCGGCGCATCGCGCTGCGTCGCACCGGTTCGATCCGCAAACTGCAGTCTTCCCGCACTCTCAAGAACTGGCGATGTGCATCGACGACAGTCAGATCGGCGTCGTACCCTTATCGAGAAAGCGTTCGCGCAAGCCTTCGACGCGCCCGTGCATCGTGGCGCCCGCTACGGCGGTCCTGATCCATGCGCAGCGGAATCCCGAACGCCCGTGTGCCGCGCCGACATCCGCCCTGCCTCGCCGTCGATCTCGTATGCGGTGCCCGGCGCGGGCGTCGCGATCGGCACCGGCAAGCGGCCGTGCACGCACTTTGCGCAAGAAGCCCATCCGCGTTGATCGTGGTACATCGTGATGACGCCATCGGATACCTTCTGGTCGCGTGCGCGCAAGAAGACGGTGTCGCCGGGCAAAGGCCCTTGCGCTCCGTAGCCATAACTCGCCGACGTGCTCCACGGCGGCGGATCACGTCGGCTCCCTCGCATCGGAAGGAGCCATTGCCGCCGTTATGCGGATCGAAGCCGCACACCGCGATGCGAGCCACGCGATACGCGCGCGCTTCTGCCCTCCACGAATCACCCGCACCGCGCCGACGATACGCTGCCGCCTCAGCTTCGCGCTCCCCGTCTTCCAGCGCGATCAGCGAAGTGACACGCTAGATGCACGACTCGTAAAACACGTCGACTCGGCAAAACGCACCTCGTAGTCGAACTGTCGAGCGAACCATTTCGTTTCATCACGGCCCCGCCCGATTGCATGACATCTTCATGCCGTTCTATCCGCCCCTGGCGGTACACTGCCAATCACCGCAGCTTCCGAACGAGCTCGACATGCGCGACGCCTTCTCCGGTATGCACGATGCAAGAGTGTTCCGCCTATGACGCGCCCTCGCATGAAACACTCGGCCTTCGCGCACAATCACGCGAGACGAGTCTTGCACGATCTCGTCTGGTCTGTCGGACCCCTCGTGCTGGCTTGCGCGCTCGCTGTCGTGCTCGTCGTGTGGCTCGTCGATCCCGCGCCGCCGCGTACCATCACCATCACCGCGGGGCCGCCCGATAGCTCGCTCTTTCAAATCGCCGGGGACTACGCGAAGCAGCTCGCGCGCAACGGCGTCACGCTGAAAGTGCTGCCTTCCGATGGCTCCGTTCAGAATCTCCAGCGCCTGCTCGATCCCAAGACGCATGTCGACCTCGGGCTCGTTCAAGGCGGTATCGCGACTCCCGAACAAGCGTCGTCGTTGATGTCGCTCGGCAGCGTGGCTTATTTGCCTATCGTCGTGTTCTATCGCGGCAAGGGCCTCACGCTCCTGTCGCAACTGGAAGGCAAACGCATAGCTATCGGGCGTGAAGGCAGCGGCACGCGCACGCTGTCACTGAAGCTGCTCGAGGCGAATGGAATCGGACCGGGCGGCGGTACGCAATTGCTTCCGACGGATGGCCTTCAGGCCGCCACGCAACTCGTCAGCAATGAAGCGGACGCGGTGTTTCTCAGCGGCGACTCCGCCACGCGCGCGCTCATGTTGCGCCTTCTCAAAGTGCCCGGCCTCTCGGTGATGGACTTCAACGAAGCCGACGCCTATACGCGCGTCTTTCCTTATCTCGACGAGATTCAGTTGCCGCGCGGGGTACTCGATCTCGGACGACTCGTTCCGCCGCAGCCCGTGCACCTGATCAGCCCGACCGTCGAACTGGTCGCACGCACGAGCCTGCACCCGGCGCTGTCCGACTTGTTGATCGAGGCAGCGCAGGAAGTGCACGGCAAGGCGGGACTCTTGCAGCACGCCGGTCAATTTCCGAGCCCGGTCGCGCATGAGTTCCCGATCAGCGAGGATGCGAGCCGCTACTATCGCTCCGGCAAAAGCTTCCTGTATCGGGCGCTGCCTTTCTGGCTGGCGAACGTTGCGAACCGCGCGCTGGTCCTGCTGCTGCCTGTCGCGGTGCTCATCTTTCCGGCGCTTCGCGTCGTGCCGGCGCTCTACCGATGGCGCGTGCGATCGCGTATTTACCGCTACTACGGCGCGCTTATCGCCGTCGAGCGTGGCGCAATGCATCTTTCGAACGAAGACGATCGCCGCGCGCTGCTCGCCGAACTGGACGACATCGAAGCGTCACTGGATACGCTCAAACTGCCGCTCGCCTATACCGATGCGCTCTATGTGTTACGCGAGCATATCGGCTTCGTGCGTTCGCGTCTGAGTACTGCGGGCCGAAGAGACAATCATGCCGCCTGACGCGCTTTATATCGTTCGGCGTCCGTACTATTATGCGTGCAGTCGCGGCCATCGAATCCATTCATGTCCGATGGCCCTCGCATCACTTGAAACCCGCAACCGTATGCGGAACATACGGCGCTTCGAGCTGCGCAATCTCCTCGGGCGTCAATTTCAGGGACAACGCCGCGACCGCATCGCTCACATGGTTCGGCTTCGAAGCCCCAATGATAGGCGCAGTCACCGGCGCCTTTTGGGCCACCCAGGCAAGCGCAACCTGAGCGCGCGGAACGTTGCGCGCCTTCGCGACGGCCGCCACAGCTTCGACCACGGCCCGGTCCGCATCATGCGTCTGATACAGCGTGCTGCCGAAGGTATCCGTTTCCTGACGCTCCGAGGTCGCATCCCATTCGCGCGTGAGACGTCCGCGTGCAAGCGGACTCCATGGCAACACACCTACGCCCTGATCCGCACATAGCGGCAGCATCTCACGCTCTTCTTCGCGATAAAGGAGATTGAGGTGGTTCTGCATCGTCTTGAACTCGGTCCAGCCGTTGGCACGCGACGTATAAAGCGCCTTGCTGAACTGCCATGCATACATGGACGACGCGCCGATATAGCGAGCCTTGCCGGCTTTCACGACGTCATGCAAGGCTTCGAGAGTCTCTTCGATCGGCGTCGTGTAATCCCAGCGATGGATCTGATACAGATCGACGTAATCGGTCCCGAGGCGGCGCAGGCTGCTGTCGATCTCGTTCATGATGGCCTTGCGCGAAAGCCCCGCGCCGTTAGGGCCCGGCCGCATGCGATTGAACACCTTCGTTGCAATCACGATGTCGTCACGCTTCGTGAACTCGCGTAGCGCGCGTCCGACGATTTCTTCGGAAGTTCCATCGGAGTAGGTATTGGCAGTGTCGAAGAAGTTGATGCCCGCATCCAGTGCCTGCTGAATGATCGGGCGGCTCTTCTCTTCGTCGAGCGTCCAGGGATGCGTGCCGCGTTCCGGCACACCGAAAGTCATGCAGCCAAGACAAAGGCGGGACACTTCAAGACCGGTCGTACCGAGTTTCACGTATTCCATCGGGATATCTCCTTGCAATCGATTGCCTTTCGAAAGATGACGCAAACGCAACGCGATCGCGTGTCAGCGGCCAAAGGTTCACATTAGCGCAGGTCGCGGCGCGTTGCTGAACACCGTTGCAAGGAATGGTCCGCACACAAAATTGCCCGCTCGATGGCGGGCACTAGATTGAGCACCACACTGTGCGGCGTGCGAGAGCACGCCGCAACACGCGCCGATCAAGACCTGGCCGGCTCTCCTTCGTCCAGTTCCCGCGGCCCGGATATCGTCTCCAGCGCCGAATCGTGATGCAGCAGCAAGACCGCCGCCACACCGACCATCCCCGCGCCCGCGAGACACAGCAAGCCCGCGCCGAAGCCGCCCGTGCTGTCCTTGATCCAGCCCATCGCATACGGTCCGAAGAAGCCCGCCAGATTGCCGAGCGAATTGATCGCCGCAATACCGCCTGCGGCCGCAGCGCCGGAAAGGAACGAGGCAGGCAGCGTCCAGATCACCGGCAGGCAGCCGAAGATGCCGAAGCCGGCAATCGACAGTGCAATCATCTTGAGCACCGGGTTATCCAGTCCGGCCGACGCTGCAATCCCGCCCGCCGCCACCATCAGTGCGATGGCAACGTGCCAGCGTCTTTCAAGCTTGCGATCCGAATGACGCCCCCACAGCACCATGCTGACGACGCCGACCGCATACGGCAACGACGTGACAAAGCCGGTTTGCAGGTTGGTCAAGCCGAATGCCTTGACGATCTGCGGCAAGAAGAAGCTCAAGCCATAATTGGTTGCGTTGGCGCCGAAATAGACCAGCGCAATGGCGAGCACGCGTCGATTGAAGAGCGCCTCCTTGACGCTGAACGCATGCACGGCTTCGCGATGCGCGCGCTCGTGCGCTTGCCTGTCCACGAGCCACTTTCGTTCGTCATCGGCAAGCCAGTGGGCGTCGGAGGGCTTGTCGGTCAGATAGAAGAAGACGACAAACGCAAGCATCAGCGCCGGCAATGCTTCGATCAAATAGAGCCATTGCCAGCCGGCCATGCCATGGAAACCGTCGAGCTGCAGAAGCGCGCCGGAGATGGGGCCGCCGATCACGGTAGACAGCGGAATCGCCGCCATGAAATAGCCCACTACGCGCCCGCGATATTTTGCGGGGAACCAGAGCGTGAGCAAGAAAATGATGCCGGGAAAGAAGCCCGCCTCAGCGACACCCAGCAAAATGCGCAGGCCGTAGAACACGTAGGCGTTGGACAAGCCGGTCGCCTGCGCGATGTGCGGAATATAGGCCATCGCCGCCGCCAGAATGCCCCATGTGAACATGATGCGGGCGATCCACCGTCGCGCGCCGAAGCGTTCGAGCAACAGATTGGACGGAACCTCGAAGAAGAAATACGCAATGAAGAAAATGCCCGCGCCGAAGCCGAAGGTGCTCGCGGAGAAGCCGAGCGCCTTGTTCATCTGCAAGGCAGCAAAGCCGACGTTGACGCGATCAAGATAAGCGATGAAGTAACAGACGATCAGGAACGGCACGAGCCGTACCATCACGCGCTTCATGGTGCGAGTTTCAAGGTCCATCAATGTCTCCTCCGAATAGGCAAGCGGCAAATCGTTGACTTGACTGCGTTGACTTGGATGCGCTGACTTGAATGCGATTCGTCAGCCTACTCTCGAAGGAGAAAGTAAAGAACTGGTGTTTAGCCTGTACCGTGGGCGCAATCCCGCACTTGACGGCGGCTCGTTACTACAATCTCATGGCATTTATGCGACCGGTAACATGCCCGCATACTCCGGTTCCGGTAATCCTTGCACACCGGGCCGCAACGCAAAGACGCAACCGTCGTTGTCCGTGGCGTTGTCAGCGGGACGAATCGACGTGACGTAGAGCGTGGCGAGGTCGTCGCCTCCGAACGCGCACATCGACGGCTTGACGGCGGGCATTGCGATTGTGCGATCGAGCTTGCCCTGCGGCGTGAAGCGTAACAGGCGGCCTGCGTCGTTGGCGCAGGTCCAGTAGCAGCCGTCGGCGTCGACCGCTGCGCCGTCGGGGCGACCGGCATGATGATGCAAGTCCGCCAGTACCCGACGGTTAGACGGCGTGCCGGTGTTCACATCAAAATCGAACGCCCATATGAGGCGCCTCGTCGGGTGCGAATCGGACAGATACATGGTCGCGCCGTCCGGCGAGAACGCCAGACCGTTTTGCGTGACGAGTCCATCGACGATGGGCTCAGACAGCGCGCCGTCGTTGCCATAGTAGTACAGCGCCCCCGCAGGGCTCGCGAGCGCCATGTCCTGCACCATCGTGCCCGCCCAGAAACGCCCTTGCCGATCGCAACGGCCATCGTTGAAACGCATGCCGGGCGCGTCGAACCGCGGCGCCGCGAGCCGGACAAGGCGCGCCTCGCCTGCTTCATGCAATGTCACGGCATGCAGCCCGCTTTCCATGCCGGCGACGATTGTGCCGGCTGCATCGAAGGCAAAACACGCAATCTGCTCGGGAAGCGTCCAGTCGGCGCGCCGCCCACTTTCGACATCTAGTCGGACGATGCGCCGGTCCGGAATGTCGACAAAATACAGCGCGTTGTCTTTTGCATGCCAGACCGGACACTCGCCGACCGTCGCGCGCCCGGCCGCGTCCAGCCGCTCCACGCTAGGCGCAGAGTTCATCGACTGCGCTCCATCGGTTCGCCGAGCACGAATGCGCCGCCCTGGAAATGCTGTGCAGGGTCGTCGCGTTCGGCGGTCGGCGCGGTCACGGGGAAGCGGTCGCTGAACGCTGCCGAGCTATCCTGCGGATTGAATCCGAGAAAAGCCGCCTTGGTGTTGTCCCACCACTTCAGCGGATTGTTCGACGCACCATACACGACCGTGTGCCCGACGCGATTCGTGAACAGTGAGCAACGCACCAGCTCGATGAAGTCGCGATAGCTCAGATAAGTCACGAGCATCCGCGGATTCTTGGGCTCCTCGAACGACGAGCCAATGCGCAGGCATACCGTCTCGATGCCGAAGCGATCGAAGTAGTAGCGCGACAGCGCCTCGCCGAAGCATTTGGTGACGCCGTAGAGACTGTCGGGGCGCTGCGGCGCGTCGGCATCGAGCACCTCCGTGACCGGATGAAAACCGATCGCGTGATTCGAACTCGCGAACACGACGCGCTTCACGCCGTGACGGCGCGCGGCCTCATAGATGTTGTACGTGCCTCGAATATTCGCTTCGATCAGATCGTCGAACGGCGCTTCGATTGAAATGCCGCCGAGATGCACGATCGCATGGACGCCATCGACAAGTCGCATGACCGCGTCGCGGTCCGCGAGATCGACGGAGCTTGCTTCCTCATGCGCTGCGGCGTCGTCGAGCGGGGCGATATCGGACAGGCGTACCACGTCCGCCCATTGCGCGAGCGCGCCGCGTAACTGGCGGCCGAGATTTCCGGCTGCGCCGGTCAGCAGCAGGCGCTTGAAAGGCTTGCCCGTTGCAGAACTTTGGTTCATCGATACTCCTCGTACGAATTTTGAATGCAATATGGTAAAACGTTTTTCGGGGCCGTTGTTTCCACCGGATCGCCTACCTGTAGCCTTGTCGCGGATTGCATGCGGCATGCAAAGAACAATTACTCCGCACCGTTTTCTGCGACAATCCGAAACATTGGAAAACGCAAGAAAACGTTACCCCCATGAAAAAGACTTCTCCGACCATTCGCGATGTTGCCGCCGCAGCGGGCGTTTCGGTTGCGACGGTATCGAAATACATGAACGGCGCGCAACGCTTTTCGGCGCCGGTAGAAGCCCGGCTGAAGGCCGCGATCGACTCGCTCGGCTATCGCTCGAACCCGCTTGCGCGTTCGATGATCACGGGCCGCACGCGCACCATCGGCCTCACGATCCTCGACATCAGCAATCCGCACTTCACCAATGTCGTCAAGGGCGCGAACCGCATCGCGCTGAGACATGACTACACGCTTCTGCTCGTCGATATCGACGAAAATCAGACGCGCGAGCGGCCGCTCATCGAAGCGTTGTCGCAGCGCGTGGACGGCCTCATCGTCAGTTCGCGTCTTTCCGATGAAGACGCTCGCTGGATGCTCGATCTCGGCAAGCCCGTCGTGCTTCTGCGCAACGCCGAGGCGCTGCCGATTCCGAGTGTCGGCATCGACAACCGGCTCGCCGCGCACATGCTCGCACGGCATCTGCTGAACCTCGGGCATCGGCATATTGCATACCTTGGCTTCGGCCAGGCGCGCATCAACGACGAGCGGATTCGCGGCGTGCGTGAATGTCTCCAGGACGCCGGCCTCGAACTCGACGTTCACGACGCGCACGCCCCGACCTCGCTCGCCGGCGAACATGCCTGCTCGCGCGTGATGCTGGGCCCGAAGCGTCCGCAGGCGGTTATCTGCTACAACGACCTGATCGCGCTCGGCTTCATGAAGGAAGCCGCGACGCTTGGCATTCGCGTGCCTCAGGACGTCTCGGTGACCGGCATCGACAACGTGCCCTACGGCGCCTACGCCGCGCCCGGGCTCACCACCGTGGATATCCAGAGCGAGAAGATGGGCGAACTCGCCATGCAGAAGCTGATCGACGCGCTCGCCGGCCATCCGGACCCCGGCAACTCCATGTTCGAGCCGCGCCTGATCGTGCGTGAATCGACGGCTGCGGCCGCCGCCGCGACGACCGAGTGAGGGAAGACGCATCGGCTCGATCCCGTTCACGATGCGTCTCCAGGCTGCGCTCAAACGTCGAGCTTGGCCGGCGTCATCTTCGGCGTGAGCACGTGCATCACGGCGAAGGCGACGAGATAAGCCAGCGCGCCGATCGCGAAGAGCGCCCAATACTGACCGGTGCGCTGCAACACCTGGCCAATCACTTCCGAAAACAGCACGCCACCGATAGACCCGGCCATGCCGCCGATACCGACGACCGCACCCACTGCGCGACGCGGAAACAAGTCGGAAGCCGTCGTGAAGAGATTGGCCGACCATCCCTGATGCGCCGCAGCCGCGAGACCCACGATCGCCACCGCGAGCCACAGATCGTGTACCTGCGAGACGAATGCAATGGGCAGCACGCAGCATGCACAGATCAGCATCGCGGTTTTGCGTGCAGCATTCACGCTCCAGCCCGCGCGCAGCAGTGCCGACGAGATCCAGCCGCCGCCGATGCTGCCCACAGTCGTGATCGCATAGATCACGACGAGCGGCAGGCCGATGTGCTGCATGTCCATGCCGCGCGATTCGTTCAGCCACTTCGGCAGCCAGAACAGATAGAACCACCACACGGGATCCGTCAGGAACTTGCCGATCAGAAAAGCCCACGTTTCCCGCTTGCGGATCAGCACCTTGAAACCGGGCGCGCCGGCCTTCGCGTTCGCGGCGTCAGCCGCTTCCGCTTCGTCCTTCTCGTGCGACAGATCGTCGTGCGCGCGGCTGTCCGGCTGGCGATACATGAAGAACCAGACCACGAGCCACACAAGCCCGATTGCGCCGACGATCACGAACGCCGCGCGCCAGCCCATCGCCACGGCGAGCGCCGGAATGATGGCGGGCGCGAATACCGCGCCGATATTCGCGCCTGAATTAAAAATGCCAGTCGCGAGCGCGCGCTCGTGGCGCGGAAACCATTCAGCCGTCGTCTTGATTGCAGCCGGAAAGTTGCCGCCCTCGCCGATGCCGAGCAGCGCGCGGACCATCGCGAAGCCCATCACCGAGCCGACTGCCGCGTGCAGCATCGCGGCGACGCTCCAGACGAACATCGCGAGCGCGTAGGACAGGCGGGTGCCGAGCCAGTCGACGATGCGCCCGAAGCACAGCAGACCGACTGCATAAAAGGCCGAGAAGGCGATGACAATGCGCCCGTACTGGATTTGCGTCCAGCCGATGTCATGCTGCAGCAACGGAGCGAGCAGACCGAGAATCTGCCGGTCCATGTAGTTGATGACGGTCGCGAAGAAGAGCAACGCACACACGGTCCACCGATACCGGCTGGCGGTACGTGCGATGCCGACGACGGCTGTTTGCATGAATGTCTCCGGTACGCGGCGCCGCTCGTCGTGCCGCGTGTCAGTTCATGATGGCGACGGGCGCCGTTTGCATTCGTCGATGCCCATGCACCGCGATGCCGTTCTTGGAAAACGTTTTTCTGCAGGATATAGCGATAGCGCCGCGCACGGATACCCCGGGACTTACCCTAGGGCACCTCAGATGGAGGCTGGATCGACCTCTGGCGCGTTAACCGTTTTTCTAAGGACGCGGCATTTTGTGAACCGGCGCGCCGCATGCCGCATGCAAAATTCAAAACCAACGGTAAAAAACGCCCGTCCGACTAAAGGACGCCGGCTCTCTTGCCGATAAATACCCGACACCTTTCGTAATAGTTGCGCCCATGCCTTTCAAACGTCTCGCCCGCCTGAATGCCGGGACTCAGTTCGCAGTTCTCGCGTGTACGCTCGCAGCGATCGTCGTCGCCACTTTCACCCTTGCCGTCACCCGCTCCGCAGGAGAGCAAGTCAACGCACATGCGCTCGCTCGCGTGGAAAGCGACAACCGCTCTATCGTCAGAACGATCCGCCTCTACGACACAGCCGTGAGTGCAGAAGTCGCGCGCTTCATGACCCTGTTCTCGCATCGTCTCGCAAACGATTTCGCGCTCGACGAAACGCATACCGTCGATGTTGCCGGCGTCGCGACCCCGAACCTCAGTGCGGGCGGCAAGCCCTTGAACGGCGACTTCTCGATTCCCGATGCGTTCCTCGAAGACAGCGGCGCCATCGCGACGATCTTCGCCCGCACCGGCGACGACTTTGTGCGCGTCACCACGTCCCTCAAGAAACAGGACGGTTCGCGCGCGGTCGGCACGCTGCTCGACCGCAAAGGCCCCGCTTACGGCCCGCTCGTTGCCGGCAAAAGCTATATCGGCATGGCTGCGCTCTTCGGCAAGCAATACATCACCGAGTACAAGCCCGTCACCAATGCGGCGGGCCACGTGATCGGCGCGCTTTTCGTGGGCGTCGACATCACGGCGGAAATGGCCGCGCTGCAGGACGATATTCGCAAGCTCGCCGTTGGCGAGACGGGCTACCACTTCGTCGTCGATGCCTCGAACGGGCCGAATCGCGGCAAGCTGCTCGTGCATCCCGGCCGCGAGAACGAGGTGGCGGACGAACGCGTCGCGCCCTTCAGGCAGATGCTCGACGCACATGAAGGCAAGCTCGCGTTCGATGGCGCGGATATCCCCGGCGCCGATGCCCACGTTCATGGCGGCACGAAAGAGATCACCTTCACGACCGTGCCGCAATGGAACTGGATGATCGGCGGTGTCGCCTATCGCGACGAATTGCTTGCCGGCATACGCGCGAGCCGCAATCGCTTCCTGATCTTCGGGCTCGTGGTGATCGCCGCGCTCGTCGCCGCGTTGCTCTATGCCGTCGCCAGACTCGTCGGTCGTCCTATCGATGAAGCCACGCGCGCTTCCGAGCGCATTGCGGCGGGCGATCTCACGGTGCGCATCGACACGGCGCGCCAGGACGATATCGGCCGCCTGATGCGCGCCATCGACGGCGTGTCGCAAGGGCTCGCGGGCATCGTCGGGCAAGTGCGCAGCGCGTCGGCAGACATGAGCGACGGCACCGCGCGCATCGCCTCCGGGAGCAGCGACATTGCATCGCGCATCGCGACGCAAGCGTCGAGCATCGAAGAGACGGCGGCCAGCATGGAACAGATCACGTCCACCGTGCAGCAGAACGCGGCTAACACCGAAGAGGCAGGCACACTCGTGTCGTCCGCGTCCGACGCGGCGCGCGCAGGCGGCCTCGCAGTGGCCCGCGTCGTGGAAACGATGAGCGAGATCGACGAATCGGCGCGGCGCATCGCGGATATCGCGTCGACCATCGAAGGCATTGCATTCCAGACCAATATCCTGGCGCTGAATGCAGCCGTGGAGGCGGCGCGGGCCGGAGAACACGGCAAGGGCTTCGCCGTCGTCGCTTCCGAAGTGCGGGCACTTGCGCAACGCAGCGCCGGCGCAGTGAAGGAGATCGAGGCGCTCATCACGGAATCCGCAACGAAGGTCTCGCACGGCTTCAGGATCGCAGAGGAAGCAAGCAGCACGATGAGCGGCATCGTGGAACGCGTGGCGCGCGTGAATGCGATCGTCGGCGAAATCGGCGTGGCTTCCAGGGAGCAGGCGAGCGGCATCGATCAGGTCAACACCGCTGTCATGCAGATCGGCGAAGCGACGCAGCAAAACGCGGCGCTCGTCACCGAAGCCGAGCACTCCACCGCGGAACTGCGCGAGCAGGCCGAGCGACTCGCGCGCGCGGTCAGCATGTTCCGGGTGTGATTAGCGCGTGTCTCGCACGCGCTCAAGGGTAAGCGGCTCGTGTGCCGCTTGCTCGTCGGACGGTCGAATCGCTCGTGACGACCGGTCGCTGATAATCCGAACCTGCATTGCAGACCGACTGATCCGCCAATGATTATCCTCGCGCGCCGGTGGCATCGTCTTTGCTCTTCCATTTGCGGACAATGAGCCTCATGCTCTTGACCATCGCACGGCGACAGAGTATTCAAAGGACCAACCGACCCATTCCCGTAATTTTGTACGGCTAGCATGCAGCCAATGCGAACCGGGGCAACCGCCGCGATTCGCCTGTTCGGGGAACCCATCGCAGTGAACCCGCTCTATTGCGTGGCGCGGTTGACGTGATGTGCATCACATCGGGGCGTGGCGCTCCGATGCCAGGGCATCCGAAGGCTCGTCCACTGTCTTTTGACATGTCGACCGGGCCCGCCAGCATCTATAACTAGACATCGCACCAGCGAAATGCCGCTCACCAAAGGCGGCATGTCCTGCCATGTGCGGTGCCATCGACCAAAAGATTCGTCCGGGGAGCGCAATGTCCTTGCGCGCCACCGCGTCGCTTTTCCAGCGGCGTACCTTTCAACCCGAATTTTTTTCGACGGAGCGTCCCCTATGTCTTTCGAGCGTGACCCTGTGCAAGACACAAGTCCGCTGCTCACCATCGTGGTGGCAGCTTATAACGTCGAGGGGTACATCGAAGAAGCGCTCGAATCGCTGTTGAGCCAGCCACATGTCGACGCGATGAAGATCATCGTCGTCGACGACGGATCTCCCGATGAGACCTGTGCAGCCGTAGAAGCCATGGTCGAGCGCGACGGCGGCGCGCATATTCAACTCATCCGGCAGCAGAACAGCGGCGTCAGCGCCGCCCGCAACCGGGGTCTCGCTGCCGTGACCACGCCCTATGTCGGCTTTCTCGACGGCGACGACATCTACCTCAAAGGTTTTACCGAGGCCATCGTTCCGCGGCTCGCGGAAGGTAATTACGACATGGTCGAGTACAACGTGAGCATCATCGACGATGACGGACGCGAGCTCGATCAACTTGAACTCGTCAGCCAGAGCGAAGGCGGCGACCATCCGGTGGATCGTCATGCGCGGCTCCACTTCGCCGACCGCTTTCACACGTTCGTCTGGGCGCGCGTCTATCGCACGGAGCTGTTCAAGACGCTGCAGTTTCCTGTCGGCCGGCATTACGAGGACATGGCGCTCATGCCGTCGCTGTTCCTTCGCGCGAAGCGCTTCTATCGCATTGCCGAGCCGCTGATCGGATATCGGAGGCGCTTCGGCAGCATCACGCAGAAGGCCACGCTGAACGACATGCGCGATCTGCAAGTCAACGGCGTTGAGGCGCTCGCACGCTGCGACGGCACCGAGATGGACGATTTCTGGCTTGCGGTATTCGACAAGGTCTTTCACCGCGCCTGCCACGTGTGTGCGCGCGTCGATCGCGCGTCGTTCCGTGAGGCGTCGCACATACTGTCCGAGATGGCGGCGGATCACCGCAAGACGCGCGCAAGGCTCGCCGAGCGCAACGGACGCCAAGTGGTCGAACTGAAGCCCTTCGACCTCAACGTGCGCACGGATCGGTCCATTCACTTCCTCAAGTCGCTCGTGAAGAAATTGCTAAGGCGCAGCCTGGATCGTCATCAGCGCGTGCGGCGGCCGCTCAACCGACAACGCCTGAGCATGAGCGAGCGTTCAGGCGCGTAGCGCAGTGCCGGGAGACGCGGGCGCGTGTCCCGCGTTTCGCAGTAAACTGCACGCATGGAAAAGTGCCCCTACTGCGAAAGAATCCGCGACGAATGGGACTGTCACGGACAAACATGCCGGACCGCTATCGCCCGTGCGCTGCGCAGGCAACGCATGGGCTTGCCCATGGTCCCCAAAGTCATCCGTAGCGAGATTCCCGCGGGCGCGTCGACCGGCGAAGTCATCGCTCAGTTGTCGCGACAGCGCCTGCGCGCACGGCGCGCGAACGAGGAACGCCGCGAGCGCAAGGCCGCCGACGATCTCGACACTTAACGATTACGCACGTTGCAGCGCAATCAGCAGGCGTCGAGGACAGCCCTGAAGCCGTCCGCCGTAAAAGGCTTGAGAAAATAGCCGTCGAAGTGTTCGTGCAGTTCGTTCCGATGCCGATCATCGCCCGTCACCGCAACGACGCACGCAAGCTGGCTCGGCCCCGCCGCGCGCAGCCGGCGGCACAGGTCGCGGCCATCGACATCGGGCAAGCCGATATCGATGAAGATCGTGTCATAGCGATTCTCCGCTGCCAGCAACATCGCCTGATGACCGTCGTAAGCCACATGCGCAACGTGCCCAAGCGAAACGGCAAGGTCTCTGAATGCATCGCAAAGACGGGCGTCATCTTCTACAAACAGGACGTACATATCGGTCATCCGGGGGCGTTGATTCGCGTCGCGCTTGAGGCCGAGGCGTCAGATCACGAAGGCACGCAAGAAGCGAGCCATTTCTGGCATGGCAACGGGAATCGCGTTGCAGCGGCGTTTGCGAAGAAACAGCGCGGCACAGAAGAAGACGGGCGTACATTTTCCCGGTTCGACGTCATTAGGACGTCGCAATTTCCGCCGACACCATTCTTCCGTCAGCATCAACGAAAACGATCTTGCAGGGCATGAAAACGCGCCGCATCGATGAACCCCTGCGTCACCATGCATTCGAGCGCGCTTAGCGTTACTTGCGAACCGCAAAGCAGTTCGGCCTTGGCGTCGGCGTCACGTTCCAGCGCAATGGCGCGCTTGCCCGCACGTTTGCGCCATGCCTTCCATGAAGCGATCCAAATCAGCGCAAAGCATGCACCGGGAACGGACACGCGCCAAAGCTCATGATCCGATGACGACGCGAACATCGCGCATGGCACCGCAAACAGTATGATCACGCCCAGCACGGTCCACGCGAAGTCCGTCAGTAGTGCGGCGCGCTGCGTCGCATGCGCGACTTCATGCGCAAGGACGAGGCAAAGCGCAGGCTCGGGCAACGCGAGCGTGCGCGAGTCCACTTCGATGCGATTGAACAACGCCTCGTAGCAGGGGCCGAACGACGTCTCGACGAACCGGACGCTGGGCGTCGAGACACCCAGCGCCGCTGCGTACTGCGCCACCACAAGCGACGCATGTTCTTGCGCCCTGTTCATCTCTCGAGCGTCATTCGACCGGGTTGTCGCTCCACGCGCTGCGCGCCTGCCACGCGTCGAGATCCTCGCTGAGCCGGGCGAGCTTGCGGCGCACCAGGTCCATGCCTGCGTTGCCGAGCACGAGATGCGCGGGCGGTTGCGCCGATTGCACCGCTTCGATAATGACTTGCGCCGCCCTTGCGGGGTCGCCGGGCTGCTTGCCGCTCGTCTGCGCGATGCCCGCCCGGCGCCGGCCCGCGACTTCGGCGTAGTCGTCGATGGGCTTGCGCGTCTGCCGCAGCGAACGCCCCGCCCAGTCCGTGCGGAACGGCCCCGGCTCCACTGCCGTCACCTTGATGCCGAGGCCTTCGGTTTCGCGCGCGAGCGCCTCGCCGAGACCCTCCAGCGCGAACTTCGTGGCGGCGTAATAGCCGCTGCCCGGGTTGCCGACAAGCCCGCCCACCGACGTGATGTTGACGATATGCCCGGCGCGGCGCTCGCGCATCTTTGGCAGCACCGCGCGAATCATCGCAGCCGCGCCGAAGAAGTTCGCCTCGAACATGGCGCGCACTTCATCGTCCTCGCCTTCCTCGACCGCAGCGAGATAACCGAAGCCCGCGTTGTTCACGAGCACATCGATATGGCCGAACGATGCATGCGCAGCCGTGACGGCCGCAGCGATTTGATCGGCGCGCGTCACGTCCAGTTGTACCGCGATCGCGCGGCCCTGTGCGCGTTCAATGAGATCCGTCACGCTATCCGGATTGCGCGCGGCGACCACCGCGCGCCACCCGTTATCGATGACGCCTGCGGCGAGTTCCCGGCCGAAGCCGGTCGAACAGCCGGTGATAAACCACACGGGCGAATCGTTGGATGACGCTGACATTGAGTTCTCTCCAGTGGAAGGAAACGGCATGTCAGTCATTTTGAGCGTAACGCGATCAACGTGCATGAAGCCCTGCCGCGTTAAAGCGTATCGGTATGTCTAATGCCTGGCGCACATAAAGCGGCAAATAAAACCGACGCCTGAGAGGCGCCAAGTAATTTCGTTCAATGTGACGTGCATAAGTCCACATGCTTAGCAAAAACGCGTATTGGACCAAAATCCCGAGTCATGGTAAAAATGTATCCGCTCGATATCACGGGCGCATCTTCAACGAAATTCGTCTCTTAGGGTTGGAAAAATGGCAACAGGTACCGTCAAGTGGTTCAACGATGCAAAGGGTTTTGGTTTCATTACGCCGGACGACGGCGGTGAGGACCTGTTTGCACATTTCTCCGAAATCCAGTCCAAGGGTTTCAAGTCGCTTCAGGAAAACCAGAAGGTGAGCTTCGAAGTCAAGCAAGGCCCGAAGGGCAAGCAGGCTTCGACGATCCAGCCGCTGTAACTGTCTTTCAGTCAGCAGCTGCCTCGGCGCACGACGGCCCCTTCGGGGCCGTTTGTTTTTGCACAAACGCTTCCTCGCTAGACTCACTACGCCGCTCCTTTTAGCGTCGCCACAGTCGAAATAAGTCAGTAGAATTCACGCACTCAATATCCAGCTGCGCGTTTGCTGGCAGCAACTTTACGGTTCTCATTGGCGTGAATCCGCTAAGCAGTCAAGAAAGGCGCCGGGCCTGGCCACGGTGCACCGCTCAGGCATTGCTCGTCATGCTTTGCTGTGTGTTCGCTAGCGCACAGGCGCAATCGTTTGCGCTGAATGCGCGCGCCGCCCTGTTCGTGACCGCTGTCGTATTGGATGACTTTCATACGGCGCAATCGGGCGGCGGCTATCTCTTTTCTTACGACAGTCACGAGACCGACGCGACGCTTCGGGCCAAGCTCGCACGTTGGCTTTCCGGCGCCGATCCCGATGCCATTCATATGAATGCCGACGAAAAGCGGACGCTTTTCAGCTTCTATTGGGCGGCGAGCATGATGCCCGAGAAGTCCGCGTGTTTCGACTCCATCGCGCAGGCCGCGTGCAGCGAGGAACTCGGTGCGTGGATGGCGCGCGAAGCGGCTGGCGACCCGCGCTTTGTCCGCGCGTATGAATCGGCGGCGGAGCCACTCGGCTTGCCCCCTTATGCGAGCCCGCTTCCGTGATGCTTGCACGCGGATCGTCGCAAAGCGGCGATTCATCGGCATGTCTGCGCGCCCACGCTATCTTTGCCGCCACGCTCGCAAGCACCGAGAGCGCGCCAATCGTTTCGAGCAGAGCGGCGATCATGGCGTTTCCCCCAAGATGGCGTCTTATCGATGCGAAAACATCGGCCCGTAAGTTCGCACGAAGAACGCGATGGTGATGCCCGCGCTCAGCATCAGCGTGCCGGTTATGATCGCGGCAGGCGGCATGCGACGCCCGATCTGCGCACCGCTATAGCCGCCCGCGACGGCCGCAACGAGCATTGCGATTGTCTCCGGCCAGCGCACCGCGTGGGCGAGCGAGAACGTCACCACGGCGACCGAATTCGCCGCACTCACGAGTAAGGTCCGCGGCGCGTTGAGACTTTTGATGTCGCGCTTATCGAGCAGACCCCAGACGGCCATCATCATGATGCCCACCGCGCCGCCAAAATAGCCGCCATAGACGCCAAGCGCCAGCTGAATCGCGAGGACGGCCGGCGCGCCGATGCGCCAGCGCCGCCGCAATGCTTCGCCGAGCGTGCGGCCGAATGCGAGCGACAGGCTCGCGCAAAGCATCAGCCACGGCAAGAGGAACGAGAACGTCGATGACGACGTGGACAGCAGCAAGCCCGCGCCGATCAGCCCGCCGATGACGGTCATGACGAGCATCGCGCGTATAGACACCGGGCCCACCGGACTCAGCCCGTCGCGATACGCCCACGCACTCACCACGCCGCCGGGAAAGAGCGCCACGGTTGACGAAGCGTTCGCCTGAACCGGTGGCAGACCGGCTGCGATCAGCGCTGGCAGACTCACGAACGAACCGCCGCCCGCGAGCGCGTTCATCGCACCTGCGATCAGACCCGCGCCCGTCACAACGATAAGGGGTTCCATGCGGCAGATCGTATCGGGCGCACCGCGCCCTTACAATCTGGCATTTCCAATGCGAGGCTTCGGCGAGACCGAAGGCACGGCATGCGGTTCGATCTCACCGACATGAGGCTCTTTCTGACCGTGCTCGAGCGCGGCAGCATCACGGCCGGCGCGCAGGCCATGCATCTTGCGCTGGCATCGGCGAGCGAGCGCATTGCGGGCATGGAAGCCGCGCTCGGCGCGCCGCTTCTCGAACGCAATCGCCGCGGCGTACAGGCCACCGCCGCGGGCGAAACGTTCGTGCGCCACGCGCGCATGATTCTGGCTCAGGTCGAACAGATGAAGGGCGAGTTGCGCCATTACGCAACCGGTCTCAGAGGACGCATCAAGCTGCTGTCCAATACGGCCGCCCTCGCCGCGTTCCTGCCCATGCAGCTCGCCCGCTTTCTTGCGGCGCATCCCGATCTTTCCATCGATCTCGATGAACGGCCGAGCGTCGATATCGTTCAGGCGCTGGCCGAAGGCCGCGCGGACCTCGGCATCGTGGCCGACATCACCGACCTTGCGAACCTGCAAACTCACGTGATCGCGCAGGATGGGCTCATGGTCGTGGCGCACCGCGCGCATCGCGTGGCGCATGAGCAAGCGGTAGCGTTCGCGGACATCGTGAACGAAGCGTATGTTGGACTCGCGGATGCCGCGCTCGAAATGCATCTGGCCGAGCGCGCGTCACGGCTCGGCAGGCAGCTCGATTACCGCATCCATATGCGCAGCCTCGACAACGTGGGGATGCTCGTCGAAGCGGGCATCGGCATCGCGATTCTCTCGGACGTCTCTGCTCAGGCGTTGCGGCGGCCCGGGCTCGCGATCGTGCCGCTATCCGAGCCTTGGGCCACACGCCGCCTGCACTTGTGCGCGCGCGCATTCGACACGCTGACGCCGCACGCGAGCCTCCTCGCGCATCAACTGATCGAAGCGGCGGCTTAGAACGCGCGCCCCACGATCAACGGATCGACGGGACCGATGGTTCGGATATCGCGATTCGCATACGGCAGGCGATGCAGCACATAACGCATCGCGTTAAGACGCGCTCGCTTCTTGCAATCGGAGCGCACGACGGTCCACGGTGTATCGGCAGTATCCGTATGCGCGAACATGGCTTCCTTCGCGGCGGTGTAGTCGTCCCATTTGTCGAGCGATGCGAGGTCCACGGGACTCAGTTTCCATTGCTTGAGCGGATGCACTTCGCGCTCCTTGAAACGGCGGCGCTGCTCGGCGCGGCTCACCGAGAACCAGAACTTGATGATGTGCATACCGCTTTGCGCCAGATGCCGCTCGAAGGCCGGCACCTGCTGCATGAAAGCGTCGTACTCCTGGTTGGTACAGAAACCCATCACGCGCTCGACGCCTGCGCGGTTGTACCACGAGCGGTCGAACAGCACGATTTCCCCGGCAGTCGGGAGATGTTCGACGTAACGCTGGAAGTACCATTGGCCTCTTTCGCGTTCCGACGGCTTTTCGAGCGCGACCACGCGCGCGCCACGCGGGTTCAGGTGTTCCATGAAGCGTTTGATGGCGCCGCCCTTACCTGCTGCATCACGTCCTTCGAAGAGGATGACGACGCGCTGACCGGTCTCCCTGACCCACGCCTGCAGCTTCAGCAGTTCCACTTGCAGGCGGTACTTCTGCTTCTCGTAGGATTGGCGCGACATCAGATGCTTGTACGGATAGGCACCGTGACGCCAACCCGGCGACAGTTCTTCGTCCTGGCGCTGCCTGCGTGAGGCCGATGCCCCAACGAGCGACGACGACTCGAACAGATACGCGCGCAGGGTTGCCGCTTCGTCCGGCGACAGACCTCCCATCATGGCCTTCAGCGTATCGAGCCGCGTTTGCGCGCTATCGCCGTTGGACGCGGCAATCGCGAGTATGTCCTCCAAGCCGCTGGAAATGAGGTCGTTCGCCGCGTTGACGGCGTCCTGCGTTTCCCGGCTCAGAATCGCGTCCGACGATTCGACGACGCTCACGTCGTCGTCCTGCTGTGGCTTCTCGCGTTCAAAAGCCGTGGATGCTTGCGGCGCGGTTGATCGTGCGTTTTTCAAAGTCTTTTTCTCCCCTAGCGCGTATGCGGCGTTCATCAAGCGGCTTGCGCGGCCTTTCGCAATACGACGTACAGCTTGTCCTTCAACAGCAGCTTCTCTTTCTTGAGCGCTTCGACGGCGAACGGGTCGGCAGGCGTCACACCGGTCTCCATGTTGCGGATTTCGTGATCGAGCGCATTGTGTCGCTCGAAAAGCTTCGCGAAGTGCGCGTCTTCGGTCTTGAGCCGGGATATCAGGTCACGGTATTCGGGGAACATGCTGCCATCTCCATGCGGTTGCAATGAGCGTGTTATTCAACACTGCGTAGTACATCTTACCGATTTCCGACGGCTTCTCGACCAAAGCTGTCCCTTTCCATGCTGCGTAATAACGCCGCATCCTTGCCCGCTAGGCGAAAACCCCTCTGCCGGCAGGCACACTGCGCGCGCACAATAGTGCTTCTGGGGACGCATGTCCCGCAGGGAGAAATCATGAAGACAGCCATTATCACGGTGGTCTCGCTGGCAATCGGGGCGGGCGGCCTCGGCATTGCGGCGGTATCGCATGCGGACAGCAGCGCCGCGCACAAGCTCGGACAGATCGGCGTCATCAATCAGACCCTTCAGCCGAAGCCGCCCAAGTCGTCGCCCGCCTACTCGAATTCCAACTCCACCTCGACGATCAATCCTGCCACCGGAGCCGCCTACGGAAACACGGGGAACGGCGTCAACGGTCAAAACTCGGCCAATGCAGCGGCGAATGCGGGCGCGACCGCGCGGGCAGGCGCAGCGTCACGCAACTCGCGATAAGGCAAGACGGCTCCGCTTTGCGCGGAGCCCGCGCGCTTCGTTATCATGTCCCGCCGGTCGGGCGGACACGTCCGGTCGAGTCATTCGGATGAACACGCCGGCGGTCAGGAGCGCGCGCAATGAATCTACGGGGATTGCAATGCTTTATCGTGCTTGCTGAAGAGCTGAACTTCAGCCGCGCGGCGGAACGGCTGCATATCGCGCAGCCCGCGCTTTCACAACAGATTCGCTCGCTCGAAGAGCGTCTCGGCAGTCAGTTGGTCGATCGCGGCAGCCGTCCGTTGCGTCTGACGGAAGCGGGCAGCTATTTCTATACGGAAGCACGGCAGATTCTCGAACGCTGCGAACAGGCGACACTCGGCGTGCGGGCCATCGACGCCGGCACGCACGGCTGGCTCGCAATCGGCTTCACGCGTTCGGCCATGTATAGCGTGCTGCCCCCGGCGCTCAAGGCGTTCCACGCGGCGTATCCGAAGGTGGAACTCAAGCTCTTCGAAATGCTTACCGAGGAACAGGCCGATGCCTTCCGCGATGCGCGCATTCATATCGGCATCGGCAGACAGGCGCCGGACCGGCCGGGCTGTGCGACACGCACGCTGCTGCACGAACGCGTGATGGCGGTGCTCGCGTCCGATCATCCGCTTGCCCGGCGCGACACCGTGCGCATCGACGAACTGGCTGCAACGCCGCTCATCGTTTATCCGAAGCATCCGGCCGCGCAGTTTCCGCGCTTCATCGCTTCGCTGTATCGCGATGCGGGCGCAACGCTCAACGTGGCGCACGAGGCTTACGAAATTCAAACGGCCATTGCGCTGGTCGCAGCAGGACTCGGCGTGACTTATGTGGGCGAATCAGTGGCGTTGCATGGCCGATCGGATGTGGTTTACCGACATCTGACGGGACCGGGCGCTGCGCAAACCACGTCGCTCACGGCCACCTTTCGAAGCACTGACGTCTCCCCTCACGTGCAGGCATTTCTTGCGTGCCTCCCGCTCGCGTCGGCGCAACGTTGACCGTCGCTATAAGTAAAAGCCTATAGAAGCATAGTGAATCCGTCTTGGACGGCGGCCTCGTCGCGTCTCTATGATGACCTCTCGTGCAAGCGCGAACGCATGCGCTCGCCACACGCCATCGAATAGACGCCGGCAATCGAGCCGGCGCATGGAGACGACGATGACCCCAGCGCCCGCATCCGCGATCGAGTCCGCGACCGCATCGGCCACGATGCATAAGGTGTACCGCCGCCTCATGCCGCTTTTGTTCGCGATGATGTTCTTCAACTATCTCGACCGCATCAACATCGGCTTCGCGGCGCTCGACATGAATCACGCGCTGAATTTCAGCCCCGCCGTGTTCGGCTTCGCGGGCAGCGTGTTCTTTGTCGGCTATATGCTTCTCGAAGTGCCAAGCAATTTGTTGCTTCATCGCGTGGGCGCGCGCAGGTGGATCGCGCGCATTCTCATCACATGGGGCGCGGTGGCGGCCGCCACGGCTTTCGTTTTCAACGACAAGAGCTTCTATACCGTGCGCTTTCTGCTCGGTGTGATGGAAGCGGGCTTTCTGCCGGGCGTGGCCGTCTATCTGACGAAGTGGTTTCCCGAGCGTTATCGTGCGCGTGCAGTGGGCGGCTATATCATCGCCGGCTCGTTTTCGGCGGTGTTGGGCGGCCCTATCTCGACCGCGCTCATGACCTATGCGAACGGCGTGCTGGGTCTCGCCGGCTGGCAATGGATGTTCATCTGCGAAGGCGTGCCCGCCATCCTGCTCGGCATCGTCACGCTCAAGGTGATGCAAGAGCGCCCCGCCGATGCTAACTGGCTCACGGCCGAAGAAAAGCAATGGCTGGAAAGTACGCTTCAGGCCGAACGCAAGCAACTTGGCGGCGATGCGCATGTCTCGATGTGGCGCGTGGCCGGCGACATACGCGTATGGAGTCTTGCATGCCTTTTCGGATGTGCGCTCGTGGGCATTTACGGGCTATTCCTGTGGCTGCCGCAGATCGTCAAGAGCCTTGGGCACCTGAGCAACATCGAAGTGGGCTTTCTCTCGGCGGCGCCGCCTTTGCTCGGCGTGTTGGGCACGTTCATCATCAGCCGCAGTTCGGACCGCACGGGTGATCGCAAGAAGCACCTTGCCTTCGTCTATGGCATGAGCGCCGTTGCGATTGCCGCGAGTGCATACGCGCCCTCGCCTGTCATTGCCTATGCGCTCTTGTGCGTCACGGGGCTTTTCATCTATGCCGGCAATCCGCTGTTCTGGAGCCTCGCCGCGTCGTTTCGCACAGGCGCCGCGGGCGCCGCGACCATCGCGCTCATCAACACCATCGCGCAGTTCGGCGGGCTCGTGGGACCGTGGAGCATCGGCCTCGTGCGCAACGCGACCGGCAACTTCAAGCTCGCGCTGGTGACGATCGCCGCCTTCCTCGTCGTCGCGACGATCATTGCGCTCGTGATGCGCGTGCGTCCCCCGGACGATGCTGCAATCGATGAACGCACCGACGACGACGCCCGCACCGCCAAGCATTCGCTCTGAATCAACGACATTTCCGCGAGCCACTCATGATCATCGACTGTCACGGTCATTACACGACTTCGCCGCCCGAACACGAAGCATGGCGCACGCGCCAGATTCAGGCGCTCGCCGACGGCACGCCGGTGCCGCCTCGCCCGCATATCAGCGACGATCAGATTCGCGAGACCATCGGCAACGCGCAACTGCGTGTGCAGCAGGAGCGCGGCATCGACCTGACGATCTTCTCGCCGCGCGCCGCCGGCATGGGCCATCATCTCGGCGATGCAAACGCCAACGCGGTGTGGTCGAGCGAATGCAACGACCTCATTCATCGCGTCGTGTCCCTGTTTCCGCAGAATTTCATCGGAGTGTGTCAATTGCCGCAGGCGCCGGGCGTCGATCCGGCGAACTGCATTCCCGAGTTGCGGCGTTGTGTCGAAGAACTGGGCTTCATCGGCTGCAATCTGAATCCGGACCCGTCGGGCGGTCACTGGTCCGGGCCGCCGATGACGGACCGCCACTGGTATCCGCTCTACGAAGCCCTCGTCGAACTGAACGTGCCCGCGATGATTCACGTGTCGTCGTCGTGCAACCCCAACTTCCATGCGACGGGCGCGCATTACATCAACGGCGATACGTCCGTGTTCATGCAGTTGCTCACGGGCGATCTCTTCGCCGATTTTCCGACCCTCAAGCTCGTCATTCCGCATGGCGGCGGCGCGGTGCCGTATCACTGGGGACGCTATCGCGGACTTGCGCAAGACATGAAGCGCCCGCTTTTGTCCGACTATTTGCTGAACAACGTGTTCTTCGATACCTGCGTCTATCACCATCCGGGCGCGGAACTGCTCGCGCGCGTGATACCGGCAAAGAACATCCTCTTCGCGTCGGAGACCATCGGCGCGGTGCAAGGCATCGATCCTGAGACGGGCCATCACTTCGACGATACGCGCCGCTATATCGACGGCATCGCGTGGTTAAGCGACGAAGACCGGCAGCGCATTTTCGAAGGCAACGCACGCGCCGTCTATCCGCGCCTTGGCGCGCAACTCGAACTCAACACATCCACGCAAGGAGTCGCATGATGAACGGTCCCGGTTGGCGGCACAATCAGTCCGCGCCGCAAGCAAGCGCCGAGTTGCTCGACGCGCTGAGGCCGCTTGCCGTATCGCTTTTGTCGGACAGCATGGCGCGTGCTTCGGGCTCGGTGGGCCTTACGCCCTTCCATCGGCCGAAGGCGATGGCGGGCACGGCGGTCACGGTGCGCACGCGTCCCGGAGACAACCTCGCAATTCACGCGGCATTCGATTTTTGCCGCCCCGGCGACGTGCTCGTGATCGACGGCGGCGGCGACCTGCATCAGGCGCTCATGGGGGACATCATGGCGAGCTATGCGGAGAGCATCGGCATCAGGGGCCTGGTGATCGACGGCGCCATTCGCGATGTGGCTTCCCTGCGCGCGCGCGATTTTCCCGTCTATGCGCGCGGCGTGACGCACCGCGGCCCTTACAAGAACGGTCCGGGCGAAATCAACGTGCCGGTCACCGTTGGCGGCATGGTGGTCCAACCGGGGGATATCGTCGTCGGCGACGAGGACGGCGTGCTCGCCATCGCGCAGGCCGACGCAGCGGACGTGCTCGAACGCGCCCGCTCGCAAGGACTCAAGGAAGCAGAGGCGTTGCGCTCTATTTCGGAAGGCGCTTTCGACAGGTCGTGGGTGGCGGGTCAACTCGAACGGGCGATGAAAAGCTGAACGCCCCCTAATCTCGGAGAGCACATCAGTAAAAGCGCCCTGTTCCCGAATGCCGCTCCGCTCGCAACGGCGCGCCTCTCACATAAATCGCACGTGCGTTCGCCCAAAAAGCGGGCGAACACGCTGCAAAATCTGCTCAAGGTTTCTTTATCGCTTCGTGCAGGGCCATGCAAAGAATCAAAGTACGCGTATCGTTTGCGCGGCTTTTTACCTCGGCAATCTCAAGGGCATACTGTGCCTACATACAAATAAATCCTGAGAGAAGCCATGTACGGGGAATCAAGAACGCTCTACTTTGCGGGCCGCACGGTGTCGGACGATCTGGCCGAGCGCCTGCACGCACGTGGCTGGGTCATCGAGTACGTCGCGCCAGGCAAGCCGCGCAAAGCCGCCAAGCACGACAAACGCGCAGCGGCAGGCATCATCGACCTGACGAGCCGCGGGTATGCCAAGGATTCGGCTTCGCTGATGGGGTTGTTTTCGGGGCATCGCATCGGCTGGGTGGCGACCGTCGATCCGGATCACGCCGACAACCCGGACATCTGCCGCCTGATTCGCGACTACTGCTTCGACTATGTGACGGTGCCCTCGGCAGCGGAGCGCATCGTCGATGCCGTCGGTCATGCGTATGGCATGGTTTCCCTGCACGACGCCGCCTGCAACGATGCGCACACGCCCGATGGCAGCGAAGTGGGCATGATCGGCACTTGCGAAGCGATGCAAGCGCTGTATCGCTCCATCCGCAAGGTCGCAATGACGGATGCGCCCGTCTTCATCTCGGGCGAATCGGGCACCGGCAAGGAACTGACCGCACTCGCCATTCACGCCCGGTCGGCGCGGCGCGAGCAGCCGTTCGTCGCGATCAACTGTGGTGCGATTCCCCCGCATCTCTTGCAATCGGAGCTGTTCGGCTACGAGCGCGGCGCGTTCACGGGCGCGAATCAGCGCAAGATCGGCCGTGTGGAAGCGGCAGACGGCGGCACGCTCTTCCTGGATGAAATCGGCGATTTGCCGCTTGAAAGCCAGGCGAGCCTGCTGCGCTTTCTGCAGGAACGCAAGATCGAGCGCCTGGGCGGTCAGACTTCCACGGCTGTGGACGTGCGCATCATTTCGGCCACGCACGTCGATATGCAAACAGCGATGCTGGAAGGACGCTTTCGTGCGGACCTGTATCACCGCCTGTGCGTGTTGCAGATTGACGAGCCGCCGTTGCGCGTGCGCGGCAAGGACATCGAACTGCTCGCCAATCACATGCTGGAACGCTTCAGACGCGACGCGAGCCGCCGCTTGCGCGGATTCTCGCCGTGCGCCGTCGCCGCGCTTCACAACTACGGCTGGCCCGGCAACGTGCGCGAGCTCATCAATCGCGTCAGGCGTGCGATCGTCATGAGCGAAGGGCGGCAGATCCTCGCGAGCGATCTCGAACTCGGCGAATATGTGGAAGCCGCGCCGACGACGCTCGCACAAGCACGGGAACGAGCTGAGCGGCAGGCCATCGAGGTGGCGCTCTTGCGGCATCGCGGACGGCTTGGCGAAGCAGCCGATGAACTGGGCATCTCGCGTGTCACGCTTTATCGCCTGTTGACCGCCTACGGGCTGCGCGCGAAGGAAGAGCGTCCGCTGCAGGTATCGAGCGCCTGAGCGCGCTCAAAAGTGCGGCGGGGCGTCTTGCCGCAAGAAGCGAAGAATCCGGCTCACCACGGTTCTCGCCTGCTCTTGCTGCACCCAATGCCCCGCGCCTTCGATGAAATGCGCCGCGCGAAAATTCGTGCAAGCGCGCTGGCGCATGGCTTCGAAATCGCCCGGCCTTTGGTAGCAGCCCCAGTCGCTGCTCCCCGCGATGAAGCATGCCGGCACGTCGATCGTGCGCCCGGACCACAAGCGCAAGCGCGCGGTTTGACGCTCGTCGTTGGCGGCTCGGTACCAGTTCAAGCCGCCCTGAAAGCCCGTGCGCGCATATTCGCTTGCATAGACGTGCAGTTCGGCGTCGTCGAGCCATGCGCATGATGCGATCTCGTTTTCGGATGGCATGAACCCGGCGACGGTCTGCGGCATGGTCGTGTCCGCGCGCATGACGTAATAGTCCGGCAGCAGCGCAAGTTCTTCGGCCACCGGCGCGACGAGCGGATGCGGCCGATTGCCCGACCAGTCCGCGCTCTTCACATGCCAATACGCGCGCAGAAAATCGGCAAGTCCCTGCGGCGCATGCCACATGTCACCGTTAGCCTCACGCTCCGCGAAATACGTTTGGTAGTACCTGCGCGGCGGATCGAGCGAGGCAAGCGCCTTGAATGCATCGGCGATCGAGGGTGATGGCGTATCGTCGAACTCGAAGCGCGGCGGTCCCGCAAACGGCGCGCTCATCATCACGACCGAGCGAAAGACATCCGGCCTGATGAGCGCGCACCACGCCGCCACGAACGAGCCGAAATCATGGCCGACGACAGCGGCAACGGACCGGTAGCCCAGTGCGAACACCAGGCCCAGCGTGTCGTTCACGAGGCCGGGCATGGCATAGTCGGCGAGATTCGCGTCGAAGCGCACGTCCGCGCCGCCGGTTCTGCCATAGCCTCGCTGGTCCGGCGCAATGACGTGAAACCCCGCGTCGGCGAGCGGCTTCATGACCTTTCGCCAGCTATAAGCCAATTCAGGAAAGCCGTGCAGCAGCACGATGCACGGCCTTTCCGGGGTCTCATACCCTGCCTCAAGCATATGCATCGACAGGCCGTTGCCGTTATCGACAAAGCGCGCACGCACGCCGTCGGGCAAGGGCAAATCCGTCAGCGTCTCGGTCATGCGCGGCTCCTTTATCCAAGAGCCGACATGATGCCACTTCCTCCGAGCACTGAGTCGCTGCCCGCTTTAACATGACAGCCTAAGCCGAGTCTCTTCTTGCCAGCCTCGACGTCCAACGACTCATTCGGAATCTTCAGCCATGACCACCTCTTCTTCCCGCCGCCGCGCCGCTTTTCGTGAACTCGTGAATGCACGCCGCGGGTTGCTGCTGCCTGGCGCATTCAATGCAATGAGCGCGAGCCTCATTGCCGACCTCGGCTTCGAAGCCATTTACATCACGGGCGCGGGCGTCACGAACATGTCGCTCGGCATGCCGGACCTCGGCTTCATGGGGCTCGCGGAAATCGCCGAACATACGAATCGCATTCGCGACGTGGTGGATCTGCCGCTCGTCGTCGATGCCGACACGGGCTTCGGCAATGCGCTCAACGTGCGCCATACGGTACGGACGCTGGAGCGCGCAGGCGCCGATGCCATACAACTGGAAGATCAGGTGATGCCCAAGAAGTGCGGTCACTTCGCGGGCAAGAGCGTCATATCGACGAGCGAGATGCTCGGGAAGATACGCGCCGCCGTGGACGCGCGGGAAGACGAGAATTTCCAGGTCATCGCGCGCACGGACGCTTGCGCGGTCCACGGTTTCGATGCCGCCATCGAGCGCGCGAATCAATTCGCCGAAGCGGGCGCGGACATTCTCTTTATCGAAGCAATTGAAACGCCGGAACAGATCACGTCATTGACGCGGCTCGTCGCGGCGCCGCAGCTCATCAATATCGTGATCGGCGGCAAGACGCCTGTCACCGGCCGCGAAGAACTGCAAAAACTCGGCTTTAGTCTTGTGCTGTACGCGAACGCCGCATTGCAAAGCGCGGTGCGCGGCATGCAGACCGCGCTGACCGCACTCAGGCAACAAGGCAAGCTGGACGAAGACCCGGCTGTCGTCGCGCCCTTCTCGGAGCGTCAGAGGCTCGTCAAGAAGCCGCTCTACGATGAGCTCGACCGCAAGTACGCGGCCGAATGAGCTTTAGCGGGAGTACATCGCGTTCCAGTCGGCTTGCGACACACCGCGATTACCCGATCGCGTCGCACCGGTCGGCGTGCCGCCGTATGCGGTTGCGCCGTTGCGTGCGGCCAGCTTGGCCTCAGCGGCCTGAATGGCAGCGGGATAGTGCGCCTGGTCGCCGTCTCCGGCGTGATAGCCGACGCTTTGCAACTCAGCCAGTTCGGCACGCACCTGTGCACGCGTGATCTGACTGCCTTCTGCAAACGAGACGGCGGGAATGGCGAAAACGGTGGCGACAACAGCTGCGCGAATCAAGGACTTCATGACCACTACTCCATAAGTTTCAGGGCTCGCCTCGAGCGGTTGCCGCTAAGGCAGTGATCGAAGTCTAGGCGCATGCTCCTTGCGGGTTAACCCCTAACTGAGGAAGGGTGCCTTTAGCGATGACGAACAATGAGCGGCGCGAGGCCTGAGCCGAATCTTTGCTATGCTCGCCTTCGCTCGAATGCATGCGTTGCATACACGATGCATTCGCCTCATGGCGCATGGCGCTCAACATGAATCAGGAGATTGCAAATGGCAAAAGGCTATTGGGTCAGCGCATACCGCAAGATCATGAAGCCCGATCAGGTTGCGGAGTATTCGAAGCTCGCGACGGTCGCGATCAAGGAAGGCGGCGGCCGCGCGCTGGTTCGCGGCGTGGCGTCGACTGTGCATGGCGCGGGCGTTGCCGAGCGCACGGTGCTCGTCGAGTTCGATTCGCTCGATCAGGCGCTCGCCACATTTAACGGCGAGAAGTATCAGGAAGCGTTGAATGTGCTCGGCGATGCCTGTGAACGCGACTTCCGCGTGGTGGAAGGCATCGAATAAAAGCAGTCGATGCAATGGCGGCGTATTTCAGCCGCCATCGCCAACTCAGTCCGTCATTGGCCGGGCGCGTACAGATCGAGCAGGCGCAAGGTCACGCCGTTCGTCCATCCGAAGCCGTCTTGCAGCGGATATTCACCGCCCCCGCCGCCGCCCGTCCCTGTCCCTTCCACCACGTACTTTTCCACCAGCTTCTGCTCGGTCGCGTAGACATGATTCACGTCAGCGAGAAAGCGCGTGCCGATTTGCTGCGCGAGATCGCCGCGGCCATAGCGCCGCAAACTCTCGACCGCTATCCAGTGCAGCGGCGCCCAGCCGTTCGGGGCATCCCACTGTTGCGCCGTGTTGAACGTCGTTGTCGTCAGGCCGCCCGGCTTGAGCAGTAACGTTTCCACCGTGCGCGCCGTAGCGTGCGCGCGCTCGGGCCACGCAGCACCGGCAAACAAGGGATAAAGCATGGCGGCAGACGGGTTGTTGCGCGGCTGACCCAGCTTCCAGTCATAGTCGCCGTAGTAGCCGTTGTTGTTCCACAGAAACCTGTTTATGCCGATGGCGCGCTTCGCCGCCTTACCGATGAACTCGGCGACGCAACCGAAGTCTCGCGCTTCACCGCAGGCGCGCGCTATGGTGGTTTCCAGATGAAACATGAGGCTATTGAGATCCACCGGCACGATAGACGTGGTGCGAATAGTGGCAAGCGTTTGATTGTCCCCGAACCAGCGCGAACTGAAATCCCAGCCGCTTTCCGCCGCCGCCCGCAGATCGCGATAGACCTCGTTCGCGGGGCGGCTCGTCACGGTTGCGGCAGTCTGAACGTCTTCGAGATACGACTCGTCACGCGGCGTATCGCGTTCATCCCAATAGCGATTGAGCACGGTGTGATCGGGCAGCATCACGACATTGCGCACGGCCTCGCCGGGCTGTAGTGAATGCGCGCCTTGCATCCAGTAGTGATATTCGCGGCGCATCTGCGGCAAGTACTTCTGGTAGACGCGTCCACCTTCCTTGTGCGCGGCAAGCTCGACCATGTACGAAAAGAACGGCGGCTGCGAGCGGCTCACATAGTACGTCCGGTTGCCGTTCGGAATATGACCGATGGTATCGATCAGATAAGCGAAGTTGTCGAGCATGTTGTCGACGAGATCCTCGCGGCCCGCTTCCTGAAGGCCCAGCATCGTGAAATACGTGTCCCAGTAATAGCCTTCGCGAAAGCGTCCGCCCGGCACGACATACGGCTTCGGCATGGGAATCAGCGTGCTGTACGGCGGCACCGTCGCCGAGTTTCGCGTCAGTTCGGGCCATAGCCAGTCGATATGTTCGCGCAAACTCTGATTAGGCGGAGGCGTGATGACCTGATCGGTCGGAGGCGTGAAATACTGCGCAACGAAGGCGGAAAGACTGAAGCCCGGAACGACACGCTGCTGCGCATAAAGCTGATTGATCTGCGCCGGGTCGATTTTCGGCGTCGCGTCGACGAAGGTCTTCTGGTCGGGGTAGATCTGCTGCGTCTGCACTGCCTTGAACAACTCGCCATAGAGTTCGCTCGGCGGTGGCGGCACGACATAACTGCTTTGTGCATCGGCGTAAGCGACGCTCGCTGCGCTCAGTAACGTGCACGCACCGAATAGCCGGCGCATGTTCGACGAAATGTGTTGCGACGCATCAAGCGTCATGCGATATCGCGACAGTACGATCATGGTCACTCCTTCAAAGGGTGATGAACCGGACTGGTCTCGCTCGTGCCGCATCGTTTAATTGAGTGCTTGCAGCAGGGCGAAGCATCGCATGCGCTCGAGTGTCATGGCAACCGGAATGCTCGCGCGCGACGAGCAAAAGCGCCTAACGCACGCCGAACTTCCACACCGTCACTTCGTGATACTCGTCACCGGGCCTGAGCTCGGTCGACGGAAACGAGGGATGATTCGGCGAATCAGGGAAATGCTCGGCCTCCAGCGCGAAGGCGTCCGTCTGGCGATAGGCGACGCCCGATACACCGACCGCACTGCCGTCCAGCCCGTTCGCGCTATAGAACTGCAGACCGGGTTGCGTTGTATAGACATCGAGCACGCGACCGCTTGCGGGGTCGTAGGCGCGGGCTGCGAAAGACGGCTCGCCTTCGTGCTGGCTGCTCTTGTTCAGCTTGAAGTTGTTGTCGTAGCCGCGGGCGTAGTGCAATTGTGCGAACCCCGAACGCAAGCGAGCGCCGATCGGCGTCAACGCGCGCAGATCGAGCGGCGTGCCTTCCACGGATGCCACCTCGCCCGTCGGTATCGAATCGGAGCGCGTCGGCGTATAGCTCGACGCGGCAATCATGATGAGTTGATTCTCGACGCTGCCGCTGCCCTCGCCCGCCAGATTGAAATAGCTATGGTTCGTGAGATTCACGACCGTGGGCTTATCCGTTTTCGCGCGATAGTCGATGCGCACCTCGTTGTCGTCAGTAAGCGTGTACGTAACATCGACCGTGAGCGTGCCCGGAAAGCCGTTCTCGTTGTCCGGGCTCACGTATCGCAACTGCACGCCCGCACCGCTCGCGTTTTGAAACGTGCGCACGACCGTCCACACCTTTTCGTCGAAGCTGTGCGGCCCACTGTGCAAGGTATTAGGCGGATCGTTGATGGGCAACTGATACGTGTGTCCGTCGAGCGTGAAGCGGCCCTGCGCGATACGGTTCGCATAGCGGCCGATCAGACTGCCGAAGTGAATGGCGCCGTTGTAGCGCTCATAGTCGCCGAGCGATGCGAAGCCCAGCACGATATCGGCGCGACGCCCGTGCCGGTCGGGTACATCGATCCGCGTGACGATGCCGCCGTAAGTCATGCAACTCATCGATACGCCGCGAGCATTCGCAAGCGTGTACTGCACGACGGGCTGGCCTTGCTGCGTCGCTCCGTAAGGCGAAGACGTAATGGTCGCCGCGCTCGCCGCAAACGGCAGCATGGCGGCGCACAGCGCGACCAGCGTTCGGGGGAACAGTGTCATGGCTGGAAGTCCAGATTCGGGGACGAAGGTTCGTCTGAGCATCGGCTATGCCAGCGCGCGCACACGCGCATTGAGCGGGCACGTTCGATGCAACGTGTACAGGATGTCCCGCATAGTGATGACGAAGGAGCGCCCCGATGACACAAGAAACCGAACGTTCGACTCCGCCCAAGCAGACGCCCAACGACGCAACGGCGGCGGACCGCCGGCTTAGCGACGAGCAAAAGCAGAACCTGACGAACGAACCCGCACCCCCGACCGGCAGCGGCAAGCCCTTGCCCGAACCGAACGACGTCGGCGAGGATGGCTAAGTGATCGCGGCAGCGCGCAGGCGGTGGGCAGCTTTTCGCCCCTGCGCGTTGTGCCGTGACATTCGTACAATGCTGGAAGCAACATCACACACGACACTGCGCTGCGCACGGCGATAAACATCGCTGTTCAACCGAAGCAAGGACGCTCATGCACGATCCTGCTCACTTCCTACCGTCATTCGTGTGGCGCGCGGCGCGCGACGGGATCATTCAGTACGCCAATCCCTGGGCATCCCGTTATCTCGGCATTTCCTCCGACGATCTGATCGGCCGACACTGGCAAGCGTTCGTTCATCCGGAAGACGAACGCATGGTGCTGGACGCGCTCAGGCAAATGCGCGACGGCGTGCTGCTGCGCAATGTCGACGTACGTCTTCTGCGTTCGGACGGCGCGTTTCGCTGGCATACGCTGCATTTGCAGGCGCGCCGCGACGAGCACGGACGGATCGGAGACACCGTAGGCGTCGCAATAGACATACACGAGTGCCGGCACGCGTGGGCGCTCTACGAAGCAAGCGAACGCCGTTTGCAGGCCGCTTTCGCGGGCGCACGCATGGGCGCATGGGAATGGGACATGAAAGAGCGCGTCGTGCGCATGACGGCGCAGCTTGCGGACCTCTACTCGTTTCCGCCCGGTACGGATTCGGCGATGCTCTCGGAGATATGGGATCGCGTGGCGCCTGATTATCGCGAGCTTTTTCAACGCAAGCTCGCGGATGCACTGCGTTATGGCGGCCCGTTCGAATTCGACTTCATGCTCGACTGCAAACGCAACGGCGACCCCGGCTCACGGCGCTGGCTCCGTATGCGCGGCAATCCGGAGTTCGACGCGCAAGGCATCCTCACCCGCGTGCACGGCGTGAGTTTCGACATCAGCGAGCAACGTGCGGACATGGAACGGTTGAGCTTCAGCGAACGGCGTTACCGCGCGCTCGTGGAATCGACCGGCGCGCTCGTTTGGTCTGCGGACGCGAACGGTGAAGTGCGGCCTTCGGGCGGCGAGTGGGAGCGGTTCACCGGCGAGCCGCGTGAACGGCTGTCCGGTTGGGGCTGGCTCAACTTCATTCACCCGGACGATCGCGAGCGCACGCATCGCGCATGGCTCGAAGCGTTGCACCATGGCGGCCCGCGCACGCTCAACTTCCGCATGTATCGTCGCGACGGCGCGTATCGCATGGTTCAGGCGCACGCCGCGCCGCTCTACGACGAGCACGGCCGACTACAGGAATGGTTCGGCACGACAACCGACGTCACGGCGCAATACGAGGCGCAAGCCGCCATCGAAGCACGGAGCCTGCGTCTGACCGTTGCCATGCAGGCCGCGAAGATTCATATCGTCTCGCTGGAATTGGCGAACTGGACGCTGCTCTTCGAAACGAGCGCCGAGGATCGGACCGATTACGCCGAGACACTCACTTACGAAGCGGCGCTCGCCCGCATTCATCCCGACGATGCCCCTGCGCTCGACCGTTACGTGCGACGCCTCGCATCCGGTGACGATCCGCACGAACAATTCGAATTCCGCGTGCAGAAGGTGCACGGCGAACAATGGATGCAGGGCAGCGCCCTGCTTCAGCGCGGCAACGACGGCGAACCGCTGCGAATCATCGGCAGCATGATCGACATTACCGAGCGCAAGCACATGGAACTCATGCTGCGCGAATCGGGCCGCCGCAAGGACGAATTCCTCGCCATGCTCGCGCATGAATTGCGCAATCCGCTTGCGCCGTTGCGCACCGCGATTGCGCTGCTGCAAAAAGACGACGAGATGTCCTCGCATACCAACGACCTGATCGAACTGATGCGCAGACAGGTCGAGCACATGACGCGCATCGTCGACGATCTGCTGGAAGTGTCGCGTATCACGCAGGGACGCATTGCGTTGCAGCGCGAGCCGGTGCTGGTGGGCACCGCCGTTTATCACGCGGTAGAAGCCATCGCGAACATGGTCGAATCGCGCGGCCAACACATTCAAGTGGATGTTCCCGATGCAACCACGTGGGTATGCGGCGACGTTACGCGTCTCTCGCAGATTCTCGTCAATGTGCTGAACAACGCTAGCAAGTACACGCCCGAAGGCGGCGATATTTCGGTCAGCGTGAAGGCGGATCAAGATTGGGTGTCCATCGTGATCGCGGACACCGGCACGGGCATCTCGTCGGACCTGCTTCCGAAAGTGTTCGAACTCTTCTCGCAAGGCGAACGCACCCTCGACCGCTCGAATGGCGGGCTGGGCATCGGGCTGTCGCTCGTCAAGAAGCTGGTCGAAATGCATAGCGGGACCATTACCGTGCAAAGCCCGGGACCGGGACTCGGCACCACCGTGAACGTGCGCTTGCCGCGTTTGCATCACCACGAGCGCCACTCGGCGCTCGCATTGTCCGAGAGCAATGCGCTCGAAACGCATGCCGCGTTGCGCTTGCTCGTCGTAGACGATAACCGCGACGCCGCCGATTCGCTCGCGATGCTGTGCGAATCCGAGGGACACGTCGCGCGCGTGGCGTATTCGTCCGAAGAGGCGCTATCCGCAGCGGCATTTCAGGCCGACGTGGCATTGCTCGATATCGGATTGCCGGATATCGACGGATACGAGCTTGCGCGACGTCTGCGGCGCAAGGGCGACAGCGCGCCGCTTCTCATCGCCGTCACGGGCTATGGCCAGACGGACGACCGGTTGCGCGCGCAATCGGCGGGCTTCGACTATCACTTCGTGAAGCCGGTCAACGTGGAAAGTCTTCTCAAGCTCTTGTCGTCGCTGACCGTCACCCGAAGCGCGGAACGGTGATTGCTTCGTGCTCTGCAACGCAACCAAGATGGAGGCATGCATGGCCGAGCAACACAAACCCGGCGAGAAAGTACAGACATCGGGAATCTATCGCGTCGTGAAAGAAGGCGACAGCAATTCCGCTTTCGAAGTGACGTGCGTGGAAGGCGAACACTTCCCGCCGACGAGAAGCGGCAAGGGTGCGCACTATGAACTCGTGCATGCCGCGACGCATTCGCACAAGCACGGCGAGCTCGGCAGCGGAGACTAAGGATGTCACAGAGTGGCGCGTGAGCGTCGCTCGTCACTATGCGAGGACAATGCCATGAACCCCGAACCCTCGGACCCGGTCGAGCGTGCCGACAAGCGACGCGAGGCCATCGGCGAAGGTGAAGTGAAGGAAAAGCCTGACGGCACGATCGAGCAACGCGGCCACGGCAGCATGGACCCGACGCTCGTACCGAAGGGCAAGGATCATCCCGAACAAGGGCCTTATACGCCGGAAAACGACCATATCGACCCGGATGTCGATCCCACTGCGAGCAGCGATCATCCACGCAGCAAGCCCGACTCGAAAGCGTGAGTCGGACATGACTGGGACATGAGTTGGACGCGAGCGCATACAGCATAATGTGCGCTCGCTCATTCCGGCCTACGTCATGCAGATTCTCGTCGATGCCGACGCATGCCCCGCAGTCGTGAAAGACATGCTGTTTCGCGCGGGGCCGCGCGCCAAAATATGCGTGACGCTGGTCGCTAACCAGTTTCTGCGCACGCCGCCCTCGCCTTACATCAAGTCCGTACAAGTGCCTTCCGGTTTCGATGTCGCGGATGCGCGCATCGTCGAAATGGCCGCAGCGGACGATCTCGTCATCACCGCCGACATACCGCTTGCGGCAGCGGTACTGGCCAAGGGCGCACACGCACTCGACCCGCGCGGCGAGTGGTTCAGCCACGACACTATTGAAGAGCGCCTGACCATTCGCTCGATGATGGACCAACTGCGCAGCACCGGCGTCGCGACGGGCGGGCCTCCGCCTTATAGCCCGCGCGACGGCAAGAGCTTCGCCGCCCAACTCGACAAGTTTCTCGCGCGTCAGCGCGCCGCCGGATAGGCGCGGCTGCTCAAGGCGGCGGTCCTTCGCTATTGCGGCCCGGCATACGGCGATCGTCGCTCGGGCTCGTGCTGAAATGATCCGGGAACACGTTGCCGACAAGCGCATCGTACTGCCCCGGCTGCGCGTTCACGATGGCCTGCAGCATCTTGATGAACGCATTGCCGTCGGGAAGGTTATCGACGATCACGCGCGCCGTCCTGAGCGAAATGGATTCTGTCAGCGGCGGCGCGTTGCCGTCTTCGAGCTTGAAGCTAAACCGGTGAATCTCTGCAGCCGAAGTTTCCGGCGGCTCTTCATGCGAGACGATCGTAGCTTTCATGTCTTCTTTCTGATTCTCGTTCCGAACAATGCGCAGCAACGAACGAACCAGGGCGCTGAGGCACGCGGTCTGCTGCGTGCTTGTGCCACGCCACTACGCACGGAGGACGCATGACCAGCGAAAGTTTTTCCTTCAAGGGCTACGACGTCAAGGTAACTATCGAGCAGAACGAAACTGGCGACTGGGTACCGCAGATCTCGGCGCTTCACAACGGCGCGCCGGCGCAATTGCCGGACGTCGAACCGACGGGCCCGAGTTGGGCAACGCGCGCGGAAGCACTGCGGGCAGGCGTCGAACGGGCGCACCGCCTGATCGAACGTTATGGATTGGGCCACGACGATCAGCATACCGATGGCGGCACGAAGCGCGAATTCTGATGCGCTGGAACGCGGTATGCGTAATTGTCAGTCGCAAACCACGTTGCAAAGGAGAGAACAATGCCATCCTCGAAGCAAGGAAATTCGAACCCGACCAACCCGCGTAATGACCAAGGGAAGGCGCAAGGCCAACAGCAGCAGAACCAGCAGAAGCAGCCGATGCATCAAGGCGGCCAACGGCAGCCGTGATCGCGCTTATTGGCGATATGAAGCCGCCCCCGCTGGCGACTTGCACGCAGCGCGGGGCGGTTCGAATGAGTGCCGTTACCAGGAGATAGGTTCCATGAAAGCGCGGGCAGCAATTGGCCTAGTGGCTTTATGTCTGTCGGGCGCCGTGCTGGCCGCTGGAAGCGGCAGCGGAAGCCCGGGCGCCGGCCCTTCGGTGGATACGTCGGCGGCGGGACGCAGCGGTGCGAATCAGGGGCCTGCGGCCAGCATGCAGCCGCCCACACCGGGCGGTGGAACAGGCGGTGCCGGCGACGGCATGCGTTCCCCCGGACAAGGCTCTGCGGGCGGAATGCAGCCGATGCTCAGAAACGGCAGCAGCAGCACGACCAATCACCCCGGCGCGCCTTCCACGACGAACGGCGGCGCTCAAGGTCAATAGCCGGAAGAGGGTTGGTCAAGCGGCGCGACTCTCCGGCATACTGCGTAAGCGAGCCCGATGCAGGCTCTTACGGAGACGCCATGAAAACCACGCCGATCAGCCGCTATCCCGTCCCCAACCCGCACGAATGGCCCGACGATATACGAGCCCGCATACTCGAAGTACAGGAGAAAGCCGGGTTCGTTCCGAATGTATTTCTTGCGCTTGCGCATCGGCCTGACGAGTTCCGCGCATTCTTCGCCTACCACGATGCGTTGATGCTCAAGGAAGGCGGCCTCACGAAGGGTGAGCGCGAGATGATCGTGGTGGCCACGAGCGCCGTCAATCAATGCCTCTATTGCGTCGTCGCGCACGGCGCAATCTTGCGCATCTATGAAAAAAACGCGCTGGTGGCAGATCAGGTCGCGGTCAATCATCGCAAGGCCGACATCACGCCGCGTCAGAAAGCGATGCTCGACTTCGCGTTAAAGGTATGCAGTGCATCGAACACGGTGGACGATGCGGACTTCGCAGCGCTTCATGCGCACGGCTTCAGCGACGAAGACGCCTGGGACATTGCGGCAATCACTGCATTTTTCGGCCTGTCGAACCGCATGGCGAATGTCATCTCGATGCGGCCCAACGACGAGTTCTACCTGATGGGCCGCGTTCCCAGGGACCCCGCGTAGGGCTCGCGTCTCACACAAAAGCCGGGCGCCGCAATAGCGAATCAAGGTTAACCCTTCCCGCCGACACCTGAAATTTTCTCAGCATGAGTTGAACCGAACTGCGTTGATCGCTGTGTCGAACACGACGAAACTGCCTCCACACCGAACAAATCATGGAGACAGCAATGTTGCTCGACAATCGGGTAGTGATCGTCACGGGCGCGGCTTCGGCACGCGGTATCGGCAAGGCCACCGCCAAGGCGCTCGCGGCGCAAGGCGCACGCATCGTGATTCTCGATCTGCGCGAAGCGGATGCGCAAAGCGCCGCACGTGATATCGGCGAAGGCCACCTCGGCCTCGCCTGCGACGTCACCGTTAAAGAAGCATGCGTCGCCGCCGCGAATGCGACGATAGAACAATACGGCCGCATCGACGCGCTCATCAATAACGCCGGCATCACGCAGCCCATCAAGACGCTGGAAATCAGCGCGGCCAATTTCGACGCCGTGATCGATGTCAATCTGCGCGGCACGCTCTACATGTCGCAAGCCGTCATCGGGCAGATGAGAAAGCAGCAGAGCGGAAGCATCGTGTGCATGTCGTCGGTATCGGCGCAGCGCGGCGGCGGCATCTTCGGCGGCCCGCATTACAGCGCGGCGAAGGCAGGCGTACTCGGCCTCGCCCGGGCGATGGCGCGCGAGTTCGGCGCCGATCATATCCGCGTGAACTCCATCACGCCGGGCCTCATTCAGACGGACATCACGGGCGACAAGCTCACGCTCGAGATGCGCGCGGACATCATCAAGGGCATTCCGCTCGGAAGGCTGGGCGATGCCGCCGACATCGCGAATGCATGCCTTTTCCTTGCAAGCGATCTGTCGAGCTATCTCACCGGCGTCACGCTGGATGTGAACGGAGGAATGCTGATTCATTGATGTCGCGTGTGGCCGCGTTATTCGCAGACTTATGAAGCGCACCTGGAACAACCGGGGCGTAACGCCAGTCATGGCAGGAGACAAGCATGAAATCTCGCTTCACTACATCGCCGCTCGCGGCGGATATCCCGTCGTCGGCAAACACCGGCACCTTTGAGGCAAAGACCTATGCCAAGGTTGGACGCCGCCTCATTCCATTCCTGATGCTGTGTTATCTCGGCGCTTATCTGGATCGCGTCAACGTGGGCTTTGCCAAGCTGCAAATGCTCAATGACCTGCGCTTCTCCGAAACCGTCTATGGCATTGGCGCAGGGATCTTCTTTCTCGGCTATTTCCTGTTCGAAGTCCCAAGCAACGTCATCCTTCACAAGGTAGGCGCGCGCAACTGGCTCGCCCGCATCATGCTGACTTGGGCGGTGATTTCCGCGAGCTTCGTATTCGTGAAGTCGCCTACGATGTTCTATATCCTGCGCTTCTTCTTGGGCGTAGCCGAGGCGGGCTTCGCGCCCGGCGTCATTCTTTATCTGACGTACTGGTTTCCCGCCGCGCGGCGTGCGAAGGCCCTGTCGCTGTTTTTCATGGCGATCCCGCTCGCGGGCATCATCGGCGGCCCGCTTTCCGGTTACATCATGCATGCGCTTCAAGGCGTGCATGGACTCGCGGGATGGAAGTGGCTCTTCCTGCTCGAAGCATTGCCGTCGCTCGTGCTGGGCGTCGTGATTCTCTTCTATCTCGACAACGGCATTGCCAGTGCCAAGTGGCTCACCGATGCCGAAAAGACGCTCCTCGCTCGCAACGTGGAGAAGGACAACGCGCAAAAGCTCGAACACGTGTCGATCCGTGCATTCATCGGCGACCGGCGCCTGTGGCTCATGGCCGCGATCTACTTCTGCGTCGTGCTCGGTCAATACGGCCTCACGTTCTGGCTGCCGACCATCGTGCGTCGTGCCGGCGTGGCGGACCCGCTGTGGGTCGGCATCTTCACCGCGATTCCTTATCTGTGCGCCATCATCGCGCTTCCGCTGATCGGGGCGAGCGCCGACAAGCGCCGCGAACGTCGCCTGCATCTGGCCATTCCGATGCTGATCGCCGCCGCCGGCTTCGCCACCTTGCCGATGCTCGGCAGCGTGGGCGCATCCATCGTGTGTGTGAGCGTGGCCGCTGCGGGCATTTTGGCTTCGTCGTCGCAATTTTGGTCGCTGCCTACGGCCGTGCTCGGCGGAATGTCGGCGGCGGCAGGAATCGCCGCGGTCAACTGCTTCGCCAACCTCGCGGGCTTCTTTTCGCCCGCCATCGTCGGCTGGCTCAACGATTTCACGGGCAAGTCCACAGCGGGGCTGATCTTCATCGCTGCTGCTGTCGTGGTCGGCGCGGCGCTGGTTTTCTTTGTGCCCGCCAGGACCGTCAATCGATAAGTATGCCTATACATTATCTCAAGGAGACGAACATGAGCAGTCCCGTTATCGAGGAGGTGACGCTCGCCGAGCGCGCCTATCGCATTCGCCGCAACGCCCTTTTGATGGGCGAAGTGCAGGGTCAAGGCTATATCGGGCAGGCACTCGATATCGCCGATGTACTGGCAGTGAGTTACTTCGGCGCGATGAACTACCGCCCCGAAGATCCGGAATGGGAAGCGCGCGACCGCTTCCTGCTCTCGAACGGTCACTATGCGATTGCGCTGTACGCGGCGCTTTTCGAAGCCGGCATTCTGCCGCAAGAGGAACTCGAAACTTATGGCAGCGACGACAGCCGCCTGCCGATGTCCGGCATGGCGAGCTACACGCCCGGCATGGAAATGTCGGGCGGCTCGCTGGGACAAGGTCTCACCATTGCAGTGGGCCGGTGCCTCGGGCTTAAGCGCAAGAAGTCGAAATCCTTCGTCTATACGCTTTTCTCCGATGGCGAACTCGACGAGGGCGCGATCTGGGAAGGCTTGATGTCCGCCGCGCACTGGAAGCTCGACAACCTGATCGCAATGATCGACGTCAACAATCAGCAAGCCGATGGTCCGTCCACGCAGATCATGGCCTTCGAGCCGCTCCTGCCGAAGCTCGAGGCGTTCGGTTGGTATGTGCAGCGCGTGAACGGCAATGATATCGACGCCGTAAAGCAAGCCTTCGACAACGCGCGAAATCTGAAAGAAGCGAAGCCGCGCATCATCGTATGCGATACGAAAATGGGCTGCGGCGTGCCGTTTCTCGAACAGCGCGAGAAGAATCACTTCATCCGGGTCGATGCGCACGAGTGGAAGCTCGCGCTCGAAGCACTCGAATCCAGCCGGTAAGCCGAAGAACTCAAGCAGGAGAACAGCATGAGCACCATCGAAAAGAAACCGCGTTTGAAGACCTCCGCGATGATCGCGTCTATCGCGGGCGAAGGACAAGTCACGCGCTCGGCGCCGTTCGGCCACGCGCTCGCGGAACTGGCGCGCACGAAGACGAACGTGATCGGCATGACGGCCGATCTCGGCAAATACACGGACCTGCATATCTTCGGCAAGGCATTCCCTGACCGCTATTACCAGATGGGCATGGCCGAGCAGTTGTTGATGGGCGCCGCCGCCGGCTTCGCACATGAAGGCGCGCAGCCGTTCGTCACGACATACGCCGTTTTCGCCACGCGCCGCGCGTATGACTTCATTCATCAGACCATCGCGGAAGACAATCTCGACGTGAAAATCGTCGCCGCGCTGCCGGGACTGACGACGGGCTACGGCCCGAGCCATCAGGCAGCCGAAGACCTCGCGCTTATGCGTGCGATGCCAAACATGACCGTCATCGATCCCTGCGATGCGCTCGACATCGAACAGATGGTGCCGGCCATCGCCGCGCACAAAGGGCCGGTTTACGCGCGGCTCTTGCGCGGCAACGTGCCTGCCGTGCTGGACGAATACGGCTATCAGTTCGAGCTCGGCAAGGCGAAGATGCTGCGCGACGGCTCGGATGTGCTGATCATTTCCTCCGGATTACTAACGATGCGTGCACTTGAAACGGCGAAGGCGCTCGAAGCCGATAACATCGATGTGGCCGTGCTGCACGTGCCGACTATCAAGCCGCTCGACACGGAAACGATCATTCGGGAAGCGCGGCGCACAGGCCGACTCGTGGTGGTGGCGGAGAATCATACGGTGATCGGTGGTCTCGGAGAAGCGGTCGCCTGCACGCTCCTGAACGCCGGCGTGACGCCCGCGTTCCGACAGATCGCGCTGCCCGACGCGTTCCTCGATGCAGGCGCGCTGCCTACCCTGCACGACCGCTACGGCATTTCGACGAACGTGATGTCGGACACCATCAAGGGCTGGCTCGACTAAGACGCACTACGCCCGCGCGCAGGCTTTCTCGCGCGCGGCGCATCCTTTGCGGCAGGCGCGTTCGCGCCTGTCATCTCTTCCATCCATGAAAGCGTTTCGACGTACGCGAGAAAGTGCTGCAAATACTCCGGCGACGCTTCACGCATCAAAGCAAGCGAACGATGCACTAGGCTGTTCGAATTGAGCGGACCCGCGTTCTTCGGCACCTTCTGCTGCGATTCGCGCAACTGCCGCTCGGCGCTGACCTTCGACCAGACGCCACGCATGTACTCCAGCAGTTCTTCATGCGACGGATGCGTGGCCGCATGAAGCGCCATGTCGTCGAGCAAGGTGGCGAGCGGCCCTTTCTGCGCATGTGCATCATCGGCACGTTCGGCCATTGCCTGAGCGACCGTATCCGCATAGTCAGTCAGCAGCGTTGACAGGCGCGCGTCGATGATGCGTCTCGCCTCGCCTTCATGCAACGCCGCGCGCCGCGTGAGCGCCTCGATGAACCGATAGCGCACCGGATTCACGCGGTCTTCGCCGCGCGCACGCCATGCGTCGAGCATCGCGCGGGCATCCAGGCGGTCACCCACGAGGTTTCACCAGCGAATTCGTTGGACGGGGCACCGCAGAGATTTCGACCCGTCGGTTTTTCGCGCGGCCCTCGTCGTCGGCATTCGAACTGACGGGTTGCTCGGAACCGAACGCCGCCGCGAATACCGATGACGGCGCCACGCCCGCATCGATCAGTGCGCGCGTCACGGTCAACGCGCGCTTGGCTGACAGTTCCCAGTTGTCCGCAAAGCGACGATTGCCTTCGCGCACTTGCTGGTCGTCGGCGAACCCGCTCACCATCAGCACTTGATCGTGCGTGCCGAGATAGGCGGACAGCGGCCCGGCGAGGCTCTTAAGCACATCGCGTCCCTGCGGTTGCAACTGATCCGAATTGAGCGCGAAGAGCACGTTGCCGCTGATCCCGATGCGGCCGTTCACGAGCGTGACGCGCCCCGACGCGAGCGGTCCCGCGAGCGCCTGTTCGAGCGTCTTGCGCCGCTGCGCTTCTTGCTGCCGCTCCTTCACGGCCTGTTCGAGCTTCGTCGAGAGTTGCAATTGCACGCCGATCACGGCGACCAGTATCAGCACGAATGCGCCGAGAAGCACCGACATCAGATCGGCGAACGCGGCCCAGATCGGGGCGGCGCTCTCGATGCCGCCATCGAGTTCTTCGTTCATGCGCGCGCTCCGGCCAACTCACGCTGTCCGGCGATACGCTGCAAGTCCTCGACGATCTGTTTCTGCGACATCACGCTCAGGTCGATGACTTCGCGCGCCTGCGCGACGTAGTAGGCCAGTTGCTCGTCGCTGCGCGAGAGCGTCTTGTCGAGCGCGGTTTCGATGCGCTGCAAATGCGTGACGAGCGTTTCGTTGGCCGCGCCGAACGACTCGACCGCCGCGCTCAACGCTTCGCCCAGGCTCGCGACTTCGACCGCGCTGCCGGTGACTTGCGCGGCCACCGCGCCGATCTTCGCGCCTTCGGTTTCAACCTTCTCGCTGAACTGCGCGCCGGCGCGCGAAAGCAGATCGGTCGACGTGGAGATGAGCGCATCAACCGCCGTGCGTTGTTCGGTGGACGCGAGATTCACCGCATCGAGCAGCGTCTCGAGTGTCGCGAGCAAGCGGCTGCGGTCCTCCAGCATCGCGGTATCGCGAACCATGGATTCGGACAGCATCTGCCGCAATTCCGCGACCACTTCTGCCGCAGCCTTGGGCGCTTGCGATGCCGCCTGGATGAGTCTTTCGATTTCGGCGATGAGACCGCTCGCATGCGACTGCGATGCCTCCGACATCTCGCGTGCCGTGCGTGCGAGCGTCTCGCAGGTTTCCTGCTGGCGGCGCTCGACAAATGTACTCATCTGCTGCCATTCATCGCGCAGGTTCGCCGATACGGCGCCGAGCGCATCGGTCCATGCGCTCAGGCGCGCGTCGTTATTCGATGCAAGCTGCGCGGCGAGCTTCTCATGTGCTTCATCGACCGAACGCACGAGCGCTTCCGAATGCGCTTCGAATCGCGCGGCGGCCGCATCCAGTGCGCCTCGTTGTTGCGTGGCAAGCTGCTCGCCCGCCTGCTGTTGCGCGATGAGCGCGCTCTTCCAGGCTTCCGACATACCGTCGGACGTGCTTTCGAGCCGCGACGAGAAGCCTTCGAGCAAATCGCTCGCGCGGGCTTCGAAACGGCTCGCGAATCCATCGAGCGAGGCGCCTGTCTGCGCGACTAGCGCAGTGCTCGCCTGTTCGTGCTTCGCTATCGAATCATTCAACGTGGCCGCGATCTTCTCGACGCATTCATGCAGTTCGGTCGATACGCCATCGAAGTGCGTCGCCATGCCGGCGGCCAGATTGCGCGACCGCTCGTCCACGGCCTGCGCGAAGCGGTCCAATGACGCACCCGTCTGCACGACGAGCGCCGCGCTTGCCTCTTCATGCTTCAGAAGCGACGCGTTCAATTTGTCCGCTGTCAGTTCGACCGAGCTTTGCAGCGCACTCGACACACCGCTCATGCGCGAGTACACGTCCTCGATCAGCGTAGAAGAGCGCTCTTCGAAAACTCGTGTGAAGCGGTTCAGCGAAGCATCCATCTTCTCGACAAGCGCCTCGTTCGCTGCCTGATGCCCTTGCAGCGAGCGGTCCCAGATAGCTGCGATGTTCTGCGCCGATGCCTCGAAGCCGTTCGACAAGCCATCGAGTTGACGCATGACGGCCTGTTCGATGCTGCCGTGCAGCGTCTTCGCTTCGCGCGCGATGCCGTCCATCGTGGCCTGCATCACGGGCTGCAAGGCGGCGCTCGCTGCACGCGCGCTGTCGGCTACGCTTTGCTTCAAAGACAGTTCCACCGAAGTCGCAAGGCGACGATACGCCGTCTCCGTGTTTGCGTGAAACGCGGTCTGGTTCGCGAGTTGCCGTTCATTCGCCGCGGCGCTCTGCTGTTCCATTGCGCTCATCATCGCTTGCAGCCGATCGACGAGCTTCGGCATGACCTCGGTCTGACGCTGCAACAGCCGCAACGTCTCTTCACGTTGATACGTCTGTGTGAAAGGCCGCAGCGTCGTCGCAGTCTTCATGTCGAGCAACTGCGTGACATGCAGGCGTTCCCGACGGCAAAGCGTGGAAAGCAGCCCGAGCATCGCCGATGTCGCGACGCCCGCTATCGACGTGCCGAACGCGAAGCCCAGGCCCGTGACCGGCGCGGCGAGCGATGCGCGTATGGCCGCGAGATCGGTCGAGCTTTCGAGCGCCGCGCCCGTGCCGCGCAATGTGGCCACCATGCCGAGCAGCGTGCCGAGCATCCCCAGCAGCACCAGCAGGCCCGCGAGATACGGCGCGAGCGCGGGACCGGGCAGCGCGGCGCGTTCGCCTTCCACGCGCGAGCGCACGGCATGACGCAGACCCGCCGGCACCTGATCGAGCCAGGACGCGAGGCTCGCGGGCGTCGCGTTCAATGCGCCGACGGCCTGCGCGAGCTCACGCGTCTTCTGCTGATAGCGCTGCAGTTCGGAAGCGCCTACGAGATAGCACGCGCCGATCACGAGCGTGACAGCAAGCGCGAGCGCATTCGAGCCCATATAACCAATGGCTATACCGCAGACGGCCAGCAGGCCCACCAGAAAGACGGCTACATTCAGAAGATATCGGGGCATAGCATTCAGTGAGCGGTTTGGCATGCCGCAAGCAAACCATCGACCGGTTGGAAACGTACGTGCAATTCGGCGAGCAGGACGCTTTGCATGTCCTGTTCGAAGACGCCGAGCCATGCGGCTGCATCATCAGGAGACGCCTGATGGGCGCTGCGCATGCGTTGAAAGTGCTTGCCGAGCAGCGCGGGCGCCTGAGCCAGCAGCGTGCGTTCGCGTGCGGCGAGCGCCTGCTCCATCACGGCATCGACCACGGCAAGACGCGCCATGCGCGTCGACTTCGCCGCGAGCACCGCGCGCACGCGCGCACGCAACGCGCCTATCTCCGATTCCATCGCCTGTTGCAGCGACAGATACCGCTGGCGATAAACGGCGTACTCCACGGTCGGATCCGGGCGAGGCGCCTGCACCGGCGCGCGATGCCGGTGAGCGCCCGAGGCGTTCGCCTTGCCGCCGACGATGGCGTTCGTGAGCGAAGCGCGCACGCGCGTGCAGGCGTGTTCTTCGCCGTCGGATGCGGATCGCGCGCCGGGAATGGCGGGCGGATCGCCGCTGAGCGCGGTGGAGAGCGCAATGGCATCGGTCCAGCCGAGCCACTGGCTCAGGCGGTCCGACAGGGACGAACCGGGTGCGTGGACGTCGAGATCGGCGAAACGCGCGAGCAGGCGCACGAGCGCCGGCCCGCTGATCGCCGTGCGCGTGGGGGCTTGCACGATAAGACCGCAGGCAAAAACCCGTTAGTTTACACGGTGCCGGGTGTCTGCCTAGTTTCGAGGCGTTTTTGTCATAGTTTGCGGCCGGTGAAAGCGCGTCTGCTCACACCGCCCGCTTGCTGCGCCTGAACTGGTCGAACAGCACCGCGAGCAACAGAATGCCGCCGCGAATGAGGTATTGATAGAACGTCGGCACGTTGAGCAGACTCATGGCGTCCTGCACCGCGCCCATGATCAGCACGCCGACCAGCACGCCCGAGATGGTCGCGACGCCGCCCGTAAGCGACACGCCGCCCAGCACGCACGCGGAAATCACGCCAAGCTCGAGTCCGACCGACGTTTTCGGATCGCCAAGACTCATGCGCGACGCGAGCATCACGCCCGCGAAACCGGTCACGAGCCCTTGCAGCACGAACACGGTGATCTTGATGCGCGTGACCGGCAGGCCCGCCAGCACGGCCGCTTCGCTGTTGCCGCCCACTGCCAGCACGTTCTTGCCGAACACAGTCTTCTTCAGCAGAAAGCCGAAGACGACGAAGCCGATGATGTTGCTCCAGATCGGATACGAGATGCCGAGGAACGAGCCGCCGCCGAGATCGAAGAACCGTTCCTCGGAAATCATCACCGCGTCGCCGTTGGACGTAAGGAACGCGAGTCCGCGCACCGCTTCCATCATCGCGAGCGTGGCAATCAGCGAGTTGATCTTGAAACGCGCGATCAGCACGCCGTTCACGAGCCCGACCGCGCCGCCCGCGAGCACGCCCGCCGTGATCCCGAGCACGACGCTATGCGTCGCGGTAATCACGGTCGATGCCATCACGCCCGCGAACGCGACGATGGACGCCACCGACAGATCGACTTCGCCGAGCGCGAGCACGAACATCATCGTGACCGCGATCGAGCCGATCAGCGTCACCGAAAGCAACAGCCCCTGGATATTCCGGGGTGTCAGAAAGCCCGGCACCGTGACGGAGAGCACGGCGAACAGCACCAGGAACACCACCACGATGCCCGACTTGTTGATGAGGTCCCACATGCGCGCCTGCGAGGGCGCAATGGGCGCGTGAGCATCGCTCGTGGAGGAAGTGCCTGGAGTTTGCATGGCTTGGCTCAAATGTATTTCGTCTTTCCGGGTCCGCCGCTGGAGTCAGCAGTCAGCGGGGCAATGCGAGCTTGATCAGTTCGTCCGGCGTGGCTTGCGCCTTCGGCAGCGCGCCGGCAATGCGTCCTTCCTTCATCACGATGATGCGATCCGACACGCCGATCACCTCGGCCAGATCGCTCGACACGAGAATCACCGTGCGTCCGGCTTCGGCAAGCTCATACAGAAGGTTGTAGATCTCGGCACGCGCGCCTACATCGATGCCGCGCGTCGGCTCGTCCATCAGGAACACATCGATGCGTTCGGCAAGCCAGCGCGAGAGAATCACCTTCTGCTGATTGCCGCCCGATAGCGTGCCGATAGCGGTCTCACCGCTACGTGTCTTGATGGCGAGCTTCGCGATGTACTCCTGCGCGAGCGCACGTTCGCGGCGCGCGTCGAGCAGGAAACGCGCGGGGCTGAAATGGCGGCGCGCGCTGATATTCAAGTTATCGGCAACCGACGCGATCGCGACGATGCCTTCCTGCTTGCGATCTTCGGGGCATAGCGCGATGCCCGCACGCACTGCATCGCGCGGACTCGAAAACGACACGCGCTTGCCTTTCAGTTCCACATGCCCTTCGCTCGCTTTCGTCGCGCCGTAAAGCAGCTTCATCAATTCCGAGCGCCCCGCGCCGACGAGACCGAAGAAGCCGAGGATCTCGCCGCGCCGCGCGCTGAAAGACACCGGCTCGGAAAGGCCCGGTCCGAGCAGACCCTTTGCTTCGATCATCACGTCGCCGGCTTCGCGCGAACGGTAGCCATAGACGTCGGCAATCGACCGTCCGACCATGCATGCGATCAACCGGTCGCGAGAGAGGCCCGCGACGGAATCGAACGTCTCGATGCGGCGGCCATCGCGGAACACGGTCACGCGGTCGCACAGTTCGTAGACTTCGTCCATGCGATGCGTGACATAGATGATCGCACGGCCATCGGCGCGCAGCGCGTCGATGATGCGAAACAGTTGCTTGGTCTCGCGCGCGGACAGCGAACTCGTCGGTTCGTCGAACGCGATCACGCGCGCGTCGCGCATCAACGCTTTACCGATCTCGATCATCTGCCGCTGGCCGATCGACAGATTCTTCACCGGCGTGCGCGGATCGATGCGTTCACCGAGGCGTTCGAGTTCGGCCATCGCGCGTTTGACGAGCGCGCGTTCGTCGAGCACGCCCGCGCGATTCGGCAATTGCCCGAGCATCAGGTTCTCGGCCACCGTCAGTTCCGGCACGAGGTGCAGTTCCTGATAGATGATCGCGATGCCTGCTGCAATCGCCTCGCGCGTGGTAGCAAAGCGATGCTCGGCGCCGTCGAGCTTCAGCGTTCCCGCCTGCGGCTTGTTGACGCCCGAGAGCACCTTGAGCAACGTCGATTTACCTGCACCGTTCTCGCCCATCAAGCCGTGCACTTCGCCCGCGCGCACTGACAGCGACACGCCGTCGAGCGCGCGCACGCCGGGGAAGCTGACGGTGATGCCGTCGAGTTCCATGTAAGCGCCGCGCTCCTCATGCACCGGCGCGAGGGTCGCGTCGTCCGTCGTGGTATTCATGCGGGCTCAGATACCGAGATCGGTGCGCACGGACTTCCAGTTCTCGCGCGTCATCAGCTTGCCGGTGGTTTGCGTATCGGCGGGCGGCTGCTTGCCGTTACGAATCCAGTCGACGAGGTTCTGCGCGCTCTGTTTCCCGTGATTCGTGGAGCTGACCGCAATGGTGCCGAAGAAGCCCGTCTGCTCCTTCTTCTGGAACTCGGCGAACGCTTCGCCTGCGCCATTGATGCCAACGCCAATTACATCCGCTGAAGGAATGTGCAGTTGTTCCGTCGCGCGCACGCCGCCCAGCACACTTTCTTCGTTGAGCGCGAAGATCACCCATTTCTTGATGGTCGGATGCTGCGCGAGCACGGGCGAAGCCGCATTGAAGCCGCCTTCGTCGTCCGTGGTCTTTTGCGGCGCATCGAAAATGTTTTCTTTCTTGAAGCCGTTGGCGAGAAGCGACTGCGTCGCGCCGTCCGTGCGCAGCTTTGCGGTCGGCAGTTCGTAGTCCGTAATACGCAATGCTCCCACTTCCTCCGGCTTCCAGCCGCGGCGCTTCATTTCGCCCGCGATAGCGTCACCGACCTGATTGCCGATCTTGAGCGCCGACATGCCGAGGTGCGGCACGTTCGACAGCGGCTTGCCGGATGAATCGACGAGCTGGTCATCCACCGAGACGAACTTCATGTTGTAGCGTTTCGCCCGCGCGGCGATGGCCGGCCCGAGCCGCACGTCGGGCGCGCAGATCACGAAGCCCTGTGCGCCTTGCGCGCCGAGATTGTCGATGGCGGCCAGCACCTTCTCGCCATCGGGCGTGCCGATGTTGACCGACGTGAAGTTCTCTTTCTGACCGAGCGCGGTCGATGCCTTTTGTTCGTTGATGAACCAAGCCTGCTCAGGCATCTTCACGAGGAAGCCGATCTTGAGCGGCTCGTCGGCCTGCGCCGCGCCGTGGAGCGCGAAAGGCGCGACGCACATCGCGGCCATGATGGCGCGCAGAGTCAGGCGGCGGAATTGTTGGTTCATCTCGTGTCTCCTTTGTATGGCTCTTGTGTTGAATGTCGTTGATTTCAGCGGCCGAATGGCTCGGTCTCTACATGCTTGCCTAACAGAAATGCGTCCGCGACGAGTCTGAGTGGCCGCACGTCCACATCGCTCTCGCCCCGCTCGATCAGTTCGTGGAATCGCTGATACAGCGCCGGATATTCGCGCTCGGGACCGAGCGCCACTTCTTTGCCCGCGATAGATAGGCGCTTGCCGCCCTCGCGAATCGACAGGCGGCCGCCGTCCGTATCGACATCGATATCCCACTCTTCGACCGGGCCGTGACGCCAGTCGAACATCGCGCGCACCGGCGCGCCATTCGTATCGATGCAATCGAGTTCGGCGGCGATGGGCGTTGCGGTATCGCGCGGAATGGTGAGCGTCGCCGCACGCAATGCGATCTCGCGCGGCAAAATGCGCGTGACGACGGACAGCGCGTTGATGCCCGGATCGAACACGCCGAGGCCGCCCGGCTCCCAGATCCATTGCTGGCCCGGATGCCAGCGCCGCACGTCTTCTTTCCAGCGTATTTCGACAGCGCGCACCGCGCCTGCTTCTTTCGATGCAAGCCACGCACGCGCCGGTTCGACGGCGCTCGCGGCGCGCGAATGCCAGCTTGCGAAGAGCGTGCGGCCATGCGTTTGCGCGATGTCTCGCAGCGCCTCGACTTCGCTGACGCTCGCGCCCGGAGGCTTTTCGAGCATCACGTGCTTGCCTGCTTCGAGCGCGGCGCGCGCCTGCGCGAAGCGCACTTGCGGCGGCGCACAAAGCGATACTGCATCGAGCGACGGCTCGGCGGCGATCAACGCATCGAGGTCCGCGTAGTTGCGCACGCCATCGACGCTCGCGTTGCGGCTCGCGCAGGCGACGAGTTCGAAGCCGGGCTGCGCGGCAATGGCAGGAAGATGCTGGTCGCGCGCAATCTTGCCAATACCCGCGACGGCGAGCTTATAAGCCGATGTCATGCGTGTTCCTTTGTCGTCGGTGCTCAATGCGAGTGGCGGGGCACTGCCGCGCCGCGCTTGCCGACGAGGAAGTCGAGGTCGCACCCTTCGTCCGCTTGAAGCACGTGGTCGACATAAAGACGCTGATAACCGCCATCGCCATGCACGCGCGGCGGCACGTGACCGATCATGCGGCTAGCCAGCTCTTCGTCGCTAATGTCGAGATGCAGCGTGCCGGCATCACAATCCAGTTCGATGAAGTCGCCGTCACGCACAGCGGCAAGCGGACCACCCGCCGCCGCTTCGGGCGCCACGTGCAGCACGACGGTGCCGTATGCGGTGCCGCTCATGCGTGCATCGGAAATGCGGACCATGTCCTTCACGCCCTGACGCAAGAGCTTAGGCGGCAGACCCATGTTGCCCACTTCGGCCATGCCCGGATAACCCTTCGGCCCGCAGTTCTTCATCACGAGCACGCAGTCCTTGTCCACATCGAGCGATTCATCGACGATGCGTTCCTTATAGTGTTCGAGGTTTTCGAACACGACTGCACGGCCCCGGTGCTTGAGCAACTCGGGCGTCGCTGCCGAGGGCTTCAGCACCGCACCGCGCGGCGCGAGATTGCCGCGCAACACGCGAATGCCGCCGTCCGCGATCAGCGGGTTGCTCAGTTCGCGGATCACTTCATCATTCGTGCTGGGCGCGTTCTTCACGTTCTCCCAGAGCGATTTGCCGTTCACCGTCAGGGCATCCGGATGCGGCAACAGATTTGCTTCGCCCAGGCGCCTCAGCACAGCCGGCAGCCCGCCCGCGTAATAGAACTCCTCCATCAGGAAGCGGCCCGAGGGCATCAGGTCCACGATGGTGGGCGTATCGCGACCGATGCGCGTCCAGTCCTCCAGTTCCAGCGGCACGCCGATACGGCCTGCAATCGCCTTCAGGTGAATCACCGCGTTCGTCGATCCGCCGATAGCCGCGTTGGTGCGAATGGCGTTCTCGAATGCTTCGCGGGTCAGGATCTTCGACAGCGTGAGACCTTCGAGCGCCATCTCCACGATGCGGATGCCCGACATATGCGCGAGCACGTAGCGGCGCGCATCGACGGCCGGAATCGCCGCGTTGTGCGGCAGCGATGTGCCGAGCGCCTCGGCCATGCACGCCATCGTGGACGCGGTGCCCATCGTGTTGCACGTGCCAGCGGAACGCGACATGCCCCCTTCCGCCGAAAGGAATTGATGCAGGTCGATCTCGCCAGCCTTCAGCGATTCGTGCAGTTGCCACACGGCCGTTCCTGAGCCGATGTCCTTACCGTTGAGCTTGCCGTTCAACATCGGGCCGCCCGTGACGACGATAGCCGGCACATCGCAACTCGCAGCGCCCATCAGGAGCGCAGGCGTGGTCTTGTCGCAGCCGGTCAGCAGCACGACCGCATCGATGGGGTTGCCGCGAATCGCTTCTTCTACGTCCATCGCGGCGAGGTTGCGCGTGAGCATCGCGGTCGGGCGCAAATTCGATTCGCCATTGGAAAACACGGGGAATTCCACGGGAAAGCCGCCCGCTTCATACACGCCGCGCTTCACATGTTCCGCGATCTTCCGGAAGTGCGCATTGCAGGGCGTGAGTTCCGACCATGTATTGCAGATGCCGATGACCGGCCTGCCGTCGAACTCGTGATCGGGAATGCCCTGGTTCTTCATCCAGCTTCTGTACATGAAGCCGTTCTTGTCGGCGGTGCCGAACCATTGTTGAGAGCGCAGCTTGGGCTTCGATGCCGACATGTGTTTCGTCCTGGTTCATAACGCGATTGCCGCGAAGTCTATGAGGGCGCGTGATAATCTACTAATGAATTGTTCGACGCCACCGATACCCGAAACGGCATTCGTAGAAACCCCTAAAAATGTTGCTGAATTCGACCCCCTGGTATATCCGCAGCCGGCTGAAGACGAGGCAGTTGATGCTCGTCGTCGCGCTCGTGGAGGAAGGCAACATTCATCGCGCGGCGGCCGTGCTGCATATGACGCAACCCGCCGCTTCGAAGCTCTTGCGCGAACTGGAAGAGACGCTCGGCGTCACGCTTTTCGATCGCGAACCGCGCGGCATGCGCGCCACGCTATTCGGGGAAGCCATCGTGCGTCATGCGCGCGCGGTGCTGGGCAGTCTCGATCAGGCGCAGGAAGAACTCGTTGCGTTGAAGTCGGGACGGCTCGGTCATGTGGCGATCGGCGCGATCACGTCGCCGGGCGTGCGCCTGCTGCCCGCTGCTGTCGCTTCGGTCAAGCGGCAGCACGCGGATATCCGCATCTCCGTCGAGATCGATACCAGCAACGTGCTGCTCGAACGGCTCGCGCAGGAAAAGCTGGATATCGTCATCGGAAGGCTTTCTGTCGAACACGACAAGTTGCGGCTTCGTTACGAACCGCTCACGGGCGAGCCCGTGCGCGCGCTCGTGCGTCCGGGGCATCCCTTGCTGAATGCGCCCGCGTTAACGCTCGCCGACGTGCAGCCGTGCGAATGGCTCGTGCCGCCTGCGGGAAGCGTATTGCGGCATCGCTTCGAGCTCATGTTTCAGCGCGCGAGTCTCGCGCCGCCGTCGAACGTCGTGGAGACGGCGGCGATTCTTTTCATCACACGCTTGCTGGAACAGAGCGACATGATCGCGGTGCTCGCGGAAGACGTGGCGCTCTACTACGCGCAGCACGGCATGGCGGCCATGCTTCCGTTGCCGATGGAATGTCAGATGGACGACTTCGGCATCGTCACGCGCGCCGACCGCTTGTTCACGCCCGCCACGAGCGTGATGGTGGATGCGTTGCGTGCCACCGCCGCCGACGTGTACGAGAGCGCATCGCGCTAGGGTTGCGTCTTTCCGTTTATCAGCGACGTCATGATTGCGTACGCCGCCCGCACGCGATCCGCGTTGGGTATGTTCTTGTTGCCCAGCATCACGATGCCGACATGCTTCGACGGCACGAACGCTATGTAGGCGCCGAAGCCGTTGGTCGAGCCGGTCTTGTTGAGCCACACGTCGTCGCGCGGCCCTTGCGGCGGATCGATCCGCTCGACGGGGTGTCCATCGACGATCATCGCGGGGCCGTTACCATCGAGTAATGCGCTTAGCGGCGCGGGATACGGGTACTGTTCCCAGATGAGGTCCTGAGTCATCGGACCCGCCTGGAAATACGCCGTATGCGTGGCCATGATCGCGCGTTGAAGCGTGGCATCGACAGGCATAGCGTCGGCAGGCGCGGCGTCGTTCATGTTGGCTAGCAGGAAGCGCGTCATATCCCCGGCCGTCGATCTCACGCCGTAGGCTTCGGATGCAAGCACGCCCGGCTTCATGCGGATCGGCGTGCCGTCCTTGGTATAGCCTTCGGCATAGTCACCCATGCGGTCGGCCGGCACCTGCATATAACTCCTGCTCATGCCTAGCTTCGCAAAGATACGTTGCTGGATGAGCGTGTCGAAATCCTGTCCCATGCTCTTCGCGGTGATGAGGCCCAACGTGCCGATGCCCGGATTCGCATACGTCCTGTATGTACCCGGCGCATGGCGCGGCTGCCAGCCCTTGAAGTACTGCATGAGTTGCGCGTTGTCGTGAACCTCGTCCGGCACTTGCAAGGGCAGACCGCCGGGCGTGTGCGTGCCGAGATTCAGCAGCGTGACCTCGTCGCCGAATGCGCTGCCGCGCAGCTCGGGCAAGTACTTGCCGACGGGATCGCTCAGTGAGAGATGCCCGGTTTTCTCCGCATACGAAGCGAGGGTCGCCGTGAACGTCTTGCTGATGGAGCCGAGTTCGAACAAGGTGTTGCGCGTGACGGGCGTGCCGCTCTCCTTCGACGCCACGCCGTAGTCGAACACATAGGGCTTGCCTTCGACGACGACACCTACCGCCATGCCCGCGATGCCGTCGTGCGCCATCAACGGCGGGATGGTTTCATCGACGATATGTGCGATCTCATCGCGGCTCAGCGTTGCCGGCTGACTGAAGACCGACATCGAGCATGTGGAAAGAAAGGCCGCTGCGAGCAGCGTTGTCAGCTTCATTGTTTGAATCCTTCGCTATACGGGAACATTACCGAATCTATTGGCCGGAAGCGTCGCGGGTCTCCCGAGGAGACGGCGCAAAGCACCGGCATGGCGAGACTATCCGCCCTTTGTGCGCCCGGCACAATCGAGGATGATTTGCCGCCCGTCAAGAAAATCTATCGGCAGACGCAATGCGTCCTCCCTTCCCTCAACGCGCTGCGCGCATTCGAAGCGTCCGCGCGGCATCTGAGTTTCACGCGCGCAGCGCAAGAATTGAACGTCACGCAGGCGGCGGTCAGTGAGCAAGTGCGCGGGCCTCCTCGTGCAGCCATTCGATATCGAGGTGAAGACGGGCAGCTACTGGCTGACCTGGCTCAGGTCCAGACGCCTCTCGCCACGCATGCACCTGTTTCATGACTGGATACGTGCCGAAACAGCGGCAGCACGCTAGCGGTGCGCTCATGCGCATAGCTGGCGTCACCAACGCGCCCGCGCGTATTTTGATAGCACGCTAACGAATGAAACTGTCGCTATAATCCCGGCCCATGACTTCCATTGATCTCCTGCGCCGGTCGGTCAGCAGCACGCTCGTGCTCGCAGCGCGCCGCTGGCGTCGTACCAGCCACGGCGTGCTCGCATCGTATGGCGTGTCGGAAGCGTGCGCGGTCCCGCTGCTCACGGCCAACCGGCTCGGCGAGGCCGTGCGGCAGGTGACGCTCGCGGAGCATGTCGGCATCGAAGGGCCGTCGCTCGTCAGGCTGCTGGATCAACTGTGCGCGGCGGGCCTCGTGCGGCGCGACGAAGATCCGGAGGACAAACGCGCCAAGACCATCACGTTGACGGACGAAGGCCGCGCCGTCACCGCGCGCATGGAAGAGCGGCTCGTGTCGCTGCGCGCCCTTCTGCTCGCGGACGTGAGCCGCGAAGATCTCGAAACGACGCTGCGCGTGCTCAATGCTTTCAGTGCTTCACATGCGTCGCTCGAAGCACCCGCAGTCGCGGCGGCGCGCGCCAGTGACAAGAGCCAGGCCGACGCGTCATGAAATTCGCGTCCGCACGTGAATGGCTCTTCTCGGCCAAAACCTTCGCTGCCGCGATGATCGCGCTGTATATCGCCCTCGCGCTGGAATTGCCGCGTCCGTATTGGGCGATGGCCACGGTCTATATCGTATCCAACCCGTTCGTCGGCGCAACGCGTTCCAAGGCGCTGTATCGCGCGCTCGGCACTGCAATCGGCGCGGCGGGCGCGGTCGTGATCGTGCCGCCGTTCGTGGAATCGCCGTTCTTGTTCAGTGTGATCGTCGCGTTGTGGACAGGCACTCTGCTCTTCCTCTCGATGTTCGACCGCACCGCACGCAGCTACGTCTTCCTGCTCGCGGGCTATACGCTGCCGATGATCGCCCTGCCCGCCGTGACGAACCCCGCGGTCGTCTTCGACCTCGCGATCTCCCGAACCGAAGAGATTCTGCTCGGCATCGTGGTGGCGAGCATCGTGGGCAGCGTCGTCTTTCCGAGCCGTCTTGCGCCCACGCTTGTCGAACGCACCGATGCCTGGTTCCGCGACGCCGCGTTCTACGCGAGCGAAACGCTCTCCGGCCGGCTCGCGGGTGCGGCACTATCCGCTTCGCGCCAGCGTCTCGCGGCCACCGTCAACGGCCTTGAAGTGCTGCTGAGCCAGCTAACTTACGACCACGCGCGCCCCGATATCGTCCGGCGCGCGCGCGCGCTGCAGGGGCGCATGCAAATATTTTTGCCGCTGATCTCGTCGCTGGCCGATCCGCTGGTCGAGCTGGTCGACAAACGCGGCACGCATCCGCAAGGGCTCGAAGCGTTGCTTGCCGATGTCGCCAAATGGATGTCGCTGCCCGCGCCGCAGATTCACGACGCCGCCGAGTCCGAGCGCGAGCCGAACGCGCTGCGTGAACGTATCGCGGCGATGCGGCCATCGGCGCAGGCGCTCGCGAGCGAGGACGGCGCGTTGCTGTCGAGCGCGTTATGGCGTCTCTCGCAGGTCATCGACGTATGGCAGGACATTCGCACGCTGCGCGCTGCAATGCTGCACGGCGAACACGAGTGGCGGCCGCGCTTTCGACACTGGCGGCTCGGCGGCACCGAGCGATTCTTCGATCGCGGCATGATGCTTTTCTCGACGGGCGTGGCGGTCAGCGCGATCATCGTCGCCTGCGCGCTGTGGATCGAATCCGGCTGGGCCGACGGCGCGGGCGCGGTCACGCTCGCGGCTGTCGCATGCTGCTTCTTCGCGGCGCTCGACGAACCGGCGCCGCAAGTGTTCGCGTTCTTTATCGCGACCTGCATGAGCGTGGTGTTCGCGGGGCTTTACGTGTTCGCGGTGCTGCCGCACGTGCATGACTTCCCGATGCTCGTCATTATCTTCGCGGGGCCATTCCTCGTGGTCGGCACGTTGATTCCGCAGCCGCGCTTCACGCTCGTCACCATGCTGGTCGCCGTGAACACGGCTACGTTCATCAGCATCCAGGGCGCCTATGAAGCCGACTTCTTCGCCTTTCTCAACAGCAATCTCGCGGGCTTGGCCGGGCTTCTCTTCGCTTTCGTCTGGACGCGCGTGACACGCCCTTTCGGCGCGGAGCTGGCGGTGGCGCGGCTCACGCGCTCGGCGTGGCGCGATATCGTCGCGTGTTCGTCCACGGCGACGCTCGACGATCAGCGCAATCTCTACTCACGCATGCTCGACCGCCTGATGCAGGTGCTGCCGCGTCAGGCCGCAACGGATTCGCACCGGCATCCGTCCATCGAAAGCTTCCGCGATTTTCGCGTGGCGCTGAATTCGCTCGATTTGCGGCGTGCGCATCGCAAGCTCGCTTCCGACATTCAAGCGTCGATCGACGAGGTGCTCGCAGCCGTGCGCGATTACTTCGGGCATTGCATCGAGCGGCGCGAGCGTCAGCCGGTGCCATCCACGCTCGTGCGCTCGATCGACCGTGCCGTTGCGCAAGTCGCGGCGCACACCATCGCCGAAGCGGAACGGCACGGGCAGGCGGCGTTGCCCGGGGAACGATTGTTGCGCGACACGCTGCATGCGCTGATCGGCGTGCGGCTCTCGCTGCATCCACCTGCCACCGACGCGCAGCCGGCCGCGCGCGGCGACGCGCCACGCCAAGAACCCGCCTGATGCTCAATCAATTCACATCACCGGACCCGCTCGTATGATCGGCGAAATCGACATTCTCGGCGTCTTCGTGCCGGCCGTTCTCGTGCTGATGTTCATCGCGTATCTGCTGAACCTCGTCATCCGCACCGTGCTCACGCGCGTGGGCTTTTATCGCTTCGTGTGGCATCGCTCCGTTTTCGATCTCGGCATCTATGTACTGGTGCTGGGGCTTGTCGTTATCGTTTCGCATCGGCTCATCACGTGAAAAAAACCTGGTTCTCCGTCGGGCAGATTCTGCTCACGCTCATCGTCGTCGCCATTGCAGCCGTCGTGCTGTGGAAGCTGGTCGATTACTACATGTTCGCGCCGTGGACGCGCGATGGTCACGTGCGCGCCGACGTCATCCAGGTCGCGCCTGACGTGTCCGGCCTCATCACGGACGTGAAGGTGGTGGATAACCAGCAGGTCAAGCGTGGCGACGTGCTGTTCGTGATCGATCGGGCGCGCTATACGCTCGCGCTGCGCAATGCCGAAGCAGCCGCGCAGCAACGCCGCGCCACGCTCGATCAGGCGCGCCGCGAAGATGCGCGCAATCGCTCGCTCGGCAATCTCGTGGCGCGTGAAGTAGTCGAAGAGACGCATTCGCGCGTCGAGCAGGCCACGGCCGCGCTCGCCGATGCGGAAGTCGCCATCGACACGGCCCGCCTCAACTTGCAGCGCACGCAGATCGTGAGCCCGGTCGACGGCTATCTCAACGATCGCGCGCCGCGTATCGGCGAGTTCGTCTCGGCGGGCCGCGCGGTGCTGTCCGTCGTCGACATGCATTCTTTCCGCGTCGATGGTTATTTCGAAGAAACGAAGCTGCACGGCATCGATATCGGCCAGCCGGTCGATATCAAGGTGATGGGCGAGCCGAACCTCCTGCGCGGACATGTGCAGAGCATCGTCGCGGCCATCGAGGACCGAGACCGTCAACAAAGCGCGAGCCTGCTGCCGAACGTGAACCCCGCGTTCAGCTGGGTGCGCCTCGCGCAGCGCATTCCCGTACGCGTCACGCTCGACGAGATTCCCGCCGACTTCCGCATGATCGCCGGGCGCACGGCCACCGTGTCCGTGCGCGGCGTCGGTCCCACCATCGGATCGCGCGCGGCGTCGGGCAACATGCCTGCATCCGCGACGGCGCCTGCATCGCCGGTCGCAGCACATGTGCCGGCATCGGGTGCATCGCAATGACGCGCATGGCACACGCGAGAAGCCCTCGCCTCGGTCTGACGCTGATCGCGTCGATGCTCGTGCTCGGCGGCTGCATGACTGTCGGGCCGAACTACAAGCTGCCCGAAGGCGCGGCAGTCAACGCGCCGTATGCGAACGCGCCCATAGACGGCGCCGATCAGGCGCCCGTCACGCAAGGCACCGCGCCTTCCAAATGGTGGCGTCTCTACGACGATCCCGCGCTCGATGAACTGGTGAGCGAAGCGTTGATCTCCAACGCGGATATTCGTGTGGCGGCCGCGAACCTCGCCCGATCGCGAGCGGAAGTCCAATTCGCGAATCAGCAAGGCGGTTTCTCGAGCCGCAGTTCTGTCGCGTTCCAGCGGGCGCAGGAATCGGCAGAACAGTACTTGTTGACGGAGAAGCTGCCGGTCGTGAACGAAGGTGCGCTTGAGTTGAGCGTGTCGTATGAATTCGATCTCTTCGGCAAGCTGAAGCGCGGCGTGGAAGCAGCACGCGCCGACGACGAAGCCGTCGAAGCCGCCGCCGATCTCGCGCGCATCACGGTGGTGGCGGATGTCGTGCGCGCCTATGTCGAATCGTGTTCCGCCGGTGAGGAACTGGGAATTGCGCAAAAGTCGTTAGCACTCCAGAGAGAACGCGTGCGCCTTACGCAGCGCCTGCGCGAGGCGGGCCGCAGCAATCAGTCGGAAGTCACGCGCGGTCAGACGCAATCCGAGACGCTCGCGGCTGATATCCCGCGCTTCGTCGCGCGCCGCCGCGTGGCGCAGTATCGGCTGGCGATGCTGCTTGCGCGTGCGCCGTCCGCGTTGCCGCCCGCCGCGCTCGCGTGCAACAAGCTGCCGAAGCTACGCGAGCCGATACCGGTGGGCGATGGCGCGTCGCTTCTGAAACGGCGTCCCGATGTGCGTCAGGCCGAGCGGCAACTGGCGGCATCGACGGCGCGCATCGGCGTGGCGACGGCGGCGCTGTATCCGTCGGTGAGTTTCGGCGCGTCGGTCGGTTCGGTGGGCGTCGCCGAAGACTTGCTCGGCGCGACGACGAATCGCTGGGCGTTCGGGCCGCTCATCAACTGGAGCTTTCCGATCAATGGGCAACGCGCCCGCGTGGTGCAGGCAGAAGCGGCATCGGGCGGCGCGCTCGCGCACTTCGACGGCGTCGTGCTCAACGCGCTGCGGGAGACGCAAAGCAGTCTCGCGACGTATGCGTCCGATGCCACGCGCGCGGACAACTTGCGCACCGCTTACCGCTCGGCGGTGCAATCGGCAGATGAAACGCATCGGCTGTATGCGGCCGGACGCGAATCGTTCGTCGCGGATCTCGATGCCACGCGCACGCTAACGAGCGTCGCTGCGCAAGTGGCGGCGGCTGAGAGTCAGGTCGCGCAGGATCAGGTGAATCTGTTCCTTGCGTTGGGCGGCGGCTGGGAACGCGACGAAGACGTGGCAAACGCGCAAGGCAAGTGATTCCGTGGCGTTACCCCGCCAGTCCGTGCGCCGGTTGCTTGGGCAAACGCACACGGAAGATCGCGAGCTTGCCTTCGCGCGGGTAGCCATTCGAGAAGTTCAACTCGTGCAAATGCGAGTCGGCGATATACAAGTAGCCGTTCTGAATGGCAAAGCCGTCCGCCCATGAAAGCTGCGGATGCTTGCCGACGAATGTCTTCTGTACGAGCGCGGGCTTGCCATCACGCTCGACGATATAGAACGCAACCACGGTGCGGTTCTCCAGATCGCCACCGTACAGCACGCCCGCGCCGCTCATGATGAGGCCGCCCGTCTCCGCGCCGTCGCCGAGGAATTGAACGCGCTGCGAAAGCGCCTGCGCCGAGAGCGATGTGTCGATGAGCGCCGCCGTCGGCACGCGCCAGTAGTGGTGATCCGTCAAAGGCCGGCAATAGAGCCACTCGCGATCCGGCGACAGCGCAATGCCGTCCGTTTGCAGCACGAGCACGCTGCCATCCAGCTTGCGCGCGATGCGATCGCCGAACATCAGATGCTGATTTGGATCGGCGACGCTGGAGCGATCGCCCGCAAGCACGAGCCGCGATTCGCCGCTCTGCAAATTCGTCACGACGACGCCGCCCTGATCTCCCGCATTGCTGATAAATGCGTAGCCGTGCTTATGATCGATGCGGATATCGTTGATCGAATCCTTCGGCGTGACGATGGCGCCGTAGTCGAACCGACGCACGATCTTGCGCGTGGCGAGGTCGAACTCGATTAGCTTCGGCGGTTGACGCGTCTGATCGACGGACGTGAGCGACGAATCGAGCGCCCATAGATGATCGTGCTCGTCGACCCACAGCGCCTGCACCGAGATCCATTGATGCGAGCCGTCGTCATCGGGCTTGTAGACGTTCCAGTCTTCGTCCGGAAACGGCGTAAGCGCGCCGGTCTTCGGATCGACTTCTACCAGGCTGTAGCGCGAGCGTTTCACGGATGCAGGCGCCGTCGCGAACACGCGACCCTTGCGCGACACGCCGATGCCGACGAGCCTGAAGTCGTCATCGAACGTCGCCACGGTTTCGAGGCGCGGCTCATGCTCCGTCGCAGCGATTGCCGGAAAGATAGAGCCCATGGCGCCGAGCACGCCTGCACCCAGGGATGCAAGAACGTGGCGCCGCATGCTCTGCGGGGAATGCTCTTCAGTCATTGCGCGTCCCTCATGTCTCCACGCGTCGCTTGTCGTTTTGTAAGCGGTTAATCAACGGTGGTTCACTGATGCTAGGTACGCGGCAAACGCCTGTCAAGCGGGCGTGCTCTGACACGCCCGCTCGAAGCGGGGCTTACTGCGACATTGCACCGGATGCGGGATGATCTTTGCTCATTGCATCGTGCTTCTTCATCTTGTCCTTGCTCATCGAGTCTTTCTTCATGCTGTCGTGCGACATGGCGTCCTTGCCCATCGAATCGTGCGTCATCGTATCGTTGGACATCGCACCGCTTGCCTGCGCGTGCGCCGCCGATGCACCGATTGCCATCGCCGTTGCGAAGATTGCCGTCATCACTCGTTTCATTGCCTTTCTCCTTGGTGGACTTGCACGGATGAATCTGCTTAGGCAGAGCCATATGCAGAGCACGGCGGTCATGAACCGCCGAACCAGTTGTAGCCCTGATCGACCCAATAGCCGCCGGGGTACGTGTTCGTGACGAATATCTCGACGATATGCTTCGGGTTCTTGTAGCCGAGCTTCGTCGGCATGCGCACCTTCATCGGATAGCCATACTTCGCCGGCAAGCGCTCGCCGTCATACTCGAACGTGAGCAGCGTCTGCGGATGCAGTGCCGTGGGCATGTCGATGCTTTCGTAGTAATCGTCGGCACAGCGGAAGCCGACGTACTTCGCGGTTGTATCCGCGCCGACGCGACGCAGGAATTCGCGGAAAGGCGTGCCGCCCCAGCGCCCGATCGCGCTCCAGCCTTCGACGCAGATATGCCGGGTGATCTGCTCCGCGTGAGGCAACGCGTAGAGTTCAGGCAGCGTCCAGACGCGCTGACCGGTTACGAGGCCGCTCACCTTCAGCCGATAATCCGCGCCGTTCACATGCGGCACGTCGTCGATGCCGTAGTACGCGTTGAACGGGAAAGGCCGCGTGATTTGCGCTTCGCTATACGTCGGCGCGAGACGCGTGGGGTCGAACAGCAGCGCCTGCACGCGATCGTTCAGACGCGACACTGCGCTCAGGAACGTGTTAACCGAGTCGTCATCAGTGATCGAGCATCCGGTCAGCAACGAAAGCCCGCCGAGCGTGAGCATGCGTTTGCCGAACAGGCGTCGCGATGGCATGGCGAGTTCGCGCGTGGCATCGGCTAGCACGCATGCGCGGTCCACCGTGACCATCTTCTTTGCGTTGTTTTTCATGGCGTGTGCTCCTTCGTTCAACGGCCGCGCAGCATGGTCAGAAGCGAGCGCGGCACGAGTGCGACCATTGCGACGTGCACCACGACGAACGCCGCCATGACCGCCATCGCGCAGAAGTGAACGACGCGTGCGTTGTCGTAGCCGCCCATCAATTCGCGCAACGAGGGGAATTGCACGGACTTCCAGATCGCGAGACCCGACAGCACGAGCAAGACGAGATCGAGCACGACCACCTGATACGCGAGCTTTTGCACCGCGTTGTACTCACGCAGATTCGTGTGCGAGAGCTTGCCGCGCATCGCCGCGATCAGGTCGCGCGAAACCGCGCGCGGCGATAGCGGAAAGAACTTCGAGAAGAAGCGTCCGGTTGCAATGTTCAGCCCGATATAGACGAGGCCGTTGAACACGAGCAGCCACATGGCGGCGAAGTGCCATTGCAGCGCCCCGCCGAGCCAGCCGCCGAGCGTAATGGAAGGCGGAATAACGATGCGCGAAAACACCGGCGATGCGTCGTAGATGCGCCAGCCCGAGAGCATCATGATGATGGCGGCCACGGCGTTGAGCCAATGCGTGATGCGCAGCCACAGCGGATGGATCGGATGCTTGCCTTCCAGCCTGTCGCGCGGCGCGTCGAGTGTCGTGTCCATGATCGTTGCCCATGGTGGTGATGTACTCGTGAATTCGCTTGCCACGCGGCTCCGGTTACACGGCGCGTCAAAGAATTTCTGTTCGACGATGCGCTGTAACCGCGCAGCCGTTGCAAGCGAACTAACGTACGCAAGCAACGACCCGCCCCGACAACGGACACGATGAGCAAGATTGGCGCTACCGCCGGCAGCATTGCCGCGCAGCACGGCATCGGCTATTCTGAAACGCTCGATCTAAAACACGATCGGGCTTACGCCGCGCTTGCCGTTTCCGCCGCGCCACGCGTACCCGTATCGCCCTTCCGTCGCCTCGCTCTCACGGGACTCGCCTTGCATGACGCGGAACATCGCCTGAAGACGCTGTTGACGTCCGGCCTCGAAGGAAATCAAAACGCCTATCGCGGTTTTCTGCGGGCGCTGACGCGGCATCTGCGCGGCTACTTGCGCAAGCGCATTCCGCATTATCGGGACGATGTAGAAGACCTCGTCCAGGAGATATTGCTCGCGGTGCACAATGCGCGCCACACGTATCGCGTGGAAGAGCCGCTGACGGCTTGGGTTCATGCCATCGCGCGCTATAAACTCATGGACTTCTTTCGTGCACGTTCGCGTCATGAATCGCTGAACGATTCCCTCGACGATCACGACGATCTTTTTGCCATCACCGACGACGAGCCCGCCCATGCACGTCATGACATCGGCAAACTGCTGGAGCATCTGCCGGACAAGCAGCGGCTGCCAATCGTTCACGTCAAGCTGGAAGGCTTGTCCGTCGCGCAAACGGCGCACATCACGGGTCTTTCCGAATCGGCCGTGAAAGTGGGCGTGCATCGCGGGCTCAAGGCGCTCGCCGCGCGCATTCGTGGCGTGAGAAGCGAGGACCGTGATGAAGACTGACGAACTGATCGACCTGCTCGCAACCGGGGACGTGCGCGTCGATCGCGCTGCCGTCACGCGACGCTTCGCGCAGGCGCTGCCGCTCGGCTTCATCGGCTCGCTTATCCTGATGCTCGTCGTGTATGGACTGCGGCGAGATCTCGCGAGCGTCGCGCATACGGCCATCTTTTGGGCGAAGCTCGGGTTTCCACTGTGCGTGGCGGCAGGCGCGCTGATCGCCGTGATGCGGCTCGGGCGCCCCGGCGTGCGCGGCGGCTATGCGTGGCCCATCATCGTGCTGCCCTTCGTCGCGGTGTGGATCGCGGGCTCGCTCGTGCTCGGTCACGCGCTGCCCGCTGAACGTTTGCCGCTGGTGCTCGGGCAATCGTGGCGCACGTGTCCGTTCAACATCGTGCTGCTATCGGTGCCTACATTCCCCGCTGCGTTCTGGGCTTTGAGAAGTCTCGCGCCGACCGATATGCGCATGGCGGGCGCGGTGGCCGGTCTGCTGTCCAGTGGGCTCGCGACCATGGCCTATTGCCTGCACTGTCCGGAGATGAGTCCGGCGTTTTGGAGCGTGTGGTATGCCATCGGCATGCTGTTGCCCGCGTGCATCGGCGCTTGGCTCGGGCCGCGCTTGCTGCGCTGGTAAGCTCAGTTCTTCGGGCGCGCTTTCGAACCGCGCTTGTCGGCACCCAGCATCGCGAGCACGGGCCGCGCAGCGCCTTCGAGCAACTCACGCCGCGGATTAACGCGCGCCAGCACGCGCAGACCCATCAATGAAGCGAGCAATGCCTTCGCCGTGTCTTCGGCTGGTACGGTGGCAGCGATCGTCCCATCGTGCTGTCCCGCAAGCACGCAGCGCAAGAAGAAGCCTTCCATTTCCTTGAGCACACCGCTCAACGCGCGATGAATCTGACGGTCGTGCGGCGCAAGCTCCAGCGCCGTATTGACGATAAGACAGCCCTTGCGATGCGGATCCCGCACCGACAGTTCGATGATTTCCTCGAAGAACGCGACAATCGCGTCGCGCGGCGGCAAATGATGCTCGAAGCGCCGCACGCGGTCGCGAAAGCCGTACTCCACATAGCGGTTCAACGCGCGTTCAAAGAGCGCCCGCTTGTCGCCGAACGCGTTATAGAGGCTCGCGGCTGTGAGGCCCATCGTCGCGGCGAGATCGCGTACGGAAGTCGCTTCGTATCCGCGCGACCAGAACTGCGCGGTGGCCGCATCGAGCGCGGCCTCTTCGTCGAATTCGCGCGGACGCGGCATCGTTGCAGTCTTCCTTCAAGCCGTCTTCGGATAGTTCGACGGGAACAACGACCGGCGCGTCTCCTCGTCGTTGACCGTCTTGAACGCGTGCTGCTTGTTCAACGCACGGGCGCGCGCGACAGCGGGCCGCGCGTCGATGGCCGCGAACCAGCGCTGCAACTCCGGATAAGCGGCAAGCGGCGCTTCGCTCGTCTTGAAGACGCGTGATGCGCGATCGATCCAGCCCCACGCGGACATGTCGGCAATCGTGAAGCTCTCGCCGACGATGTATTCGCGCCCGACAAGCCGATCGTTCAGCACCTGATAGTGCCTATCCGCTTCCCGACGATAGCGGTTCACCGCATAGTCGAGACCTTCGGGCGCTGCGTATTGAAAGTGCACGGCTTGCCCCGAAAACGGTCCGAGACCGGTGGCGATGAACATGAGCCACGACAGAAGCTGCGGCCGGTCCTCGGGCGCGCCCAGGAACTGTCCGGTCTTCTCCGCGAGATAGAGAAGGATGGCTGTCGAATCGAACACGACGGCTTCCTTGCCACCCGGTCCTTCCGTATCGACGATCGCGGGCACCTTGCCGTTCGGACTGATCGCGCGAAACGCGGGCGAATGCTGCTCGCCCCTGCTGGTATCCACGGGCTTCAGCTCGTAAGGCACACCCGCTTCTTCAAGAAATAGCGCGACTTTCGCGGGGTTCGGCGTAGGGTGAAAGTAGAAATGAATCATGCGGGCGCGCTCCGGTTTGGGCAGACGATCATTTTAGATCGCCCGCTCCAAAACGCGCAACGAGACCTTCTGTCAAGCACAGAGCCTGCGTATGACCGACTCGATGGGAACTTCGCCCTTCAAGATTTCCCCGCTACGCCCTTCGAAATCTATCCATCCTTCATTGAAGCCATCCAGCATACGGATGCGCGGCATCGGGTTCTTCATGCCCTGCTGCACGAACAGGTCGCGCCAGGTCTCGCGCGGCACGGCACGCACGCTAACCGGTTTGCCGAGCACGGTCGAAAACGCCGCTGCGATATCGCGCGGGCTGACGCGCTGCGGCCCTTCAAGCTCAACTACGCGCTTGCCGTCCCAGTCTTCCCGGAGCAACCGCGCGGCGGCTTTGCCTACATCGTCGGTGGCGACCATTGGAATCACGCGATCCATCGGTTGCAGGAACGAGCGAATGACGCCTTCTTCGCGAGCCGATTGCACGTCCCATGCGCTGTTCTCCATGAACCAGCCAGGGCGCAGAAACGTTACCGGTATCGGCTGCGCGGTCAACGCCTCTTGCAGCATCGTGTGCTGCGTCAAGAGATTGGTTTCCGTCGCCTGTGCGCCGATGGTCGAAAGACACACGATCTTGCGCGGCCTGCCGCGCTTCACGGCCGAGAGAATCGCGTCGATGACTTCTCGCGCTTCAGGGAAACCGGGCATCGGATCGAATTGCGGCGGCAGAAGAATGAACACGCCGTCGGCGCCTTCGAAGGCTTGCGTCAGCGCGTCGGCATCGTTCATGCGAGCGTTTGCGACTTGGCAGCCACGCGCGGCCCAGGGCTTGCCTTTCGTTGCATCGCGCACGACCGCGCGCACTGTCTGCCCTGCGTCGAGCAGCGCTTGGGCGAGCGCGCCGCCCACTTGTCCGCTGATTCCCGTGATGGCGTACATGTTTGCTTCCTCCTTGCGAATCGGTTGTTGTCTTGCTTCGACGACTCGCATGGTAGGTCGCTGACTGCGCCGTTGAAATGCCGCCCGCGTCATTACATTCATGACGCGGAATCACGAATGAAAAAGCCCCGTGTGCGACATTGCCGCGAACGGGGCTTGCATACGTCATGACGACATCGCGTGTTTCAGGTCACCGGCGCCGGATTGAACAGCACGAGCGCGTTATGCAGCTTGAGTTTCTCGGCGCGCGTTTGCTTGCGCCCACTCGCGACATCGAGCATCAGACGGAACAGTTCCCAGCCCACGTCCGCGATGCTCGCTTCACCCGTGGCGATGGTGCCCGCGTTCACATCCATCAGATCGTGCCAGCGGCGCGCGAGGTCCGAGCGCGTCGCGACCTTGATGACCGGCACTTCGGCGAGACTGTACGGCGTCCCGCGCCCGGTCGTGAACACATGCAGATTGATGCCCGCCGCCAGTTGCAGCGTGCCGCAGATGAAATCGCTCGCGGGCGTCGCCGCGTAAATCAATCCCTTCTGCTTGACCTTCTCGCCCGGCGAAAGCACGCCTGAGATGGTCGAACTGCCCGACTTGACGATGGAGCCCATCGCCTTCTCGACGATGTTCGACAAGCCGCCCTTCTTGTTGCCGGGGGTCGTGTTCGCGCTGCGGTCCGCGCCGCCGCGCTTCAGGTAATCGTCGTACCACTTCATCTCGCGAATGATCGCCGCGGCCACTTCGCCGTTCGCGGCGCGCGCCGTGAGTTGCGCGACGCCGTCGCGCACTTCGGTCACTTCCGAGAACATCACCGTCGCGCCGGCGCGCACGAGCAGGTCCGTCGCGAAGCCCACGGCCGGATTCGCCGTGAGACCGGAGAACGCGTCGCTGCCGCCGCACTGCACGCCGACCACGAGATCCGACGCCGGACACGTCTCGCGGCGGCGGTTGTTGAGCCGCTTCAGATGCGTCTCCGCCATGAGCATGATGGAGTCGATCATCGACTGGAAGCCCACGTGCCCTTCGTCCTGCAACACGACCGCACCGCCGTTCGCTTCGCTTTCCATGTCGCCGATATCGGCGATGGCGTCGTCGAGCGCGGCGGCGGCGATCGGTATCGTTCCCGGCGGCATCAGACGTTCGGGCTGCAGCTTTTCGCAGCCGAGGCTTACCATCATCACTTCGCCGCCGAAGTTCGGATTAAGCGCGATGTTGCGCACGGTGCGGATCGGCACCATCGCGTCGGGCGCTTCGATGGCGACGCCGCAGCCGTAGCTGTGGCCGAGACTCACCACATCGTCGACATTCGGATAGCGCGGCAGAAGTTCAGACTTGATGCGGTCGACCGCGTGCTGCACGACATCCGCGACGCACTGCACGGTCGTGGTGATCGCAAGGATATTGCGCGTGCCCACCGTGCCGTCCGCGTTGCGATAGCCTTCGAACGTGAAGCCTTCGAGCGGCGACGTGTCGGGTGCCTTGATGGTCGCGACGGGCAGATCGTCGAGTTCGGGCGGCGTCGGCATCCGCAACACGTGCTCGTTGATCCAGCTTCCTTTGGGCAGATCCTTCAGCGCATAACCGATGACCACGTTGTAGCGGATCACGGCATCGCCTTCCGCGAGATCGGTGAGCGCCACCTTATGGCCTTGCGGTACGCGCTCGCGCAGCACGAGACCATCGGCGAACGTCGCGCCTTCCCCGAGGCCGCCGTCGTTCACGACGATCGCGACGTTGTCTTCAGGGTGAACGCGTATATAAAGCGGGGGCTGATTCATTCTGGCAATCCTTGATACAGCGCGGCACGCGCCGCTAGAGTTCTGTCATCCTACAACACCAGAGCGAGCTTCGACTCAGTGTTTACCCGCGAAACAGCAGGCGCCGCATCGACATGGTTGCCCGAGGCACAGGCATGTTGTACGATGACCTATAAGCGCTGCATTCGCCGGACGCTGCCAACGAGACATAAATCATGACGACACCGCAAGAACTCAAGCAGATCGTATCCGAGGGCCTGCTCTCTTTTCCCGTGACGGATTTCGACGCACAGGGCAACTTCCGCGCCGACACCTATGCCGAACGTCTCGAATGGCTCGCGCCGTATGGCGCGTCGGCGCTTTTCGTCGCGGGCGGCACGGGGGAATTCTTCTCGCTTACGCAACCCGAATATTCGCAGATCGTGCGCACGGCCACCGAAGTCTGCAAGGGCAAGGTGCCGATCCTCGCGGGTGCGGGCGGCCCGACGCGCACGGCCATCGCGTTCGCGCAGGAAGCGGAAAAGAACGGGGCGCAAGGCATTCTGCTGATGCCGCACTACCTGACCGAAGCGTCGCAGGAAGGCATCGCCGCGCACGCGGAACAGGTCTGCAAGGCCGTGCCGAACATGGGCATCATCATCTATAACCGCGCGAACTCGAAGCTGAACGCGGACATGCTCGAGCGTCTCGCGGACCGTTGCCCGAACCTCATCGGCTTCAAGGACGGCGTGGGCGAAATCGAGGCAATGGTCACGATCCGCCGCCGTCTCGGCGACCGCTTCTCGTATCTCGGCGGCCTGCCGACGGCCGAAGTCTACGCGGCGGCGTACAAGGCGCTGGGCGTGCCGGTGTATTCGTCGGCCGTGTTTAACTTCATCCCCAAGACGGCGATGCAGTTCTACCGCGCCATTGCCGCCAACGACCATGAGACGACGGGCAAGCTCATCGACGAGTTCTTCCTGCCGTATCTGGCCATTCGCAATCGTCGTCCGGGCTATGCCGTGAGTATCGTGAAGGCCGGCGCGAAGCTCGTCGGACACGATGCCGGTCCGGTGCGCGCGCCGCTGACCGATCTGACCGATGAAGAAGTGGCCCAGCTCGATGCGTTGATCAAGAAGCTCGGCGCACAGTAACGCGCCATCGCTTCGGGACGCCCCGAGCGTCGGACATGGCTCCGGCGCCCGGGGCGTTTCAATTGCGGCTCACGAAGCGGCAATCACCCGCAGTTCGAGTGCATCGCCGTCCGCAGCGATCTCAAGCAGACGATCCACGTTGGGATGCGCCCCCGGACGATTGCGCGCGTCCGCCGTATGTTCGGCGAATACCGCAAGTCCATGCTCGGCGGCCTGCGCGTTGAGCGCGCCGAAGGTCTGCTTCAGATAGTGATACACCGCGAGCGAGCCCTGCTTGCCCGGCTTATTTTCGATGCTCGCGATCACATCGCCCTTCGCATCGATCAGATCGATGCGCTCGATGCCTTCGATGGAAGGCAGTTGCGCCAGGTTGTCCTTGAATACGTTGCTCGGCTGAATCACGAAAGACGCTCCGTCATGGTCGGTGAATTGAGGCGAAGTATCTTAATCGATTCACGCATCAGAAGACGTGCATGAGGCCGACATACGCGCCGGTCTGCGATTCGCCGGCAAGCGGGCTCGTGCTCGTGCTCGCGTCGGAATTGCGCGGCGTGGCGAAGACGGAGAACGTGCCGTTCGCGCTGTTACGCACGTAAGCCACAGTGCCGTAGACGAAGGTGCGCTTCGTGAAGTTGTAGGTCGTGCCGAGTGCATAGAGCATGGCGTGACTCGCGGGATCGTGCGATGCATCGCCCGTTCCCTCGCCTACGTGCACATAGAAACCGGACGCCGTGACGGCCCATTGCGGCGTCGCCTGATAGGTCGCGCCGAGCCAGTAGTGATCGGCGCTGTCGGAAATGCCCGCGGGTGTATCCGGCGCTGCGTAGTGCGTGTAGGCGGCCTGCACCTTGAACTTGTCGATCTTCAGATTCGCGCCGACGAAGTATTCCCGCGACGAGACGAAGATATTGGTCATGCGCCCGTTCTGGTCACGCAGTTCGTCGTAGATGCCGCGCACGTCGAGAAGCGGTGAGTGATAGGTCAGCATGATGCCTTCCGAGCGGCCGAATTCGCCCGGCGCGCCGCTGTTGAATGCGCCCGGCTGATTGCCGAATGCATACTGGCCCTGAACGTCGAAGCCGTGAAACACGGGACTGTGATATTCGACGTTGTTGTTCGTCTGCTGCCAATTGCGGCCGCGCACGAGCGATGCAGACGACACTGCCTCCTGCACCATCGGATCGAACTCCCACACGCCGTCGCTATCGATGAACAGATTGCGGCCCGCCTGAATCTGGCCCCACGTCTTCGAATTGAGGCCCACATAAGCGCGGCGCGAGAACATGCGGTCGCCGCCCGTTCTGCCGTTCATGATCTGCATTGCGGTCTCCAGATCGAAGACGGCGGTCATGCCGCCACCCAGGTCTTCGACGCCTTTGAGCCCGAACATGCTCGTACCCCAATCGCCGCCTTCCGCGCTCCATCGCGTCGCGTTGCCGCCCGCGCCGTTTGCCACGTGATTGAGATATTCGATGCCGCCGTCGAGCCGGCCGTACATGGTGACGGTGGACTGCGCCCAGGCGCTCGCGGATGCGAACAGCGCGCAACCGGCCGCGGTGCAGAAACGGATGTGCATGGCTTTCATTATCGTGATGCTCCTCATGTCGGGCGTGCCGCAGTGATGCTGGCGGACGTAGCGGGGAACGTAGCACTATCCGCAAAAGCTTGCACGGATGACATGGCGGCAACGCGCGCATCGGCGGTGTATTGCAGCCGTCTTGCGTGTCCGCCGTTTTCAAGTCCCCAAGCGAAAACGGGCGGCAACGGCCCGACGCCGTTACCGCCCCAAAGTACCACCGACGAAGCGCGAAGCGTGCTTAGTGCTGCGCGATGGTCGTCTTGTTGCCCGAGCCGAATTGCGACACGATCGCGACGTTACCCGTGCCGGCTTGCGTGACCGTCGCCGAGTTGCCGACGCCGGCCTGACCGATCAGGCCGTAGTTGTCATAGCCCGATTGCGACGCCGAGATGATGTTGGCATCGCCGAACTGCGCAGCCAGCAGGGTCGATTCGAACGAGGCTTCCTGATCCAGATGCGCCTGGTTCGTCTTGCCAACTTGCAGTACGCCAGCCTTGTTGCCCGAACCGGAGTTCTGGTCGATCGAAGCAGTCTGGTCGTAGCCGTTCTGCACGATGCCAGCCTGGTCGTTCGACGAGAAGTGCTGGTTGACCGTTGCATGACCGTAGCCGTCGCCGCTTTGCGAGATGTACGTCGTTTCGCCGCTCGCGCCGATCTGAAGCACGGTGGCGAGGTTCACGCTCGCCGATGCGTTCTGGCTGATCGTCGTCGTGTTGTAACCGCCGTTGCTCGAATCGGTGTTGGCGATGGCCGCGCCCGTTTGCTTGATCGACACGTTGTCATGCACTTCGTTCGTCTGCTTGACGTGCGCGTCCGTGCCCGAACCCGTGCCTGCCTGATTGATCGCGATGGTGTTGTATCCGCCGCCGGTCGTTTCGACGAGCGCCTTGTCCGCGCCGACGGTCTGCGTGATCGACGTATTATTGCCGACGGTCGTGTCCTGCTTCACGGTCGCCGTTTCATACGACGCGGCTTTCGAGCTGCTTTGCTGGATCGTCGTCGTGTTGTAGCCGCCGTTCTTCGACTCGACATCCGCGTTTGCGCCGTTCGCGCTTTGCAGAACCGTCACGTTGTCGTAGCTCGACTTCTGTTGATCGACATTAGCCGTGTTGCTCACGCCGACTTGCGAAACGAACGCCTTCTCGCCGGTGGAACCGTCCACTGCGAAAGCCGACGTGGAAGCCAGCGTTGCCAGACCCATAGCGATGATGATTGCCTTGACTTTCATTTTTATTTGCCTCGTTGATAGATGTTTTAGGTACGACGATTCACTGACGTTTAGTCACCCTTAACGTATCCGGCCCTCTCCGTCGGATACGATCCCACTCCCCTTACCTCAACCACACACACTGGTCTCCTCGCACCCCGGTGACAACCGGACGAGAAACACTGCCTACTTCATGAGGACCGCAGCCCGCGCTCCGTTGCCGGTCTGCGTGACCGACAAGCCGGAGCCGTTGCGGCTCTGCAAGATCGAAACTTCGTTGTTGTTGCCGAGCTGCGTCACCTGCGACGACATTGAGGTTCCAGTCTGCGTCACCGTCGCCTCGTTGCCGCTACCGCTTTGCACTGCAATTGACCGGTTGTACTGCCCGGCCTGATAACCGTTGTACTGATTGGCGTTGCCGCTTTGCTGCAGCACCGACCAGTTATCGCTGCCGGCCTGAGCCGTCACTGCCACGTTCGCGATGCCCGTCTGGTTCGCGACGAGGCCGTTCTGCCCCGCCTGAACGCCGATGACGCGATTGTTTGCGCCATGCTGCGTGACGCGTGCAACCTGTGTCGCGCCGCCGAAACCCGGCTCGGGCGGTCCGAAGTCCGATACCGGAGACAAGTCCGCCGCGAAGACCGCGAGCGACAGGCTCACGATCGCGAACATGCCGGCGCATAACGCGACCTTCGATGCACGCCACGGCGCGCGCGGCGGCGATAGTTGGTTATCGTTGATCATCGAATCAGCTCCCCATGGCCTTAGGCGGATCGATCTTCACCGCGCTATACGGCGGGTTCACGTCTTCCATGGTTTGCACATAGCCCTGGTTTTCCTGCAGATACCGCTGCATGGTCGGGTCGTACCAGTCCTTCATGTCTTTGAGCGCCCATGTCTGGTTCGCGACGCCCTGCACGATCAGGTGCACGAGCGCCGATTCGATCGCTTCGTTCACGCACAGTTGTTGCGGCTCGTTGCGCGTCATGCCGATCTCGGCCTGCAGCAAGTCCTTGAAGCCGATGAAGCGATACACGCCCGTATCGACCTGAATGGAATAGATGGTCTTGGTGGTCGATACGCTATTGAGAATCGCGCCGTTGCGAATATCGACTGCGCGCAGGTTCACCGTCACCTGGTCGACCCGGTACTGCTGCGACGCGGAGATGCCGAGATACGCGACGCCCGCGCCGCCCGTGCGAATGTTCGAGTCGTAGCCGACGATGCCGCCTTCCAGCACGATGTTCGCAGGCGCGAGCGCGCCGATCTGCGGGATCGCATTCTTCTTGTCGTCGGGCGTCTCGAGCGCACGCATGATCTTGCGCTCGGTCAACAGGTCTTGCAGGTTCTCGCGCTCGACGGGCTGAAACCAGCCGGAATCGCGCATGGCCTTGACGAGAAACGACGCGCCGCCTTGCGTGACTTGCGACGAGAACGAACTGTCCGGCGACGGCTTGTATTGACCGGTCAGATCGCGAAAACCGTACACAGCCGCGAAGATCTTGCCCTTGGGCGGCGGCAAGTGCGTGAGATCGCGCGTGACCCGCGTGGGCGGCGTGAGCGTCGCGTTGCCCGCGGAAGGCATCGGTTGCGTGACGCAGCCGGTCATCAGCATGGCGGCGGCGAGCGTGGCGCCGAGCGCGGCGGTCCTGAGTGTGTTCTTGTTCATGGCTGATGTGCGCTCGTCTTACTGGCCGTTACCGACGATGAAAGTAGTGGATGCGCCGGTCGTCTTGTCGGTCGTCGTCACTTGCAGATTGCCGCCGGTGACTTGCGTGATCGCAATCGAGAAGTTGCCCGTGTTGATCGTGCCCGGATGCAGCGTACCGTCGGTGCCGACGACCGAACTCGAAATCGACGACGCCACGCGCGACAGAATCGCCTGTTGCAGTTGCGTATTGAACTGGTCGAGCGTGGACTGACCGCCCATCAGGCTGTCCGTGGATGGATCCTTGTACTTGTTCTGCGCGTTCGCTTCGTTCAGCAGATTCGGTCCGTTCAGCGGATTGCCGCCGAAGTTGGGATTCACCGGCTCATACACGAGCGTCGTGGCGTGGGCGGCGAGCGGCATCAATAGCGGCACCGAGAGCGGCACCGAGAGCGCGCAGGCGAGCATCGCGCTGCGGACAAGCGCATTGGTTTTCATCGTGTTCCCCGTAGTTGGCCGTGTTGCTTTTATTAGAGTTCGTCGTTCGCCATGTCGGCGTCGCGAAAGAGCAGGCGCGTGAGGTCGGCCTGCATGACGTTCTGGAACGCCACGTGTGCCGCGCCTTCCGCAACGGGCCGCACATTGGCCCGCGCAATCGGCAAGAACGCCTGAAAGACGCGGCGCTGACCGAACTCGACCCAGACGAGGCTGCCGTAGCGCGCCGATGGACGCTCGTGCACCGAGACGATGTAACGCTCGGACAGGGGGATGGCGCCCCATGCTTGAGCGAACCAGTTATAGAAGTCCTGCCCCGCGAGCGTCACGGTGTCAGTGGTCACAGCACCGCCGAGCGCATCGTCGAGCGGCTTTTCGCTCGTCACGTCGACGGTGCGCGCGCGCGGCGTTCCGGCGAGCGTCGCGCTCTTTTCGAGCGCTTCGGATGCGTTCACCGTGCCGCGCGGCGAAAGCGGCGCACCGTTCGCGGCAGGCAGTGGCGTGGTCCGGCCGACAGGACTGGGCGTCGGCGTCGTGGGCAGCGAAATCAGCGGTTGCGCGGCATCCGACGACTGCACATGCGCGGCCGAAACCGTTTCGTCGTCCTGAGCATATGCATGGCCTGCACATGCCGATGAAGCGATGATCCACACTGCGATTGCGCGCCCTTTGATGGGCGCATTCTTCTCTCGCTGCATGACTTCCCCGTATGCCCTTGGCACTATGGTGCAGCCTTCAGGCGTTGCTTGTTGTTATTCGTTAGACGGAACGAATTTTGCGCAAAACCGGGGACGCAATATGTGGCGCGCGCCACATTAATCTGACGAAAGTTTCAGGCTTTGAAACGTGCTTGAAAACCGCTGCGTAAGGCGTTTTGGCGGCTGCTGAGATGGAAACGTTTGCGCGCGCCGCGGTATCGTTTCCGAGCGTGCAACCGCGTCTCGGCTGTTGGTCTCACAGAGACGCGTGTGCGCGTCAGCGTGGTCGCGGTTTCGCCTCCGGCGGCCCTCACTGCCTTGCTGCGACTGGCTTTGCAGCGAGAGCAGCCGGATTGGCATAGCGAGTGCATTAGGAAACTCGACCGCGACACCATGAACAACCTGCGCTGCGGCGCGAAGACCGTCAACGAGGCCATCGGCGATACGGTGAAAATGCTGCATCAAATCGGCTTGTGACAATGCGACTTCGTTTCGAACTCCTACGTTTGCTTTTAGGGCCACGCACCGGCGTGGCACTGCGTCACATACGATCCACCGCGATGACCGCATCGGCGAATGCCTTCGGTGCTTCCTGCGGCAGATTGTGGCCCACGCCGCCGCCCACGTCGATATGCCGATACTTGCCCGTGAACTTCTTCGCATACGCGGACGGGTTCGGATGCGGGGCCGCGTTGGCGTCGCCTTCCATCGTGATGGTCGGAACCGTGATCGACGGTGCGGCGGCGAGACGCTTTTCCAGCGCGTCGTACTGCGGCTCGCCTTCGACAAGACCCAGACGCCAGCGATAGTTGTGAATCACGACCGCGACGTGATCCGGGTTGTCGAAGGCTTGCGCTGAACGCTCGAACGTCCCATCGTCGAAATGCCATTGCGGCGATGCCGTTTGCCAGATGAGCTTTGAGAACTCGCGGCGGTTTGCTTCATAACCTGCGCGGCCGCGCTCGGTCGCGAAGTAAAACTGGTACCACCACGCGTACTCGGCTTTGGGCGGCAACGGCGCGCGGTTCGCTTCCTGACTGCCGATTAGATAACCGCTCACCGACACGAGCGCCTTGCAACGCTCCGGCCACAGCGCAGCGACGATGTCGGCAGTGCGCGCGCCCCAGTCGAAGCCCGCGACCAGCGCCTTCTGAATGCGCAACGCGTCCATCAACGCGATGATGTCCACGGCGACGACCGCCTGCTGCCCATTGCGCGGCGTATCCGCCGAGAGAAAGCGCGTGGACCCGTAGCCGCGCAGATAAGGCACGATCACGCGATAACCGGCAGCCGCGAGCATCGGCGCGACTTCGACGAAGCTATGAATGTCGTAAGGCCAGCCGTGCAAGAGAATGACGGGCGGGCCGTTTTCGGGGCCGACCTGCGCATAGCCGATATTGAGCGTGCCCGCGTTGATCTGGCGGATATCGCCGAAGGACGTCGCGTTCGTTGTCGTTACCGACTGCGCCCGAACCAGCCCACTGAAACCCAGCTGCATCGCGCCAATACCGGCGATGGTCGCACCAAGCAAGCGGCGGCGCGTGCCGTTAATGTTCTCCGTCATCATCCCTCTCCACTACGTGTCGTCGATGGAAGGCATGATGTGCGCGTTGCGCCGTCAGAGCAAGAGCAACAAAGTTCACGTATCGTTGCTCTGCGGACAACGCTCATGAAGCTTTGAAACGGAGAAACGGCCATGCGTGAGATCAATCAGCAGCGTCTGCGGTACTTCAACGAAGTGCTCGCGCACGGCACCATTCGCGGCGCGGCGGATCATCTGAACACGTCGCCATCGGTGATCGCGCGGCAGATCAAACTGCTGGAAGACGAACTCGACACGACGCTCTTCGAACGGCAGGCGCGCGGCGTTCGGCCAACCGAAGCAGCGTTTCATCTGCTCGAGTTCTGGCGCGGTTATCGCTCGCAACAGGAGAAGCTCGAAGATCAGCTACATGCGCTGAAAGGGCTGCAACAAGGCGAGATCACGCTCGCCGTGAGCGAGGGCTACGTCGACACACTCGTCGACGACGTGCTCGCGCCCTTCTGTGCCCGGTATCCCGGCCTCGACGTCGCGGTGAAGATGCTCGCGGTCGATGAAATCATCGAAGAGGTCGTGCAAAGCCGCGCGCATATCGGACTCGCTTACAATCCGCCGCCGCATCCGCGCATCGAAGTTCGCGCGAGTGCGGCGCAGCCGGTCGTCTCGCTCGCGCGGCACGATCATCCCCTCGTTGCGCGCGGCGGTGCGGCGCGTATCGACGATCTGTTCGACCATCCCCTTGCGCTGATGCCGTCTACGTTCGGCATCGGCCATGTCGTGAAGATGCTCGAAATGGCCGAAGGCACCGCCATTCGCGCGACGCTCACGACGAACTCGCTGACCGCATTGAAGCGCATGGTGAGCGCGGGAAACTTCGTCACGTTGATCGGCGAATTCGCGGCGTATCGCGAGATTGCGAGCGGCGAAATGAAGACGGTGCGGATCGCGCATCCGGTGTTCGAGAACATACAGGCGCGCGTGCTGTTGAAAGCTGGCAGGCCGCTTGCCGCAGGGCCGCAGGCATTGCTCACCTGGATGCTCGACAAGATGCCGATGTTCGCGCAACGCGACAAACGCCGAAAGCGCGGCGCGAAGTGATCAGCGCGCGGCCTCCGTTTCCGCGCAGGCCGCATGCTCCATTAACGCATCGAGCGCGACCGGCCGCGAACGCAGGAAGCCCTGCATCTTGTCGCATCCCGCCTGTTTCAGGCGTTCTAGCTGTTCTTGCGTCTCGACGCCTTCGGCCACCACGATCACGCCGAGCTTGTGCGCGAGATCGATCACGCCTTCGACCACTGTGCGCATCATCGCGTCGGTGGCGATGTTATCGACGAAGGACTTGTCGAGCTTCAGCACGTCGGGTCGGAAGCGCGCCAGATAGCTGAGGCTCGAATAGCCCGTGCCGAAGTCATCGATGGCAATACGCACGCCCAGCGCGCGCAGGTTCGACAGCACCTCTTGCGCATCGTCGACGTTCTCGATCAGCGCCGACTCCGTGATTTCCAGCGTGATGCAATGCGAGTCGATGCCGGATCGCTCGATGACACGCTGAAGCACGCAAACGAGCCGAGGATCACGCAATTGCTTCGGCGAGACGTTCACCGCCACCGAACGCACGTCGGGCACTGAAGCCGCCAGGCGCGCCGCTGCCTGCACGGCTTCGCGGATGATCCAGTGCCCCGCTTCCACGATCAGCCCGCTGTCTTCCAGCACCGGCACGAATGCAGCCGGCGAGATGAGGCCGAGTTGCGGATGCTGCCAGCGCAACAGCGCCTCGACACCGACGAGCCCGTCCGTATGCATACAGTATTGCGGTTGATAGTGCAGCACGAACTGGTTTTCGCGAATGGCGTCGTGCAATTCGGCTTCGAGATGCGCACGCGCAAGGTCGTCCTTCTCGCGCTCGCCGAACACGCGGAATGCGTTGCGGCCCGCGCGTTTCGCGGCGTACATCGCCATGTCGGCGCTGATGAAAAGCGCCTCTGGCGTGCGGCCATGTTCGGGATACAGCGCGACGCCAATGGAACAGGTCATGTTGACGGTCTTGCACCCGGCCTTGATCGGGCGGCTACAGGCGAGCGCCAGCCGCCTGCACGCGCCTTCGATGCGTTCCTGATCGAACGCGCCGGGAAGCGCGATGGTGAACTCGTCGCCGCCCGCACGCGCCGCCACGGCACCCTCTGGCATGAGTTGACCGATACGGCCAGCAATCGCCTTGAGCACCGCATCGCCCGCGCTATGGCCCGCCGTATCGTTGATGGACTTGAAGCGGTCGATATCGATGAACAGATACGCGAACGGCTCGCGCGACGCGCATCGCTCGACGAGCGCCTGCATCATCGCGTTGCGGTTATGCAGTTCCGTGAGGCTGTCGGTGTTCGCAAGGCGATGCAGCGCCTGCAAGTGCATGCGCTCCTCCGTCGCATCGACGCATACGCTCACGACGCGCGAGACCGCGCCGTCTTCTCTCACCGGATAGATGTCCGCGCGCACCCAGCGCGTGCGATCGCCCTGAAGACAGAGGCGGAAATAGCTCTGCGACGGCGCGCCGGTATTCACCGCGTCGCGCATCTTGCCGCGCAGGCCGGGCATGTCGTCCCCGTGCACGCGCTGCATCCACGCAGTCTTGTCGTCCTCGAGCGCGGCGACGGGCATTTCCCACATGCGCTCGAAAGCGGAGCTGACATGCAGCAGCTCCTGAAAGTCGTGACTCGCGGTCCAGAAGACCGCGTCGACGTGGTCTTCCATGTCCTTCTGCACGCGCGCGTTGCCGCGCAATTCCTCGATGAGATCGACTTCCGCCGTGATATCGCGCGATTTGCACAGCACCGCGACGACGCGGCCTTCTTCACCGTAGACCGGCGCGAACGTGGACGTCCACCACTTCGGCGAGCCGGTCATTGTGGCGCACTCGCCCGAGAAGGACACCGATTCGCCCGCTTTCGCACGTTCGAACGCGGCCCGCGCATCGGGTGCGGCCCACAGCGCGAGCCAGTCGATGCCGACCACCTCTTGCGTATTCGCGGCATCGATCAGCCGCCTGCCGACTTCGGAGATGCACGTGACGCGCCCTTCGAGATCGAGCAGCTTGATGCAGTCTTCGGCAATCGAAAGCAGCCCATTGGCGAACTGTTGCGCGACGAAGAGCTGGCGCTGCGCTTGCAGCATCCGATGAACGACCGCCACGGCGCCGGCGCACGCCGCGCCCAGCAGCACGTTCCAGGGAAGCGCCATGAAAGGCGTCGAACACGCACCGAACACCGCTCCCAGCACCGTCAGCTCGAATGCGTCGAAGCGGCGCGCGCATTGCAGAAAGGCGAATCGCCGCGCGACGGTATCGCCGATCGTTCCGAGAAAATCGCTCGCTCTCTCCTGCACTGCCGTAGTCCCTTTCCGCCGTGGAGGCGCCGTTGCCTCGGTGCTTAACGGCGCAATGCGGGAAGTCTTGAGTCAGGCAATGTCCTCGGGAAAGCGGTGAACATTCTCGCGCGTGCGACTCAACGAGCCTGCGGCGTGCCTTTCAACGCGGCCGCGATTTCCCTGGCCAGCGCCTCCGCGCGATACGGCTTGCTCAGCAGCGTCACGTTGGGACGCAGCACGCCATCACGCAAAATGACGTCGCGCGTGTAGCCCGACACGTAGATGACCGGCACCGGCCGTGCCTGCGCGAACGCCCATTCCGCGAGATCGGCGCATTTCGTTTTGCCCGGCATCACGACGTCGGTCAGGATCAGGTCCACGCCAACGCCGCTTTGCAGCACGCTCATTGCGGCATCACCGTTCGCGGCCTTGAGCACCGTGTAGTGCATCGCTTCGAGTATGCCCACCGTCGATGTCAGCACCGCGGCATCGTCATCTACCACGAGGACGGTCGCGCCGCCCGTCTGCATCGCGAGCGGGCCGCCAGGCGCGGCCACGGTTTCCTGGTCGAAGCTGCGCGGGAAATAGAGTTCTACGGTCGTGCCCGCGCCCACGGTGCTCGATATGTCGATATGTCCGCCCGATTGCTTGACGAAGCCGAACACCATACTGAGGCCAAGGCCCGTCCCGTGACCTTCCGGCTTGGTCGTGAAGAAGGGTTCGAACGCGTGTTCCAGCACGTGCTCGGGCATGCCCGCGCCGGTGTCGGATGCGCAGAGCCGCACGTATTCGCCCGGGCGCACGTCCTTGCCTTCACACGCGGCTTCGTCGAGCACTTCGTTCGAGCACGTGAGCGTGAACTTGCCGTCGCCGCGAATGGCGTCACGCGCGTTGATCGCGAGGTTGAGAAGCGCGTTTTCCAGCTGATTGCGGTCCACGCAGAAATTCCACGCATCGTCCGGCAAATGCGTGCCGAAGGACACCGACGCGCCGACCGCATGCTGCAGCAGTTCGCGAATTTCATTGAGCAGGCGGCGCGGATTGATGACCACGGGCGATTGCGGCTGCCGTCGCGCGAACGACAGCAATTGCGACGCGAGCTTCGCGCCGCGCTGCACGGCCTCCATGGCGGCGTGCAGGCGTTCGGGCACGCGCGGGTCCGCCGGCGGCAGATATTGCAGCAGTTGCAGATTGCCGCTGATCGCCTGCAACGTATTGTTGAAGTCGTGCGCGACGCCGCCTGTCATCGCGCCGAGCGCCTCCATTTTCAGGCTCTGCCGCAGTTGCGCTTCGACAGCGATGCGCGCGGCGACCGCCTCCGAGATCTTGCTTTCGAGGTCGCGCGTGAGGTCCTTCAGGCTCTCTTCTGCGATCTTGCGGTCATGAATATCGACAATGACGCCGGGAAAGCGTAATGGCCGGCCGCGGTCGTCATAGTCGCAGCGGCCGCTTGCAAGAATCCACATCCATCCGTCGCCCGGCGTGCGGATGCGGTATTCAGTGCGATACGGCACGCCATCGCGCACCGTGCGCTCGATCGATTGCTGCACATGCTCGCGATCGTCCGGATGAATGATGTCGAACCCGGCTTCCAGCGGCCAGCCCTCGGCCAGGTCCTCGAACGGGACCGAGAACGTGAGGGCGAAGGGTTCATCGCCTACGACACGATTCTGCGGAATATCCCACACGAATACGCCGAGCACCGCACCGGAGTTCAGCGCCAGATTCAGGCGGTCGTTGGCCTCGCGCAACGCGGCTTCTGCGACCGTGCGATTGTGTTCGAGCCGCACACGCTCCGTCGTATCCACGACGATGGCGAGCACGCCGGCCGGTGTGCCGTCGTCGGAGGCAACGGGGCTGTAATGCAGGTCGAGCCACACTTGCGCAGGATGCCCGTTGATTGCGAGCACGAAGTCGATATCCCGATACGACAGCGATTCCCCGCGCAAACCGCAGTCCACCACGTTGCGATTGAAGTCCGACGCTTCCGGCCACGCCTTCTCGATCGGCAGGCCGAGAATGCCCGGGTGCCGCGCGCCGGAGAACTTCGCGTATGCGTCGTTATAGAGCAGGGTTCCTTCTTCGCCCCACAGCACGGCCATCGGCAAGGCGTTGCGCAGCATCACCTGCACGACGGAGCGCAGCGCCTGCGGCCATAAGCCGATGGGCCCGAGCGGCGTCTTCGACCAGTCGAAATCGCGAATGGCCCGGGCTGTCTCGCCGATCCATGAATCGAGTTGAATTGAATCGGCGAGGATAGAAGTCAAAGGCGGCCCTATGTATGAAGGAATCGTGCAGGCGCGGCCTGTCTGTCGCCGCGCGTCCGACAGCATAAAGGCTATCGCACTCGCACGCGAACAAATGACGCGTGACGCGCCGCCCGCCGGGCGCGACTTGGCGACCTATCGCGCCTTTGGCCGGCGCACGGCACGCACGGTGGCCGAGCGCCCGCCGCCGCAAAAGAAGCCGTCCCTGCCGTCCGATTCCAGCCCCGAAACGTTTGCGCCTTCAGGCATGTCCAGCTGTTCGATGACCTGGCCCGTGGCCGGATCGACGTGCCGAAGCTCGCTTTCGTCGCCTTCCCAAGTGGCGTGCCAAAGCTCGCCGTCGACCCATGTCACGCCGGTCACGAACCGGTTCGATTGAATGGTACGCAGGATGTTGCCGTTTGCCGGATCGATCTGATGAATCTTGCGCTCCCGGTATTGGCCGACCCACAGCGTGCCTTCGCCCCACGCGAGACCCGAATCCGCGCCGCCGCCGGGCGCCGGAATGGTCGAGAGCACGCGGCCGGTTCGCGGGTCGATCTTCTGGATGCGGTCCTCCGCGATCTGATACAGATGCTCGCCGTCGAAGGCCGTGCCGGCATGTGCCGGGACGTGCAGCGTAGCTTCCGGCTCGCCGGTTGCGGGATCGAATGCGTTGAGCGTATCGCCTGCCGCGAACCAGACGGCATGACCGTCGAAGGTGACGCCGTGCACGCCTTCCACATCCGGAAAAGGCCCGTATTCACGGATGATTTCTGCTTTCGCGCGTTTCATGGTCCGGTCCTCTCCTCGCGCATCCTTCGATGCCTTCGATTCAATACCGCGATGCTAGCCGCTCGCGAGATCGGCAGGGAGTAACAACGCCGACGCGAATCCCGGCGCGGGCGGCGCGAGCCAGCGGCGCGCGCGTCCACGCCCGAGCGACTGCACCTTGCCCGACGCCGCCAGCGTTTCCAGCGCGCGCTGCACCGTGCGCTGGCTCGCGTTCAGCGCAAGCGCCAGCGCGGAACTGGACCACGCTTCGCCATCGGCGAGACAGGCGAGCAGCGGCGCATGTTCGTCGTCCACGGGCTGCGCGAGCACGGCCACATCCGGCGCGACATGCGGCGCGAGCGCGTAGCCGTTGCGCGTGGCGCGAATATCGGCGAGCGGGCGCAGCAGCGTGCGCAAGCGCCCCATCTCGACGCGCAGCCGCGCACGGTGCGTCTCGTCAACGTGGCGCATGCGGAAAGCGCGCGCAATCAATTCATCGCGCGACACGTCGCCGGGCGATGCTTCGCCGAGCATACGTGCAAGCGCGAACAACACCGGGCGCGTCGCGAGCGAGATCGTAGTTCGTGTATCGCATACGCGGTGGCGGCAGGCGTCGATGACAAGCGCGTTCGATGCGAACAGCGTCTCGACATCGTCCAGCGAGAGCACGCGTGTGCCGTCTTTCGCGATGAGCCGCGCAGCAGGCGTATCGAGCATGGCCCACGCGTGCTCGACCTCCGCTGACAGCGCGGCAATGCCCGCGGCTTGCGCGGCCCGCCTCGCGCGTTCCAGCGCTGCGCGCGCCGCATTCGCGTGCAAGCGGCGCATGGCGATGCCCGCCGCGATCAATTCGTGCGCCGCGCGCAGCGCGGGCGGCAGCGCGGACGCATCCAGCGCGCCGAGTCGCTGTTCCGCCTCGCCGATGCGCCCGAGCAATAGCGCGCGCCGCACGTCGAGATAGCGCGCGTGCGCCGCGTTGATGCGGTCGCCATGCGCTTCGAGCGTCGCGCGCGCGCGATCGAGCGCCTTGGCGGGCCACGCAAGCTCGCGCGATGCGAGCGCGATCTCTGCCTCGGCGACGACGCATCTCGCGCGTGCGACGGCTTCCTTCGCCCCGAACGCGCGGGCGGCGCGCTTGAGAAGCGCCTTCGCACGCGCGAAGTCACCGAGCTGCGCCATGGCGATACCGCGCAGCGCGAGCGCGGGCGCATCGTCGCGCAGCGCCACGCGGTTCAATGCGCCGAGCGGATCGCCCGCTGCGAGCGCCCGCGCCGCCGCCGTCATCAACGAATCCATGCGAATCCCGACACGCTTGTCACTCCCACGCCCGGATGCCCGGCACTAATCTAACACCATGCTTTGCGACGGTCGCGAAGCATTCGGGAACCGCTGCGCACGCCGCGCCGCATAACGGAGGCAACGGGAATGACGACTCACATCACCGCAACACGCGACGACTGGCTCGCCGCGCGGCTCGATCTGCTGAAAGCCGAGAAGGACCTCACGCGCAGAAGCGACGAACTTGCGCGGCAGCGTCGGGCCTTACCGTGGGTGCGCATCGACAAGACGTATCGCTTCGATACCGAAGCGGGCGATGCCACACTCGCGGACCTCTTCGGCGGGCGCTCGCAACTGCTTGTCTATCACTTCATGTTCGGGCCGGACTGGAGCGCGGGATGCCCGTCGTGCTCGTCCATTGCGGATGGCTTCGACGGCTTCGCCGTGCATCTCGCGCATCATGATGTCGCGTTGTGGGCGGTCTCCCGTGCCTCCATCGACAAGCTGACGGCCTATAAAAACCGCATGGGATGGCGCTTTCCGTGGGCGTCCGCGAGAAATGGCGAGTTCAATTACGACTTCAACGTGTCGTTCACGGAAGAGCAACAGCGCGCAGGCGATATCGAATACAACTTCGCGCGCGGCGGCCACGCGATGGACATGAAAGACGCGCCGGAACCCGTGAAGGCGTTCGCCGCCCAGTGCGGCACCGACGCGCCGACCTTTACCCGCGACCGCCCCGGCATGAGTGCATTCGCGATGGAGGACGGCGCGGTGTACTACACGTATTCGGCCTATGCGCGCGGCCTCGATGCACTGTGGGGCATGTATCAGTGGCTCGACCGCGCGCCGAAAGGGCGCAATGAAAACGGCAACTGGTGGAAGCGCCATGACGAATACGCTGATTGAGCGGGCCATGCGCGCGTTCATCGTCGCGCACGGAAACGAACGACGCGCACTCGCCGCGATGCACGTCTTCGCATTCATGTTGAGCGCCGCGGTTCTCGTTGCGTGCCATGCGGCAATGCCGTCGATGAACTGGACGCGTCCTTGCGGCGCGACGGCGCTCGGCGCGGCGGCGGCGTTCGTCGGCATGTGGACCATCATGATGACCGCCATGATGCTGCCGTCTTTTGCGCACACGCTATGGCTTTACCGCGCGTCGCGCGTGGCACCGCTTGCGCTGATGACGGCGGGCTACGTCACGGCATGGTCGATCGCGGGCATGGCGATGTATTGGCTCGGTGCTTCGTCGAGCACGCTCTTTCTCGCGAAACCAGTGACAGCCGGCGCGGTGCTCTTTCTCGCGGGCATGGTGCAATCGAGCCAATGGAAGGCGCGTTGGCTCGCGCGTTGCCGCTCACCGGTGCCGCGTAGCCTGACGGTGCGTGATGCTTACGGTCATGGCACCCGGCACGGCTTGCAGTGTCTTGCATCTTGCGCGGGCCTTACAGTAGCTTTATGCGTCGCGGGCATGACGAACGCCAGCCCCATCGCTGCGGTGACGCTCGCCATCGCCGCCGAGCGCATGCTGCCTCATGGCGAGCGGCTGGCCCGGTACATCGGCGTGATTGTCATCGTATTGGGCATGGCCCGGATGCTCGATGCAAGCACCTAATGCAACTGCGATCAAGCGATCGTTCGTTCGTTTTGCTTATCCATGTTTTCCCGAACTAAAGCGCGGCGCGCTCTTGTCGATATACAAGGGTCGACGGATTCCCTCGGCCGCGCAGCAGGCGCTGCATCGCAGCCTCCGCGCGAATGACGCGATGCAGCCTTTTCGAGGAAGACATGTTTTCGACTATCAAAGGGCGGCTGGCGTTGGCCATGACGCTGCTGAGCGCGCTTCTGATCGGCATCGGTGTGCTCGGCCTCATCGGCATGACGCGCGCGAATTCGGTGACGCACGACCTGTTCACGAACGAGATGCCCAGCGCGGTGTCGATCGGCAATGCTGAGATGTTCATGGCGCGCGAGCGCCTGAGCTTCGACCGTGCTGCGCTGAACGTCGGCACGAGCGCAGCGGAAGACGCGATCGGGCGCGGCGCGCTCATGCGCAAGACATCCGACGATGCGTGGACGAAATACGCGTCCTTGCCGCAGGATTCGGAAGAAAAGCCGCTGGCCGAGAAGTTCAATCAGCAGCGTCTCGCCATGCAGAAGCTCATCGATGAAGGTTATGCCGATGTGCGCGCGAAAGACCAGGAAAAGATCACCGCCGATGCAAGCGCGATGCAGGCGGCCTTCAACGAATTCGCGAAGACAGGCGTCGCGCTGCGCAAGCTGCAGTTCGAAACGGCGCAACGCGCCTACGACGCAGGACAAGCGCAGTTCGAAAGCTTCCGCATGTGCAGCATCGCGGCGATTCTCGCTGGCGTGGCTGCCGCCATCTATTCGTGGGCCTCGCTGCGCCGCCGCATCGCGCGCCCGCTGGATGCGGCGCTCACGCAATTCAGCGCGATTGCATCGGGCGATCTGCGCGGTACCGTAACAGTCAACTCGAACGACGAAATGGGCCAACTGCTGCGCGGCCTTTCGACGATGCAGGCGAGCCTCATCGAAACGGTGCGCTCGGTGCGCTCGGGCAGCGAGTCGATTGCGTCCGCGACCAAACAGATCGCGGCGGGCAATATCGACTTGTCGTCGCGCACGGAAGAGCAGGCTTCGGCTTTGCAGCAAACGGCGTCGAGCATGGACGAGCTTACCGGCACCGTCAAGCAGAACGCCGACAATGCGCGTCAGGCCAGCACGCTAGCCGCGAACGCGTCGGAAATTGCGAGCAAGGGCAGCCATGTGGTGTCGCAGGTCGTCTCGACGATGGGCGAGATCAACCAAAGCTCGGCCAAGATCGCGGACATCATCACGATTATCGAAGGCATCGCGTTCCAGACCAACATTCTCGCGTTGAACGCTGCCGTTGAAGCGGCGCGTGCGGGCGAAGAAGGACGCGGCTTTGCGGTGGTCGCGGGCGAAGTGCGCTCGCTCGCGCAACGTTCGTCGGCGGCGGCGAAGGAGATCAAGGAACTGATCGACACGTCGGTCGAGCGCGTGCAATCGGGCAGCGCGCTCGTCGACGAAGCCGGCCGCACGATGAGCGAAATCAGCGGTGCGGTGCAGCGCGTGACCGACATCATGGGCGAGATCGCGGCGGCATCCGAAGAGCAAAGCAGCGGCATCGATCAGGTGGCGCGCGCCGTGACGCAGATGGACGAAGTCACGCAGCAGAACGCGGCGTTGGTCGAAGAAGCGGCGGCCGCGGCGCAATCGCTGGAGGATCAGGCAGCGGCGTTGCGCACGGCGGTGGAGACGTTCCGGTTGGAAGAGGAAGGGATGCGGGCGCTTGCGTGATAGGGCGATGCAAGTGCGGGCGTTAACGACGGTTTCGGCTGGTGCAATTCACTGATCGGGCCGTCGAGGAATAGTAACGCCGCGCGGAAAGCGCTTATCAAGAATTTCCACAAGCCACAGGCTCCATCCCATACCGCCGCTTCACTCCATCGCCCTGGGGCGAGCCGAGAAACGCCAGCAACGCCTTCGCATCGCCCGGCGAGCGCGCCGTCATGCACACGGCTCCTTCGAACACCGTAAGCGCCTGAATCTCGTCCGGCAATGGACCGACGATGTCCACGCCATCCAGCCCGATCAGCTCGCTCATCTGCTGAAAGCCCAATTCGACCTCGCCGCGCGCGATCAGCGCACCGACGGGCACACCCGGCTGCGCCTGCACGATGCGCGGCCCCACCCGCTCTGCGATCCCCCAGCGTTCGAACATGCGCATCAGGTGCGTGCCACTCGGCCCCGTCGAATAGCCGATGCTGCGCGCGCCGAGCACCGCTTCGCGCACGGCTGCGCCGCTGTCTATCAAAGGACGCGCCGCGCCCGCCGCAACCGCCATCGCAATCCCCGAACGGGCTATGCGCACGCGGCTCCATGCATCGACGAGGCGTGCTTCGGCAAGCCGGGCAATCGCATCCGATGCCAACACCACGACATCGAATGCTTCGTTTTCCTTAACACGTCGTGCAGCCGCCACGCCCCCGACCGATTCCACCGTCACGCGCGGGCCGGCATGCTGCATGTAGGCATCGGCGAGATCGCTCAGGACCTGGCGTGTCGCCATCGAGGAAATGACCGTGATAGGCGCGGCATTGTCGTTCATCGCACGCGCCTGCATCAGTCGATATAGCGCAAGCCCGCGCGCTGCAGCGGCTCACGCATGTTGTACATGTCGAGACCGAGCACGCCGTCCGCCAGCTTCGCGCGCTTCTCGCCTTCGAGCGCCTCGCGCGCCGTGGCCTTTTCCAGCACCTTTTGCGCCGATGCAGAAGGCACGACCACGACGCCGTCGTCATCCGCGACGATCACATCGCCCGGGGTGACCAACGCGCCCGCGCACACCACCGGAATGTTGACGGAGCCGAGCGTTGCCTTGACCGTGCCCTTCGCCGAAATCGCCTTACTCCATACGGGGAAGCCCATCTCCGTCAGCACGCGGACGTCGCGCACGCCACCGTCGATGATGAGCGCCCGCGCACCGCGCGCCTTGAAGCTCGTGGCGAGGAGGTCGCCGAAAAAGCCATCGGTGTTATCGGCGGTGCAAGCAGCCACGACGATATCGCCCGGCTGAATCTGTTCAGCCGCGACGTGCAGCATCCAGTTGTCGCCCGGCTGCAGAAGCACGGTCACTGCCGTGCCGCTCGCTTGCGCGCCCGTGTAGATGGGCCGCATATACGGCTTCATGAGCCCGACACGGCCCATGGCTTCATGAACGGTGGCCGAGCCGAGCGCGCCCAACTTCGTTGCGGCGTCGCCATCGGCGCGATTGATGTTGCGATACACCACTCCCAGTTCGTACATGTTCATTGTCCTTTTGCTTTGAGCGCGGCATCGAGGCGCGGATACACGCGGCGCGCGTTGCCTTCGTAAATCTTGTAGCGTGCTTCGGGCTGCATGGATGCCGCTTCGATATAGCGCTTCGTATCGTCGAAATAGTGCCCCGTTTCCGGATCGATGCCGCGCACTGCGCCGATCATCTCGCTCGCGAACAGAATGTTGTCGACCGGTATGACTCGCGTGAGCAGGTCGATGCCCGGCTGGTGATAGACGCACGTGTCGAAGAACACGTTGTTCAGCAAATGGTCCTTCAGCAAAGGCTTTTTCAGTTCCTGCGCGAGACCGCGAAAGCGTCCCCAGTGATACGGCACCGCGCCGCCGCCATGCGGAATCACGAAGCGCAGCGTCGGGAAATCCCGGAACAGATCGGACGTGAGGCACTGCATGAACGCGGTCGTGTCGGCGTTCAGATAATGCGCGCCGGTCGTATGAAAGCACGCGTTGCAACTAGTGCTCACATGGATCATCGCGGGGATGTCGTACTCGACCATCTTCTCGTAGATGGGATACCAGTAGCGGTCCGAAAGCGGCGGACTCGTCCAGTGTCCGCCAGACGGGTCCGGGTTCAGGTTGATCGCCACGTTGCCAAACTGCTCCACGCACTTCACGAGTTCGGGAATGCACGTCGCGATATCCACGCCGGGGCTTTGCGGCAGCATCGCCGCAGGAATGAAGCTGTCCGGAAAAAGCTGGCTCACGCGATAGCAGAGTTCATTGCAGATGGCGGCCCACGTGTTCGACACTTCGAAGTCGCCGATGTGATGCGCCATGAAGCTGGCACGCGGGCTGAAGATGGTCAGATCGAGCCCGCGCTCGCGCATCAGCCGCAGCTGGTTGCTTTCGATGGACTCGCGCAATTCGTCGTCGCTGATGTGCAGTTCGGACGGACGCGGCATCTCCGACGGATTCTTGATGCCCGCGATCTGCCGGTTGCGCCATGCCTCCAGCGCCTTTGGCGCGGTCGTGTAATGGCCGTGGATATCGATAATCATCTGTACTCCGGATCAATGTGCGGCGGTGGTCTGCGGGGCGGCATCGGCCGTGCGGCCCCGCTGTGCGACGAGAATGGCAATGGCGGCGAGCGTCGCGGGAACGGCGAGCATCGCGAGGATCGCGCCGAACTGCCAGCCAAGGCCGAGCAGCGCGCCGCCGAACGCGGAACCGAAGATGCTGCCGAAGCGGCCCATGCCGAGCATCCAACTCACGCCGGTGGCACGCGCGACCGTCGGATAGCGGCTCGGTGCGAAAGCGTTGAGACCCGTTTGCGCGCCGCTCATGCAAAAGCCCGCAGCGAATACGAGGATCGCGAGCGACGATGAGAGCGCGCCGATCCACGCCAGCCCGAGCACGCACAGCGCGCCGCCCAGATAAGCCGCGCTGATGACGGGCGCAGGGCGCACGCGGTCCATGATCCAGCCGACGATGATCGCGCCGATGGTGCCGCCGATCTGGAACATGGCCGTGATGTTCGCAGCCGCCGATACGGTCAGGCCCGCGTCTTTCATCAGCGTCGGCAGCCAGCCGGTGAGCAGGTAGATCACGAGCAAGCCCATGAAATACGTGACCCACAGCGCCGCGGTCAGGAGCCCGTAGCCGTGCGAGAACAGCACGCCGATAGGCCGCTTGGTCGGCAGCGGCGGTTCCGTCGAAACGAAGGTTTCATCGCCCTTGAAACGCACGCCGCAGACACGGCCCAGCACCTTGCCGACCTTTTGCGAAGTCGCGCCGCGCACCGCGAGCAGACGCGCCGATTCGGGCAGGAGCCAGATTTGCAGCGGAATCAGTACGAGCGGAAGCCCGCCACCGAAGACAAGCACCGAACGCCAGCCATGCGTCGGGATAAGCCAGCCCGCGACGAAGCCGATCAACGCGGAACCGAGATTGAAGCCCGTGAACATGATCGTGATGAGCAGCGCGCGCTTGCGTTGCGGTGCGTATTCGGAAAGAAGCGTCGTGGTGTTAGGCATCGCGGCGCCGAGACCGATGCCCGTGAGCACGCGCAACAACGCCATGGTCATCGGCGAATTCGTGAAGGCGGTGGCGATGGTGAACACGCCGAACAGGAACACCGATGTAATCAGGACTCCTTTTCTACCGATACGGTCCGACGCGGGTCCCGCAGCCAGCGCCCCGATCACGAGTCCGATGGGCGCGGCACTCATCACGAGTCCGAACGCGGGCCGCGAGATGTGCCAGTCCGCGATGATCGAGGGCGCGACGAAGCCCATGATGGCGACATCCATGCCGTCGGCGGTGACGACGAGAAAGCACAGCGCTACCAGCAGCCACTGGTAGGCGGAAATGGGCCGCTCGTCGATGAAGCCCTTGATGTCGATGGTCTTACCGCTAGTCATGTCGTGTCTCCGTGCGTCTATGTCGTTTTATTGTTTGCCCTGCTCTGCCTTGTCCCAGTCGAGCTTGCCGCCGCTCTTGCCCGCCACCGAATACAGTGCACCGGGCGCATTGCGCGTTTTCTGGAACTCTTCGAGCGTCTGGCCGCGCATCGCCGCATAGATATGCAGGTTCGACACGCCCGTCACCGCGCCGAGCTTCTCCAGCATGAAAAAGATCACGCCGTAATGCAGCAAGGCGCGCCAGTCGCGGCGGCGGATCATGTCGCGTTCTTCTTCACTCAGACCGGCGGCTTCGAAGCTCGCTTCGGGATCGCGCTGAAAGGCCTCGCGATGCGCGGGCTCGACCATGCGATGCAGATAATCGTTGATGCGATACGCACGCACGGCCGTTTCGATACTGAACGGATACGTGCCTTGCAGCTTTTCCACATCGGTGAGTTCGACCGCCATGCGCCGACGATGCCGCTCGATGATCGCGGGCTTCGTCTCGCTGTCCTCGCCTTCGTAGATGGCGGTGGCGATGCCGGCCATCGAAGGCAGGTAGTAGCTGCGATGCTTGCACACTACGTTGGACGACAGCGCGCCGCGCATGGTGAGCCACATGACGACTTCGGCGCCTTCATAGCCGCCCAGCTCCGCATACTCGGCGATGGTCATTTCGGCAAGCTGCTCGGGATCGCGTTCGAAAAGATCGAGGAAACGCTGGTCCCACTCCGTGTTGTTGAAGCCGGCGCGTTCGCCATGCACCTGATGGGATAGGCCGCCCGTCGCGAGAATCGCGACCTTGATGTCCTCCGGATAGCTTTCGATCGCGCGGCGCAGCGCCTGGCCGAGCTTGTAGAAGCGTCGCGCGCTCGGTATCGGCAGTTGCAGCACGCCCATTTGCAGCGGCACGATCTTCACGGGCCACTCGGGCTTGTGCGGGCACAGCATCGACAGCGGCGAAAAGCAGCCGTGGTCGAGCGCCTTGTTCTGGAAGAACGACATGTCGAACTCGTCGGTCATCAGCGAGCTGCCGATGTGCGCGGCGAGCGCGGGATGTCCCTTGATCGGCGGCAGATCGCGCGCGCCGCCGCCCTCGTCCGCGACGTGCCATTCGGGGCCTACGCCCAGCGCGAACGCCGAGTAGTGATCGAAGAAGAACGACGTGACGTGATCGTTGTAGATGGTCAGGATCACATCGGGGCGCTTCTCTTCGAGCCAGTTCGCAAGCGGCGCGAAGTTTTCGAAGATCGGCGCCCAGACAGGATCGTCGCGCTTGTTCTTGTCGAACGCGAAACCGATGGTGGGCGTGTGGGAGGCGGCGATGCCACCGATGATGCGGGCCATGTCGAGGGTGCTCCGTGAGGTGCCGGGCAGTCAGGCGCTCGTCGAATGCACGTGGCCCGGTGTGTTGCGAGAACTGAAGCCGACGATACGGCTCGCGAGGCGCGCGCGGAACTGCGCGTAAACCATGACTCACGACGGAGCTGAACGCAGAAAAAAAGATGGAGCGCCGCCCGGCGCGGGCGTGCGGGCGGGGTTTCTTCGCTTTGGAATCGGCATTCCGATAAGCAAAATCGATGGCCCGACAAAAAGGACGCAAACCGGCTGTATGGGCGGGTTGTTTGCAGCCGGAAACTCACCGGTGCAAGGAAACCGGATCTGTGGAAACGATGCAAGCGTATTGGTACTCGATCCGGCGCTCCGCTTCTACGGAGCGATTGCAGATGAACTTGTCGCAAGCGCACTGACCATTGCATTCGCAGAACTTCCCCTCTCGCTCGCACGTGCCCACGCTCACGCCGCTCGCCGCCTCCGATAGCCCTCGCTCCATTCAGACAAAACGGCGGGGCATCGCCGCCTCGGTTGCTGGCGAGATCGTCCAGTTGTCCATGAAGCGCAGGTGTCGCTCACGCCTCGCGTAATGCGCAGCGTGTCCGTCATGTCCGTGCAGACGCCCTCAGAGCAGTCAGCGTTCAAGAGATGGCTCGCGGCTTGGACGTACCAACCGTCGTAAGCACAAATCCGAGTGCGCAATTCTCATGCACTGGGAATCGTATTTTTGTCGCCCGGGAATACCGTGGCATCCTCCGCTATCGAAATCACTCTTCGTGGGCAATAACGCAAGGTGAAAGAGGAATCCACAGTCATCGGCGCCGAGCGTCTGCTTCTCGTGCTCACCGCGCTCGCGAACCACGGCAAGGCCATGTCCGTGAAGGACATGCTCGGCGCGACCGGCCTCGCGCAAAGCACGCTTTATCGTCAGGTCGCGCTGCTCAAACGCTGGGGCTTCGTGTCGGAGGACGCGGGCTACTATGCGCCCGGCCCCGTGAGCCTGCAGCTCGCACTCGGCTTCGACGTCAATTCGATGCTCGTCGAAGCAAGCCGCGAGGCCATGGTGCAGCTCTCGCGCGCAACCCAAGAAAGCGTGGGGCTCATCGTCGCCGTCAACGATCAGGTGATCTGCCTCGAAATGATCGAGAGCACGCACTCGCTGCGCTGCTCGTTCGAGAAAGGCCGTGCAGTGCCGTTGCGCGCGGGCGCATCCGCCAAATCGCTGCTTGCCTTCATGGCCGAGAAAACGCGCAACGAAACGCTGGAGCGCCAGTTCGCCGGCGACGACGCGGCGCGCGCCGCCCTCGAAGCGGAACTGGAGCGCATCCGTCTACGCGGTTACGCCGTGAGCGACAGCGAAGTCGATCCCGGCGTGTGGGGCGTAAGCGCGCCCGTGTTTCGACGCGTGTCGCGCGGCGCAGGCGCGAGCGCATCCATCACGCTGATGGCCCCGTCCTCGCGCGCCGAGGGCCGCGCCCAGCAACTCGCCGACTGGACCGTGCGCACGGCCAACGCCATTTCCGCCCGACTGCAATCCGCGTGAACCTCACTTCAACGACCGACCACACACTCTGGAGCCCACACATGAAACTGAAGAACCTCCTCTCCGCTGCGAGCCTCGGCATGGCGCTGTTGACGGCGGTCGCGCCCGGCACGGCATCCGCGCAGGATTCGAATGTACTCAACGTCGCGACCGACGCGACGTTCCCGCCGATGGAATTCGTCGACAAAGGCCAGCGCACGGGCTTCGACATCGACATCATGAACGCGCTCGCCAAGGCAATGGGCAAGCAGGTTCAGTGGACCGACATCGACTTCAAGGGGCTGATTCCAGGTCTCGTGGCGCACCGCTTCGACGCGGCGATCTCGGGCATCTACATCACGCCGGAGCGCGCGCAGGTCGTCGATTTCACGCAGTCGTATTTCGCGGGCGGTCTCTCCGCGCTCGTCAAGGCAGACTCATCGATCAAGAGCCTCGCCGATCTCAACGGCAAGAAAGTGACCGTGCACGTCGGCACGAAGTCGGTCAATTTCCTGCGTGACAACTATCCGCAGGTGCAGCGCGTGGAAGTGGAAAAGAACCAGGAGATGTTCGATCTCGTGGGTATCGGCCGCGCCGACGCCGCCGTCACGGGCAAGCCCGCCGCGTACCAGTTCGTGCGCACGCGCCCCGGTTTCCGCGTCCTCGACAAGGAGCTGACGACGGAAGCCTACGGCATCGCGGTGCGCAAGGATGAGCCGCAACTGCGCGACCAGATGAACGCCGCGCTCGCGAAGATCAAGGCGGACGGCACCTACGACGCCATCGTGAAGAAGTGGTTCGGCGCGAGCGCCAGCACGACCGCGAGCGCGAAGTAATCGGGCGGAACCGACTGATGCAACTCGACTTCACGCCGGCCTTCGCCGGTTGGGCCGATATCGCTCACGGCGCGCTGATCACGGTGGAAGTGACGGCCGCCGCGCTCGTGCTGTCGTGCCTACTCGGCCTCTTGATCGGCATTGGCCGGCTGTATCCGCAGCGGCGGCTCGTCTACGGCTTCTGCACCGGCTATCTGATCTTCTTTCGCGGCACGCCGCTGCTCGTGCAGTTGTTCCTGCTGTTCTTCGGCTTGCCGCAATTCAACATCCTTCTGCCCGCGTTCGTGTGCGGGATGCTCGGGCTCGGGCTGTATTCGGCCGCGTATGTGTCGGAGATCGTGCGCGGCGCGATTCAGTCCGTGGATCGCGGACAGATGGAGGCGGCGCGCTCCATCGGCATGTCGTCGGGGCAGGCCATGCGCGCCATCATCCTGCCGCAGGCGATCGTGCGCATGATTCCGCCGCTCGGCAACGAGTTCATCGCGCTGATCAAGAACTCGGCGCTGGTGTCGCTGCTGACCATCGACGACCTCATGCACGAAGGCCAGAAGATCATCAGCGTGTCGTACCGGTCGCTGGAGGTCTATATCGTGATCGCGCTCGTGTACCTCGTGCTCACACAGACGACCAACTTCATTCTTCATCGCGTCGAGCGCCGGCTTCGCGCAGGAGGCATGGTGCAATGACAACGGGCAGCGTCCAACCTATCGTCAGCATTCGCGAACTCACGAAGTCGTTCGGCGCGCATCGCGTACTGAACGGCATCGACTTCGACATTCAGCCGAGCCAGGTCGTGGTGGTGATCGGTCCGAGCGGTTCCGGCAAGAGCACGTTTTTGCGCTGCTGCAACGGGCTGGAGCAGCCCGAGCGCGGCACGATCGATATCTGCGGGCACCGGCTCGTCAGTCACGGCACGATGCTCAAGGACCGCGCGCTCAACGCGCTGCGCACCGAAGTGGGCATGGTGTTCCAGTCGTTCAACCTGTTCCCGCATCTTTCGGTGCTGCACAACATCACGGTGGGTCCGCGGATGCTGCGGGGAGCCTCGAAAGCCGACGCGGAAGCCGCCGCGCTTGCCCTGCTCAAGAAGGTGGGCCTCGAGCACAAGGCGCATGCGATGCCCGCGAGCCTTTCGGGCGGCCAGAAGCAGCGCGTCGCCATCGCGCGCGCATTGGCGATGCAGCCGCGCGTCATGCTCTTCGACGAACCGACTTCGGCGCTCGACCCCGAACTCGTGGGCGAAGTGCTGCAGGTCATGAAGCTGCTCGCATCGGAAGGCATGACGATGCTCGTCGTCACGCACGAAATGGGCTTCGCGAAGGAAGTGGCGGATGTCGTGGTCGTGATGGACGGCGGCGAGATCGTCGAAGCGGGACCGCCCGCTCAGATTTTCTCGACGCCGTCGCAGCCTCGCACGCGCTCGTTCCTGCAGGCCGTGCTGTCGCGCGCATGAACCTGACCTTGATACGCGGCGATGCGCTCGTGGCGTCGCCGTGGAAGAACGGCGGCGGCATCACGCGCGAGATCGCGTCCCGTGAACACGCCTGGCGCGTGAGCATGGCCGATATCGATCGTGACGGGCCGTTCTCCCGTTTCGACGGCATCGACCGGCTGTTGATGGTGCTCGACGGCGTGGGCGTGACGCTCGGCGGCCCTCGCCTCCTGCAGGCATTCGACGTCGAGCGCTTTCCCGGCGAAACGCCCGTTGCGGCGCATCTCGCGAGCGGGCCGGTGCGCGTGCTGAATGTGATGACGCACCGCGGCGTCGCGCGGGCCTCGGTCGATATCCTGCGCACGCCGGGCCGCCAGCGGCTCGCCGCCGATACGGCGCTGCTGCTTTGCGCGCAGGGTTCGCTGGAAGTGCGGGCCGGCGCGACGCGCATCGCGCTGACCCGATTCGACACGCTTCGCATCGACCGCGCGGATGCCGTCGAAATCGATATACAAGGAGACGGCGTGGCGGTGTGCACGTCCCTGGATACGGAAGTTGACTCATGAATTCATCCACGAAATCGCTTTTCGCGGCGCATGCGCTGCTGCCGGATGGCTGGCGCACCAACGTGCTGCTCGAATGGAGCGACGTCGGCACGCTCGTCGCCGTCACGCCCGATACCACTGTCGTTCCGGCCGACGCCGCGCGGGCGGCGGGGCCGGTGCTCCCCGGCATGCCGAATCTGCATTCGCACGCGTTTCAGCGCGCCATGGCGGGCCTCACCGAATATCGCGCCAATCCCACGGACAGTTTCTGGAGCTGGCGCGACCTGATGTACCGCTTCGCCGCGCGCATCACGCCGGAAACGCTCGGTGCAATCGCGCGCTGGCTGTATGTCGAGATGCTCAAGGCGGGATACACGTCGGTCTGCGAGTTCCACTACGTGCACCACGCGCAGGACGGCAGCCGCCACGCGCACCCGGCCGAAATGGCGCAGCGCGTGGTGGATTCCGCGAGCGAAACCGGCATCGGCATGACCATGCTGCCGGTGCTCTACCAGTACAGCGGCTTCGGCGCGCAGCCGCCGCGCGCCGACCAGCGCCGCTTCATCAACGAGACCGACGCCTTTCTCGAACTTCTCGGCTCGTTGCGCGCGGCGCGTCCGGAGAACGGCGCGCTGCGCTACGGGATCGCGCCGCATTCGCTGCGCGCCGTCTCCGAGGATGCATTGCGGGCGGCGCTCGACGGGCTCGATGCCGTGTCGCCGGGCGCGCCCGTGCACATTCACATCGCGGAGCAAACCGCGGAAGTCGATGCCTGTCTCGCGGCGCTCGGCGCGCGGCCCGTTCAATGGCTGCTCGACCGTTTCGATGTCGACGCGCGCTGGTGCCTGGTGCATGCGACGCACGTCGACGAAGCCGAAACGCTCGCGCTCGCGAAGAGCGGCGCGATCGCCGGCCTGTGCCCCACGACCGAAGCCAATCTCGGCGACGGACTGTTCCCTGCCATCGACTACCTCGATGCAGGCGGCGCGTTCGGCATCGGCTCGGACAGCCATATCGGCGTCGACTGGCGTTCCGAATTGCGTCTGCTCGAATATGGCCAGCGGCTCACGCGGCGTCAACGCAATGTGCTGGCTTCGCCGCGGACTTCGCATGTGGCGGACCGCCTGTATCAGAGCGCGCTCGCGGGCGGCGCGCGGGCGACCGGCCGCGCGTGCGGCGCTCTCGAGGCGGGCGCGCGAGCGGACTGGATCGTGCTCGATCCCGATCATCCCGATCTCGCCGAGAAGACCAGCGCGACGTGGCTCTCGTCCGCCGTCTTCTGCGAGCACGGCGAAACACCGGTGCGCGATCTCTTCGTGGGCGGCGAACAGGTGATCCGCGAGCGGCGTCATCGCGACGAAGCCGCACATTACGCGAACTATCGCCGGGCGCTGGCGCAGCTTCTCGCCGACGCCTGACGCAACCGTCATCCGATCTCAAGACGACATGAACGATCTCTTCTCACTCGAACGCGGCGATGCGCCGCTCCTGATCTCGATTCCTCATCTGGGCACGCACATTCCCGATGCCCTGCGCGACCGGTACACGGACATTGCGCTGACGGTCGCGGATACCGACTGGCATCTCGACCGCCTTTATGGATTCGCCCGCGCGATGGGCGCGACGATTCTCGGCGCGCGCGTGTCGCGCTACGTGATCGACCTGAACCGCCCTTCGAACGACGAGAGCCTGTATCCCGGGCAGACCACGACATCGCTGTGCCCGACCGAGACCTTTCGCGGCGCGCCGCTGTATCGCGAGGGCTGCGCGCCGGACGTGGCCGAGCGTGATCGTCGCGTGGCCGCATATTGGCAGCCGTATCATCACGCGCTGAAGGAGGAACTTGCGCGTCTGCGACGTCAGCACCCGAACGTGCTGCTGTGGGAAGCGCACTCGATCGCGAGCGTGCTGCCGCGTCTTTTCGAAGGCAAGCTGCCGGATCTGAACATCGGGACGCAGGATGGCCGGACCGCCGCGCGATCCGTGCAGGAAGCTGTGGAGCGCGCCGCCGCGGCGAGTCCGTTCACCTGGGTCGTCAACGGCCGTTTTAAGGGCGGCTTCATCACGCGGCATGGCGGGGCGCCGCACGACGGCGTGCATGCGGTGCAGTTGGAAATGTGCCAGTCCACCTACATGAGCGAGGACCCGCCGTTCGAATACCTGCCCGAGGTGGCGCGTAAGGTGGAGCCGGTTGTGCGCGGCATGATGAGCGGTGCGCTGGACGCCATTGTGGCGCTCAATAGGGGCGGCGCGGGGGCGGACTGAGCGCGGTGCGTTTTCTGCCGGCGGGCATCCGGCGTCGGCACCGGCCGTTGAAGCCAGTGCAGTCTATTGGCGGCATCGTGATGCCGCACGAAGGTGTTGCTCGCGTGGGAGCGGGACGACGGCGAGCGAGTCAGAGGGCGAGCCACCATCAATACTGCTCACCGCACGCGCGATTTTGCAGCAACACATTCGGCTTCGATTCTTCTCAATGCCGCGCAGCATGTACGTGACCAGATCCCAGCCGCCATCGACTGACAAGCCGATGTGGCACACGCGCACGTACCGGTCATGAAACAGTAGCCGCGTCAGCGTTTCCCGTACGGAAGTCCGCACGGTGCATCCCATCGTGCGCGCGCCTGCGGAACATGACGATCGACCGAGGCCAACTGGTCATCATCGCAAGTCAAGCGGTGCCCGACTGCAAGTTTATGCAAGAGGCCGGTGTCATCCTGAACGCAAGGCAATGTCGACACATTAGGCAATGGTAATCAGACGAACTACACGGTCTAGAGGTTCAGCGTGACCGTATTCGCCCCGGGGCACTGGTCAACGCCGTCGCGCCAGAATTAATCGACACACCGGTTCTCGCGACGGAACCGACGAAACGCGTCAAAGGATCAGAAGCCATCTCCCATCACGGCGCGTTTCTCTCGAGCGATGAAGTTCGCTCTATCGACGCGCCCGATCAAGCTTTCAAGCGGCATACGCACTCGCCTCGCCAATCACCGACTGTCCGGCCGTGAGCCGCGCCCGTTCGCGACCTGCATGAAGAAATTGTCCTCGCAGCACCTTTTCGAGTCCGAATGTGACCTCGCGCGGCCCGGATACCGCCACTACCATCAAATGGCTTCGACCCGTGACATGCGTCGGTCGCGTTCCACGAGTCAAGCCAGTCAGCGGCCTGATGCCGTTAATAGAAAAAAACGCGCCCACGTGCGACGTTCATTATTACGGAGACACCATGGCAACACGTCAGTGCTGCATTTCGAGGGCCTCGCGCGTCATCGCGGCCATCGTCACTTCCGCGGCTTCGGCATACAGCATCGGTGCGACTCTGCCAGCGGGACAGGAAGCCGCCTGCCAGCGTCTTCAGGGCTTCGTGGTCCCCGCTTCGGAAATTGGCGAGCCCACTTCCGGAGCGAGCGTGACCGCGGTCAAATCGGTCGCCGCGAGCGGAAGCGGAGCAAGCGCGTTACCCGACTACTGTGAGGTGACAGGAAAGATATCCCCGGTGGACAGGTCCGCGCCCGACATCCAGTTCAAAGTGGCGCTTCCCGCCGGGTGGAACGGCAAGGTCGTGATGTTCGGCGGCGGCGGATTCGACGGCACCATCCCCAATGTCGCGGGCAACGTACCCAATGGTCCTGTCGATGCGCCGGTTCCTCTCGGCCGCGGTTATGCGACCTTCGCCAGCGACTCGGGGCATCAGGCTAACGCTTTGGGCTCGCAGGACGGACGCTTCGGTTTGAACGACGAGGCGGTGCGGAACTTCGGCGGCGATGCGCTCAAGAAAACCCACGACGCGGCACTCGCGATCATCGAAGCCCGCTATGCGCGTTTGCCCCGCAAGGCCTATTTCGCCGGCGGATCGACTGGCGGGCGCGAGGCAGTGACGGCCATTCAGCGTTGGCCGCAGGATTGGGACGGTGCAATTGCATGTTACCCCGCATGGGACGACGCAGCCGCGCTGCTCGGAGGCCAGCGCATGAGCCGCGCGCTGGCGAAACCGGGCGCGTATCTGTCGGTGGGTAAGCGCCAGGCCGTGTACGACGCGGCGATGCAGGCTTGCGATGCGCTCGACGGCGTGGCCGACGGCCTCATCAGCGACCAGCGGCAATGCAATGAGCGATTCGATCCGTCTGTCGCTACGCTGAACGGTGCGCCGCTGCGCTGCCCGAGGGGCGCAGACACCGGAGATCATTGCTTGTCAGACGCGCAAATCGAGGCGTTGAAGACAATCAATTCACCCACGTTGCTGCGGTTTCGGCTGGCGAGCGGCGAGACTTACTATCCCGGGTATAACGTGTGGGGCGCCGATCTTGGCATCACGACCCGCACTTCACCGGTCGAACCGGTGGTCACGTTCCTCGCATTCGGAACTTCGCAGCCGGCCGAGCCGATGCCGCTCACAGCGCCCTACATCAGCGTTCTCACCGATCAATGGATCGAATATGCGGTCACGCGCGATCCGAACTTCAATTCGCTGTCGCTCGACCCGGAGCAACCGGGCGTGTGGGCCAACCGTATCAGCGATCTGAGCCAGCAACTCGACGCAAGCACCGATATCGCAGCTTTCAGGCGGCGTGGCGGCAAGCTCCTGCTCGTTCACGGACAATCCGATGTACTCGTCAGCACCCGTGCTACGGAGTTGTACTATCGACGGCTGCAAGAGCAGTTCGGTGTCCACCGCGTCGATTCGTTCGTCCGCTTCTATGAGATCCCCGGCATGGGCCACGCTGCCAGCAGCACCTTCAATGCCACCTGGGACTCTCTGTCGGCGCTCGCGCAGTGGGTCGAGAGAGACAGGGAGCCAGTCGCGCAGGTGACGACCGACACGGCCGGCGTGCCGGGCCGCACGCGACCGCTCTGCGACTATCCAAAGTGGCCCCGGTATGAAGGCGGTGACGTCAACGACGCTGCTTCCTTCCGGTGTGTGCATTAAGCGAGAAAGAGCCGTCGAGCACGGGCAACGACGGCCATTTTGCTCGGTCGATCCGTGCCGTTTGCGACGCTTCATTGGTTCGGCAAAGGCTTAATGCGCGGCACTCGCGGTACCGTTTCAACGAGCCTCGAAGAGCACGCCGTCGCCCGGCGTGCATCCTCTTGACGAGAGAACCGACCGGCAGCGCTTGCCTTGTCCTGCTCAAAGCGTGCCGCGCCCGCTGAATGCGAAGCGGGCGTCACCACATTTCGCGTTGAGCGGCCGCTAGCCGGATCGAACGTGGCGTCCGGGCATTGTGAATGGACATGTTTTGCAACGTCCGGCAAGCGACGTCAGGACGGTCCTGACGTTCGCATAAGAGGGACGCGAAGCTCGGGAAATCGGTAAGCGGGACGGTGTTTCGCTTTCGAACCGACGAATAGCGCAACATCGCCCGTCCGAATTCGGCGACCGCGTTCTGGCCTGCCATGCGTCAGAGGGCAAACCACATTGCGAGGCGCAAGTGCTTACCGAGCCGCACCCAGTCAGCGACTGATTAAGGATTTGGCTCAACGCGAACGTGACCCCGCGGCTGACTCGCCAGCAGCATCTTCCGAACTGAGTTCCAAAGAGCTGTACTTCAAATCCGCGTGACCTATTCGGCCGCCGCCTCCACCTCCACATGTTCGGGTTCAAACCCCTGTTCGCTAACTGCGAGCCTGACAATCTCTGGGCTCGCGCAACCACTAATCCCACCGATCACGTCTCCATTGACGATCAGATGCCCGGACCATTGCCCGCTCGGCGCACGAAATATCTTGAGTATGAGCGACTTCATTGAATTAGAACCTATGACGTGAAAGACGAGGCAGCGTGATGAGCTCGCCGAGAAGTCGCCTGCCAATGCTCCGATACGCAATGCAGATAACCACCATGCCACGGCGGACATTGCGCGGCCACACCTGATAGAACGGCAAATGCACGTCCACGAAAGCAGAAAGCAGAAAGCGCCCTAACTTTGCAGGCGCTCAGCCTACGAACGGCAGCTTGCGCTCACGCGCCTGCGCCAGCATCGATACGGTGATCTTCCGCACCTCCAGCTTGCTCTGCGTGATGTGCGAGCGCAGCAGCATGGCCGCTTCACCGCACTTGCCACGGTCGATGAAGCGAAGCATCTTCGCGTGTTCCTCGTAAGTTGCGCTGGTGCGGTGCGGCTTCAGAAAATCCAGACGGCGCACGATGCGGATGCGCTCCGTCACTTCGTCGTGCACGCGCAGCATCTCGCCGTTGCCGCTTGCGCGAACGAGTCCGCGATGGAAGTCCTCGTCCATGCTGAACATCGCGACGGGATCGGTTTCGCGCGCCTCGGGCGGCACGCACCACACGGCCTTCAGCGCACCGATGTGCGGATGTGGCGGCGCAGTCGACGCGAGCTTGTCGAGCGAAGCGGTCTCGAGCACGATCCGCAAATCATAGAGTTGGTCGAGCTGCGCGAAGTCGATCTCGGACACCTTCCAACCGCGCCTGAAACCCACTTCCAGATAGCCTTCGCGCAACAGGCGAAACAGCGCATCGCGCATCGGCGTGCGGGACACGCCGTAGTATTGCGCAATGTCCGTCTCGGAGAACCGGTCGCCCGGAAACAGGCGAAAGTTGAAGATGTCCTGCTTCAGCCGCTGGTACACCTGTTCGGCGAGCGGATTCGCGGCCTGAATGACGCGCACGGTGGCGCGTTCCATGAGTTTGGACGATTCGATTCCGGGTCTCCTGCAAGGGCTGCTCGAAGGGTTGCTCAAAGGCTAATCGAAGGGCTTCCTCTGGGCGTTTCGATCAAGCTCACGTGCGCGGCGACGATCATCCATCCCGCGAATGCGTTCGTCCTGTCCGAAAGCCGCGCCCATGTCTGCATCTGGCGGCCAAGCAAGGGCGTCGCGTCGCTCGTGAACTCGGTGCTCACCGTGGCATGATCTGCGCCGAATGTCGTCACCACCGTGCGATGCAGCCGCCGGGAACGAGGCACCGGCGCACAGGTCTCGCGCCACTGGCGAATGGCATCGCCGCCATGCTGCACTTCCGCGATGCCGTAGCGCACCGTTTGCGGCGCGTGCCAGAAGAGCGCGTTCATCGTGGCGATATCGTTATCGACGAGCGCCCGTTCATATGCAACGAACGCCCGCTCCACTTCAGCTACGATATCCGGGCGGTTCACTTCCATCGTCATGGGTCAGGCTTCCTTTAGATCGGCAAGTGTCGCCGTCCATCCGACGATACCGCCTTGCGAGCGAATCATCTCGATCGTCGCGGTCTTGAACGCGGGAATGTAGCTCGCCGTCGCATCCTCGATCAGCACGCATTCGTAGCCGCGGTCGTTCGCTTCCCGCATACTCGTCTGCACGCACACTTCGGTCGTCACGCCCGCGAAGACCAGATGCGTGATGCCGCGTTGCGCCAGTTCTTCGCCGAGACGCGTCGCATAGAACGCGCCTTTGCCCGGCTTGTCGATCACCAGCTCGTTCGCGACGGGCGCAAGCTCATCGACGATGGCGTTGCCCGGCTCGCCGCGCACGAGGATGCGGCCCATCGGTCCCATATCGCCGATGCGCGCCTGCGGTGCGCCGCGCAGCCGCTTCGCAGCGGGACAATCAGAAAGATCCGGCGCATGCGACTCGCGCGTATGCACAACGAGCCAGCGCTCGTTGCGCGCGTGGTCGATGAGCCGCGCCACCGTCGGCACAATCGACGCGAGCAGCGACACATCGTTGCCGAGCGCTTCGCCGAAGCCGCCGGGCTCGATGAAATCGCGCTGCATGTCGATGACGATCAACGCGGTATGCGACGCCTCGAAGATGAACGGCGCCGGCCGGGCGCGCGTGATGGTCGGCACGGCGTCACCGCTCGTAGCGTCGTTCGGGCGCCGGAAACCCGCACGGCGTGCCGTCCGTGACGACGACATCCGCTTCCCACGGCAAGCGATATTCCCCGCGCACCATGTCCTGCATGAACGTGTACGGGCAATCCTGCGCGCCGCCCTTCACGGCCACATAGCCGCGATGCCCCAACTGATAGATGTTGTTCTCGACGCCCCAGTGAATGCGCGCTTCGCGCACGAGATCGGGCCGCATTTCGCACGTGATGATTTCGTCGGGACGATGGCTGCCTTCCACCATCACCGCGCCGTCGAAATCGCAGAACATGCCCTCGCCCATCGAGTCGAAGGTGCCGTCGCTGCCGCACAGACACACGCTCGCGGTCTGCGCGAGATTCTGGAACGCGTTCGACTGATTGGTGATCTTCCATGCATGCCGGATCGGCGCGGTATAACCGGCCGTGCGCAGAATGATCTCCGCGCCCTTGTACGCGGCTTCGCGCGCCATCTCCGGAAACATGCCGTCGTGACAGATGATGAGCGAGAGCTTCGCGCCCTTCGGCCCGATGCACACCGGCACGCCGACATTGCCCGGCTCCCACGGCTCGACCGGCACCCACGGATGCATCTTGCGGTAGTACAGCGCGATCTCGCCCTGATCGTCGATGATGATGCCGCTGTTATACGGATTGCCGCCCGGATTGCGCTCCATGATGGAGAAGCATCCCCAGATGCGATGCTCGACGCAGGCCGCCTTGAATGCCGCCACTTCGGGGCCGTCGAGCGAGCACATGATGGCGTCGTCGGTGCTCATCGACAGACCGTGCAGCATGTATTCGGGGAACACGACGAGATCCATCGCCGGATTGTTGCGCCGCGCCTTGCCCACCATCTCGACGATGCGCCGCGTCTGCGCGGCGAGCTGCGCAGGCGTCGCCACATCCGGATTCTGCAACTGCACGAGTCCCACGACGATGCCTTGCGGCGACTTGTTCAACCCACCGAGACCGCTCGAACTCATTCTTCCTTGCTCCTTTCTTTATGCGTGGACGGTGACGGGCACGGACGTATCGCGCGTGGCGCTTTCGACGTGGCCTGCCATGTGTCTTCCCAACGCGACGCGATCCGCGCCGCTTGCAGCCGTTTCATGAACGAGCCGGCCTTCCGCGATCACCGCGATGCGGTCCGCCAGTTCCAGCAGTTCATCGAGGTCTTCGCTGACGAGCAGCACGGCCGCGCCGCTATCGCGTGCGGCGAGGATGCGCGCGTGAATGTCCGCCACCGATGCGAAGTCGAGCCCGAACACCGGATTCGCGACGATCAGCACATCGACCGCCTGTCCGAGTTCGCGCGCGAGCACCGCGCGCTGCACGTTGCCGCCCGACAGCGTGCCGATGGCGCGGGCAGGCACCGGCGGCCTGACGTTGAATTCGGCGATGAGCCGTTCGGCCCGCTCGCGCATCGCGCGGCGATCGAGCCGCCAGCCGTGGCGCTTCATCGGCGCGCGATCGAAGTCCCGCAGCGCGAGGTTATCCGCAACGCTCATGTTCGCGACGCAGGCGTTTCGCAACGGTTCCTCGGGCAGCGCGAACACGCGCAGCCGCGTCATTTCCGCCCGCGTCGCGCGATACGGCTTGCCGTGCATGCGCATCTCGCCCGCCACGACGCGCCGCTGGCCGACGAGCGCCTCGATCAATTCCTTTTGTCCGTTGCCCGATACGCCCGCGATGCCGAGGATCTCGCCCGACTTCACCGCGAGCGAGACTTCGCGCACCGCAGCATGTCCGCGATCGTCGATGACGCTCAGGTTTCGCAACGCGAGGCGCACGGGCGCATCCGACGGACAAGGCTTTCGTGCAGGCCGCGTCTGGACCAGTTCTGGATCGTCCGATGCGGCTTCGCCGCCCATCATCCATGCCGCGAGCCGGTCGCGGCTCGTGTCCGCCACCGCGCTCGTGCCGACGAGCCGGCCTTTGCGCAGCACGGTGACGTCATCGGCGTAGGCCATCACTTCCCGGAACTTGTGCGTGATCATCAGCACCGTCAGTTCGCCGCGCGCGGCGAGATCGCGCATCAGGCCGAGCACTTCGTCGGCTTCCTGCGGCGTCAGCACGGAAGTCGGTTCGTCGAGAATCAGAAAACGCTGCTGGAGATACAGCTGCTTCAGGATTTCGAGCTTCTGCTTTTCGCCTGCGGCAAGACCGGCGACCGGCGCGTCGAGCGGCAGACGGAAGGGCATCGACCGCATGAAGGCTTGGAGCGCCGCGCGTTCCTTCGCCCAGTCGATCTTCCACGGCAGACGTCCGCGCGCGAGCAGCAAATTTTCTTCCACCGACAAGCCCGCCGCCAGCGTGAAATGCTGATAGACCATGCCAATGCCGAGCGCCTGCGCATCGCGCGGCGACGCGATCTTCACCTGCCGCGCATCCGCGATAATCTCGCCGTCGTCGAGCACGCCATAGCCGACGAGCCCTTTCACGAGCGTGCTCTTGCCCGCGCCGTTCTCGCCGAGCAGCGCATGGACGGTGCCCGCGCGCACCCTGAGCGTCACGCCGTCGAGCGCGGTGAAGGCGCCGAAGCGTTTCGTCGCGCCTAGCACTTCGACGCCCATCGCCCTCATCGAAGCATTCATGGCCGGCTTCCCAGCGCGGCAAGCAGCGCCTTTGAATCGGACACCGTGCCGAACACGCCGCCCTGCATCAGCACCATGTTGAGCGCCGCGTCGTGGTTGCCCCGGTCGGTCGCGCCGCAGCAGTCCGCCAGAATCGTGCACTCGAAGCCGCGGTCGTTCGCTTCGCGCATCGTCGTGTGGACGCAGACGTCCGTCGTGATGCCGGTCAGCACCAGATTGACGATGCCGCGCGTGCGCAGCACCATTTCGAGGTCGGTGGCGCAGAACGAGCCTTTGCCCGGCTTGTCGATGACGATCTCGCCATCTACCGGCTTCAGTTCGTCGATGATTTCCCAGCCCGGTTCGCCGCGCACGAGGATTCTTCCGCACGGTCCTTCATCGCCGATGCCCACGCCTTGCGTTCCCGCGCGGCGGCTTCTCCATCGCTTGTTGGCGGGCAGGTCCGAGAGATCCGGCCGATGCCCCTCGCGCGTGTGGATGATCGTGAAGCCCTGCTCGCGCATCAGCGTGAGGACGTTTTTGATCGGCTCGATGGGGGCGCGCGTCATCGAGAGGTCGTAGCCCATCTTGTCCACATAACCGCCGACGCCGCAGAAATCCGTCTGCATGTCGATGATGACGAGCGCGGTGTTCGTGGGGAGCAGGTTGCCGTCGTAAGGCCACGGATAGGGCCGTGCTTCGATGAAGCGGGTCATGGGTTCGCTCCGCGATTTGATCAACGAGTGGATCAACGAGTGAATCAACGAGTGAGGCTGAGTTCGCCGGGCGCGCCGGCGAGCGTGCGGTCCGGCCGGCAGTTGACGAGCATGATGGCGAGCGTCAGCACATAGGGCGCGGCGTTGAAAAGGTAGTAGCCGCTTGTGACGCCGATCGCCTGAAGCGCCGGCCCCAGCGCGCCCGCGGCTCCGAAGATCAACGCGGCCCACAGGCACCGCAACGGCTGCCAGCGCGCGAAGATGACGAGCGCGACGGCCATCAGCCCTTGTCCGCTCGACAGGCCTTCGTTCCAGCTGCCCGGATACACGAGCGACAGATACGCGCCGCCGACACCCGCGAAAAAGCCGCCGGCGGTTGTCGCGAGAATGCGCACGCGCGTGATCGGGTAACCCATCGCGCGGGCGCTTTCGGCATTCTCGCCGACGAGACGCAGCGCCAAACCCCAGCGCGTATGACGCAAACCCCATTGCAAGGCGAAAGCCAGCAGCACACCAGCGATGAACAGCGGATTCACATGCAGCGCGTTGTGCAACTGCGGCGACGACGTCCATGCGCCGAGGTCGATCGACGGCAGCATCGGCGCCTGCGGCTCGATGAACGGCTTGCCGAGATAGAACGCGAGGCCGGTGCCGGCGAGCATCAGCGCAATGCCGAATGCAATATCCGACACGCGCGGCAGCGAGCACACGAGACCGTGGAGGCAGCCGAGCAGCAGCCCGGCGCAGCCGGCGGCGAGCACGCCGAGCCACGGCGAACCGGAGAGGTACGCGGCGGCATAACCGGTCATCGCGCCGGAAACGAGAATGCCTTCAAGCCCGAGATTGACGCGGCCACCCTTCTCCGTCAGGCATTCACCGATGCTCACGAACAGATAGGGCGTGCTGACGCGGATAGCGCCCGCAAAGAGCGACAGCAAGAGCACGGCAACGGGTGAATGTGCATCAAACATGGGTGCCCTCCAGTCCCGAAGCAGAACGCGCGGTCGATATCGCCTGCAAGCGGATGCGCCATGCCGCGAGACGGCCGCCCATCGCTTCCCACGCGAGCAGATTCGCGAACAGGAGACCCTGCAAGACGAGCGTGGTGGCGTCGGGCAAGCCCAGACGGCGCTGCAAGAGCGACCCACTCGCTTCGATGCCGCCGACGAGGACCGCGCACAACGCGATGGCAAGCGGATTCTGGCGCGCCGCGAACGCGACGAGAATGCCTGCATAGCCATAGCCCGCGAGCAGCGAGGCGTTCGCACTGCCCTGCACTGCCGCGACTTCGAACATGCCGGCGAGACCCGCTGCCGCGCCGCCCATCGCGCATGCAGCGATGGCGAGTCTGTTCACCGGTAAGCCGACGAGCTTCGCCGCATGATTGTTGCCGCCCGCGACGCGCATCGCGAAGCCCTTGGTGCTGTGACGCACGAAGACCCATGCCGCGATGCACGCGAGCGCGCCCCAGAACAGGCCCCAGTGCACGTCGAGTCCGGGCAGCGAACCGATGGCAAGCGCATCGGGGACCGGTGGCGTCGACGGCTTGTTGAGGCTCGCGGGATCGCGCAACGGCCCTTCGACGAGATGCTTGAACAGGGCAATCGCAATATACGACATCAACAGGCTGCTGATGGTCTCGTTGACGCCGCGAAGTTGCCGCATCGCCCCGACCGCGCCGATCCACACGCCGCCCGCGAGCATGGCGGCAAGCGCCATCAGCGGTGCGGCGGCGAACCACGGCATCGCGGCGGGCACACGCGCCGCCACGACGGCCGACGCCAGTCCGCCGAGCGCGAGCGCGCCTTCACCCCCGATCACGATCAGTCCGACTTGCGCGGGCAGCGCGACGCACAACGCCGTGAGCATCAACGGAGCGGCGCGCAACAACGTGCTCTGCCATGCGAACGACGAGCCGAACGCGCCCTGCGCGATCAGCACCAGCGCATCGTAGGCGGGTTGGCCCTGCACGAGCAGAAACAACGAGAACAGCACCAGCGTGCCGGCGAGCGCGCACAGCGTCGGTAACGCGGGCAATGCGCCGACGGCTGCGCGCGATAACAAGGAAGAAGATGGCATCTCAGCTCCGCTTCGCGAACCCAGTCAGATCTGCCCGACCACGCCCGAGACGAGATAGTTCATGCTCTCCAGCTTGATATCCGTCTGTGCGTAAGCGGTGCCGGACGCGATGGCGCTGCCGCCCTTGTTGTCCTTCAACGGGCCTTTGAAGATGACATATTCGCCCGCCGCCATCTTCGACTTGATCGCATCGGCGTTGGTGCGGGCGTCCGGCGTGACCTTCGCGCCATAGGGCGACATCTTCACGAAGCCTTGCTTGAGGCCGCCGCGCAGGATGTTCGCTTGCGGCTTGCCGGTCTGCGCATCGGTGACGATTTCCTTGAACGGCGTCTGCCAGTCCCACTCCGCTCCGGTCAGATAACCCTTCGGCGCAAGCGCGGCCTGGCTCGCGTGATAACCGCAGCTCATCGCGCCGCGTTTCTCCGCTGTTTCGATGACGACCTTCGGGCCATCGACGTGGCAGGTGAGCACGTCGCATCCCTGATCGACGAGACTGTTCGCCGCTTCCGCCTCCTTGACCGGCATCGACCAGTCGCCGGTGAAGATGACATGCGTCGTGATCGACGGATCGACCGATTGCGCGCCGAGCGTGAACGCGTTGATGTTTCGTAGTACTTGCGGGATCGGCTTGGCGGCGACGAAGCCGAGCTTCTTGCTCTTGCTCGCGTGACCAGCGACGACGCCGTTGAGGTACTGGCACTCATCGATATAGCCGAAGTAACTCGCGATATTCGACGGGTCGCCCTGCTTCCACAGACCGCCGCAATGTGCGAACCGGACCTTCGGATACTTCGCGGCCATCTTGAGCACGTGCGGATCGAAATAGCCGAACGAGGTCGCGAATATCAGCGTCGCGCCGTCCTGCTCGATCATCGCTTCCATGGTCTTTTGCACGGCAACGGTCTCGGGCACGTTCTCTTCCTCGACCACTTTCACGCCCGGCATCTTGCGGATGACCGCCGCGGCCTGCGCCTGCGCCTGGTTGTAGCCGTAATCGCCCTTGGCGCCGACATAGATCACGCCGACGGTGAGGTTGCTCGCGCCGAACGCGAGATCGAACGGCAAGGCGCTGCCGAGCGCGAGCGCGCCCGCGCCCTTGATGAACTGGCGGCGATTGGTCATGGTGTGGCTTCCTGTGTGAATGGATGGTCAGAGTGGGGATGCGACGCTGTGCCGGTACGCGCGCCAGCCGCCGAACGAAGTGATGTCGCGTGCGCCGCTTTCCGGCGCGACGGCGGCGGGTTCGCAGATGAAGCCTTTGACCTCGCGGCCATCGCCGGTCGTGATCGTGCCGATGCCGAGCGGCGCGGGAATCGCCGCGACGAATGCGCCGAAGCTGCGCACGGGCATCTCCCATAGTTCGATGGCGATCGCGCCGCCTTCCCCGCGCGTGCGCACGAGGCCCGGCTTGGGCGGCACCGTCTCGGCAAGCGCGAAGAGCTTGTAATCCGGCGACGTCACGCTTTCTTCGACGAAGCGGGCACCCGCCTGCCTCATCTGCCATTCGAGCGGCATGCCGCGCAGATGCGCCCCGACGACGGCGAGCGTGACGACAGGCTCCTGAATCGGCAAGGGATCGATGACCGCGTCGCGCGCAGCGTTGTTCAGAAGCGCCTCGATGCGCGCGGCCAGAACCGCGAGCCGCTGATCGGCTCCCGCCGGTCCGATCAGTGTGATGCCGGCGGGCAAGCCATCGGCGCGCGCGACGCCGGGCACGGCGAGCGCGCACAGATCGAGCAGATTGACGAAGTTCGTGTAGACGCCGAGACGGCTGTTCATCTCCACTGGATCGGCCCGCACACTCGCGATGGTCGGATGCGTCGGCGTCGTCGGAACGATGAGCACGTCGGTGCCTTCGAACAGTGCTTCGGTTTCGCGCCTGAGCAGCATGAGTGCGTACTGGCCGTCGAAGGCATCGGCGGCGGAGAATGCATCGGCCTTGCCGATCACTTTTGCGACGGTCGGATCGATATCGCCGTGATTCGACGTAAAGAAATCGCCCAACGCCGCGCGGCGTTCCGCGACCCACGGACCGTCGTAGAGCAGCGCGGCGGCGCGCTGCATCGGCGCGAAGGAGAACGTCGCGGGTGTCATTTCCAATCTGTCGAGCGTGGCGGCGAAGGCATCGGCCGCTTGCGTGTCGCCGAAGAATTCGAGCGTATCGGGTATCGCCACGCGTGGCGCATCCCGCAGCAAGCCGAGCGATGCGACACGGCGCGAGTAACCGTCGAGCGCGTCGAAAGCGGCCATCTGTTGCAGAACCAGCCACGCATCGCCGACGTCGTGCGCGAAGATCGAGAGTGTGTCGAGGCTCCTGCACGCCGGTACGACGCCGCGCTTGCTGACGAGCCCGAGCGTCGGCTTCAGTCCGACGATGCCATTGAAGCCCGCCGGCACGCGGCCCGATCCGGCGGTGTCAGTGCCAAGCGAGAACGCGACGATGCCTTGCGCCACCGTCACAGCCGAACCCGAACTCGATCCGCCCGAGACATAGTCCGGGTGATCGACTTGTCGCACGGCGCCGAAGGGCGAGCGCGTGCCGACGAGGCCGGTCGCGAACTGGTCGAGGTTCGTCTTGCCGATCAGGATCGCGCCCGCATCGATTAAACGCTGCACGGCGAACGCGGTCTCGTCCGGCGTATAAGCGAACGCGGGACACGCGGCGGTCGTCGGCAGTCCCGCGATGTCGATATTGTCCTTGACCGCGAACGGCACGCCGAACAACGGCTTGCGCGCCAATAGCGCAGCGCCGATGTCTGCGAGTTCGCGTGCGAGCGCCGCCGCCGTGGCTTCGAGTGCGGATGCGGAAACGACGAACGTCCAGGCCTCGGGGCGGTCGCTGGCTTCGATACGCGCGAGCGTCGAAGCGACGACCTGCAACGGATCGATATCGCCGCGTGCGTACGCTTCGATGAGTGAGCGGACAGTGATCGGGATATCAGCCACGGACGCTTCCATGAGTTCAATCTTGAATACAAGTTCGAACTCACAATGCACTGTCCGTGCCAAGCGAGCTTATCGGTTGCGAATCAACGACTTGGTGCGATGCGGCCGATAGATGTCGATGCGGGCTGACCCATTCGAGGTCACGAAGCGGCCAGCGACGGTGCGTCTAATCCCTTTAGGAGTGCACTGACGGAACGTACATGTCGCGATGCAATTAGCCGCGGCTGTCGTGGCGAGTCTCTAAGTTGCACCTGCCGATCGAACAACTCGTAGGTGAATTGCGCTTTGTCGGACAGCACGCAACGTGGCGCGTCGCGAGAAAGCCCGGCGGAATGCCGGGAACAGCGATTGGCACGTTAATGGGTTGAAGTCGTCAACATTCGCCTCCAGTGGCTGCGCGAAAGAAGCGCCGCGGTCGATCGCTCGCCGCATGCGTTCGCGCGATTGTGCTGGCGGGCTTGCCGGATTACGCCGCCTGTCAGCAGCGCACGAGCGATACATGGCGTGACGTGCGGCAGTGGACGCGCATGTCATCTTCGATACTGCGCGTTCGGGAGATAGAAGATGCGCGTGCAGTGAAGACCGACCTCGATCGGTCATGATGTGCCGGGATGAAGTCTGGTCGGCGCTGGCGAAATACACATCATCGCGAGATCACACGCGACGGCAGCTAGCCGTCGCTTCGCGGACTCATGCCGTCGCGGACGTGCGCTGACGACTGACAAGTTGATTGTCCTTGCCTTCGACGAGGCGTGTCAGCGCGATATCGAACTCGATCTCCTTGTAGACGTCGTCCTTAAGACCGAGCGCAGCGCCACCCGTCTTCTCGACGACGTGAGGGATCAGTTCCTCGCGCGTGGCGTACGCGAAGTCATCCCAGATTAGCGGGTCGCCCTCGATGTTGATCTGCGTCGTCAGCTTGCGGAAGTTGTCGCTCGTCACGAAGAAATGGACGTGTGCCGGACGATTGCCATGCCGCGCGAGCACGTTCAGCAACTGTTGCGTCGAACCGTGAGGCGGGCATCCGTAGCCTACGGGCATGAGCGTGCGGAACTCGTACTTGCCGTCCGGTCCCGTCCGCACCGCGCCGCGCAGGTTGAAGTCACTCTGGGCGCCGGTTGTGTCGAAATGCGAGTAGAAGCCTTTCGAGTTCGCATGCCAGCACTCCACGACGGCATTCGCGACGGGCTTGCCATCGGGACCCGTCACGGTGCCGCGAACAATGAGCGGCCCGGCGGCTTCGTCGGGATCGACGTCGATCTTTGCAACCGCATCATGCAACGGCGCACCCGCCACATACAACGGACCTTCGATGGTGCGCGGTGTGCCGCCGTGAATGTCTGCGTGACGATCCTGCGCATCCATGCGAATGTCGAGAAACTTCTCGAGACCGAGGCCTGCTGCGAGCAAGGCCGCTTCTCCGTCGCGACCGAGCCGGTTGAAGTAGTTCACGCCCGCCCAGATTTCATCGGGCGTCATATCGAGATCGTCGATGGCCTTGAACAGATCGCTCAGCAGCCGATGAGTGATCTGCTTCGCACGGCCATTGCCCTGCTCGCTGCCGAGATTGGCCGCTGCCGAAAGCAGGTCCTGAACTTCCTTGGTATCGAAAACTTTGACGCTCACGATGTTGTCTCCTTAGGGTATTGGGGCTACGACGCTGCCTGGCTGTTGTGCGACGCGACGCTCGGACTCACGCGTCGTCTTCGCGAACGGACGACGGATGACGGCACAACGGCGTCACCGAGATGCGCATGTACGGAAACAACGGCAGCGCAGTGAGAATGTCGTGCAGTTCGGCATTGCTCTGGACGTCGAAGATGCTGAAGTTCGCGTACTCGCCCGCGAGGCGCCATATGTGCCGCCACTTGCCGCTGCGCTGCAAGTCCTGCGAATAGGCTTTCTCGCGCGCCTTGACCGCGTTTGCCATCTCGGCGGGCATATCCAGCGGAAGTTTCACATCCATGCGTACGTGGAAAAGCATTGCGTCCTCTCGTCGGATGTTGGCTTACTTGATGACCGCGACATGTCCGTCGCGTGTGAAGCGTTTGATGCGGGCTTCGTCCACCTCGATGCCGAGGCCCGCGCCGCTCGGCACGGTCAGTTCGAAGTCGCTGTAATCCAGCGGCTCGACGAGAATCTCTTCGGTGATGAGCAGCGGGCCGAAGAGCTCGGTGCCCCAATGCTGATTGGGCAAGGTCGCGAAGAGCTGTGCCGATGCAATGGTGCTGACCGCGCCTTCCAGCATGGTGCCGCCGTAAAGCTCGATTCCCGCCGCATCGGCGATGGCGGCCACACGTTGTGCCGCGAAGAGACCGCCGCTTTGCTCGATCTTGACTGCGAAGACGTCGGCACCTGCCTGCTTCGCAATCTGGAAAGCGCTTTCGGAACCTTGCAGGACTTCGTCGGCCATCAATGCGACGGGGAAACGGCGCATCAGGCGCGCGAGCGCCGCCGTGGATGGAACCGGCTGCTCGACCAACTCGCAGCCGGCATCGACGAGCGCGGGTATCGCTCGCGCAGCCTGCGTTTCACTCCACGCCATGTTGACGTCGACCCGCACGGACCCGCGTTCTCCGAGCGCACGCTTGATGCCGGCGACATGCTCGATGTCTGCCTCGATTTCCCTTGCGCCGATCTTCAGCTTGAAGATTTTGTGGCGACGGCGCTCGAGCATCATCTCTGCTTCCGCGATGTCCTTGTTCGTATCGCCCGATGCGAGCGTCCAGGCGACCGGCAGACGGTCGCGATGCCGGCCGCCCAGCAGTTCGCTAACGGGGACGCCGAGGCGCTTTCCCTGCGCGTCGAGCAGCGCGGTTTCCAGCGCACTCTTCGAGAAGTGATTGACCCGCACGAGCTTGCCGAGATAGGCCATGAGCGCCTGCACACGCGTCGCATCGCGGCCGATGCATGCGGGCGCGAGATACGCATCGGTGGCGAGCTTCATCGACTCGGGGCTCTCCGGACCATAGGCCATGCCGGCGATGGTCGTGCCTTCGCCAATGCCGACGACGCCGTCGCTGCAGAACACCTTCACCAGCATCAGCGTCTGCCCGTGCATGGTGGCGACGGAAAGCTTGTGGGGGCGAATCGTCGGCAAGTCGACGAGACAGGTTTCGATGCGTTCGATCGTCGCTGAAGTCATGGCGATAGGCTCCATAAGTGCAAGGGTGACGCCGGCGCTGTCCAGGCTCGCCGCGCGCATATTGCTCGTTGCGGCCCGCGTGGGTTGAGGAGACAAATTAATTCGCCGGCACGCATCGGTCAAATAGATCAAATGTCGCGTACGTCATCAATGAAATGAATGACGCATAGGTGCCATCGCCGGTGCCCTTCAGAACTTGTGGCGAATGCCCACGCGGACTGTGGTTTGACGATCACTTGTCGATGGCGTGAGGTTGTTGATTGCGGCAACGGCCGCCGCGCCGGTTGAGTCGGTGCCCGATGCCTTCTGATAGACGCCGATCACATATACGTCAGTGCGCTTCGACAGAAAGTAGTCGGCGCCAAGGGCGCCCTGGTAATACTTCGCGCCCGGATTGTTGCCGGTGGCCGAATCCACGTCGCCGCCATTCGTGTAGTCGAACGCCGCGCCGAGCACGAGCGCGGGGGTGATTTGATACTTCAAGTTCACTTCCACGTTGTTGAAGATTGCATTGCCGGCGTAGCCGCGTGGATTAGGTCCGGAGTTCACCGTGTCGCCGAGGTTCTTGAACTGCACGTTCGAATACGTGGCGCCCAGCGTGGCGGGGCCGAATGCGTAAGCGGCGCCAGCCGCGACGACTTGATAAGTTCGCGCCGATGCATAGCCGCTATACACCGGCGACGAGATGAAGTTCGCGCTCGCAGTGGCCGGCGTGCTTGCGCCGTTGTCGCCGAAGAAGCCGACGTTCGGGTTGCGCGCGTTCAGGTATGCGACGCCCAGCGTAAGCGGCCCGTTCGCATAGCCCACCCCGAGGGACCACAGCTGATTGCGGGAAACCGCGCCTGCCACGCCACCCAGACTGTAGACGCCGCCGAACGACACGCCGTAGTACGCCTTACTAATGAACTTGATCGCGTTGTTCACGCGATATGCGTTATTGAGATTGTCCAGATCGCCTGGATGCGCGCCGATATATCCCGCCCACTGGGTCCCGGACTCGAACGGGCCCACATAGTCCACGACCGAATCGTATTGACGACCAAGCAACAGGGTGCCAAAAGCGCTGGACAAGCCCACGTACGCCTGGCGACCGAACATCAGGCCCTGGGTGCTGCCGCGATTCTTCTGTGCAAGCGAGCCGTTGTTGGGATCGAAGCCGTTCTCGAGTACGAACAGCGCAGCGAGCCCGCCGCCAAGCTCTTCCCTACCCCTCAGCCCCCAGCGGCTTGCCTGCATGACGCCGCTCGACAGGTTGTAGAGATTGTGACCGCCGGAGTTCGAGGTCCAGTTAAAGCCATCGTCGACGATGCCGTACAGCGTCACCGCGGTTTGTGCCTGCGCCGTGCCTGCAACTGCAAGCAGCGCGAGAGAAGTTGCCAAGGCGAGTCTCATACGTGCGGGTTCCATGCGAGTCGTTCTATTGAATGACGCAATAAAGGCTCATTGCGGAGTTGAAGGAGAAGCGCCACGCAGTCTGCGGTCGCCTGTTTCACACGGCAAATAAGCCAAAAGCATGACCGTCGATAAGCGCGATCGATATGTCATTCAAAGCAAGGGTTATCACGTACGGCACGCAAAGGCACATGCACCAGATTCATGTCGTGCATTTTTGTCTCGAATTTGACCGCGGTTATCGACGCTCATATCGTGGGCACATCGCATCGATACGACTCGCGCCGCTTCTAGAGCATCAGGGAAGCGGGAACCATCACCTCATGTCTTCCCCACCATGAACCCTGAAGCTCTGAACCCCGATTTGGGCACGCTCACTCAAAGCCGAGCCGCCCGTCCCACAAGCACCGTGCGCCGTGCGGTCACTACTGCAGTACTCGGGCAGATCCTCGAGTGGTACGACTTCTTTCTGTATGGAACGGCTGCCGCGCTCGTCCTCGGCAAGCTGTTCTTTCCGGTCGGCACTGATCCGCTCACGGGCACCATCGCCGCATTCGGCGGCTTCACGGTCGGCTTCATCGCGCGACCCATCGGCGGCGTGCTATGCGGACATATCGGCGACCGTTACGGCCGCAAGGCCGTGATGATGCTCACGCTGCTTACGATGGGTACCGCCACGGTTTTGATGGGCGTTTTGCCGACGTATCAGCAGGTCGGCATTGCGGCGCCCGTGATGCTGGTTCTGCTGCGCATTCTTCAGGGACTGGCTGCCGGCGGCGAATGGAGCGGCAGTATCTTGCTGATTCATGAGAACGCGCCGCAATCGAAGCGCGGAGCACTTGCGGCATGGAGCCCCTGTGGCGCAGCACTCGGCTTCGTCCTTTCCACCGGCGCGTTCCTTCTGGTGCAGAACCTGCCGGCGGGCGATTTTCAGAGCTGGGGATGGCGCCTTCCGTTTCTCGCGAGCGCCGCACTCGTTCTTCTCGGCTTGTGGATGCGCCGCTCGGTCGGAGAAAGCGCCGCATTCGCCGAATTGAAGGCGACACGCCACGAAAGCCGCATGCCTGTCATTGAAGTACTGCGCCAATGTCCGCGCGAAGTGCTCACCGTGTTCGGCCTGCGCTTCGGCGAGGGCGCGGCGTCCTACCTCTTCTTCGCGTTCTCGATCGCATATGGGCAGTTCCTCGGCATCAAGTCGAGCTGGATTCTGAGCGGTCTGTGCATCTCGATGCTGCTCATGATCCCCGTGTCGCTCTTCTTCGGCTGGATGACCGACAAGGTCGGACGCAAACCGGTGTATCTCGCCGGCGCTATCGCCATCGTGGTCGTCGCGTGGCCCTACTTCGCGCTGCTCGGCTCGGGCGAATACTGGAAGGTGGTTGCGGCGCTCGTTCTCGCGAACAGCATCACGCTCGGCATCCTCGAAGGCGCGCAGCCCGCGTTCATCAGCGAGATGTTGCCAGTGCATCTGCGCTTCTCGGGACTTGGCATCGGACGCGAAGTCTCTTCCGTACTCGGCGGCGGCCTCTCACCGATGATCGCCACCGCGCTGCTCGCCCACTATCACAGCGCCGTGCCCGTCGCCATCTACCTGGGCGTACTGGGCCTCATCGCTGTCGCTGCCACGTTGATCGCACGCGAGACGTATCCCAAAGCAATGCGCGCCGCGCTTCGTGGCCAGCCCGAATGAATGACACCGACACACATTGACCGAGAGGTATCAGCTATGCAAGCCCTTCAAAGCGAAGCCATCATCGATTCGCAGAGCGACTATCCCGAGTACGCCGGATCGCTGTCGCTCGATGCGCTGATCGAAGAAGTCGAGCGCCGCCGCGACGAGTTCGACGCCCTGTCTCACGTGCCGCGCGACATGGTCGGCAAGATGAAGCGCGCGGGCATCTTCCGCGCGAGCACGCCCAAACGTTTCGGCGGCGACGCACTGCCGCCTGCGCGCTTCCTCGAGATGCTCGAACGCATTGCGATCGCGGACGGTTCGACCGCATGGGTGGCGGCGTTCGGCTCCGCCAACACGTACCTCGCCTCCCTGCCAGTCGAGACACAGGCGCAGATCTATGCGACCGGTCCCGATCAGGTTTTCGCGGGCGGCTTGTATCCGCTGCAGAAGGCCGAACGTGCGCCCGGCGGCTTCCGGGTGTCGGGACAGTGGCGCTTCGCGAGTGGCTGCAAGGGGGCGGACTGGATCGGCGTTGGAATCGGCGGCGTACCCGCCGGCGCGGACGACAAGAACGCCGGCAAGCCCTTTACTGCCGTCTTCCCCGCGAGCGAAGTCGAGATCGTCGACAACTGGAACGTGGTCGGCATGCAGGGCACGGGCAGCCATGATCTGCGCCTGAAAGACAAATACGTCGAGGAGCAATGGACCTTCGTGCGCGGCGGCACGGCACTGATCGATGAACCCTTGTACCGGTATCCCGCCGTCGCCTATCAGGCGCAGGTGCATGCTGCCGTAAACATCGGCCTGGCGCGCGCTGCGCTCGACTTGCTGGCGGAAATGTCCGGAGTAACGAAGACCACGACCGGCGCGCCGCGTCTTGCCGATCGCGCCTACTATCGTTCCGGGCTTGCGCAGGCGGAAGCGCAACTGCGCAGCGCGCGGGCATTCTTCTTCGAGTCCGCGGAAGCATCGTGGCGCACGGTGCTCGCTGGCGATCCGGTATTACCCGCCGAAGCCAACCTGTTGCGTCTGTCCGCGACGCACGCGGCTCACACCTGCGCCGATATCGTGATGCAAGCGTACAAGATGGCGGGCATCGGCGCGATCTATCGCGAGAACCGGATGCAACGTCTGGTACGCGATTCGATCGTCGTCACCCAGCACGCGTTCCTCGGCGAAGGCAACTACGACGCAGCGGGCGCGATCTTCGTCGGCATTCCGCCCGTCACGCCGTATCCCTGAACCCGCGAACCCCGAAAGGACATCAGCCATGACTCACGATCAAGCGCGCGCGCAGTTTCGCAACGCAATGGCCTCGCTCGGCGCGGCCGTCAACGTCATCACCACCGACGGCCCGCACGGACGATGCGGTATCACCGCAAGCGCCGTATGTTCGGTGACCGATACGCCACCGACGATGCTCGTCTGCATCAATCAATCGAGCTATGTTCACGACGTGCTGCTCAATAACGGCCGAGCGTGCATCAACGTGCTGGGCGCGCACGCGCAGCAACTAGCGCGCGTGTTCGCGGGCATGGACGGATGCTCGATGGACGAACGTTTCGCGCGCTGCGGCTCGCGGCCGGGCGCACTGGACCTTCCCGTGCTCGACGACGCGATCGCGAGTCTCGAAGGCCGTATCGTCGACAGCAAGAAGGTCGGTTCGCATTCGGTGCTTTTCGTACAGGTCGAGCACATCGGCTCATGCGAAGACGGCGATGGCCTCGTGTACTTCTGCCGGCAGTTTCATCGGCTCGCGCGGGCAGCATCCTGCGAGGCGGCGTGACGATGCAAATCTGCCTGTTCCTCATAGGTCCAAGCGGACGAGAATCGCTAGCCGATAGTGCGCAGTTTCAGGACATCGAAGGCTTGCGCAAACTGATCGTGCACGAGCCGATCATCCAACCGGTCGATCCGCGCATTGCGCCGGCGGCCGATGCGCCTTCGTGCGTCCTGCAGCTCTATTTCGATGAACTCGCCACCCTCGAAGCGGCCGCGAGCCGCGATGGGCCTGTGCACCGCGCACTGCGAGCACAGCCGTTAGCGAAGCGCTTCACGCAGCAAGTCATGGCGGTGCGAGCCCTCGTGTTACCCACGCCGGGACGCGAAACGCGCGCACAGCGGTGTACGTATCTCGTCGCGTACGAAGGCCCGGCCGAAGACTTCGACACATGGCTCGCGCACTACCTCCAGCATCACGCGCCGCTGATGTCGACGTTGCCCGCACTGCGCGAGCTGGAGATTTATACGCGCATCGAAAGCACCATCGGTTTGCCTTGCGCGCGCGCGGATGCGATGCAGCGCAACAAGGTCGTCTTCGACGACGCGTCCGCCCTCGCCGACGCGCTGGCTTCGCCAGTGCGCGACCTGATGCGCCGCGACTTCCATGCTTTGCCGCCCTACGAAGGAGGCACGCCGCATTTTGCAATGCGCAGCACATACGGTAACCTCGCCACACATTGATCGCTGCATGGCGGACCATGCGCTCGTTCGTGAGTCAACCGTATGACGAAGCTGAACCTCGGTCTCGCCGATCTGAACTTGCTGCGCGTATTCCTTGCCATCTGGGATCTGCGCAGCCTCACCGCCGCCGGCGACCGTCTCGAGTTGACGCAGCCTGCGGTCAGCCACGCGCTGCGGCGCCTACGCACGATCTTCAATGATCCGCTCTTCGTGCGCACGCCCACCGGCATGGTGCCGACCGATGCGGCGCATCGGTTGTACCCACCGCTCGCGAAGGCCTTATCGATCATCAACGAGGCGGTCCAGCAGCTTGCCAGGTTCGATCCTGCGACGGCGCGGCGCGTCTTTCGCATCTCGATGTCGGACATGTCGGAGTTCTTTTTTCTGCCACCGCTCCTCGCATTGCTCGATCGCGAGGCGCGCGGCATTCGAATCGAAGTCGTCAATGTTCCGGTGGAATCCGTGAGCGCAGCCATGCGCGCGGGAGAGATCGATCTTGCTCTGGGTTACGTGCCGGGTCTCGACGAGGGGTGCATGAGCCAGACCTTATTCGTCGACGAGCATGTCTGCGTGGTGCGCGCCAACCACCCCTTGGGCAAGTCGCGGCCCACGCGCGAGGACCTGGCCGCCTTGCGCTACGTCTACGCGAGCACCAGCGCGACGGGCCATCGCATGGTCGAGCAATGGCTCGACGAGCTCAATTTCAAGCGCGATGTCGTGGTCCGGCTGCCGCATTTCGTCGTGGCACCCGAAATCGTGATGAACACGGACCTCGCCGTAATCTTCCCGAAGAGCATTGCGCGGCGCTTCAACCGTGGCAAGGCATTTCGCATTCTGCCCTTGCCGTTCGCTCTGCCGCCCATCGAAATACAGATTCACTCGCACACTCAGTTTGCCAACGATCCTGGCGTCGCGTGGTTGCGGGAGACCATCTCCGAGATGTTCCGTCAGCCCGAGGAGTGACGTTCATTTGCTGCGCTGATATCACGACGTCTTTTCGGCGAATTTGACGACGGTCGGACTCGCCTCGACACTGTTTGCCATGCGAAGCCTTCGAGGCCGCAGTCCTACTCTTTCGATGCGAGCAGACATGGCAACAGTTCCTACCCCGACCGCCGCAACCAGCGCAGCAATGCCGGACCGCGCCCTCAAACGTATCGTGATTGCGTCGGTCGCGGGCAATGCGATGGAGTGGTACGACTTCTTCGTCTATGGCACAGCGGCCGCGCTCGTATTCGGCAAGCTGTTCTTCCCGGCGAGCGCCGATCCGCTGATCGGTACGCTCGGCGCGTTCGCTGCGTTCGCAATGGGCTTCGTCGCGCGGCCGCTCGGCGGTATCGCGTTCGGCCATATAGGCGACCGTTACGGACGGCGCGCGTCGCTCGTCTGGACGCTGCTTATCATGGGCTTTGCGACCTTCGGCATCGGCCTGTTGCCGACTTACGATCACGTGGGTCTTTGGGCTCCAGTTGCGCTCGTCGCACTTCGCCTCTTGCAAGGTGTTGCGTCCGGCGGCGAATGGGGTGGAGGCGTACTGATGATCAGCGAGAACGCGCCTCCCGAGAAACGCGGCTATTACGCCGCGTGGAGTCAGCTCGGCGTGGGTGGCGGTTTCGTGCTGTCCTCTGCCGCGTTCCTCGCGGTGCAGGCGTTGCCGCACGAGCAGTTCATCTCCTGGGGATGGCGTCTGCCCTTCCTCGCGAGCATCGTGATCTTTGCACTCGGCGTCTACATTCGCCACAGCCTGCCGGAGAGCCGCGACTTCGAGAACGCGGAAGAAGCGGGCAAGACATCGCACATGCCGGTGCTCGAAGCCATCAAGCGTCATCCGAAGGAAATCCTGGTAGCGATGGGCCTGCGTGTCGCGGAAAACGGCGGCGCCTATATCTTCCTCGCGTTCTCGCTCGTGTACGGCAAGTTCATCGGCATTCCCAATTCGACGATGCTTACCGGCGTCATGCTTGCCATGATCGTCGAAATGATAGCGATGGTGCTGTGGGGCAAGCTCTCCGATCACATCGGACGCAAGCCTGTGTACATGATCGGCGCGGCTTCGCTTGCGGTGATGGCCTTCCCGTTTTTCTGGCTGCTCGACACGCATGCGACCCCGCTCATCTGGCTCGCACTGGTGCTCGGCACTGCCGTCTGTCACGGCGCGATGATCGGCACCTTGCCTGCGCTCGTCGGCGAGTTGTTCAGTACGGAAGTGCGCTACTCCGGCGTCGCTCTCGGGCATGAGGTGGCCTCGATTTTCGCAGGCGGTCTGTCGCCGCTGCTCGCCACCGCGTTGCTGTCGCACTATCACGCGTCCTGGCCTGTCGCCGTGTTCCTCATCGTGCTTAGTCTCATTACGGTCGTCACGCTGCGCTTCACGCGCGAAACGCGCCATCAGTCACATTGATTCGATACCGCATTTTTAATCGATTTTGCTTATTCGACGGCTGGTACTACTATCGACGCACGGTTTCAGGAAACACCTCGAAAGGAAGGCGATCATGCAAGCTCACACCGTGAAAGTCCGAGTCGACGCGTTGCGCGAGGAAGCGCATGGCGTGCGGTCGTTCAGCGTCTCAAGAATCGACGGCGCGCCGTTCGAACCCTACGAGCCGGGTGCGCATATCGACGTCACCAGTCCCTCGGGCGTGACACGGCAGTATTCGCTTTGCGGCGATCCCGCCTGTCTCGAGACGCAGGTCTTCGCGGTGAAGAAGGAAGAACAGTCGCGCGGCGGTTCTCGTTCGCTTCACGAGGAAGTGACCGTGGGCACTGAACTGGCCGTCGGCGCGCCGCGCAATCTCTTCCAACTCGACCCGGCGGCAAGCGAGCACATTCTCATTGCGGCGGGCATCGGCATCACGCCATTGCTGTCGATGGCGTATCGGCTGGTTGCGAGCAACGCGCGCTTCACGCTGCACTACTTCGCGCGCAGCGAGGCGCACGCGGCTTTCATGACGCTGCTGACGCGCGCCCCGTTCAGTGCCCACGTGAAACTGCATTACGGCGTTGAGCGCAACCAACAGCGCAGCAAGCTCGCCGAATGTATCAGCGATGCCGGTCCTGACGCGCATGTCTACACGTGCGGCCCGAGTGCATTCATGGATGCTGTGGTGGAGACGGCACAAGCTCGCCTGCCTGCGAATGCGATTCATCTCGAGCGCTTCAAGGCCGAGCCCACCGTAGAGGCCGAAGCATCGCTGGACAGCTTCGAGGTAGAACTAGCCAGCACCGGACAAACGGTTCGCGTGGACAAGAGTACGTCGATCGTCGACGCACTCGCCGCGATCGGCGTCGAAGTGGATACGTCGTGCGGCGAAGGGGTGTGCGGTACGTGCATGGTCGACGTCGTGAGCGGCGAACCCGAACATCGCGATCACTGTCTGAGCAAAGCGGAACGCGCGAGCAACACGGTGATCTGCTGCTGCGTGTCGCGTTCTCGTTCGCCTGTGCTGGTGCTCGATCTCTGACGAGATCACATTTTCTTGAAGCTCGCGAGGGTGTCGGTCATCAGGCTGCGCATCCACGCAAGGCCTTCGTCTTCGTGGAAGTGCTCGTGCCAGTGCATCGTCACGGCCACTCTCGGCAGCGGCACCGGCATCGCGTAGATGCGGAACGCGTCGCCTCGATTGAGAATATGTGCGAGCTTTTCCGGCAGCGTGGCGAACAGGTCCGTTGCGGCCAGCACGCCGGGCACCGCGACGAAATGCGGCAACGCCAGTGCGATATTGCGCCCGACGCCTTGTCCGCGCAGCGCGTCGTCCAGCGCGTCATGGCTGTGCTCAAGCGAGCGAACCTGGACGTGTGAAGCCGCAAGAAAGTGCTCGAGCTTGAGCTTGTTGCCCGCGGGCAGATCGTCGCGTTCGCGCGTCATGCACACATACGATTCCTCGAAGAGCACGCAATGGCGCGTGCGCGGCAACAGCGACGGCAAGTTCCCGATCGCAAAATCCAGCCGACTCGAGCGCAACGCCTCTTCTATCTGTTCAATGGGCAATGGCTCGACGACCAGCTTTGCGCGCGGCGCGGCGTCGTGTAACGCGGCGCAGATCGCGGGGAGATACGCCATCTCTCCCGCATCGGACAGCGACAGGCGAAATGTCCGCGTGCTCGTGGCCGGATCGAAGCGCTCGGCGTAACGCAACGCCTGCCGCACCGTGTCGAGCGCGCGTCCCACGATCTCGGCCAACTCCAGCGCGACGGGCGTGGGCTGCATGCCCGCCCGCGTGCGGATGAACAGTGTGTCGTCGAACAAGGTTCGCAATCGTCCGAGCGAATAGCTGACCGCCGGTTGAGAGAGCGCGAGCCGCTCGCCTGCGCGCGTCAGGCTGCGCTCTTCCACGATAGCCTGGAAAACGCGCAGAAGATTGAGATCGATGTGGTCGATAGAGGTCATGGCGGACAGTTCCAGATATCGGCCGCACTTATCGAGCGACCCGTTTTTAATCGATTTGACGCATGATCTTCGAAAAGCGAGACTGATGTCAACGAGAGGATGCGCCGAGTGCACGGCCAGGCTCGTATTAGTCGCTCAATCAGCCACTCAACTTCTCCCCAGGAATACGATGAGTACGCCGACATACCAGACCATCGACACGAGCGCGCTCGCAAAGCGCGCGCAGTCCGATCGCATTGCGCCTTCGCTCTACTACGATCCGCAACTCTTCGAGGAAGAACTCGAACGCATCTTCTACAAGACGTGGGTGTGGGTTGCTCACGACAGCGAGTTGCCGAAGCCCGGCGACTTCGTAACGACGACCATCGGCCGCCAGCCGGTCATCGTCGTGCGGGATAAAACGGGAGCCGTGAACGTACTGCAGAATCGCTGCCGTCATCGCGGCGCGACCGTGTGCGAAGAGCACAAGGGCAATGCGAAAGGCTTCACGTGCCCCTATCACAGCTGGTCATACGCGCTCGACGGCACGCTGCGCGCGCTGCCCTACGGCGACGGCTATGAAGGCGTATGCGAGAAAAAGGATCTGCCGCTCAAGAAGCTGCGCGTGGGCGTCTATCAAGGGCTTATTTTCGCGAGCTTTAATGAAGATATCGAATCGCTCGAAGACTTTCTCGGCGGTGCGAAGCCTTGGGTGGACCTGTTCATGAAGCAGGGCGCGGGCTATCCCATCAAGGCCAACGGCGAGCACAAGTTCAGGTTCAAGGGCAACTGGAAGATCCAGCTGGAAAATACGACGGACCTTTATCACTTTCCCGTTGTGCATAAGTCCTGGATGAAGTCTATCGACGACGAAACGGCCGCCGTCATCACGAGCTTCATGACGAGCGAGGAAGCGTTCTGCCGCTCACTCGGCAACGGCCATAGCCTCGCGGTACTGGTGCCGGAAATCGTCGATCTCGACAAGGACGACGGCGCCCCGCTGCCCGACCGCTTCTACGAACTCGCCGCGCAACTCGCGCAGAAGCACACGCCGGAGGAAGTGCGGCGCATCGTGCGTTCGCTGATGGGCGTCGGCTTCAATCTCAATCTGTTCCCGAACCTCGCGTTGTCGATGGCGTTCTTTCGCGTGCTGCGCCCGATCTCGGCCGAAGAGACGGAAATTCGCCATGTCGCGCTCGCCATGGACGGTGGCCCCGAAGAGGCGAACCGCGTGCGGTTGCGCATTCATGAACACTTTCAGGGCCCGTTCGGTTTCGGCAGCCCCGACGATGCCGAAGCATGGGAACGCGTTCAGCGCGGCTCATACGCCGGCCCCGACGTGCCTATCCTGGTGAACCGCGGCCTGAATCGTGAAACGACCGCTCCGAACGGAGAGAAGACCGCGCACGCAACCGATGAAACCGGCATGCGCGAAGCCTATAAACAATGGCGCGCGATGATGGAGCAAGCATGATGGACGACCGTAACGCACTTCTCTCCGACCAGACCTTTGCTCGCGCTATCGAATTCATCTGGCGTGAAGCCGAACTTCTGGACCGGCGCGACTACCGGGCGTGGCTCGAACTGTGGGACCCCGATGGCATCTACGTGGTGCCCATCGACCCCGACACGACCGACTACGAAGCGACACTGAACTACGCATTCGACGACCAGCACATGCGCGAACTGCGCGTGCAGCGCATGACGTCCGGCTATTCGGCTTCCGCCAGCGACGCTGCACGTACGGTGCGCACCGTGTCGCGCTTCACGCGGTCTTCGGATAGCGCGGACCTCATGGAAGTGAAGTCCTCGCAGATCATCATTGCGTACAAGCGCGGCGTGTCGACTATTTTTGCCGCCGATCTGACGCATAAGATAAGGATGGCTAACGGACAACCGACGCTCGTCGAGAAAGTTATCCGCCTGATCAATTCGACCGAAGCACTGAACGCCATCGGCTTCCTGCTTTGATTGCAATCCCGCACCGGCGCCTGCATCGTTCATGCATTGTGCCGGTGCGCTCTCCTATTCGACCATGCCGACACTCGAAGTCTATCTGCCTCAGGGTCACTCCGACGAGCGCAAGACATCGCTCATCCAGGGTCTGACCCAAGCGACCGTCGACGCGATTGGCGCGTCCGCCGAGTCCGTGCGCATTCTGCTGTCGGAGCTGCCGGCCTCGAACATCGGACTGGGCGGGAAACTGACACCCGCTGCGTTGCCGGTCATCATCGCGATCTTGATTGCGGGCCGCACAGAGGCGCAGAAAGAGGCGCTCATCAAGGATCTTTCGGAGACCAGCGCCTCCGTCCTCGATGTGCCTTTGCAGTCCACGCGCGTCATGATCAAAGACATTCCCAATACCGATTTCGGCTTGGGCGGCAAGACCGCTCGCGCGTTGGGCCGATAAGTCGAAGTCGGACCCATTTCTCCGCGATCCGTACGCCGGACCTGCTGTTCGGCTCGAAGGCAAACAAGATGACGAACGATACTCGAAGCCTGCCGCTGCGCGTGCTGTTCTGCTGCGGCGTGACGCAGAATTTCTTCGACTTGCCGCGTGAGCAGATCGGCGAGGTGTGGCAGGCGTACGGCCACATGCTCAGCATCATCGAAGCAATGGAAAACGTACGAGTGCTGGGCGTCATGGATGATGACCGGCTTGTTGTCGGCAACGCCGACGGGGCACCGTGGACCTTCTACATCATGGCCGACGTCGCCGACTTCGACGCCGCCGTTGCAGTGTGCAATCTGTATCGCACGACGCCTGTGGGCGCATACAACCTTTGGCGCTACGGGAAGATCGAAGCGCGCGTCGGGCGCGCGCTGACGGTTCCGCCCGCCGTTCCCAACAAGGGGTGAATCATGACGGACACGACCATTGAGAGTCTGCAACTGCGCTTGCGCCTGCTGGAAGCGCGCGACGCGGTTCGCAAGACCATTGCCCGATACATGGCGCTCTGCGATGTGCCGGCACGCGCGCTGGACGGCGAGTCGCTGGCGGCGCTCTTTAGCGATGATGCCGTGTGGGAAGGCATCGGTCCGCAGTATGCGGACAAGTTCGGCCGCTTGCAGGGGCCGGGCGCCATCGTCACGATGCTGCAACGCTACTTGCCGCCCACGCCGCACTTTGCCACGAACGTTCACTTCCTCACGAGCGAGCATATCGAGGTACACGGCGACACGGCGAAAGGCCGCTGGATCATGTTGCAGGCATCCGGCTATGTCGATGCAAAAGCCGAACTCATCGCAGCGCGGCTCGAAGTGGATTTCAATCCCTCGCCGCACCGTGAAGACGTGTGGCTGATTCGTCACTTCCGCACAGAGCGCATGTTCGACGCGCCCTGGCGCATGAACTCGGCGCAAGGAGCCCGTGCATGAGCGCCTTTCTGCGGATGTTCGATCTCGCTTCGCACGCCGCTGCGGATGCGCCGACAATCGCAATCAAAGACAGCATCGATGTAGCCGGCTATCCGACGACCGCGGCCAGCCGCGCGCTCGCAGATGCGCCGCCTGCGCCGCGGCATGCAGAAGTCGTTCAGCGTCTCCTCGATGCAGGCTGGCGCATTACCGGCAAGACGAACATGCACGAGCTCGCGTTCGGCATGACAGGAATCAACGACTTCAGTGGGACGCCCGTCAACCCGCAAAATCCGGCTCGTATTCCCGGGGGTTCGTCGAGCGGCTCGGCATCGGCCGTAGGCTTGCATCTCGTCGATGCGGCGCTCGGCACGGATACGGGCGGCTCGGTGCGCTGCCCTGCCGCATGCTGCGGCGTCATCGGACTGAAGCCGACGTTCGGACGCGTATCGCGCGAAGGCGTCGCGCCGCGCCAGACATCGCTCGACTGTGTCGGTCCTTTTGCACGGGAGATGAATAGCATCATCGACGTGATGCTCGCGATCGATGCGTCGTTCCAGGTCGGCCGTGCGCGCCGCGACGTGACCGGACTGCGCGTCGCGCTGCCCGAAGTGGAAGCCGACGGCGAAATCCGCGATGCGGTAGCGGCGGCCGTCGCGCGGAGCGGACTGGCGTCGCGTGCCGTACAGCTGAAATCCCTGCGCGACGCCTTCACGGCGGGGCTCGCCGTCATCAACGCGGAGACGTGGCATGCGTTCGGTCATCTGGTCGGCAGCGGAAAGCTCGGTCCGGACATCATGGCGCGCCTCACCGCCGCCGCGAACACGCAGGACTCGGAACTCGTTGCAGCCGAGCGCATCCGTCGCGTCTTCATAGGCCAGGTCGACCGCGTGCTGGAAGACTCGGACGTCCTCATCCTTCCGACGCTGCCGTCGCCGCCTATCACCATCGAGGCCGCGAGGGCGGGCGCTTCGGTCATTGCAATGTCGTCGCTTATCCGGCCGTTCAACCTGAGCGGCCATCCTGCGCTGACGTTACCGGTTCCGATCGATGGGACATCGATCAAGGCGGGGTTGCAGATTGTCGGCCGACGCGGCGACGACGAGACAGTTTGCGCCGTCGCCGCGTACTTCGAAGCGATGCGCGCTCCCAATGCAAAATAAAGGAGCTGACACCATGACGAAGAGAGTCGTGCTTGTAACCGGCGCTGCCCGCGGCCTCGGTGAAGCGGTGACGCGCCGCTTCCACGGTGCCGGCTACAACGTCGCGCTGGGCGATATCGCTGTCGATGCTGCCGAAAGACTCGCGCGCGAGCTAAGCAGCGACGAAGCGAGCGCGTTCGCCGTGAAGCTCGACGTAACGAAGAAGGCACATTTCGAAGCGGCACGCGATGCGCTGCTCGACCGGTGGGGTGCGATTGACGTGCTCGTGAACAATGCAGGCGTATCGAAGATCGTGCCGGCAATGGATATCACCGCCGAGCAATTCGACGAGGTGATGGACGTCAATCTTCGCAGCGTGTTGTTTGGCTGTCAGGTGTTCGGGCAGCACTTTGCCATGCAGGGCGCCGGACGCATCGTCAACATCGCCTCCCTCGCGGGACAGAACGGCGGCTCGGCTACCGGTGCCCACTACGCCGCGGCCAAAGGCGGCGCCATTACGCTTACCAAAACTTTTGCGCGCGATCTCTCCGCGCACGGTGTGACCGTCAACGCAATATCGCCGGGTCCACTGGATCTGGCTGTCGTGCATGACAGCGTACCGCCAGACATACTGCAAAAGGTGATTGCGGGCATTCCGGTAGGCCGCCTGGGCTCCGCGAGCTATGTCGCAGACGTCGCCGTGTTGCTCGCATCCGCCGATGCCTACTTTGCCAACGGCGCGTGCTGGGACATCAATGGGGGACTCTTCATGCGCTGAGCGCCCGATACGCTGCGCACCCTCAGGCAGGATTCGTTGCGGTTCCACCCCACGTCCGGCAGCGATCACTCGCGCTTGGCCAGATAGGCGTCGATCAGGGCGACCAGCCGGTCCCGTCCGAAGCTCGCGTCGTGTCCCGCGTGGACGACCTGCACGGGCAACTCGCGCAGACGCTTCATCGTGCGCACATAGGTCGAGATGTCAGCACCGCCGATCTCGTCAAGCAGCGGGCCATCGTAGATCGCATCGCCGGAAAACAACGTGCCGGTGCCCGGCTCCCAAAGACCGATGCTCCCCGGTGAATGGCCTGGCAGATGGAGGACTTCGAAATGCCGGTTGCCGAGATCGACGATATCCCCTTCTTTCACCGCTTCAGTGACGGACGCAGGTCGCACGCGGTAGTCAGACATCTGGTAATCGGCGCTTGGTAGAGCGGTTATCAGATCGCCATCGAACGGATAGCCCCACTCGTGGTATCGACGAATCGCCGCATCGCCCAATACTGACGCGAGAAGCGTTCCGTGCTGGCGTGGCGAGCGCAGGTTATCGGCCTCGAGTTCGTGGACAAGCGTGTGCTCGAACTCGTGATGCCCGCCAACATGGTCCGAGTGCGTATGTGTCGCCACTGCGATCACGTTCTTTTGCAGCAGATGCCGGGCGGCGTCGCGCAGACTGGCGATGCCCATTCCGGTGTCGATCATCAGGTCCCGGTCGCGGCCCCGAACATGCCAGATATTGCATCGCATCAGTGGCACGACGTGAGGTTCCCACAGCAGGGTGATTTCGTCACTGATGCGCTTCAGTTCAAACCAACGGTCGGCAATCGGTAGCATAGTCGTAGAAGGTCACTCAAATACCAACGGAAGCGAGGCCAGGGCCAACGAAATCTTGCTGCATGTTCAGGATCTCGTCGAGTTGGAGTATAGCGACCTGACGTGAGCGAAGGTTGACTTCCGGAGCCGCCGTCACGGTGACCGGCAAACGGAACGCAGCCAGCCGCTGGGATACCGCCTTGCCCGCGGCTCAGGTCGCCCGGGCTGCGACGAACGGCGCTGGTTGGGTGATTTGAATGTTTGCTGCGAAAGAGGCCCGTGCCGCTAGAGGACACCTTCGACCCGACGGCCTAAGCTTGTCTACGCTCGGGCTGCCTCAAGCTAACGAGCCGCTCGTGTATCGCCTCGCACTGCCGGACGAGGTTCCGCCTCGACATCACGTAGCGCTTCAACGGCGTCTCAATGTCGTCGTAATAGGTGTTGGGGACGCAGCGTAAATCGCGGCATCGATGGTGGCCGGCTCAGTCCCGAAGAAAAAGCACCTGTCGCCGAGCAGATTGGCCACCACGCGCAGATCGGCGATGGAAGATACTTGCGGGTTGCTAGTTAGAATCGCTTCGATAACCCAACGGCGAAGCCGTGAGGCAGAATCATTACCGATATCGGCGTTTCCCATGTCGTCGTCAGGTACCCAACGGCTGTTCCAAGCGCCCACCCGCCGAGAACGTCGGTCTGCCAATGCGCGTGCGATTTCATGCGTGCGACGCCGTCATAAAGAGGCAGCAGTTCGAGCGCCCATACAGCAGGATAGCGCCGTCCATAATGAACGATGAAAGGCGTCACGAAGCTGGCCTGCAGCGTGACTTCCCCGCTCGGAAAACTTTGCCCACCTTGGAACCAGGCGTTGGGGCCTTTTCCGGCGGACGGCCGCTGCCGGCCGAATGCATATTTCATCCCCTGAGCCGCAGCCGCAGAAATGGCTTCAGAGTCCAGCGTCTGCCAGAAAGTGTGTCCGAGTTCACTGTCGTTGCCGAGCCAAAGCGCCCCGCCGACGCCGACTGCAATAGCCGAATATTCGATTGCGAGCTGAACGTTGCGATTCCAGATGCCGCTGTTGTCATAGGCGATCTCGTGATCCAGTCCTGCCGAAGCGGCCTGGCTCGTTATCACCAATACGACACAAACAAGCAGGTGCCTGACTGCAGATGTAGCGGACCGAATCGAATTCTCAGACATTCACCGCACTCCCAATCGTTCGAACATCGTAGGTGCCTGCTTCAAGGCTAATAACGGCGCCTTATGAAACGCTTAAGGCGCGCTCGACAGGCCTGCGATTGGGTTTTTGTTACGGAAAAGCAACGGTGAACAGCGGTTCACGCGCAAGGACTTCCCGCGCGGCGCCATTGTATGTTTGCAGCCGTTGGCTATGTACGATTTGCAGCGTATCCGTAGCGCACTGCAGCCGGTACCTGCGTCGCAGATCGGCCAGTCTGGAGCCGCGACCCGGTCGCCTCAGAAAAGTTGCGTCCGCGCTCGCGCATGCCCCACCGATAAACCGATACGGTAGACGTTGCCTACGAAACGATGTTCGCGGGAGACGACCTAAGCCTTCCCACTAAATCCCGACAACGGTGCGGTAAGCAGGGCTTCCGCTTAGGAACGGGCCTAACATGCCGCGCTTGTTTTGAGCAAGCGACTCCGGATTCCATTGATCGCCGGCGTTCTATACCTGATCGGCGTCTCCCCTTTCGATGCTTACCGGACGCCGCAATGAGAACGCCTACCAGCCAGCGCACTTTATTCGTTATGCCAGTGAATGCGCTGGCGGCAAAGACACCGCTGGCCGAGTCCGTATCATCTCGGTGGAACAGCGTTAGCAGTAGACCGTTGTTCTATGTGCGATCGTCAAATAGTCGCTGCGCGGGCGGCTAGGCTCATCCACCTACGCCATAAGTTTGACTTGAAGCGACGACACCGCGCGGCCAGCCCCGGGGGTCATATGATGGCGAACCGGGCGATCGGCGTTCGACGCTCATCGACCATAGAACGGCCGTCGCAAGTGAGAGCCGCACGACCGCTGTTGGCGGCGTGAGAAGCGATGCAGTCGGCCCTAGCCGAGTGATTCGCGGTCTGCCGGTACCATTCCTGCGTCCGTCATCGATGCGATGCCGCAGGCTCCCCGTCGATGCGGCAACAGCTAAACGCAGTGACATGGTGCTCCAATGCTAAAGGCGCCACTCGCCGGGGCTTCCCCAGTCGGAACGCCCGAGCGCAGCGCCCGCAGTGGGTCAATGGACATTGCGCATCATCCGCCCAATGCGGCCGCTTTCGCCAGTAGTGAAGCCGGGCTCGCTCGAACCGTGCGCAGGCGTGCAAGTCCTCGAAGCTGACGCCCGTCGCAGTGGCGGAACTTCATATCCTCGGCGTGCTTCGGCTACTTGCCCACTTGCCACTGCAGAACAGGATGCGAGACACCTGCAACAAAGGTCCACGTTCCTCCTGGCGCGAAATTCCACGTGGGCCCGAAACTCGATGCCATGCCCATTTGGGCAGTCGTCAGGCCATTCGATGCCGGAATCGGCGTCCCGCTCGCGGCACCCACGGTCTGACCTGTCACTTGACGGTCCCAATAGACGTCCTTGCCAACGGTGCCCGCGTTCGTCGATGCAATACCGCCGACATAGCCCGGAGGCAGGCCGGTGGGCAAACTTATCGCGGCGAAGGATTCCTCAATCCGGCCCCCGTTGTACTCTGTCAGTCCGCCGTCTGTGACACCGCCGCCGCTGCCGGTCGCATACGATTGCCTGATGACGCCCCCGTTGCCCGCCGCAATGCCGCCGACATGAGCATGCGTGCCGCCGCCATAGTCACCGCTTGCCGACGACTGAACAATGAGGCCCGAGTTCGATAGCGCGATACCGCCCATCGAGCCTTGCGCGTACATCGACACGTTGCTCGTTGCTCGAGAGATGGTGCCCGAGTTGTCGCCGACCACCCCACCGATGGCTCCCGCGCCGATTTCTTCGGTGGACATCTCACCTTTGACGCTCACGTTGGCAACCAAGCCGGCGGAAGAGCCCGCCAGCAGCCCGGCGACCGTTCCCCACGGCGAAGAGTACGCGTTAGTCAAGTTCACGTTGCGAACCACCCCTGAAGCACCAATCGTTGAGAAGGTACCCAAGGGAGGCGAGTTCGAGTCCGGAGTGGTGCTGACATCGATGCCGTCTATCGTGTGGCCGAAACCATCGAACTGGCCGGTAAATCCGGTCGTGCTGCCAATACCGATTGGCGTGAACGGACTGTTTGCGGACAAGTCCTTGCCGAGCGCGTAATTGCCGCCGAGGTTTTGCGATATCTTCTCGAGCTCATCGATCGAATTGACAAGCTGATACGCCGTCACTTGCGTCTTCAGTCCGCTGAACGGCGCGGCGGCCCAACTCACGTTCGTGCGTATGGTGCCCGGCGCGAAGCGGCCGTTCGAGTCGTAGAGCACGGCGACGATCCCCGTGCTTTTCGACCAGTCGATCGTGCCCGTGTTCGTCACGCTGCCGTTGTTGTCAATATTCTTCGAATCAGCGCGAAGCAGCAGGTTGCCTGCCCCTGTATTCGATAGCGTGGTCATGGGTCCGAGCAGAATCGAGTGCCCCGCGCTAAGCGAAAGCGATGCGTCGCCGGTCCACCGCAGCGTCGAGAGCATGTTGATGTCGCTGCCGGCGTTAATCGTCACCGACGTGCCGTTAGAAAGGCTTCGGGACAGCGCCGCGGAGTTGTGCGGCCCCGCATTCAGCTTGTCCACGCCGATGTTCCACTCCGATGCCGTCACCGTGCTGTGTTCGAACTCCATTGTCTTACCGGTCGTATCGACCGTGCCGCCGGTGCCGTCGCTGTTGGTGGCGGTGATCCTCTCGTGCTGTTGCACATCGCCTTGCCGAGCGACGAGCCATACGTGGCCATCGCGCGTGGCGGTGCCTGTCGCGCGCATGGCCGCGTGGCGGCCGGCAAGGGCGTAGACGTTGCCATCAGCTGCTTCGAGATGGATCTGTGCAGCCCGGATGATGCCTCCGTTCACAACATCGCCAAGACCGCCCGGCTGTACAAACACTTGCGTGCCGGTCGTCGAGTCCTTCAGCAAGATCTCCTTGCCGGTGACGAGTTCCGCGGTTCCGTGCGGTGCAGCGATGCGGCCTTCGTTTTCTGTATGGAGAAGGGAGATGAGAAAGACATCCCCACCGCTTGAACTAATGCGGCCGAGATTTACCACGGAAGCCTTACTCGCGCCGGACAGAGTGATGGGACCGCCAGCCATGAAGCCGTCGTTACTCGTATCCAGCGCAGAAGCGACGAAGCGACCGCCGGTAGTGACGACGCCTTGCCGTCCAATCACCACGCCCTGCGGATTGATCAGATAGAAGCTCCCGGTGGCGCTCAGATTCCCGTCGATGGTCGAGGCACTCGATCCGGTCACGCGCGATAACGTTGCACCTGAGCCGTTGTTGACCTTCACGTTGTTGCCCGCGCCGATGGAAAAGCTGTTCCAATCGATCACGCCCCGCGGGGTGCTCTGTGTGATCGTGATTTGGTCCGGACACGAGGCAATGCCGCCAGCACCCGCGACGAAGTGGCCGTTTTGCGGAAGGGGGCCTGCCGCGAACGCCACCGATAGTGATGCGCATGTGGAAAGGACTAAGGCAGGCTTACAAAGCCGACCAGGAACACCGAGAAATCCGCACATGCGCCCTCCGCTATTACGTAGTACACCGAATCTATAAGTGCATTGCTCAAGGATAGAACGCGATAGTAAGAATGCAATATGCGCGCAAGCTGGTTCTCGGAACGGGTGTGCGGTTATATGAACGGCGAGCCGTTGTCGCGCAACCTGAAAACTCAACAAGAAGGCGGCGCCGTCGGGTAGCCGGGCGTTGCTTCCTATGGACAACTAGGTCCGGTAATAACGCCGGTAAGTCTTCAGCTTCATTGCGGGACCGTCGATCAGGTAGATGGAGTCTTTAATCTTGTTATTCGGACGGTCTCCGGTAATGCATTCCGTCGCACCGGTAACGTCTTGCTCCTGGTTGCCTCCGCGGACCAGCACTCTCGTCGCTGTGCGATCAAGATAGAAGGCGATGTGCCCGCCGCTGCCAGTTGTATGCTCGAAGACGGCGAGGTCACCCTGACGAGGGTTATCCGTACCCACCGCGTAGTCCTCGTAGCTCCGAGCCCATGCCGGCATCGAAGTGATGCTGTATCCGCAATGTTGCAGGCACCAGGAGACGGTGGCTGCACACCATGACCAGCAGTCGCCCTGGTTCTGGACGTCGAACCCGATCTTGTTGAACATGTCGATGATCAGAGGGTTGGCTGAATGCGTCCAGCGGGTGTTGAATGGCGGGGTGTCCTTGTCCGTAACACTTCGCTGTTCGCCTTCCATCATCAGGTACGTGACGGTTTCCAGCGGATCGTTCGTTGGCGCGTTAGCAAGTAATGAACTCGCAGTGTCCTGATCTGCACGAACGGCTATGCCATTAGCGGCACAACCCGTGAGTCCGAGGGCGGCCAAGCCGAGAAGAAGTTGTCGACGTTCCATGATTCTTGACTCCGCGCGTGCCGCCTTCCTACATCAGTAGGACAAACTAAGCGTGCCATGCAACGGGAAAGGCACCGTGTGTGTGCTGGCACACCAAAGCGTGCGTGTAGCGCTGATGCAAGCCGCGTTAGCATCGATTACTCGTTTTTCACGCGGACGCTTGGTGCCTTCTTTGTCAGGTTCGAGCGCTAAGCTAACGCTTCTTGAGCTTCACGTTCGCGGCTGTCAGAAGCGTTCGCAGCGATATCTCGTCCAACGGAAAGAGCTTGGACTTTGACTACTGCGTACACGGGGCGCAACGATCTTCAAGAGCAGGCGGAATTCCTATGCGGGCGTTAAGACATTTTGTTTAGCCGGCCAGCGAGCGATCCGGACAGTACCGGGTTGTATGGGCGTCAACTTGCTGTTAAAAAACTTCCAGCGCAAGCAGCGAAGCGATCAACGTTTCTCTTCGAACAAAAGCAGCACCCGCGCGAGCGATATTTACCGGAGCCCACCATGCGGTCCTTGTATATCTGCCATCACCGCGGAAACCGGCCCTGGGCGCTCGCGATGTTCCACCATCTGGAGCGGCTCGGCTATGACGTCGTCTTCGACTTTCTCGATGTCGCCGCCGACCGGTACGAAAGCATCGCGCGCACGCACATTCAGGACTGCACGCACTTCGTTGTCCTGCTGACGCCATCGGCGCTCGCCGACCGCACGAAGCCCGGCGACAGGCTGCGCCGCGAGATCGAAACCGCAATCGATGCCCGATGCCACTTCCTGCCGCTCGTGATGGGCGGCTGCCCACTCGACGCGCACACGGGCAAGCTCGGGAAAGTCGCGCAATACGAGCCTCTCGTGATCGACGCGGCCCGCTTCGACGATGCGATGACGGAACTGCACCGCCGATGCCAGCACTACCAGCCTCGCGACGCCTGGCGGAAACCGCCGCCCGCCGACGCCATCGACGCGGCGCGCGAGGCCGCGCTGAACGAACAAGCCGCTGCGCGTTCGGCGCGCCCCGTCGCCGCCGATGCGCTCGCTGCGCAGCAGTGCTTCGAGCGAGGCATGTCGGCGGCGGCCATCGACGAGAAACTGAGCTGCTACGGCGAAGCGGTCCGTCTCGATCCGTTTTATGCGCTCGCCTTTCGGGAACGCGCGCATGTACGCCTGGCGCAAGGCGACATCGATGCGGCGCTGCACGACTATGACGCCGCGTTGCGCAATCATCCCGACGATCTGGCGAGTTGTCTCGGCCGTGGCCGCGCACGTGAAGCGAAAGGCGACCTGGACGGCGCGCTGCTCGACTTTCGCCGCGCGGCGGAGATCGGGCGCGGCTGCGTCGAGGCGCACGTCGCGCTGGGTATCGTGCGCGGGGCGAACGGCGACCTGGATGGCGCCATCGTCGATCTGAGCCGCGCGTTGCGGCTCGCACCGGAAGAAGCCGGCACGTATCGAGAGCGGGGACGCGTGCGCGCGAGGAAGGGCGATGTCGACGGCGCGCTGCGCGATCTCGACCGCGCGATCCGCCTGCAACCCGCCTGCGCGGACGCTCATCGGCTCAGAGGCGAAGTTCGCGCCCGCTGCGGTGAAACACGCGGCGCGCTGCTCGACTACGACCACGCGCTGCGCCTGCAACCGGCCTTCGCCGAAGCGCGGATGGAGCGCGGCTGTCTGCGTCGCCAGTCAGGCGATATCGCGGGCGCGCTCAGGGACTTCGGCGACATCATCCGGTCGACGCCGGGCAGCGCGGACGCGTACGTCGAATCGGGCGTCACCCGTGCGGGCGCAGGCGAACTGGACGGCGCGTTGCGGGACTTCGATCGCGCCGTCGGCATCGACGGTCGTCACGCACGCGCATTGTGCGAACGCGGCATGGTCCGCGCACGTAAAGGCGACGCCGATGGCGCGCTGCACGACTTCTGCTCCGTGCTCGAGTTGCAGCCCGACCACGCGCGGGCCTATTGCGGCCGCGCCAAGGTGCGGTGCGCCAATGGGGACAGCGACGGCGCCCTGAACGATTACGACGCGTGCCTGCGCATCGAGCCGGGCAACATCGATGCGCGTCTGGCGGGCGGCCGCCTGCGGCTGGAACGCGGCGACTCCGATGCCGCCATCGCGGACTTCGATGCGGCGATCGTCGCGCAGCCGGAAAATGCCGACGCGTACATCGGACGAGGCGACGCGCTTAAAGCGAAGGGCGACTGGCAAGCCGCCGTGGGAGACTTGAGCGTTGCGATCCGGCTGCGCCCAGCCGACGCCCGCGCCTTCGGGCGCCGGGGCAACCTGCGGGCGAAACTCGGAGAGATCGAAAGCGCGCTCGACGATCTGGAAAGTGCGATCCGCCTCGCTCCCGACGACGCCGCCGCGCATCACGACCGGGGCGTCGTGCGCGTGCAGAACGGCGATTTCGACGGCGCCCTGTGCGATTTCGACACCGCGATACGCTTGCGGCCGGACGACGCCGTCGCGCACAACAACCGGGCCAACGTGCTTTGCGACAAGGGCGACATCGACGCGGCGTTGCGCGATTACGGCGTTGCCGTGCGGCTCGATCCGGGCTACGCCGTCGCCTGGCTGAACCGTGGCAACGCGCGCCGCGAAAAAGGTGATGTGGGCGGCGCGGTGAGCGACCTCGACGAAGCGATCCGCATCGATCCCGTCTGGGCCGAAGCCTACGGCTTGCGCGCACAGTTGCGGCTTGCGATGAACGACGCGGGTGCCGCGCTGCGCGATCTCGACGAGGCGATCCGCCTGGAACCGGGGCGCGCATCGGCTTATGTGCTGCGGTCCGCCTTGCGCGCCGACAGTGAGGACATGTCGGGCGCGCTCGCGGACCTCGACGAAGCCATCCGCGTCCGGCCGCACTTCGCCAACGCTTACGCCGCGCGGGGCCTGCTGCTCGCGCGAAACGGAGACAGGCGAGGCGCGCTGCGCGACTTCGACGAAGCCGTCCGCCAGGACCCCGACGATGCGGACGCCTTCCACCAGCGGGCGAACTTGCGCAGCGACGACGGCGACATCGACGGCGCTTTCAACGACTACAACCGCGCCATTCAACTGGCGCCGGATACGGTCGGCATTCGTGTGGACCGCGGCGCGGCGCGCGGACGCGCCGGCGACTTTGCCGGCGCCATGGAGGACCTCGACCGGGCAATCGGTCTCGCGCCCGACTGCGTCGAGGCGCACGTCAACCGCGGGATCGTCCGGATGGCGATGAACCGGGTCGACGCTGCGCTCCAAGACTTCGACGCAGCGCTTCGCCTGCAGCCCGGCCTCGCCACCGCGTGCTACAACCGCAGCGTCGCGCGCACGAGAAAAGGCGACGCCGACGGCGCGCTTGCCGACCTTAACGAGGCCATCGCGCTCGCGCCCGCGTTTGCCGCCGCGCGCAACGACCGGGGCGTGATCCGGGCGGCCAGGGGCGACGTGTCCGGCGCGCTACGCGACTTCGACGAGGCGATCCGCTTCGACCCCGCGCAAGTGAACGCGCACGTCAATCGCGGCAATCTCCGCCGCACGAACGGTGACCTCGATGGCGCGCTCGGCGACTTCGACCGGGCGATCGAACTCGCGCCCGATCACGCCGCCGCGTATGCGAGCCGCGGCGTGTCGCGAATCGGAGCCGGCGACCTCGCCGGCGCGCTCTCGGACTACGACGAAGCGATACGCCTCGATCCCGACTACGCCGACGCTTACGCCCGCCGCGCGAAGGCACGCTACCGCAACGGCGACGCTGCCGGCGCGCTGCGCGATCTCGACGAAGCCATTCGCCTTGCACCGGAACACGCCGATGCGCTGAACGATCGCGGCGCCGTGCGCCTCGAACACCGCGATGCGGACGGTGCGCTGCGCGATCTGCATGAGGCAATCCGCCTGCAGCCCGCTCATGCGGATGCCTTCAACAACCGTGGCGTCGTCCGTCGCGCACTGGGCGACGCGGATGGCGCGCTGCGCGATTTCGACGAGGCGATCCGCCTCGCTCCCGGCGATGCGCTCGCGCATGACAATCGGGCGCTGGCCCGTCGCGACCGGGGCGAAATCGGAGGCGCCTTGCGCGATCTCGGCGAAGCGGCCCGTCTGCGCTCGCATCGTGCCGCATCGAAGGCCGGTGCCAGTGGCGCGGGCATCGCGTCGTGGCCCGGACTTCTTGCGCCCGACGCGCGGCCGGAGCGCGCGGGGCTTGATGCGAGAGCCGGTGAACAGCGCATCGCGGTGGAAGACTGCCGCCGCTATCTGCGGCTTCTCGCCTCGATGCATGGCGGACGATGACCTGCCTTGCACGCGAAGTCATCGATGAGAGGCGGGCCGCCATGAGCCGGCCGACTCCGGCATGAACGCCGCGGTTCAGACCGGCCCCGGGTCGCTCGTCGATGGCGCTCCCGTTTCGAGATGCCCCGCGTATCGCCTGACGAAGCCCTCAAAGTCGATCGACGCGACGCTCAGGTCATACCATCCCGCGCGCTTCGATATGTCCCATCTGTCGTCGAACGTCTCGCCCGGAGCCAGGCTTATCTCGCGGGCGGGCGCGGTGTCGTAAGCATTGGCGACGCTCAGCCGGCACGGCGCGCGCCCTGCATTCGAGAGACGCAGCGTGCCGACCGACGCCCTCGGATCGAGCGTCAGGCTGGCTTCGGGAAGCGCATCGCGAGCGGCCGAGCCATGGAATTCGAACAGGCTGCCGTTCGGACCGTAAACGGACAGACCGTAGCGGCCCTCGGTATCGTGCAGCGTCCAGAAGTCGGCGAAATTGTCGCCGGCGGACATGGTGTACCGGCGCGGCGCGGAATCCACGCGCACACGGTCGTAGACGTAGAACGCGACGCCGACCCGGCTCTCGTTGCGGAAGTCGAGCACGAAGCGGCCATCGGAGAGGCGGCCCTTCATCATCAGCGCGTACGGCAGTGGCCGAAGAGGCCGTGTGCCTCGCTCGCAACCCGGCATCGCCTGCTGATGCGGCACCGCGATGGTCGCGCCTTCCGAGCCCATGCGCGCGACGGGTCCGAGTGCGCCTATCGCCGTATCCGGCTCCGCAGTGAAGTCGAAGGCCGATGTCAGGTCACCGCACACCGCCCTGCGCCACGCGCTGATGTTCGGCTCCCGCACGCCGAAGCGCGCCTCCATGAACTGCAGTACCGACGTGTGATCGAACACCTGCGAACACACCCAGCCGCCCTTCGTCCACGGCGATACCACGATCATCGGCACGCGCGGCCCGAGGCCGATGGGCTGCCGCCCGCCGGGATCGGCGTTCGGCACGAGCGGCGTCTTGTGCCACGGATACTCGTCGAGATCGATGATCTCGTCGCCGAGGCTATCGACGAGCTGGCGCGACACCAGCCCGCCGCCGCCCTGCCTGCTCGCGAGCGGGGGCATCGGCGGAACGACGTGATCGAACAGGCCGTCGTTCTCGTCGTAGTTGATGAAGAGCACGGTGCTGCCCCACACCTTCGGGTTGGACGTCAGCGCCTCCAGGACGCGATCGATGTAGTAGGCGCCATCGGCCGGGCAGCCGTTCGGATGCTCGCAATACATCTTCGGCGCGACCACCCAGGAGACCGCAGGCAGGCGGTTGTCGTCGACATCGCGCTGAAACTCGAGGAGCGTGTGCCGCGACGCGCCCTTCAGCACGAGCGACGCCGGCGCGTCATGCGCAACCTGGAAACGCTGAAAGAACTCGAGCGAGTTGTTCGTGTAGTTGTCGGTCGGATCGCCGGGAAGGCCCGTGCCTCCCTGATACACCTTCCATTCGATGCCGGCCGCCTCCAGCCGCTCCGCGTAGGTCGTCCAGCCATAAGGGTCGCTGGCGTCGCGTTCGCTGAAGCCTGGGCCGCTGCGCAGCGGCCCGAGCCGGTTGCGCGCGTCGATCGTGCCCGTGAAGAGCATCAGGCGGTTGGGCGCGGTATCGGCGTGGACCGAGCAGAAGTAGGCATCGCAGAGCGTGAAAGCGTCGGCGAGCGCGTAGTGATAGCGCAGGTCCGCGCGCCGCAGGTAGGCCATCGTCAGCGGGTCCTGCTTCTGGTGGACCCACGCATCGTAACGTCCCTCGTTCCACGCGAGATGACCCGTGCTCCAGCTATGGTCGGTGCCAGGCGTGAACTCGGTCGTCGCCTTCGAATCGAGATGGAATGGCAGCACATACGCGGCATCGACCGGCAAGCCCCGGTGACGGTATTCCTTCGTGAACACCGATGCGCCCGGCTGATACCACACCGGCCGTCCGTTGGCGAGCATGAGCGGCCGCGGATCGCCGAAGCCGCGCACGCCGTGCAGCGTACCGAAGTAGTGATCGAAGGACCGGTTCTCCTGCATGAGGACCACGACATGGCTCACGTCCCTGATCGTGCCGGTGCGGCCGGTCGCGGGCAGCGTGAGCGCTGCGTGGATGGACGGGGCGAGCGGCGCGAGCAGCGCACCCGCGCACGCCGACATCGCGCGTAGAAACTGTCTCCGGGTCGTGGCGGTCATCGCGTTCACCGTCAGGGTATCGGGCGATGCTCCGCCGCCGGGGCCGCGAGGCCCAGCAACCGTGCAAGCGCCGGGCAGCGCCGCCAAGCCGTTTCGTAGGCGCGCGCGGCTTCGTCCTCGTAATAAGTCCGCGGGTCGAGGCCCGGCAGACGTTGCGCGAGGCCGCTCACGTCGTTCACCGGCCAGTCTTCGCCTTGATTCGCGGAATCGGTCATTGTTGGTCCACCCATACGCCATCCGGCGTGCGGACGGAGTATCCGGCCGCCGTGCCGATCGTCACGGTTTGCTCGTTTTCGCCGACCATGCGCGTGCGCGGCAGGTTCGCGGCATAGTCGGGTAGGGTCGCGCCCGGCTGGAACGGGCTGCGCGCGACGAGATTCGAGAGCAGTTGCGCGAGCGCGAGAAAGCTCGAAGGCTGCGTGATGACCGTCGCGGGCGGATGCGCCCCGCCGAACCCGACGAGGCGGATGCCCACCGGACCATGCACGATATGCGGCGTGGGCACTTCGCGCAGCCCCGCGATCTGGTCCTTGTCGCCCGCCAGCGCCGCGCCGTGCTCCGGCACGAAGACGATCGCCGCACGCCGTCCCGAACTCGCGACGAGATCGGCAAAGCGGTCGAAATCGGTCATGAGCTTCTGCACGCGCCGGGGATAAGTCTCCAGGCTCGAACCGGGGATGCCCGGCAGGCGGTTGCCGTCGTGCAGGCTGATCGTGTTGTAGTAGAGCGCGACCGGTCCCTGCACCCGCCCGCGCTGCGCTAACCAGCCGGCGAGCGTGCCGTAGTCCTCGCGAATCGGAGAATCGTCGAACGAGCGCATCTGGACCGGCGCGGCGCCGTTCGGCTGGAAAGGCACGTTAGCCGCGCCGACATTGCGCGCCACGGTCGACGCGAAGTCGCCGAAGTGGCCGTCGTGATTCAGCAGCACTTGCGGCGTGTAGCCGGCGCGGGCGAGCGCGCTCAGCAGATAGCAGTCGGCGTCGGCCGCTTCGTAGAGCTTCTGGTGAGGCTCCTGTCCGCACGCCGCGCGCAGCACGCGCACGGCCGCCGGGCCGCTGTAGCTCGCCGCGGTGCTGAAGTTCGTGAAGACGTAATCGAAGTGGCTCAACATCGGATGATCGCGCGACTTGGCGACATCCAGATCGTTCCACGACAGCGAGCAAATATGCAGCAGGATGATGTCGAACTGCGCGTTGGCATCGCTCGTGAGATGCGCGAAGCTCACGCGGCGTTTCGCCTCGTCCGTGCGGAACGCGGCGAGCTCTGCATCGTGGCCGGACGCGCCCGTCTGACCCGGCGCGTTGCCCGCGCGCACCGCCAGCGACAGCGCCGCAGGCGAGGTGCCCGCAGGCGAAACCGCATTGCCCGGCAACTGGATCGCACGGCCGAGTTCATAGACCGGCGCTGTGATGAGCGCGGCGATCACGAGCGTCGACACGCGCAGCCAGCGATTCACCACGAGATATCCGACGACCGCGCAGATACCCGTCAGCAGGAGCGCCGGCGGCAAGACGCGCTGCGCGAGCTCGTACCAATAGCCGGCACTGAAATGCAGCATCGCGCTGAACTCGCTGACGAGCCGCGAGAAAGGCGGCACTTTCGCTTCGGTGTACATGAGCGGCAGCGCAATCGCGAGCGCCACGAGCAAGCGCGCAAGACGCGCAAGGTACGCGCGCCAGAAGGACGTCGCGCCGAGCGCGAGCGCGAACGCGAGATTGGCAAGCCATAGCGGGCTGAGATGGCCGGTCGCCCACAGGTACAGCTTGAGGATGAAGTAGAGGTTCCAGAAAGTCATCGCTTCTTCCTCCGCACATCGGTCCGGCTCACGACCGGGCCCTGGCTGCTTCGACCCAGGCCCGCGCCGCGCGTGCCGCGTCGCGTCCGAGCCGGCCATAGCCGCGCACGCCGACCTGCACGACATCGCGCAGTCCGCGCAACGGCTTGTCGGCGAGTTCGGCGTCATGCCATTTGATCCACGCATCCGCGCGGCCGAGCGTCAACTGCACGAGCCGCCGCTCCGCTTCGAGATCGAGACCTTCGAGCTTCACGCCGAGCTCCCGGCCTGTCTGCCAGACGGAGCGCACCCGGAAGCTGAACTCCTGATCGAGACGCCGCACGCAGACCGACATCGGCTCGCCGGGCGCGAAGCGCTGTCCATCGGGCAGCGTGAGGCCGAAGCCGCCCAGCGAGCAGTCGCGGGTCGTGCAGGCGATCGAATGGCCGTCGGCGAGCATCAGCATGGCGGGCAGGCGCATCGGGATGCGCTGGGTGGCGCGCGTTTGCCTCGCCTCGCGCGCCACGCATAGCGCGCCGCCAAGCAGCACGAGGTTATACGTCGTCCACAGCATGTTCATCAGGACGGTCGGCGCTTCGTAGGCATCGCCCGCAACGAGCGAATAGCAGCCGACCGCGAGGCCCAGCGCGTTCAGCGTGACGAGCAGAATGTAGGGTCGTGAGACGGCCCAGTCGAAATAGCCCTGATCGATGCGTCCACCCTTGTCGGTGACGTTGAACTTGCCGTGTTTCGGGCTGAGCACGGCGATGGTCGTCGGCAGCGCGACATACCATGCGAGCACCGATTCGTAGACCTCGGCCCAGAACGAATGCCGGAAGCTGCCCTGCAGCCGCGAGTTCGCGACGTTCGCCAGCGCGATATAAGGCATCACATACGCGACGATCGCGAGCGCGGGTGCGTGGATGAAATGCATGTGGAAGAAGAGATAGGCCATCGGCATCGTCAGGAAGATCAGACGTGGGATGCCGTAGAAAAAATGCAGCATCGCATTGCCGTAGCAGAGCCGTTGGAACGCGGTGAGGCCGCGCCCGAGAAACGGATTGTCGATGCGGAAAATCTGCGCCATGCCGCGCGCCCATCGCACCCGCTGGCGGATGTGGCTCGCGAGGCTCTCGGTGGCGAGACCCGCTGCCTGCACCGTCGGCAGATACGCGGTCGTGTAGCCGCGCCGATGCAGCTTGAGCGCCGTATGTGCGTCCTCCGTCACGGTCTCGACCGCCACGCCACCCACTTCCACGAGCGCGCTGCGCCGGATGACCGCGCACGATCCGCAGAAGAACGACGCGTTCCACAGATCGTTGCCCGCCTGCACGAGTCCATAGAACAGATAGCCTTCATTCGGGACGCGGTGGAACGTCGAGAGGTTGCGCTCGAACGGGTCCGGCGAGAAAAAATGATGCGGCGTCTGCACCATCGCGCATTTCGGTTCGCGCAGGAAAGTGCCCATCGTCGTCTGCAGGAACGAGCGCGCAGGGACATGGTCGCAATCGAAGATGGCGATGTATTCCCCGTGCGTGCGCTCGAGCGCGCGGTTGATGTTGCCCGCCTTCGCGTGGCGATTGTCTTCGCGCACGAGATATTCGATGCCCGCCTGCTCGGCGAACGCGCGAAATTCGGGACGCCGGCCGTCGTCGAGCAGATAGACGCGCAGCTTGTCCGCCGGCCAGTCGATGCCCTGCGCGGCGAGCACGGTCGGGCGCACGACCGAAAGCGGTTCGTTGTACGTCGGAATGTAGACATCGACGGTCGGCCATGCCGCCGGATTCACGGGCATCGGCACGATCGCGCGCTCGAGCGGCCAGGCCGTCTGCACGAAGCCGAATAGCTGAATCAGCCAGGTGTACGCTTCCGCGCCGAAAAGCGCATAGCCGACGAGGGTGTCGCCCGGCGAACGGAAGTCGAGCGTCGTGGTTGCGCGCCAGTAGGCGTAGCGCGCGGTCATCAGCAGCGCCATGGACGACAGCAGCAACAGCGGCACGCGGCCAGGCATGCGCCGGATGACGAGCGATGCGGCGAGCGACGTGGCGCCGAACTGCAACTGCGCAGTCGTCGACAGCGACGCGGTGCTCGCGAGCACGAAGAGCGCGCCGCCCAGCAGCATGACGACCGGCAGCATCGGCCACCAGCGCCCCACGACGCCGCTCGCGCTCTCGAGCCCGGCGGCGAGCGGCACCCACGGCAGCCGGGCGATGGCGGCATCGAGCCGGCGCTGCTGGCGGCGCGCGAACGCGGTGGTGCGGCGCAGAGCGACCGCGGTTCCGACGACGATCGCGCGCAGCGAGGCGGCCGCCCCGCCCGGGGGAGCCGGCCTGACGAACGCGCGCCACAGCCACAGACGCAGCGGCGCGCGCGCGGCAAGCTGCCAGTCACCCGCGAGCAGCGCAACAAAGCGGGCGATCAGCAGCTGCGGCACGTCTTTACGGCCAGCGCGCGGCGCATGGAACAGCAGCCGCACGAACCAGTCGATGCGCGTGCGCGTATCGGCGACGCCCAGACGCGGCGCGAGCCAGTCGGCGAGGCGCGAGCGTGCCGGCGTGCGTGCGGGTTTGCCGAAGTCGCGGTTCGAGGCCATGTCGTCTCAGTCCGTCCGGCCGCGCCCGGACAGCCAGCCATCGAGCCAGCGGGCGAGACCATGCAAATCGTGGGAAATCTGAGCGTCGGGCGCGGTGTCGAACACCCATCCGCCGCGGGCGAACGCGTCCGGCAGCGCCGCATCGCGATGCAGCCGCTGAGGCAGGATCGCGCCGTCGCCGACGCGCGCCCGCAGCAAGGCCAGCACATCGCGATGCGTCTCATGCGTTGGATGTAACTGATTGACGACGATCTGAAACGCCCTGCCCGGCCGCCGCAGCTGATCGACGGCCGCGCCCAGCGACACGCATCCCGCCGGCTCGGGCGTCGTCACGCAGAGCACCAGGTCGGCGGCACGCAATGCCTGTTCGGCCTGCTGCGACGGGTAGCGCGCCGTATCGATCAGGACGGCGGCGCCGGGCCGCCGCTCGATATCGGCGAGCGCGCCCGCGAGCCAGTCCGGCAGCGCGGCGAACGCGGATTCGCTCGCGCCGATCTGGTCCGCGTCGAGCGCGCCGTATGGCACGAACATCACGCCGTCCTCGTTGCGGAACGACTCGGCGTGCCAGTCGCTCGAATCGAGCAGCGCGTGGACGAGCCCGCGCGGCGCGAGTGTCTCCAGCCCGAGATACGCGCCGAGAATGTTCTGCGCATCCAGTTCGATTGCGAAGACCTGACGGGACCGGCGCGCGAGCAGCACCGCGAGCGCGCTGCAGACCGTCGTCCGCCCCGCGCCGCCCGATGTCGAGACGACTGCGATCACGGTCATCACGCGGTCCCGTCCGGCGGCCCGCTTTCGCCGCCGTCCGCGCCTACGAGCCGCGTGTCCCTGACGACGCGTTCGAGCCGCAGTCGCGGCTGCGGCGCGTTCTGCATTCGCTTGCGATGCCCGATCAGACAAAGCGGTATCGCCATGGCGACACCCGCGCCGACGCATGCGGCGAGCATTCCGATCATGCGCCCACCTCGCGCCGGATCGGCAGTGCGCATCGCTGCGCGTGAGGGCGCGTTGCCGGGCCGTCTTCCGTTCGCCCCTTCACCGCGACGGGCGCCCGGTGCAGCGCGCGGGCCGGCGCGTTCTCGACCGGCGTCAGGCGCGGGAGGGACGCGGGCGCTACCGGCAGCACATCGCTGTAGTCGGGCGCCTGCGTGTGCCGGGCGTGCTCGCGCATCACGTCGAGCCGATGCACGATCCCGCTTCCCACATACAGCTTGCGGTCGGAGAAGAGTTCCGCGCCGGGCGCATCGAGCAACGGGCCGAGTCGATCGTGCGCCTCGGGCGGCTCGCACGCGAAGAGAAACACATAGACGTGCGTGGCATCGACGGTCGCAATCCGCCCCGGCTGCCGCGAGAGCGTGGCGCACAGGGCGTCGAGATGCGAGACGTCGTCACGCACGGTCAACTCCACCAGCACATGCGGCAGCGCCAGCATGTGCCCGCGTTGCAGTACCGCGGCGACACGATCGCAGAAGCCCGCGAGCGGCGCATAGCCAGATAGCGCGTCAGGCTGCGCGGCGGCGAGCGCGGCGGCGGGATCATCGACGATCGGGCCTGTGTGCAGATGCCCCTGCAGCGAGCGCAGCGCCAGCGACAACCGGGAGAACGGCAGATCGCGGGGAAGCACCGCGTCCGCACCGACCCGAAGCAGCAGCAACTCGTGATGAAGGCCGATGCCGTGCCCCCGCAGTGCGACCGCGATTTTCAGCGCGCCGCCGCGCCGCTTGCGCAGCGAGTGGATCATCGCGCACAGGTCCGCAAGCGGCGTGTCCGGGTCCAGCGCGAAGACGATGGACGCGGCGTGAGCGTCACGGCATGCCGCGAACACCGCTGCATTGTCCGCGTAGGGTTCCCAGTCGGCGGGCAGCCAGGCTTCTGCGCCGACGAGCGAACGCGTGACGACCACGCGCTCTGCGTCGGCTGCGGAAAGTCTCGCCGGGATGCGGCCGTGGGACGGCGGCTCCAGTTCCGCGACGAGCGCGCCCGACGCGTTTAGCCGCAAGGCGCACGTCTCGTTGGCGGCGAGCGTCTGCCCGGTCCGCCAGAAGTCGACGTGCCAGCGCAATTCGCCCGCAAGCTCGCCCATGCGCGCGACGCCGGCAAAGCGCATGTGCAGCGTGCCGGATGTCTCGAACGGATTGGCCGGCGACATCGGCGGCCGGGCGAGATCCGTCTCTACCGGCTCGGCGCGGAAGATGAGCAGCAGCGAGACGCGGCGCTTCGCGCACCAGCGCGCGAGGAAATCGCCTTCCCGGCTCAGAGCGGCCGGGTCGTCCCATGTGAACCAGCGCTCCGCGCCCTCGATGATCGACAGGGAACGCGAGCGCAAGCCGCGCCGCACGAGCGCGCGCAGCGCGACGCGCAGCGGCACACCGCTCTCCTCGTCAGGCAGCGCCAGCACGTTGAGGTAACGCGGCCAGCCGGGCGCGCGTTCGTCGGCGGACAATCCGCGCGCGCGCAACTGCGCCGCGACTTCATCGCGCGGCAGCGCGCGCACAACCGTGACGTGCTCGCTACCGCCCTCGCGCGCCGTGTCCCAGATCAGCGCATCGCAGGCGCGCGTGCCGGGCGTCGTATAGAGGCCGTGTACCGCCCCGGGGGCGAACGCCGCCCATTTCTCCGGCAGCCCGTCGATGGCGAGACGTGGCGCATGGCGCCCGCGCGGCGCACGTCGCACCGAGGCGCGCAAACCGGCCAGCCATCGCGCCGGGCCCCTGGTCGTTCCGCCGAAACTGGCGAAGGTCGCGTCGTTCATGCTCCTCTCCCTGGTTCTTTGAAGTTTTCTTCAGTAGCTCGAATAGAGGCGAACCGGGCGCGTCTGCAGACTCGTATCGCCTTTGCGGCCGTCGAAGTCGTAGCGCACGTAGATCATGGCCGCGCTCGGCATGTAGTCGTGCGAATGTTCGATCGACAGCCGCACGCCCGCGACGAGCTTCGGATTGAACCGGTATTCCAGCACGCCGCGAAACGCATACGAGAAGCCGCCGCCCGACCCGCCCTTGAACACGTTGTTGGCGCCCTCCTGCACGTTCGCCGACGCAGGCAGCCCGATCGGGAAGTACGCAGAGTCGCGTTCGTAGGTCCACGACATGCCCGCGACTGCCTCGACGTCCCACGTAAAAGCGTCGCGGCGTCCGGTCCATTCGACCGGCACGCCGAGCGCCAGATAACGCTGCGGGCTGTAGTAGCCGCCCTGTCCGTAGGTGTAAAAGCGCAGGTTGTTCGTGTAATGCCAGATGTTGCCGACAAGACCGGTCGACACGCGCATGTCCGGGCGCTCGTAGACCGGCACGTCGAAGCCCACGCGGGCCGTCACTTCCTGATTGGTCTTGACGTTGTGCCCCGTCAGCACGGCCCCGCCGATGCTCGCGAACAGATTGATCTTTCCGATGTCGACTGAGCCGCGCACATCGAGACCGTCGCGGCGCACGCCGCCCCACACGGCCCCTGTGACCGGATCGCGCGTGCCCGCGTAGGAAAGCTCGCTGCCCGTTTCGGGACGGCGCGACGCGCTGACGGTGAGGCTCGCCCTGTCGGTCTCGAAGCGGTACCGAAGGCCGGCGACAACATACTGGACAGGAAACCCGAGCGGCGTCGTGCCGAGGTCGAAGCGCCAGGCATCGGACTGATAACCCGCACCGATTGCGACGCCGAACGCGCGCTGATGCACCGACGCGGCGAGCGGCGTGCCGTCCGTACGCGCCGCGAAAGTGCCGAAGGTGTTGCGGGTATAACTGTCGACGTCCGGGTTTTGCAGCGTGCCGGCATCCAGCTGCACCGTATCGACATGCGCGAAGAGATGCCCCGCATAACCGAGCGGCATCTGGCCGTACACGGGAACCTGCTGCGCGCGATACCGGGAAATGCCGTCATCGCCCGACTTGTAGGCGAACAGGAAACCCGCTTCCACGTCCGGTTCGCGGCGCGCTTCGAGCTGGTCCAGCGCGCGCTGCGCGGGCGACGTGCCGCGGTTGGCCGCGAGGCCCGACGCCGTTTCCTGCGCGATCGCCGTCTTGTAGAGCGAAGCCGCTTCTTCGAACTCATAGGAGCGCTGCGCGAGACGGCCCGCCTGCACCGTCACGTCAGGCCGTTCGGGATACTCCTCGCGCAAGCCCGCCGCGACTGCGCGCGCTTCGTCGGTCTCTTGCAGCGACGCGAGCCGCCGCACGGCGCCGAGCCGCGTGTCGACATCGTCCGGCTGCGCTTGCGAGAGCACGCGGCGCGTCATCGTCAGCGCCTCGGTGCGTTCGCCGCTGTCTTCCAGCACGCGAGCGAGCGCGAGCTGCGCGTCCGCATCGTCCGGAGCCTTTGCGAGCACGGGCTCGAGCTGCGCGCGCGCCGCCGCCAGGTTGCCCTGCCTGCGCTCGACTTCAGCGAGTTCCAGCGTGTAACGGCGGTCTGTCCGTCCTGCCGGACTCACGGACGCGAGAACCTTGCGGGCGCGCTCGTAATCCGCGTTGTCGAGCGCTTCGTCGGTTTGCCGCAGTGCGAGCCGCAGCGCCTGATCCTCCAGGCGCGCGAGCTGGCGCTTGTTCAGCCCGCCGCGCTCCCGCAGCGCATACAGCCACGCCTGCAGTTCGCGGTCGCGGTGAGCACTGCCGAGCAAATCGCCGTAGCGCAAACGGATATCCGCGCCGGCTGCATCGGCATGGGCGTCGATCCAGTCGCGCAGCAACACGACGCCCGTATCGGGCTCTCCCTGCTCGATGTACGCCGCGCCGACCGATGCGAGCAGATACGGGTCGGCTCCGGCCTTGTCGCGGGCCTCCGCGAGCGCGGCGGCGGCGCGCTCGCGCTCGCCGTGCGACGCCGCCTCACGCGACGTTTCGAGCGCCTCGTGGACATCGAGCTTGCGCACCAGTTCGCGCATACCGTCGGTGCGCTCGCTCTCCGGCAATGGCTCGATGAGCGCCCTTGCGGTGCGGACGTCGTCGAGCGAGTTGTCGTAAAGCGCGGCGGCGTAGCGCATGGAAGGCGCCTGGCTCGCCGCGAGCCCATCTTCCATCACGCGGCGGCCGAGGTCGGGCGAGCCGAGATCGCGATAGAGCCGCGCGAGCGCGAAGCGCGTCCAGGCCGCGTCGGGGTCGAGCCTGATCGCGGCTTCGTATTGATCGGCGGCCGGACCTTCCCGGCCATCGGCGTGAAAGCGCTCGGCCTGCTTCACGAGCATTTCGGCGCGCATCTGCGCGAGCGCGTGCTTGTCTTTCGCGGACGGGACGCGGCGTTGCAGCGAGTCGAAGAGCGCGTCCAGTTCGGCGGCGCGGCCGGTGCGCTCGTACACCGTGCGCAGCGGCGCGACCGCATCGAGGTTCGGCTTGCGAGCGGCCAGCAGACCGCGCAAGAGAGGCTCCGCGTCGCTCCATCGCTGTTGCGCAACGAGCGCGTTGGCCAGCAACAGGCGCGCATCTTCGTTCTTCGGCTGGATGCGCAGGGCGGCGCGGGCTGCGCGCTCCGCGTCGGCGGCCCGGCCGTTGGCCAGCGCCTCGCGGCTTTTGGCAAGCGCGCCCCACAGTTCGGTCGTGCGGGCGAGCCCGATCCACTTGCTGCGATTGTCCGGCGCGTGTTCCGCCGCGCGGATGAACAGCGCGTGGGCCGCGTCCTGATCGCCGGTGCGCAAGCGCAGCAGTCCGAGGCCGCCGACCGCGTCCGGATCGTCCGGACGCGCCGCCGCCGCGCGCGCCAGCAGCGGCTCCGCGCGGGCGAGATCGCCCTGGGCGAGTGCGGCGAGTCCATGCTGGCGCGCGATGTAGGCGGGATCGTGCTCGAGGCGCTGCTGGGCATCGACGGCCGTTTCGAGTCCGGCAAGGCGCTCTCGCATCTGATCGTCGTCGGGGACCATTTCGACATACGCGCGCAGCGAAGGAAGGAACGCGGGGTCGTCCGATCCCGCCTTCAGCACGCGTCGCCACACGTCGAGCGATACGTCGCGGTTCACGTCGTCGCGTCCGACGAGACCATGCGCGATCCGCTCGGCCTCCGGCCGCGTCGCCCGCTCGTTCAGAAGCACCGAAAGCACGAGCGCCGCGTCGACGTCGTTCGGATCGGCCGCCAATGCGCGGCGCAGCGCGGCGATCGCCTGCGGCCTGCCGGCGTCCGTCGCGCCGAGGATCTTGTTGTACTCCGCGCCGAGCGGGCCATCCGGCGCGCCGTTAGGAAAGAACGCCTTCAGGCGGCGCACGGCTTCGTCCGCGCGGCCACTGCGTGCAAGCAGGCGGATGCCGGCCATTTCCTGCCGGCCCGTGGTCGCAACGCGATATTCCTCCTGAATGCAGCGCGTCTCACGGGCATCCGGCGAGCGCTTCTGCAGGCCATCGAGAATGGCCTTGGCAGACTCCGGCTGGCCGAGCCGCAACAAGATGCGGATCTCTTCGGCGAGCAGCATCGGATCTTCCGGCGCGATCAGCAGCGCCTTTTGCAGCTGCGACAGCGCCAGATCATCGCGATGCTTCGCCGCCCACATCCGCGACATGTCGTAGAAGCGCCCGGCATCCTCGGGCAACGCGGCAGGCGGCGATGCGCCCGCCGCCCGGCCCGCGCCCGGCGCGAGCAGCAAGGCAGCGACCGCACCGCCGAAGGCGCCCTGTTTCACCGCGGCGTGCATGTCGCGCTCCATGCGGGACGCAAGGCGCCATCGGCGGCAAAGCGATAGCGGCCTTCATACCACCCGATGCCGAATAGCGACAGGACGCTCGTGTAGTAACCGGGCGGGCGTTGCGCGTTGAGGCGCTCGACGCGTGCGGCCTGTCCCGACGCGAGCGCGCCCTGCCCGAGCGAAACGAGAAAAGGCACCGCCGCCGCCGAGAATCCCGCGTTGCCGTCGTTGGACGCCGCCGTGCCCGAGGCGGCGTCGACGGTTTCAGGCGGCGCGCCGCGTGCCGCGATGAGATCGGCGAACGGCACGAAATGGCGGCGCAGTTCGTCGCCATGCGGGTCGTCCGGATCGAGCATACCCGCCCACAGATAGACGCGAATCGCGTTATATGAGCCGGTGGTGTTATCGGTCGAGCCAGGGTCGCGGTCGAACGCGCGGCCCGCCGTGTACGTCGCCCAGTCGGGGGCGAGCCCGCGTGGCGCCGAGTCCCGGAGCATGACGGCACTGCCGTCGACGAGCTGCTGCCAGCGCCGCTCCGTCGCAAAGCGCGTGGCGAGCGATCTCAACACCTGCAGCGGCGCGTAGCTCGGATTGACGATCCATGCGTCTTCGGCAGGATGGAAGCCCGTCGTTCCCGGCATCAGAAACCGGCCGACGCCCGCGACAGGAAATGTCTCGTCCTGGAGCACGCGCGCGGCGAGGCGCGCACCGCGCAGCGTGTACGTGCGCTCGCCCCAGAGCGCGCCCGCCTCCAGCAGCGCATAGGCGATCCACAGATCCGCGTCCGACGCGGAGTTGGAATCCAGCACCTTCCAGGAACCGTCGCTCGCGTGTCCCCATAGCCACGCGGGTAGACGCGCGGTCAGATCGCCGTCCGCGAGATTGTTTTCGGTCCAGTGCATGATCGCGTCGAATGCGTAGCGGTCGTTGGCGACAAGCGCGAAAAACAGCGCATACGACTGCCCTTCGGAGACGGTGCGGCGATCCTCTTCGCTCGTGTCGATCACGCGGCCGTCATCGGACAGAAAGTCGCGCCTGAACTGCTCCCACGCAGGCCACGAACCGCAGCCTTCTGCCGCCCGCACGTGCGGTGCGGAGAGAAGCGCAGCAAGCCCGAGCCACAGCGCGGCGGCGCCCCAGACGAGCCGAAGACGCAGGGCGGATGCGAAGCCATTCATCGCTAGAAGCCCTGTCGACGCTGCGCGAGGCGCTGGAGGAAGTTGAAGGCACCGACGGCGAGCAGCAGCCCGGCAAACACGCCGAGCACGCCGAGGAGCACCGGATGCCGCGACGCCAGGCCCAGCACGCGGTCACGCCACGGTATCTGCCCGACCGCATAGCGTTCGCCGATGCGCGCGCTCTCTACGACGTCGCCCTGAACCAAGGCGACGTCGTCGCGGATCAGCCCGACGCGCTCGGGATCGTCGAATGCGTCGAGCAGTTGGCGGGCACGGGTCGCGTCGCTCGCCACCAGCGCGACGACGGAGCGTCCGCTGGCCACCGGCGACTGGAACCCGTACACCGCCGCAAGCGCGGCATCCGAGTTGAGCCGCAGCGCGCCGCTGCCCGCCTGCGGCGCGTCGGCCTTCGCAAAGCCGACGCGTTTGACGTCTGCTGACCGGGCATCGACGGCGAGCGGGATGGAACCGCTCCAGGTCCTGACGAGCGGCGCCGCGGGCGAGCCGCCGATCAACAGTACGTCCTTGTCCGCAAGACGCGCGCTCTCCGATGGCCGCGCGACCTCGACGCGCAACGCCGGATAGCCGGTCCATCTGCCGATGCGGCCGAGCATCGTAAGCATGGTTTCGAGTTCGTAGGGCGCGGGACGTGCGGGCACGACCACCACTGTCTGCGACAGGTCGGCCATGCGCGTGAACGGAAAGCCGCTGTTAGCGAAGTATGCGAGGTTGGGCATGGAGGCGTAGTGGACAAAGCGGCTGAAGTCGATCGTCGAATCCGGCTCGATCGACGCGCGGGCGGGATTGCCCGCGGCCCCCGCACACACGGTGCTCCTTTCGGAGTCGAGGTTGAAGCGGAAGTCGAGCTGGTTCGAGCCGACCAGTTGATACGCGGGGACTTCGAGCTCGGCCGTCGAGCTGCGCGCGCCCGGTGAATTCGCGCCGCCGGCTTCGCCATTCGGCGTGAGGCGATACGACTTGATCAGTTGCCTGTTCATCTCGATGGACAGCGCCGAGTTGTTCTTCACGCTCGGCGAGGTATAGCGGTAGTGCACGTCGAGCGGCGCGCCGACATCGTTCCACGACGTGAGGTCAACGGGGACGTGCAATTCCAGGCTGATCGTCTCGGGCGTACCGCCGAGCGATTGCAATTGCTCGGGACGCTTGACGACCTCCGCGAAGCGCACGGGCCGGTCGACCGGCGTCAAACGTGGTGCATCGTAGGGCTTGCGCTCCGGCTCGGGATCTCGCCGGCCGACGTTCGCCATCGGCCCCGATAAGCCGGGCTGACGCAACACGAGCGCATAGGCGGCGCTGTCGACATCCTGCGCATTCGCACCAGTGACGATCAGCAGCTTGCGGCCAGGAGCAACGGGGTTGTCGCTGATCACGAGCGCGGGGCCGCTCACGCCGACCGGACGGACAGCCGGCGGCAACTCGTCCAAGGGGGCGACGAGCACGGCATTCTGATCTTTCGGCAGATCCGGCGCGACGGAGAAGCGCGCCTGGCGGTAATCCGCGAGTGATCCGAACGACGATGCAATTACCGCGGCCGTGCGCAGCGTGGCATCGCTCGCATTCAGCGGCAAAACGAAAGTGAGACGCAGCGGGTTGACGTCGTGCTCATCGAAGAATGGCGCCGGCAACAGGGCGAGTTCGTTCGGCAGCGCAATGGGCGCTTCATCGAGGACGATCTCGCTGCTCGAACTCACGTCGGCCCAAAGGCCCGTGTTGCCGGGATCCTCGCAATGATCCATCGAGTAATGCGCAATCAGCTTGAGTTGCAGCGCGCTGTAGTCCGTCATCAGGCGCGGATCGATGTCGATGTCCTGTGTGACCGTGCGGCCCGCCGCTTCGGCAGTAAAGCGCAATGTCGCCACGACCTGATCGTTGACGGACACTTTGAGATGCGACATGGAAAACAGCAGTGCGGGAGAATACGAATATACGAGATGCAGTCGCGCCGCCTTGACGAGGCGATCTCGTCGTACGCCGACATTGACTGTGCGAATGTCTTCGAGTCCGCGCAGGCTGAGCGTTCGATACGCCCCGAGCGCCGAGAACGGAATGTGAACCTTGCCATCGCCCGGGGAGTCTGCCATTCCGGGCGACGCCTGCGCAGGAACTGCCGCCGCGAGCGCGCCCTGTGGCAGAAGCGCCGCCGACAATGCGCAGAGCATCAAGCCAGCGATTGCGCGTTGCAGCGCCTTTTCGACGAGCGACCAGCCCGCGCAGCAGCAAAATGCGTCGCGACCGCGCGCGCCCGCCTTGCAGGCGCCCCACCGCATCATTCCTACGATCGTTAGCATCGCTAACCCCAGCGCACCTCGTTGGCCATTCCTCATGAAAGCCACCGTTTCTTCCTACGTTAGCGGCTGTTCATTCGTTCTTCGAACCATGTATTGCTGGAGGGACTTTATTAATCCGCGAAAGACGGCTATGTGCGTCTCCGCACACAGCTTCGCGAAATGCCATTTAGTTTCACACGCCTGTCAAAAAGAAGTGGAAACGCTGTACTCTTAGTCCGCTTGCGAGGCATGATGCATTGGTAATCCTAAGCGGTGAGCGCCCCACTTCATAAGCTTGACGAACGATCATGCAAACCGAACCGACCGATTCGAAGCCGACGCGCAAGCCGCGACGGGCGCCCAATGACGGCGACTACGTGAGTGCAAAAATGACCGGTCCGCTGCGAGGCTTGTTTGCGTTGCGCAACTCGATCGCCGGGTTCAAGTCTGCCTGGCGAGAAGAGGTCTCGTTTCGCCAGGAGGTCAGCTTATTCGCAGTCTTCACGCCGCTCATCGTCGCCCTGGACATTACGGCCATTCAGCGGCTTCTTCTTGCGATTACGGTTTTGCTGGTATTGATCGTAGAACTGATCAATTCAAGTATCGAGGCCGCGATCGATCGCATCTCTCTCGAACGGCACGAACTGTCCGCCCGAGCGAAAGACTGCGCGAGCGCTGCGGTCACGCTTTCGCTGCTCGTCTGCGTATCGACGTGGGCAACGATTTGCATCCCTGTCCTCGTCCGATGGCTGCTTGCGGGATGATCAAGCTCGCTGTGACGTCACTCGAACCTGGGCCGGCAACGGTTAGCAAAACGCACCGCGCACCGCAGCATAAAAGATAGAAGTCGACGCCTCCGCCACAGACACCGCAGCTCTCTGTCGCCGCCGGCTTTGACATTCTGTATTCCTATCCTAATCTGGCGTAAACAATGATGGCCCACGTCATAAGCAGGGCTCGCGCACCGCGTGTCACTGCGATCTCACAGCCGAACTTCATCGGTCGCATCAGTCGGCACGAGTCGCTCTTTCCACGCGAGGCGAACGGATTCGTTTTTAGTCGGACATAAGGAGTCTAGCGAAGTGAAAACCGTCTCCGACCACGAAGCCCGTTGCATCCAGCAGACGTTAGTTTGCGAACGAGCCATCACATCGGTGCAGCCCTTACGGGTCAGCCGGCGCCGTCAACGATTTCGCGCTGAAGCCGGGAGGGACCGCCTCCATCGCATCGTCCTGATCCTTTCACATCATCCAAGCCGACGCGCGACGTTTATGTCGCTTCGGGCAAGATACCGTTAGGATCACCAATCGTTCTGAGAAACAGAATGCGGCAGAGCCGTGCCGTGCTCTCCGGGAATGGGGTCGATCTGCGCGAGGCGGTATGGAGATCTTGCTGATTATGGCCACCGTTCTGTTCGTGATCGTGGTCGCGATGTCCATGCTGGCCGTTGCATGCATCCTGCTGCCCGGCCGCCGGCGCAGAATGACGGGCTTGCCCGCAGGCAGGGAACACTATGTCTCAGGGATACGTCGGCTCTTGCGTTCGCCCGGCACGAAGGCGCCGCGTGAACAGCGGGCGACGGTAGACGACAAGAAACGATGATGATCTAGCTGATGCACCGGGCCGTCGCCCTACTCTGCGCGCTGACCGAACTGCTTATCGCGCAGCTGGCTCGGTGCGTTGGTGGAGATCGCGGCCGAACGATGCCTGATGCTTATGTAAGCTCAGACCTGTTGTGTCGTTGGCGGTGCCTGAGCAGAGCTTCTTCAGTCCGCCATCGACACTACGCGTGGCGACGTTCGAGCAGGGTGCCCGTACCGCCTGGCATACGCATCGGCTCGGGCAGACGCCACGAAAAGCAGGAGTTCGCTGTCGATTCCGCCGGGCGAAGCACTGGCATGACGCATGTCGCTTTACATGAAGCGCTCGAGGGCAAGTCGAGCTACTCGACGTGAAGCCGAAGCGGCCATTGAACCGACGCTTGGGGCCGCCCAGCGAGTGACCCGAGTTAGCCGATCCACTGAACTCAAGCTCGCCGATGATGGCCTGCGCCGAGCGGTTACTGCCTTTCAAGCCGACGCTCAGGCAACTAGCATAATGGTGCTCTGCGCGTGCGTCCGGCGCGTCGCAAGCGACGAACGCACGCATTACCCCTTGCCATACCGCAACTGCCGGCGAAGCAACTGCAGTCCCCGACGAGCCTTTCAGCAAGCTAGGCTATTTCCGCCGGACGTTCACCAGTGTTGCAGGAACCAGCAAGACCAGGACGCCGCCGACTACCAGACTCACGGAGAGCCCAAGCACACCAGCTCCTGCGGACCCAGTGGCCGTTTTGATCACACCGATCAACGATGGGCTGACTACCCCCGAGATGCTTCCTACCGAGTTCGCGAGGGCGAGTCCTGCCGCAGCGGCTGCACCGCCGAGGAAAGCGGGAGGCAAAACCCAGAACTGCGAGATGGTCGTCATGACGCCCATCGTGCCCAGCGTGAGCGCGACCATAGCCAGCAACGTCGAATTCGCGAACCAAACGCTCAATGCGAGGCCGAACGCGCCGACGAGTCCCGGGACGATGAGGTGCCAACGACGTTCACCTGTCCTGTCAGAGCTGCTACTGACGAAGACCATCGCCACTGCGCCCGCTGCATAGGGAACAGACGTCAGAAGCCCCACATTGAACGGGTCCGAGACGCCGCTGGACTTGATTAACGTCGGAAGCCAGAAGCTGACACCGTACAAACCCATCGTGTAGAAGAAGTAAATGGTGCTGACCAGCAGTACCTTCGGATTGAGCAGTCCATCGCGCACGGAGTGAAGCGCGTTCGACGACGCTTCATCGGTGAGTGACTGCTCCAGGAAATCCTTCTGTCCTTCGCTCAGCCACTTCGCGTCGCGTACCTTGTCGTCCAGATAGAAAAACGCCGCGACACCGAGAAGCGCGGTAGGGATGCCTTCCATCAGAAACAACCATTGCCAGCCAGCGAACCCGTGCGACCCGTTGAACGCGGTCATGATCCAGCCGGAGAGCGGACCGCCGATGACGCCCGACATCGGAATGCCTGTCAGAAACAGAGCAGTGACTTTAGACCGGCGTGACGGCGGAAACCAATAGGTAAGGTAGAGCACAATGGCCGGGAAGAAGCCTGCCTCGGCGACACCCAGCAGGAAACGCATGATGTAGAACGTCGTGGGGGTCCTGACAAACATCATGCCGGCAGAGATCAACCCCCAGGTCACCATGATGCGCGCTATCCAACGCCGAGGACCGACGCGAAGCAATAAGAGGTTGCTTGGAACTTCGAAAAGAAGATACCCGACGAAGAACACGCTCGCGCCAAACCCATAGACCGCCTCGCTGAAGCCGAGATCGCTCAGCATCTGCAGCTTGGCAAATGCGACGTTGATACGGTCGAGATACGCGAACAGGTAGCAGACGAAAAGAAAAGGAAGGAGGCGCCACGTTGCTTTTGCAAAGACGGACGTGTCGGCACCTTCTACATAGACGGCGGGGCTGTGGGAACTCAATTGGTGTCTCCTGGGTAGCCTTCAGTATCGGCGGGCGCGTTAGGTGCTCTTCTCCGCCGGGTCGCATCCCGCGCGCGCGCAGTCATACGGCGCGCAGGTTGCCGTCACAGCGGTGTTCAGTCGAACATGTCAGGTTGGGTCGCGACGAGGTCCGTCCAGATGGTCTGGAAGTGCAACCATCCGATGTAGTCGCTGCCGACGTGCTCGCGGCTATACCGGGCGCGTTCCGGCGTGACTTCGCGGGGCGTGATACCAGTGGCCTCGATCATCAACTGCTGTTGACAGCAGCGTTCCAGCGCGATGAACCAGAAAGCGGCGGAATCGATGCTATGACGGCTCGCGGTCAAGAGGCCATGATTCTGATGAATCGCGGCCTTGACGCCAGCGAAAGCATTCGCGACCTTATTGCCACCCTTGACCTCGACCGCCACCTTGCCGGCCTCGTCGCCAATCACGACGTGATCTTCGAAGAACGCGGCCGCGTCCTGGGAGATCGGCGCCAGAGGCTTGCCGAGCGATGCGAAGGCGGTCCCATACACGGTATGAGCGTGGCACATTGCAACGATGTCCGGATGCTGCTCGTGAACCGCGGCGTGAAGGACGAAGCCCGCGCGGTTGATTGCGTACTCTCCTTCAACGACAGTGCCGTTGTGATCGGCACATATGAGGTTCGACAGCTTCACCTGGGAAAAGTGAACCGCCATCGGGTTGGTCCAGTACAGGCCGGGATTTTCCGGATCCCGGACCGTCAGGTGACCAGCAAAGCCGTAGTCGAATCCCTGAAGCGCGAAAGCACGGCAAGCCGCGACCAATCGCTCCTTCAAATACTGGCGATGTGCCGCAACGTCCTTGAACTGAGGGATCGTCGGAAATACGAGCCCTTCCTGCTCGGGTTCGTAGATCGAAATCTTTCCCGGCTTGAGAATCGAATCTTGCTTGGACTCTGCCTGTGGCTCGGCAACTGTGGACATGTAGGCTCCTGAATTGCAATGGTTGAATGAAACGTCGCGCCAACTTAGCGCTCGCTAACTATTGGGAAGCTCTTAGTCGTAAGCTAGTCATGTAGTAGTTCTAAATGCATTACGTTCGTCGCAGCGTAGCCTTAGCCGGCGAAAGCCTCGTCGACAACACGCACGTCTTCGTGGCTATTGTTCGCCCCCAGCAAGAGGTCAATATCGTCAATGAAATGCGCCTGAGCCCTTTTGGCGTGCGCATCGGACAAGCTCATCGCAAGGCTGGCGTCTCCTCGCTCGATAGCCTTTGCGATTGCCGCGTGCTCGTCCCATATCGACTCGCGCTGCCCGGACACCTGCAAGCTCGCACCCATCACGCGTCGAAGGTGAACCCAATGCACACGGGCGGTGTCACTGATTAGCTGGTTGCCCGACGCCGCGTACACTGCGAAGTGAAACTCCATATCGGCATCTATCATGGCTCGCACGTTGCCAGACGCCCAGGCCGTCCTGCCGCGGCTAAACAACTGCGGGTCCAACCTGGCCTTCTTGGTGGCGGCAAGTCGCGCGGCCAAGGCATCGAGGGTAGCGCGGACTTCATAGAGGTCACTCAGCCAATCTGAGTTCAAGGGTGCGACGAGCACGCCTCTACCCGGGGCGTCTTGAACCAGGCCGTCTTTCTTCAAGAGGCGAAGCGCCTGAAGAACCGGCGAGCGTGATACCGCGAGTTGCTCGGCAATATCCTCTTGCGTGAGGCGTGTGCCGGGAGCGAGCGAGCCGTCGCAGATCGCATCCGCCAGCGCTTGATAGACTTCCTCCACATAATCCGGTCGCGAGCGAATCTTGAGCAGGCTGGATGTCATGCCTTATCCCCATTCATTGAATCGACATAACGGTGCGCCATTTGTGGTCCTTCAACCGGTCTGCCAGTGAGTCGCTTGCGTCATGCCAACGGCCTCTCGCAGGTGCGATGCTGTGGCCCCGCCGCGGCTTGGTGTGCGCCGCTGCGCGGCTCTCGCGATCGAAGTCTCTCGCATACTCGCTGGGTGCAAACGTCGCATAGCACGCCATGTCGTGTTCCTGAAGATGTTGAGAAAGCCCGCTGCGGCAGTGACTGGCTTGGTGACGCGTCGCTCTATAGGTCCAGGACCAACGTTTTGCTCACTGGCCGCGAGACACAGACGGTCAGGAACTCCTGGCGTTCCTCGTCGCTCAGGATGAAGTCGTTGTGCTCGACCTCGCCCTCCAGGTAGCGGACCTTGCATGTCGCGCACAGGCCAGCGCAACACGACGTCGGAACGTCAACGCCACTCTCGCTCAGCACATCGCACAGGCTCTGGTCAGGCGCTACGTGAAGCACTTGACCCGTGCTCGCAATGGTTACTTCGCAACCTTCAGTACTTTCCGTTTCGGCCGGCGCGCGCTTGGGCTGCTCGGGCGCCTTGAAGTGCTCGAAGTGAACGGTGCCCTTCGGCCAATGACTCGCTGCCTCGGCGCATGCGGACATGAAACCCGCCGGGCCGCAGTAGTACACGTGCGTGCCCGGTGCTGGCTGGCTAAGTAGTGCACGCAAATCCAGTTGGTTGTGAGCCAGGCCGTCGTCGAAGTGGTAGCTGAGTCTTCCGGCGGCGTGCATCGCCCTGAGTTCGTCGCTGAACGCCGCAGCCGACGGGCTACGGGCGCAGTAGTGCATTTCGAAGTCGACGCCTCTCGCCTCCAGCTCGTGAGCCATCGCCTTCAACGGCGTCACACCGATCCCGCCGGCAATCAGAATGACCTTCGTGGCGTCAGTAGCCAGAGCGAAGTGGTTACGCGGACGACTTATCTTGACGATGTCGCCTGCGCGTATCCCTTCATGCACCGCTCGCGATCCGCCGCGACCGTTCTCGTCCTTGAGTACGGCAATGACGTATCGCATACGGTCCGCCGGGGAATTGCACAGCGAATACTGGCGAATTGCGCCGCTGCTCAGGTGAATGTCGATGTGAGCACCCGCCTCGAACGGCGGCAGTTCCTGGTCCACCAAGCTCGTCAACTCATACGAGTTGATGCCACGACCCTCGTATCGAATCTGGCGTACCCGGACGTCGAGCGTTCCCGCTTCGACGTCCTGCACGGCCTCTTCTCGTTCCAATAGTGTTTCCATCGTCATTTCCTTGCTCGCAAGTGTTAAGCGATGAGGCCGGACGGCTCACGACGCGCGTGTTAGCCGCTGCGATAAGACAGCCGGCACTCAATCAGCCTTTCAGCGACTGTTCAAGCTCCGCAAACTTGCTGCGAACGAATTGACCGCGCTCCTCGCCTTTCATGCTTTCGCTTTGATTCAGGATTTCAACGACGGACTTCAGCACCTTGCGTCGCCGGGCGACCTCTTCTTCGACAGTCGCGCCTTCTGCGATTTCGAAGACATTGCCGGAGCAGAAGCTGTTGGGTGCGCCGCCCAACTGTCTGAACCATTCGGCGAAACCGCGAGCTGACGCAGCCGGGTTGCTGCCGCGAACCGCATCGCGCAACATCTTGCGGAACTGATACAGCCCCGCGTCGAAGCGCGTGGGGTTCTCGAGCGCATGAACCGCGATAGGACGTTGACTGATAATGGCCTCGTAGTCGCCCGGCGCGTACTGGCATTCCTTGTAGTTGTGTCGCTCACGGTGGTTCGACGGAATCGGGGGCATGTCCTCGAGCTTGTACTTGCCGAACCGCTCGGGGCGGCGCATCGCGACCTGACCTTCGAGAAAGTCGATGGTTTCATACCCGACCATCTCCTTGTTTCCGATTCCGCGCGTATCAATGCCCGGACCCATCACCCGCCATCCGATCATCTTGCTGTTCTCATCGTCGACCGGCACGGTCCAACGAATGATGTGAAAGCGGCTGAAGTACTTCTTCTTCGAGCCGTCTTCCGACGTGTACGCATGCAGACTAAGGTTCGGCAGAACCTGGTGCTGGACACGAATAAACAGCTTGTCTTTATCGACCCGACGCGCACCCGCGCACGCAAGGCTGCGGCCGTTCTGCACCGGAACGAAGTTCATATCGGGGGCGACTTCCATGGAAGCAGCGCCGACCTCATCGAACGTGGTGCCTTGATAGTTACCGCCGACGACGTTCTTGCCGGCGTGCAGCGCGGTGGGATGATAGTTGTCTGCTGCGTTGTCCTGCACTTGCAGCCAGTTGCAATGCTGGAAGTTGCTATACGGGACGAGTTCATCGCCCGGCATAACCGTGTAATCGCCCTCCCACTCGGGGAACGGCGGCTCCTCGTCGGGCGGCCCCATATAGGCGAAGACCAGGCCATTGCGCTCAACCGCCTTGTAGGCGCCCTGACGGATGGAGCAAGCGTAACGCTCGGCTTCCTTTTCTTCTCCTTTCGGGAAGGGAACGTGCAGGCATGTGCCGTCCACGTCGAACACCATGCCGTGATAGCAGCACATGATGCCCTTTTCCTGAATAGCGCCGTATTCCAGCGAGGCACCGCGGTGAACGCAGTGAGCATGCAAGACGCCTACACGGCCACTCTTGTCACGGAACGCGACGAGTTCCTCATTGAGGATCTTGAGAAAACGCGGCGTATCGGTCAGTTCCATGGACATGCACACCGGGTGCCAGAAACGGCGCATGAATTCGCCCATCGGCGTCCCCGGGCCAGTCTCGGTCAATTCCGGATCATGGTCCGGGACCTTGTTCGTGTAATAGCCGCCGAACGGAATCAGCTTCTTGGCCACCGGCACCGAGCCGCCCGTGCGTTTCTGGTCATCCATCTTGTCCGACTTGACGCTCATGTCTCTTGCCTCCGTGATTGATTTCGATCGCCGGCAACCGTACCTGCGCGCCGGCTCGTGCCTTGTCTTCTGTGTTCTGAACTCTGTATCCAAAGAGTAGGCTTACTTTGTTTCGATGTCTCTATGGGTAAACACGGGGGCAGCCGGCGTCTGGCGGGACGGACTATGGGAGTTCAGCGCGAAGTCGACTTTCGAGCATTGCTCTCGGTCGAGCAAGCGTTCGCAAAGGGACGAGATGGAAGACGATACATGCGCTCGGGCGAGCAAAGCGATGGCGGCGAGGTCATTGCCACGACAGGCGTGACGCAGAGGGACCGCGCAGACGGGCCGCAGCATTGCCGCTGCGGCCAAGACTAGCGTTCTGGTGCAGTAACGGTTCAGCAGGTCACGATGTGATGCGCATCTCTGCCTGGGTCATCGCTCGCAACAGGTTTTCACGAGCCACTTCGGTATGCCGGACGCTGAGCTTGGCGGCGAGTTCCTCATCGCCATCGGCGATTGCGGCAGCGATGGCTGCGTGCTCCTCCCACACTGTCTTACGCTGTCCCACGACCTGCAATACCGCACCCATCACTCGCCGAAGATGCATCCAGTGCAGCCGCGCGTTTTCGACAATCAATGGATTGCCCGAAGCGGCATAGATCGCGCTGTGGAATGCCATATCGGCCTCGATCATCGCCTTGACGTCATCTCCCCTCGACACCTTGCGGCCATGGCTGATGAGGGACTTGTCCAGAACAGTCTTTTTCTTCGCAGCCAGCCGTGCAGCCAGACCGTCGAGGGCACCACGGAACTCGTACAAATGGCTCACGCGTGCGCTGTCCAGCGGCGTGACCTGCAGCCCGCGTCCCGGTGCGTCTTCAACGAGACCGTCCTTCTTCAAGAGCCGGAATGCCTGCAGAACGGGCGAGCGCGAAACCGCGAGCTGTTCGGCGATTTCTTCCTGGACTATGCGAGTACCCGGCGCAATCGACCCCTCGCTGATTGCGTCCAACAACACCCGATAAACCTCGTCGACGTAATCCGTTCGGGCCTGTATCTTGAGAAGTTTGGCTGGCATAGTGGCTCGGTATGGATACAGAATACCGATAGGATATCAGCGATTGTGGCGAGACACGCAGCAGGTACCTTCCAGGCAGGCCGCTACTGCTCCGTCGTCAACGAAGCACGCCATAAGCGAATGCTGGCGTCTTCGGTGCAGGCATACGGGGCGCATTCTGGCGCTGTCAATTGGAGTCGCGCCGTCGTTACCGCATCACTACTCTGACTGGTCTGGTGTGCGGCAGGCGCCTGCACGAAGACAAAGGCGAACTCTGCGCAATAACGCTTTGCCTGTTCTACCGCGAGGCGCTGATCAGCGCATAGACGCGAGTCGCTGAGTGTGCGGGCGTCGCGAACGACGATGGAGACGAGCTTTGCTCCTGAGCGGGCAAGCAACCATACGGCTTCGTAGTCGTCCGTGGCCTGTGACTTGATCAGAACGCGCAGCAGCCCTTCGGTATCGAGATCGAGGCCACATCTCTCCATTACCGCGCGGGCGTTCGAAGGAATGTGAGAACTCGACACCCACCGACCGAGGGATGGTGGCGGTCGTCGCAAATGAATAAAGCTGAAGGTCGAATTCGATATTTCGGGCGTCAAGACATCGCCGGTGTATGACACGCTTAGGAAGCTAGGAAGATTCATGAGTGTCTGTCGGCGTTGCCACGCGGCTCTGGCTCCGGTGGAGAGGATTCTGTATCCAGAGCGTACGCGCGCACGCCCTTCGCGCACATGCGGGGTAACGCTAGGTTCCCACGGTGACTGCGGCGCTCTAACGACGGAAGATGAATCGCAGAGCATTCGCCGCACGAAACTCCAGTTGAAGTGGATCTTCGACGCAACGCCGCATCCCCGCTGCCTCCTCCACGCAGGAGGCGCGGCCTGATCTACAAGAGTGGATGTCGGCAGAGACATTAACGGCCGGCTCCGGCCTCGGAAACAGATTCATGCAGGGCACGCCCGCATAAACGAGCCAAATCAGTTTAACGGCTGCTCTCTAGCTTCCCGAGACTCATCGATAACAATAACAAAGCAAGTATTGGGGCGTATCGCGCGCAAGCAGTCGGCATCATGGCCACATTCACTCACGGAGCAATGAAGCCATGAATAGCCCTCACGTTGTTGTCGAACCCGCCATTCTTTACCTCGGAACGCCCGTTGTTCTGGTCAGCACGAACAACGAAGACGGCGGGCATAACCTTGCGCCTATATCGTCCGCTTTCTGGCTCGGCTGGCGGGGCGTCCTGGGTATTGCGTCGGCATCGCAGACCACGCGTAATCTTCTTCGCACCGGCGAATGTGTACTGAATCTTCCTTCCGTCAACGAGGTAAGCGCTGTGGACCGCATCGCGCGGACCACGGGCGCGTATCCCGTCTCCGAATTCAGGCGCGCGCTGGGATACGTGTATGAACCCGACAAGTTCGGCCGCGCGGGAATGACGAGACTGGCCTCGGACACTGTCAAGGCGGCGCGCGCGCTCGAGTGTCCGATCCAGCTGGAAGCCGTCGTTGCGGCAGTTCACGGCATCGGCGAAGACAGTGAACAACTGCGCGGCTTCATCAGTTTGATCGAAGTGCGGATTCAGCGCGTTCACGTTCATCCTGATCTGCTGATGGAAGGTCACGCTAATCGGATCGATCCAGATAAGTGGTCGCCCCTGATTATGAACTTTCAGAAGTTCTACGGTCTGAGCGGCCAGGTACATCCGTCAAGACTCGCGGACATACCGGAAAAGGCCTATGAAGCGCTATCGCAGGTTTGACGCCGAGAGACTTCTCAACATGGAACCGGAAGCTCGCCGAAGCCGGCGCGAGTCGCACCACGCCACGTGGCAAGACGATTTCGCGAATTGTGTCGCCGCTGCTTCGCCCACCGCCTGCAGGCCGGACGACGACAGGCGCTCGTCGGTCGAAAGCGTGGCGAAGAACACCGCTATCGACGACGAACGGTTTCAAGCCTCGCTTGTTTCCGGCTGTTCTTCCGGCCACGAAAAAGGCCGCTGCAATAACGCTTTCATGGCATCCGGCGTCAGCGGGCGGCTGTATCGGTAGCCCTGAATCTCCGTGCAGGCACTCTCGCGAAGGAATGCAAGCTGCTGATCGCTTTCGACGCCCTCGGCAATGACCTTGAGATCGAGCTGACGCCCGAGCGAAATCACCGCCATGACGATCGCCCGGTCGTCGGCCCTGCCCGGCAGCTCGCGCACGAATGACTGGTCTATCTTCAGGCGTGCGATCGGAAAATGCTTGAGCGCCGAGAGGCTCGAATAGCCCGTGCCGAAGTCGTCGATGGAGAGCTTCACGCCCATCGCCTGCAGATCGCACATCGTCCCGACAGCGCCGTCGAGGTCCTGCATGATGACGCTCTCGGTGATCTCCAGTTCCAGATATTCAGGCGCAAGGCCGCTTTCGTCGAGCGCATGTTGAACCTGCTGCGCGAGCCCCTTTTGCAGGAACTGTCGCGCCGACACGTTGACGGCCACGGTCACGCGCGGCAGTCCTTCGTCCTGCCACGCCTTGTTCTGCCGGCAGGCCTCGTGCAGCACCCAGTCGCCGATGGGCAGGATCAGCCCCGTTTCTTCCGCAATCGGAATGAACGTCGAGGGCGCAATGACGCCATCGGTCGGATGATCCCAGCGCAGCAAAGTCTCGACCCCGTTGATTGCGCGCATGTCCAGATCGACTTGCGGCTGATAGACGAGACGGAATTCGCCATTGCTGAGCGCGTGACGCAACTGTTCCTGATACCGCAGGCGCTCGTGAACCTTCTGGTTCATGTCGGCGGTGTAGGCCTGGCAGTTGTTGCGCCCCTGTTCCTTCGCGTGATACATGGCGGCGTCCGCGTTCATCAGCAGCGTGTCGGCGTCCCGACCGTCGTTCGGGTAGCTCGCATAGCCGAGGCTGCAGCTCACCTGATAGCTCTGCCCTTGCAGCTTCGCGGGCTGAAGAATTGCCTCGCGCAGCCGCTCGACTGTCTCGACGACGCCCGTGCCGCTCTGATCGTCCTCCAGGAGGACGATCACGAACTCGTCGCCTCCCAGCCGCACGACGGTGTCCGTGCTGCGCACCGTCTTCGACATGCGCTCGGCGACCGTCTGCAGCAGTTCGTCGCCAGCGCGATGTCCGAGGCTGTCGTTGATGAGCTTGAAGTTGTCGAGGTCGATGAAGATGGTCGTCACGCCGCGCCCGTAGCGCTGCGCCTGCAATAGCGCCTGCTTCAGCCGATCCGACAGCAGCGTGCGGTTCGGCAGTCCGGTCAGCGAGTCGTGGTTCGCCATGTGGCGGATGCGCTCCTCAGCCAGGCTTCGCTGGATGGCGATGCCCGCGATGCGCGTGGCGAGCGCAATGGCCTGCGATTCCAGTTCGCTCGGGCGATGCACGCCCTGCGTGTAGATCGTCACCTCGCCGACGGCCGCGCCGTCCGCCGACAGCACCGGGAACGCCCAGCTCGAGCGCACGTCCGCGAGACCGGCCCTCGCCAGTTCGCTTGCCACGGCAGCGTCGCGCGCGACGTCCAGCACGCACACCGGCTGACGCGTGTAGATGGCCTTGCCGCTCAGAGTCGCCTCCGCGTTGATGCGCGTTTGCGCCACGGCGTCGTGAAACGTCTCGGGCAGACTCGGCGCCGCCCCGACGCGCAGCAGATGGCCGCCGCCCTCGCGCAGCAACACCGCGCAGCGCGCACCGGAAATCTGCGCTTCCAGCCCGCGCACGATGCGGTCCAGCACTTCCTCGAGCGGCACGCTCTTCGCGATCATCTCCAGAATACGGCTCTGTTCGACGCGACGCGCCTCGGACGACTTGCGAGCACTGACATCGCGCACGATGGCCACCACGCCGCCGTCCACCGGCACGACCTGCCGATGCAGCCATACGGTCTGCCCGTCGGCGCGGCGTTGCTGCCACTCGTGCTCGCGCACTTCGAGCGTGCTCGCGACCGCAACGAACTCGTCCAGCACGCCATCGGCGCGCGCGCCGGCGAAGGCTTCGTCGAGCGCACTGCCGATCAGCTTCTCGCGCGGCACGCCCAGAATTTCGACGCCGCGCCGGTTGGTCGCCTGCAAGACGAAGTCGTCGATGACGCCGCCGTGACCGCGCACCGCTTTGAACACCAGGAACGCGTCGATGCTGGCCTCGGAGGCGGCGAAGTAAGTCTGCTGGGCTTGCCGTTCGCGCCGCCGGCTCAACGCCAGTTGCCAGCTCGACCGGCTGAGTGCGGCAGCGATCGCGATAACCGCGAGACTCAGTGCGCCCGTCCATAAAAAGTCTGTGCGTCGGCGTCGACCGAATTCGGCGAGTTGTTCATCCTGATCGAGCCCGACCACAGCGGTGAGCGCGTAGCCGGGCAACTCCCGCACGCTCGTGTAGCGGCGTGTGCCGCGGTCCCACGGACGCGCGATGGCACGTTGCGATGCGTCGCGCACCGTGGCAAGCGCGTCGCCGGCATAGGACCTGCCCCACGACAACGCCTCGCCGATCTGCTCCGCGCGCGCGACATCGTCCGGGCCGAGCACGGCGAGCAGCCCGCGCTTGCCCATGCGCGCCGCATCGTAGTTGCTCGTGAGATAGCCCGGATCGAACGACAGCATGACCGCGCCGGCGAAGCGGCCGCTCGCGTCACGCAGCCGGCGGCTGAACGTCACTTCGGGCGCACCGTCCTTGCCCGATTGCGCCACGCGGCTCATGAACGGCGCACGCGCGTCATAGGGGCGATCGCGCTGGGCGACGAACCACGCTTCGTCCGATGCATCGCTCGTCATACCCGGGCGATTCGTCGCGACGACCCGTCCGTCTGCATCGGCGATGGCGATGCGGAACACGATCGACGACGGCAGCAGCCCCTGTTCTTCCAGCCGCGCGAGACTGTTCGCGCCGTTCGCGCCGTATGCGAACTGCACGATGCGCAGCGTCTGGTCGATGGTCGCGAGGTTGCGCACGAGCTGCGCCTCGTACGTATCGGCGAGTTCGCGGCTCAGTTCGGCTGCCGCCACTTCGGCGGCCTGATGCTGCGTGTGGACGAATTGCAGCACCAGTGTCCAGATGATCGCGAGCAGAAAGCCTGCGAAGACCGGGATCAGCACGTGCGCTTCGAGCGCGCGGCGCGACTTGCGTTCGCCGCCACCCGTGGGACCGGGCGACGGAGCAAACGACGCGCGTCCGCCGACGCCTTCCACGAGCGATGCAACCGCGCGAATCTTGTCGAGATCGATCATGAGCGGCGGCTCAGGGACGCGGAGCCAGCACCACTTTCACGCTCGCATCGACATCTTTCTTGTCGATGTAAGCAATGGCTTGCGGTCGGGATTGAAGGTAGCGCTTGATCGCGGCGGCATCGGCGAGTTCATGCGGTGGTTGCGCGCGGCCGGTGAAGATCAGCTTCGACCAGTAAGCGCGCAACTGCGATGCCGACTTGCCGGTGCAGTCGCGATAGAAATCCGCGCGCAACACCGAATCTTCGGGCTGGTCGAGCGGGACGGCTTCCTCGCCCGATGGGAAGTAGCCGGTGCGCCCGAGGAAGATATCGGCGACCTGGTTCTCGGTGAGCGACGCCACGGCATTCTTTGCCGATACGACGACGACCACATCGGCCATGGCCGCCGACGCGGACAAACCAAGCAAGAGGGCCATCGCGGTGCACTTGACGTGTGTGAGCAGCGGCATGTCGGCTCCTCAGAACACGAAGTCGAGCGCGGCCGAGAAGACGTTACTTCCGCTTCCCAGGGTATAGCCCGGCTGCTGGTTGATGTAGGTGCCCGTCGAGTTGGACGGCAGCCAGACGTGGTCGAATTGCACCTTCAGGTCCACGTTCTTGACCACATCCCATCGCACGCCGACGGAGACGTCGCGCTGACCGGTGTTGTAATTGGGAATGGCGACCGGATGATCGAGACTGTGCTCCTGCGCGTAGGTCGCATAGAAGGTCGCTTTCGCGTAGCGCACGCCGCCCGTCACATACCCGCTGAGATAGCCGGGAGTGACCTGCCCGGTCGTCACGCGCGCAAGTTCCGCTTGCAGGAACCATCGGCCGGGGTCGTAGCTTGCGGCGACTGTGTAGACGTTGACCGGCTCGTCCGGCAGCATCGGCAACTTGACGGTCGCGTGCTGGTAGCCCGCGTGTCCGGTGAAATTGCCGACCTCCACGGTGTCGTCGAGGCTCAGAATGCCTTTTCCTTCGGTCCGGAAAGCGCCGGGATTCACATGCGACACGGTGTGGCCGTACGCCACGCGCACGGTATTCGACACGCCGCGCGCGCCGAAGCGGTATGAAACGTCCGCGCCGTCGCTGTTGGTGAGCGGCTGTGTGTTGTACATCTCGACCGGCGGGCGCACCCAGGGAAAGGCATAGCCGACGTTGCGATATTCCGAGTTCAGGAAGGTCGGCAACTCGATGCGCCCCACGCGCACGCTGAAGTCCGGCGTGAATGCATATTTGACATTGGCCCATTCCAGGCGCGGCTTGAACGAGTTGTCGTACTCGTGCTGTGCGAGCACCTGGATGACGGCGGACAGTTTGTCGGTCAAGTGCGCGGAAAGCTGAACGCCCAGTTTCGAATCGCTTTCAAAATCGTACTTGCGCGTGGCGCCGGCGCCGTTCGGCTGAAGCGAGCTGCCGATGTAATCGGCGGTGCCGAGCGTCGAATGCGCCATGCCGAGCGTGCCGAAGCCGCTCAAGGTGAACATGCTGGGCGAGTCGTCGGCCCAAGCGGGCAGCGAGGCCAGCATGCTGCAGCCGAGGACCGCTATGCGTGCAGTGCAAGCCAGCCGGTGGTCGCTAAAAATCATTGGCAAAGGACTCAATTCATGAGTAGGAAATTTCTAACCTCTCATAACGGCACGACCGTACTCGCTCTGTAGCCGGTCCAATACGCGGCTCTTCAAAAGGTGAATAACACTTCGATTCCGAGCAACCTGGAGGTGTCTACAGCGTGCAAACGCTTGCGAAAAGAACTTTCTCCGGTCGCAGACTTACACTGCCATATCGACAAAAATAGGACGGCGCAAACGTAGAAACGTCAGTGCGCGGATCAACACGCGTGCAAAGGGGTAATCGCGCCGATATTCAGTGAGTCTCTCCGTCGGGTTCGGATGGATGTCGATACAGAGAGTTTTGGCGAAGCGGGCCAGAGCGTCTTTCCGCCTGTGCATGTTCGTAGACTCGACACCTTGTCTCTTAGCACGCGAAATTCAGGAAGATATGCATCTACACCCGCCGCTTGCAATTTCTGCGAAAGCGCCGGCGATGAGATAATCTCAGTCGAAAGGCGGTTTAGGATCCGCTTGCCTCGCAAATCGCATTCGATGAACGAAAACAACACTAGCATTTCTGCCGGCAGCGTTGATCCTGGCTATCTGTTTGCTCAATTGACCGACGCCTATCTTGTCTTCGACGCTGACGCTGTCGCTGTCTTCGCCAATCGGACATACCTTCGTCTGTTCGATCGCTCTGCGGAAGACACAATCGGTCAGGCAATCCACGCATTGCCTGAATTCGCGGCGCTTGCGAACGAGCCTCACGGAAGCGCCTGGCTAAGCGAGATCTTGGAAAATCTGGGCATTGATCGAACTTGCTCGACTGAGTCTTTTCGCTTCGATCTTCCGCCCGTCGAGAAAGACAAGCCGCGACGGCGCTTCTGGAAATTCAAAGCCAGTCGCATTCCTGAGCAGCCGGCCGATAGCGGATCGAATCGCACTTTCCTCATCATCCGCGTCAGCGATATGACCGCACGTGCCGAACGCGAGATAGCAACGCAACGGGAAAAGGCGAGGCTTCGCTCGCAAGCGCAGTTGCGTCAAATCGTGGCGGACGAAACGGCGGCCCGGTTGCGCGCCCAACAGGAACAGTTCGCGGTGGCGCTTGCATTCGCGAAAGTGGGCGCTTGGGAACTCGACCCGATATCCGGTGAGATTACATGCACCGACCAATGCAAGATCAACCTCGGCCTGACTACTGACGATACGCTTTCAGAAGAGCGGCTATTCACGGAGCTGATCGCGCCCGAGTTCAGAACGGAAGCACGGTCGCGCATGGAGAGCGCGCTTGCCGAGCGGCGACATTTCGAAACCGAATATCGCGTCACTTCCGTTCATCCTGTAGAGCGGTGGTTGCTTGTGCGTGGACAGGGACAGTTCGAGGCGGACGGCACGCTGAAGGCGATCCTTGGCTTCACGATCGACATTACCGCGCGCAAGCGAGCTGAACTCGAGCAGCAGCGCCAAACCGTCGTTGAACGCGAGGCGCGTGAAGAGAGCGACCGGTACGCACTGGCGATGGATCACTTCGTGAGCGCCGTGACGCACGAACTCCGGTCACCGCTTAGCGCGATCACATCGTGGGCGGCCCTTTTGGCCCGGACTCGCGATGTGGCGTTTCTGGACCAAGCCGCGGGCGCGCTTCAACGCAACGCCCGGCAACTTAGCTTGATGGTCGACGACCTGCTCGACACCGGCGCCATAGTATCCGGCAAGCTATCGGTCAATCGTGTTCCCGTCGCCTTCGACGTTTTGGTCGACGAGGTCGTAGGAGATATGAGGTGGGAGGCAGAGCGCAAGGGCATCAGTATTGTTAGCGCACTCGAACCATGCCTGTTGACAGGAGACGAGGCTCGCCTCAAGCAGGTCGTATGGAACCTGCTGTCAAACGCAATCAAATTCACGCAAGAAGGAACCATCACGGTCGCGCTCCGGAAGCACGGCGACCATGCCGTTTTCACGGTTCAGGACACGGGATGTGGCATCGAGGCGAGCGCGCTCCCCCGGGTCTTCGATCGTTTCCAGCAGGTTCGCAGCGACGTGGCGGGTCGCATCGGCGGACTGGGCCTCGGGCTTTGGCTCGTTAGAAACCTCGTGAACATGCATGAGGGAACGGTCGCCGTGGAAAGCGAAGGCCCGGGGCGCGGAAGCGTCTTCCAGGTGACGCTTCCGCTGCGCTTGCCCGACGAACTGGCGAACGTTGCGTAGAAATCATTTAACCGTCGACGCTCCTCGCGGCCGTCCTTCGTTGAGCACAGCCCAAAAGCCGCCGACATCGCGGATTGCATCCATGAAGTCGTTGAACTTCACCGGTTTCACCACATACGCGTTGACGCCCAGATCGTAGCTTCTTGTGAGATCCGTTTCCTCGCGCGATGAAGTCAACATGACGACCGGAATGTGGCGAAGTTCATCGTCGCTCTTGATGCGCTTCAAGACATCGTGGCCATCAAGTCGCGGGAGCTTCTTGTCCAGCAAAATGACGACGGGATGCTCGTCTTTGCGCGAGTTCCACTGACCTTCGCGACGAAGGTATTCCAGCGCCTCGACACCATCTCTCACCACATCGACCGGATTGGCCACTTTGGCTTTTTCCAGCGCCACGAGGGTGAGTTCGATATCGTTGTCGTTATCTTCAACGAGGAGAATCGGTCGCAGTTGCGCCATTGTCTTAGCCCTTCACGCTGCGATTGTCTTTCGGTATGCCCTGAACCCAAGCGCGGCCGTCGGTTGATGCGAGACGCGCGAATGCTGCTGCGGCTGTCTCCGATTTTGCGCCCGCCTCGGGCTTGAATTCGACTGGAATCATGATCGAGATCTCAGCGCCCTTGCCTACTGCACCTTCAGCGCGGACGTCTCCGCCATGGCGCTCTGCGATACGCTGCACAGTCGCCAAACCAATGCCCGTCCCGGGAAACTGTTTGTCGTTGTGCAGCCGCTGGAAGATGCCAAAGAGCTTGTCGACGTAGCGCATGTCGAAGCCCACACCATTGTCCCGCACAAAGTACCGGACGAATGACCGGCCTCTCTCGTGAAGCTCTTCCCCACCGATCTCGATGGTCGGAGCCGGCTGCTTCGCGCTGAATTTCACTGCATTCTCAATCAGGCTGCGAAGCGCCAATTGGAAAAATACCGGGTCGGCTTGCACCGAGGGCAGAGTGCCGATTTTCCAGTCGATCTGAGCGTTGCCTGAATTGGCTTGTTGCTCGCCCACCAGCGCGATGACCAAAGAATGAACGTCGACTTCCTGAGGTCTCAGCGACGCGCGTCCCAACTGGGAAAAAGCCAGAAGATCATCCACCAGTTCGCCGCCGAAGCTCGCGGCCGTCTTTATTCGCCCCACGTACTCCTTGATTCGCGGCGGAAGCTGCTCCCCGCCGATGTCCGCAATCAACTCGGCAAAGCCCGAAATATGGCGCAAGGGGGCGCGCAGGTCGTGCGACACCGTATAGGAGAAGCCCTCCAATTCCTTGTTGGCGCGCCCCAGTTCGAGCGCCAGTTGAGCGAGTTCTTCGGCTCGCCGCAAGACGATCCCCAATATCGCGGTGCGAAATTCAGTGGCGATCTCAATCTCCGCTCGCCGCCACGGCAACGTGCGATCCCGGACCGTCTCCGTCCAGCTTTCGAAACTCTTGCGCGGCGAATGAGCGCTAGGAAGCACGACCAGTTTGGCGCGAGGATCCCCAGCCCAGTCGATCGTGCGGACGACCTCCTTGCGGAACCAGATCACATAGTTGCGAAACACCTTGGAGATCGATACCGCCAGGAAGCCCGCATAGTCAGGGGTCGGCTCTAACACATCGCAATCAGCCACCAGATGATCTGTTGCAAAGACTTCAGCCGGGCGAGCGTCGAGCCAACTCACTAGGCGATCGACTTCATCTTCGGATGGCGTGATGCCGATCAATCGCGTCTGACCTTCGAATACGATCGCGGCGCCCGAAGACGCAGTGAAATCAAGCAAAGAGGCATCTTCAGCGAGTGCGTCCACGAAGCTGTCGCGATCAGCCATCGAAGCCAGAAGACGGCTCAACGTGTGACGCAACTGAAGTCGATAGGTCGACTCCGCTTGCGCTTCGCGCGCGACCACTTGCAGCGAGAGAATCTGCGCAATGTGCTCGCAAGCCGTTCGAACCTCGAAGGGCGGAAGCCTCGGCGTCGCGTGATGACATGAAATCAAGCCCCAAAGCGCTCCGTTCACCACAATGGACATCGACATGGACGCCAAAGTGCCCATGTTCTTCATGTATTGAACGTGCACGGGCGAGACGCTTCGCAGCGACGCGTACGTCAAGTCTGTCGGCTGCCCACTTTGCGGATTGCGTTCCGGGACGAGGCGAGCCGCTACGTAATTCGCGTCGGCAATCAGGCGTATTCGATTCAGTCGATACAGGTCGCGTGCTTGCGACGGAATATCGGACGCCGGAAAGCGCTGTCCGAGATACGACTGATACCCCGATTCGAGTGCTTCGGCGAGAACGTGACCGTGACCTTGCTCGTCGAACCGATACACCAGTGTCCGGCCGAAACCGGTAATGCGCTGAATCTCGTCGCACGCCAACTGGCATAACTCGGCAATCGACTCCTGCGCTTGAAGGTCGTTGACGAAGCCTCGCACGAGCGGGTACATCGAGGCGAAAACATCGACGGTACCGCCCGCAGGTTCAAGCTCAACGATGGTCACGCCCTTGTGCTCATGGACAACGACCGCAAGCGGACCTTCGGTCAAGGAGACGTTGCCGATGCGATCGATCGCGCCTGCGTAGGATGGCGCACCTTCGACCGACCGTTGCCGCCGGGCCGCGCGGATCATCGCCGCAGCGTCCTCGCCGATGACCTCAGCGAGACTACTCCCGAGCACCGTCTGCACGGGCGCGCCCAGCCAGCGTTCGGCGTTATCGCTGACTTGCACGACCTGATCGGCCGCGTCGAGACACAGCAACACCCCATGAGGCTGGATACCGCCCGGAATGTGAATAGGCTCAGAAGCGCACGCCTCGTTTGGTAACGCAGTAAAGTTTGAGACAACGTCTGACATGGCAGTTTCCACTTGCGGTAGCGAAATTCTGCCACACTACGTGGACAAAAAATTTCGACGAGTCGAGCATTCTTCTTCGCAAGCTGTTTATCCTCGTGACCTTACCGATACATGCCGATAAGCCGGTCTGCCGCCGACCTCAAAAAAAACGACGCTTCCGCGGCTAACACCGACGTTCGAAAAACCTTTCAAGACTGAGGCGTTGACGCTCTAATCCCTCACCGTCAACTGTCACGACGTAGACGCTCTTATAAAGATCGGCGGATGCGGAACAGAAGTTGCGGGGCCGGTTTCTTTGGACACGCGCTCAGCTGAGTGGGGACGAACGAATGGCCATTCGCTCGCCTCTTTCAATCTCTAATGACTACACAAATCCCGTCGGACAACGCGACGCTTCCAGAGAACGTTGCGAACTGCGATCAAGAACCTATACACGCCCTAGGACACATTCAGCCGCACGGCGCCCTTCTATGTTTCGCCAACGACGGGAAGCTTGTCGCCCTGAGTGAGAACGCACCGTCACTTCTCGGTCCGCTTCCAGCTGTCGGACGCTCTCTGAACGCATCTCATCTGGACGAATGCGCGAGGAAAGCCATTCGAAATGCACTCGAGCACCCGCCTCCTGCGGCAGAGAGTTCAGAATGGCTTTCTCCGGGCGGCGATTGCTTCGACCTTGTCATTCACTGCTCCGGCGGCGTTCTGGTAGTCGAGTTCGAGCGGGTGCCGCCGAATACCCCGCACGCCTCGCAGTTCGCGCTCTATTGTCAAAGAGCGATCCAGCGCCTGCAGGCAAAGCAGCACGACGATGTCGCCGACCTGCTGCAAGAGACTGCGCAGGCAATCCGAGCCATGACCGGCTTCGACCGCGTCATGGGCTACCGCTTCATGGATGACGGAAGCGGCGAAGTGATTGCGGAGGCCAAGCGCGACGACCTGACGCCTTACTTGCATCAACGCTATCCGGCGAGCGACATTCCGGCACAAGCTCGTCGTCTCTACACGCTCAATCCGATCCGCCAGATCGCTTCCGTCACGGCAAAGCCCGTCCCTATCGTTCCCGCTGTCAATCCCGACACCAACGCACCGTTCGACTTGAGCCATTCCGTGCTCAGAAGCGTGTCGACGATTCATATCGAGTACCTGCGCAACATGGGCGTATGCGCGTCCATGAGCGTCTCCATCATTGTCGACGGCAAGCTTTGGGGACTGTTTGCTTGTCACCATATGCAACCGTATCGAGCATCGCACGCAGTGCGGCTCTCGTGCACGGTCCTGACGCAGGTCGTGTCGATCCTTGTCTCGCAGACGCAAGCGCGCTTGCGCCTTTCGCAAGATCATCAGACGCAGGAGTTCGGGCAGCGTGTCGCCTTCGATCTCACGCGAGCCGACGATCTCATCGCGGGTCTGAGCGCGGCTGCGCCGGCGATTGTCGCGCTCGTGGATTGTGACGACGCCTTTGCCGTAGTCGATCAAGAGGTGGTGCCTCTCAAAGGGACGGAAGTAGCGCATCGCGAGTCGATCGTCTCGCTCGTGACGCGCGTCGTCGACGCTCGACAGGACATGCTCGCAACAGCGTCGTGGACGCGCGATCTGAGCGACCTGGAACCCATTCGCACCGAGGGCGGGGCAGCCGCCGGATGCCTCGTCATTCACGTCGGAGGCGACGTGCCCGTTGCGATCGTTTGGGTTCGCAACGAACTCGTCGAGACCATCAACTGGGCCGGCCCCACCGAGAAGGTCGTAGCGCAGGGCCCTAACGGGCCGAGGCTGACGCCTCGCGGTTCCTTCGAAGTGTGGAAGCAGGTCGTCACAGGCTCCTGCCGTCCCTGGAATGAATCGAATCTTCGTGCTGCGCGTGAATTGCGGGCGATCCTTCAGGACGTCGCACTGCAGCGTATGCGGGAAGCCGAACGTGCCAAGACCACGTTGCTCGCCACGCTCGGCCACGATTTGCGCAATCCCCTGCAAGCAATCAACATGGCCATGTTGCTGATGGGCCGTGGCCTGGCGTCATCAGTCGATACGGCTCGGCGTGTCGAAGGCTCGACACAACGGATGCAATCGCTCATCAACTACATCTTGGATGTGAGCCGCATCCGCTCGGGCCTCGGACTGGGCCTTAAACGAGAGTTCGTCTCCTTGCGACAAGTGATCGAGAGCACCGTAGAGCAGAATCAACTGGCTCATCCGGGCGTGACGATATCGACTCGCCTGACCGACGATATCGGCGATGCATTTATCGATCCGGACAGGTTCAGCCAGGCCCTGACCAACTTGATCAGCAATGCGCGCCAGCACGGGGACATCTCACAGCCGATCGAAGTGACCACGTCGGTGGACGGGACCACTCACGTCGTTGAGGTGAGCAATTGTCTCCGCGAGCGCCCAGGCGTCTCATTCGAAAGGCTGCTCGATCCTTTCAAGAGCGGGTCCATCGATAAATCCAACAATCGGGGCGGGCTGGGCCTTGGTCTTTATATCGCCAATGCAATCGTCAAAGGGCATGACGCTGCATTAGACGGGCGATTCGACGAGACCCGCGCGCGAGTGTTCATTCGGCTCGACCCGGATTCGAGAGCCAGAACGCATTGACTTCGTGATGGCGCCTTCGCGACAGCCCGGCCATGCGCAACGGTTCGATCCGACGAGGGACGAGCGCCGGTAATGCGCACGCGTTAGGAAGCATGATCCCGGACCAGAACGTCCCAAGGCGCGGGAGACGGACAGATGTCCTGCAAGAAGCCGACGAACGCTTTTACCGCCGGATTGCTGCGGCGGCTCTCGGGCCACACGGCATGTAGATGAAATCGGTCGTAGGCGAACTCATGCAGCACCGGTACGAGCTCCCGCCGTCGAACGTAAGGCGCCGCGATATACGTCGTGGAAATTCCGATGCCGGCGCCGGCAGCCAACGTCGCGGCAATCGCATCGCTGACGTCGATGATCAAAGCCGACGCAGGCGTGAACTCGACGAGCTTGCCTCCCACGCTGAATGGCCACGCGGCCTCCTGCCCCGTCGACTGATATCTGAAGTTCACGCACTCGTGCTGCAAGAGATCGTTCGGGTGCTGCGGCACGCCTCGCTCTTGCACATAGCCGGGCGACGCGAACGCGCAGATCCGATGCGGTGCAAGACGACGCGCGATCAACCGCGTGTCGCCGGGATCGCCGACTCGAATGGCAACATCCACGCCCTCCTCGACCAGATCGACGTAGCGGTCGCTCAGGCGCACATCGACGGTCACTCTCGGATGCTGTCGGCGAAACGCGGGCAACGCCGGCGCGAGAATATTCACGCCGACGGGCAACGGCGCCGTCACCTTGAGCGTTCCCGCTGGCTCCGCGCGCGCAGCCGCGACGCCTTGTTCGATGCCTTCCGCCTCGCGCAACAAGCGTTGCGTGCGCTCCAGAAGATCTCGCCCCTCCGGCGTCAGCGTGAGCGAACGCGTGGTCCGGCTGAACAGCCTGAGGCCGAAATGCTGCTCCAGACGCTGGATGCTCTTGCTGATCGCCGATGGCGAAACGGACAGCGAACGCGCGGCGGCCGTGTAACTGCCCAGCGACGCGGCCCGCGCGAAAGCAATCAGCCCTGTCAGTCTTTCGATGGCGATTTGTTCCATGATGGCATCATTAAAGCGAAGGACGGCGGGATTATCAAGCCAGGTTTCGCGAATTAACCTTCTTCCATCGACGCCGAAACCGGCGAAGTCAAACAGGAGAAGGGAATGAACGCGAATACGAAAGCGCAAGACGCACAGGCCGAAGCAGTCGCTCACCGCGCGCTGGCAGGCAAGACGGCACTGATCTTTGGCGGAACATCGGGCATCGGGCTCGACGCGGCGATCCAGGCCAAGCGGGCGGGCGCGGACGTCATCGTCGTCGGGCGATCTGCCGACACGGCGCAACGCGTCGCCGCAGAACATGGCTTCGCCGGATGGCGCGCGGCGGACGTGACCGACGCGAACGCTCTGCAGGAGGCCGTTCGCGACATTCCCAAGGTCGATCATCTGGTGCTGCTGGCGGGCACCTTTGTGGCAGGGACGGTGCGCGAGGCCGACGTAGCGCATCTGCGAAACGCATTCGAGGAACGCATCTGGGCGGCCGTGCACGTCATTCGCGCCCTCGGAGACCGGTTGAGCGCAGATGGCTCGATCACGTTCATCTCGGGCAGTCTCGCCGACCGGCCGAACGCCTGCGGCACCGCAGTGCTCGCCGCCGCATCCGCCGCGATGGAAGCGCTCGCGCGCGGCCTCGCACTCGAACTGGCGCCGGTGCGAGTCAACACGCTGTCGCCCGGTCCGATCGACACGCCGATTCTGCGTAAAGCGCTCGGTGACGCGCGCGATGCGGTCGTGGCGAACATAGAGAAGACGTTGCCGCTGCATCGTCTCGGCACCGCGAGCGAAGCCGGAGCGGGCGTGGTGTTCCTGATGACCAATGGCTTCATGAACGCAGCGACGCTGAACGTCGATGGCGGCGCGCGCCTCGTCTAGCCCCAAAGGCAGTCGAGGAAGACACTGCACCCGGCTTAAGCGACATCGATCATGGCGCCGTACTACGCGAAACGCGCGAGCGCCGGACTCACCGCGAGTGAAGCGAGCCGCATCTCGCAGGCAAGCGAAGATGCTTCCTGTCAACATGAGGCCCACGCGCGGGCAGCTATGTCCGGCGGGCTGACCGGCTCTTACGCCATGCGCTGCAAATAGCCGGGAAGGTTAGGTTCCGGCAGTACGGCCAGCACCTTCAACCGCTGACGCGTGCGTTTCTCGCCCCGGCGCAGATGGTCTTCCAGCGCCCGCGAAGCCGCGCGCACGTCCCCGGCCACGAGATGTTCCAGGACGGCGCGATGTTCCATCAACGTGCCCATCTCGGGGTGCAGCCGGAAGGCATCGTAGAAGGCGTGATTCACGATGAGCGGCATGTGCGCGTGGCTCACGGCCGCCAGCAGCTTCCGGTTCGGCGCGTGAGACAGGAACTTGTCGTGCAGCGTCTTTTCGAGTTCGTAGAGGACCGCTGCATCGATCGAATCGGGATCTCCGATGGCGCGTTCGATATCGGCAAGCGCCGCTTGTATTTCCTCCGTCGGCAGCAGCGGCGCGCTCATGCGCAGCGCGGCCGGCTCGAGCAAGACGCGCAACTCGTAGTCCTCGCGCACCGCCCGCGCGGTCAGCGGCCCGCAGAGCCAGTGGGAGTACGCCGACTTCTCAACCAGCCCCCGGTCGCGCAGCCGGTTCAACGCTTCGCGCACCGTCCCGCGGCTGACGCCGAAGGTCGCGGCGGCATCGCTTTCATCGATGCGAAAGTGCCCGAAGACGATGCCGAGCGAAATCGCCGCTTCCATCGAATCGTAGATGCGCTCGCTGTTCGATGGAATGTCGAGCGGCTCGGGCAAGTTGTCGAATCCGAGAGCGTCTCCCGAAAGCGGCTCGCGCATCGGCTCGGGCACGCTGCCGTCCGCGCCTGCGACCAGATACCCGCGCCCCTCGAACGTATGCAGCAGGCCGCCTGCGTGAAGCATCTCGAAGGCCTTGCGCACCGGCACGCGGCTCGTGCCGAAGATGCGGGCGACGGGCCCTTCCAGCAGCACGAGGCCCGGTTTCACGCGGCCGAGTGCGATGGCGGCTCTCAGACGATCGTAGATCACGCGATACCGGAGCCGGCTATCGGTTTCGACGAGGTTGTCGCCCACCGTCGTATTCGTCGATACATCCGGCGTGATCGATTCTGCCCTGGCGCGTGGAGTTCGTGCAGCGGTTGTCCGTCTTGTCATCGTGGAACGAACGGCGCCATCAGGACCGCATGAACTCGGTCCAGCGGCGCACGAGGTAGTTATGCTCATCCATGACCGAATCCCAGACCGCGATCCGGCTCATGCGTGCGACGTAATCGCCGCCGTCGCGCACCTGGCCCGCCTGGACCAGATGCTGGCTGGTCGGGCCCGGCAAGTCCGTCGACGCCGGCGCACCATCGTACCAGTACGCCCATTCCGCGTCGTTCATGTGCCCGCGCGAGCGCTCGGGATTGGAGATGTAGAAGCCCTGCCGCGCCATCGTCGCCCCGGCCCAGCCTTCGAGCCACCAGTTCAGGTACTCGTAGGCGGCATCGAGCACCCGGCCATGCGCGAGCCTCGAGATGCCGAGCCCGCCGAACCACGCGCGATACCCTTCTCGCGGCCGCGCGAGGCGAAAGCGCAAGCCGGCACGCTCCAGTTCGATGGTCGCCGGAGACCATATGCTCTGAATTACCACCTTGTTCGCGATCATGAGTTGCGCCGCTTCGGCGAAGCTCGACCAGAAACCCGCGAAATGGCCGCGGCGCTTGAAGTCGATAAGCGTCGCGATCAGTTGGTCGATCTCCTCGATCTCCAGATTGCCGATGTCCTTGAAGCGCATGAGTCCGCTCGCTTCGACTGCGAGCGCCGCGTCTATGGCACCGATCGCGGCATCCGCCTGCAATGCGACGCGGCCCGCGAGTTCCGGCGCAAGCAGCCAGGCCCAGCTTTCCTCGCCCGCGGTGAGCGTGGCCGGCAGCGCGTCGTCGAGATAGACGAAGCTGTCCGCGTTGTGAGTGAGCGGCAGCATGCTGATGCGCCCGCTCGGCGTGCGCCCGAGCGACCCGTCGCTCTGCACGAAAAGGCGATCCGCCGGCACGCTGCCCGCCGCCCGGCGTACAGCAGAGCGGCCGATGCGCCCGGTGCGTGGCAACGCATTGATCTCTTCCCAGCGCCGGACGCGCGAGCAGTCGATTGGCTGCAGTGCGTGCGTCGGCCATAGACAGTCGAGGCTGTGGAACCACTGATCGTAAAGCTCGTAGCGTTCCGGATGCATTGCACCTTCGCGCTGCACGCTGGAGCCGTCGTCGACAATGAAACGCAGGCGAATTCCGAGGTCCTGTTCGGCGCGCTCGCGAATGTGCTCCTGAAGCGTGACGGACGTACCGAGCACGCGCAGTTCGACCTTCGACGGGTGAATGGCTGGCGCGGACGCGGGCGACTTCGGGCGGACGGATTTCAATCTACGGTTTCGACTGTCTGGAGATGCCGGCAGAAGCGGCGATACGACTGCTCGACGGCATCGCGCGCAAGCCCTTCTGCGATGAAGACGAGCCGCGAGCGCGGCGTGGCGTCCGGCCACGCATCGAGATGCAGGACCGGATGCACGAGATGGTGCACGGCGTGCAGGACGACCGGCTGCGCGACGCCGGCAAGCGCGAGCAGTCCCTTGACCCGCAGGATGGTATCACCGTGCCGGTTCAGCAGCATCGTGAGCCAGAGCGTGAAAACAGGCCAGTCGATGGGTTCGTCGAATTCGATTGCGAACGCGGAAAGCGAGCCCAGAGCCTCGCGATGCGCAGGCAGCGCGTTGAGCCGCGCGAGCGGATTCTCATCATTGCGCTCGGCAGATGACGGCGGGCGCGCGCGCTGCACGAACGCCGTGAAGTCGTGCGCATTCGCTGCGGCATCGAGCACGATCGATGCATCGTCCTCGCGCGTGCGCCGCGCCACGCGCGCTGCGGGATTCAGAGCCGCCAACATGAGTTCGAGCGCATCGAGCGCTTCTGCGTCGGCGAGATCGGCCTTGCTGATGACGATGCGGTCGGCAGCGGCCACCTGACCCATCCACTCGGGATGATGTTCGCGCTGATGCGTGGCGTTGAGCGCATCGACGACGGTGACGATCGCCGAGATCGAGTAATGACTGGACACGATACGGTCGCCGAGCAAGGTCGCGACGATGGGCGCGGGCGTGGCGAGTCCGGTTGTCTCCAGCACCACGCGCGTGAACGGCGGCACTTCGCCGCGCGCCCTCTGCGAGAAGAGATGCGCGAGCGCGTCCTTCAGTTCGCCGCGAATCGCGCAGCAGACGCAGCCGTTATCGAGCAGGACCGTCTGCGCCTGCTCGACTTCGCCCATCAGCAAATGGTCCAGTCCGACTTCGCCGAACTCGTTGACGAGCACGGCCGTGTCACGGGCCGCGTCGCCCTTGAGGACATCCGCGAGCAGCGTCGACTTGCCGCTGCCGAGAAAGCCGGTGACGATCGTCACCGGAATAACGTCGTAGGCGAGGCTCATGGCAAGACTTCATCCTCCGAGAACAGCGTCAGCGGATCGAGCGGGCGGCCGAGCATGGTTTCGGCGGCTTTCCAGACCTGCATGAAGTCGTCGACGATGACCTGCGCCCCGGTCGGCGACGCGAGCACGAATGACTGCCCGTGGAAATCGGCGAGCCTGAGACGGTAACTTTGCAGCAGGCGGTTCGCGTGTGCGATCTGCACGTAGCGCTGCCGCCGCGCATTCACGCCCTCACCCGCCGCGACGGTGTTCGACCAGTGACGCCCGCCACCCAATAATCCGCACATGCCGCACATTGCGTCGTCCTCCTTTAGGGCATCACGTCGCCCGAGTTCGGCCCGAGCGTCTGGCCGACGAACAGGTTGCCGCCGGGATCGGATGCGAGCAGTACGGCCGCCGGCGCGACTTCTTCCGGGCGTCCGAAGCGCCTGAGCGGCAGTTCCTTCGACTTCGACTCCTTCCAGGCCGCGCTGATGCCATCGACGAGCGGCGTTTCGATAGGCCCGGGCGCGATGGCGTTGACGAGCACGTTGTCCGGCGCGGCCTCGATGGCAAGCGACTTTGTGAATCCGATCACGCCGGCCTTGGCCGCCGAATAGTGCGTCAATTCAGCGCCGCCCTTGATCCCGAGTTGCGACGCCACATTGATGATGCGCCCCCAGCGCTGCGCCGTCATGGACGGTAGCGCGCGCCGGGAGCACAGAAAGACGCTGCGCAGATCGACGCGCATCATCTCGTCCCACATCTGCGTGGTGAGGTCGGTGCAGCGCGCCTGCGTGAGCATCCCCGCATTGTTCACCAGAATGTCGATGCCGCCGTACACGTCGATACATCGATCGACGATGCCGTGCGCGCCCGCCTCGTCGCCGACGTCGGCGGTGACCGTCTCGACTTGCACGCCGAGCGCCCGGCACGCGTCGGCTTGCGCTCTGAGACGCGATTCGTTGAGATCGGCGAGCACGAGTCGCGCGCCCGCTTCGGCAAAGGCGAGCGCGATGGCCGCGCCGATGCCGCTTGCCGAACCGGTGACGACGGCGCGGCGGCCGTCGAGTGAGAAAGTCGAAGCCATGTGAGAGCGTCCTGTATGCAGTGAATCAGCCCGGCCAGCGCACGGTCAGCCCGCCGTCCGCGATGATCGACTGACCGGTGATGTACGAAGCGTCGTCGCTCGTCAGATAGCGGATCAGCGCAGCGATTTCGTGCGGTCTGCCGACGCGTCCGAGCGGAATGCCCTTCGCCGCTTCGCGCAAGCCTTCGGGCCCGAGCGAGTTGACGGCATCGAGCGACTGCGGTGTCTCGATCAGGCCGGGAATGACCGCGTTGCAGCGGATGCCGCGCGGCGCGAGTTCCATCGCGACGGCGCGGCACAGGCCGGGCACGCCCGACTTTGCCGCCGAATAATGCGTGTGGTTTTCCCAACCGTAGACGCCGCCCGCAATCGACGACACGGCGACCATCGCGCCGCCGTCGCTCATGTGGCGCGCCGCCGCGCGGAACGTGCGCATCACGCCGGACAAATCGACATCGAGCATCTGGTGCCACTGCTCGTCGGTCATCTCCGTCAGCGGCGACGCGCGCAAGAGGCCGGCGTTGGCGACCGCGTAGTCGATGCGACCGAAGCGTTCCATCGCAACCGTCGCGAAGGCTTCGACCTGTTCGGCGGATGTCACGTCCACGGCATGCATCACGCATTGCCCGCCCGCCTCTTCGACGGCGCGCGCGGTGGATTGCGGATCATGCGGATCGCCGGGGAAATAGCCGCCGACCACCGCGACGCCGATCTGCGCGTAAGCCACGGCAAGCGCCTGCCCGATGCCGCTCGCCGCGCCCGTTACCAAAGCTGCTTTCACGAGAACTCTCCTGTCGGATTACTTGGTGTCGGCGGGATTCACATGCCGCGCGAAGAAAATCAGCACGCCCGACAGGAAGCACGGCACCGCGCCGAACCAGAGCGCTGCGTGCAGCCAGTCGCCGCCGTGATTGAGCATCGACGTCACGCCGACGCCGGCGAGAATCGCGCCGATCGGGCCCATTGCGTGAACGATCGAGCTACCCGTGCCGCGGATCGCCGTCGGATAGCTTTCGCCGATGAAAAACAGCGCCGCCGAATACGGTCCGATCAGGAAGAACAGTCCGAGGCTATACAGCGCGACGACCACGCCCGCGCTGCTCGGGCCGAACAGCATGCCCGCGAACGACAGCCCGCCGAGCATCCAGCCGATGGCAAGCGTGTTGCGCCGGCCGATCTTGTCGCCGATAAAGCCGTGGCTCAGATAGCCGCAATAGCCGATCACGTTGGACAGCACCAGAATCAGCAGCGAGTTCTCAAAGGACACGTTGTGCACGCGCGTGAGCACCGTCGTGCCGAGCACGCTGAAGACCTGAATCGCCGACCAGTTCAGCAGAATGCCGCCGCCGAGCACGAGCGTCGCGCGCAACGCGCTGCCGCGAAACGCCTCGGCGAGACCCGCGCGGCTGTGCTCTTCGTAGTCCACGGAATGGGCGCTCGCCAGCGTGCGCGCTTCGCTGTCCTGCCCTGCTTCGCGCAGATGCTTGATGCGCTTGTGCAGGACGAACTGGGGGCTTTCCTTCAGGCGCCGCGTCATGAAGAAGATGACGATGGCGGGAAACGTCGCGAAGATGAAGCAGCCCTGCCAACCGATGCGCGGCAGCAACAGCGCGGTCAGGCCCGACGCGATGAGCGCGCCGATCGGCCAGCCGCCCTGCACGAGGCTATAGATGAAGCCTTTGTTGCGATTGAGCTTCGGATCGTTGGCGGCCGAATACAGTTCGTTGAGATAGGTCGCGTTGACGGTTTCCTCGGCGTAGCCGAGCCCGGACAGCGAGCGGATCAACACGAGCGGCACTTGTCCCATTGCGCCGCCGACGACCGTGAGCCCCGAACACAAGGCGGCGCCCGCGACCGTCCACAACAGGCCGGCTTTTCGTCCGAGCCTGTCGAGTAACGGCCCGATGGCGAAAGCGATCACCGCCGTGCCGATCGCGACGAGCGTGGCGATCTCCGCCTGCGCCGCCGCATCCCAGTTGTAGTGTTTGCCGATCTCCGGCAGCAGCGTGCCGAACAGAATGAAGTCGTACACGGCGAACACCCACGCGAAGAACGCGACGATGGTCGCCCGCTTCACGTCGGACGGCAAAATCTGCTCCAGCCGGAAGCCGGAGGCGGACAACGGGTTTTCTTTCATCGTGGCGCTCCTTTGGAGCTCGGGTGTTGACATGATCGGGGCTCTTGTCGCTGAGGTCGTGTCAGGATTTGCGCGGCTGGCGGCGCAGGAAGTCGTCGGCGATTTCGCCACAGGTGCAAAAGCGCACGCCTTCGTGCTTGCGGAAATGCGCGATCAGGCGCTCGAGCATCATGAGCACCTGCGCGCGGCCGGAAACGTCCGGATGGATCGTGATGGGGAAGACCGCATAGTCGTGTTCGCGGTACACCCAGTCGAACTGGTCACGCCACATTTCTTCGATATCGCGCGGATTGACGAAGCCGTGACTGTTCGGCGCCTTCTTGATGAACATCATCGGCGGGAGATCGTCGAGGTACCAGTTCGCCGGGATCTCGACGAGATCGGTCTCCTGTCCGCGCACGAGCGGCTTCATCCACGTGTCGGGATGTTTGCTGTAGTCGATCTTCGTCCACGAGTCGCCGACGCGCACGTAGTACGGGTGGTAGTCGTTGTGCATCAGGCTGTGGTCATACTTGATGCCCTTCTTCACCAGCAGTTCGTTGGTCACGTTGCTGAATTCCCACCACGGCGCCACATAGCCGGTCGGCCGGCGGCCCGACAGTTTCGTCACGAGTTCGATGCTGCGGTCGAGCACGGCTTCTTCCTGCTCGGGCGTCATCGCGATCGGGTTTTCGTGGCTGTAGCCGTGGATGCCGATTTCATGTCCCGCATCGGCGACGGCTTTCATCTGCTCGGGAAAGGTCTCGATGGAATGACCGGGGATGAACCACGTCGTCCTGATCTTCTCGCGCTCGAAGAGCCTCAGCAGGCGCATCGAGCCGACTTCGCCCGCGAACAGGCCGCGCGAGATGTCGTCGGGCGAGTCCTCGCCGCCGTAAGAGCCGAGCCAGCCGGCGACCGCATCCACGTCGATGCCGAATGCGACCAGAATTTCCTTAGCCATGCGATGTTCTCCTTGAAGCGGTTGAAGTCAGTTCACAGCGACCGTCTGCTCGACGGTCTGCGCAACGGCGATGAGCGCGTCGTCGTCGTTCTGGACGCGCATCAGTTGCACGCTGGTGGGAAGGCCCGCCGCGTCTGCCCCCGTGGGCATCGCGATGGCGGGTGTATCGAGAAAGCTGCCGGGCATCGTCATCGAGAGCGTCGCGAGGTTCACGCGGGCGAACAGTTCGGGGTCGGCTTCGAGTGGCGCGCATTCGGGCGCGACGTGCGGCACGGTCGGCAGAACCAGCGTGTCGCCGCGGAGTTCGTCGTCGAATTGCGCGATGAGCCGCGCGCGCTCCGCGAGCAATTCGGCAAGACGCGGCGCCGGCACGTTCCGGCTCAGTTCGAGCCGCGTGCGCACGCGCTGGTCGATGCGCTCGGCATCGTCGGAATCAAGCACGCTGCGGTAGGCCTCGAACGCCTCCAGCGAGCCGAACCAGCCGCGTTCGCGAATGAGGTCGCAGGCGGCGTCGAACGCGGCCACAGGCACTTCGTCGACGCGCGCGCCCGCTTTCGCCAGCCGCGCCAGGAAGCGCATGAAGTTGTCGGCGACGGCGTCGGTCACGGCAAAGCGCGCGTGCCAGCCGGATGGCACGACGAAGCGGGCGCCGCGCAGATCGGGCAGCGCCGCCATTGCTTCGCGGCCGCGCACCACGGCGTCGAAAGCGGCGCAGTCGGCCACGGTCCGGGCGAGCGGCCCGACGGTGTCGGCGGATCTCGAGAGGCCCGCCATGCCTTCCTGCGGATAACGCGCCCGGCTCGCGCGATAGCCGACGACCCCGTTCAGCGCGGCGGGCACGCGAATGGAGCCGGCGGTATCGGTGCCGACGGCAATCGGCACGACGCCCGTCGCGACCGCGATCGCCGCCCCGGACGACGATCCGCCCGGCGCGCGATGCCCGCCGGCCTCGACGGTTGCATCGAACGCCGCGTTGAAGGGCGTGCCGAAGTGCGGATTCAGCCCGAGACCCGAGTAGGCGAACTCGCTGAGGTTCGTCTTGCCGATGCCGACAAGTCCTGCGTGAACGGCCGTCGCGACGAGCGGCGCGTCGGCGCTTGCCGGGGCGCGGTTGCGAAACAGCGCCGAACCGGCCGTCGTGACGCTGCCGGCGATGTCGAACAGGTCTTTCCAGGCCACCGGCACGCCGTCGAGCGCGCTCGACGGGCGTCCGTCGCGCCGGCGCGCCGCTGCGGCGCGGGCCTCGTCGAGGGCTCGCGATTCATCGATTGAAATGAACGCGGTATTCGCCTGACGCGCCGCCGCCAGGGAGGCTCGCACGACCTCTTCGACATCGGCGCTGCCGTCCGCATAGGCCGCGGCGAGCGCGACGGCGGATGCGGCGTGAGCAGGATGAGCTGGCACTCGAAACTCCCTATTAATGTACTTCGTCAACAACATACGTTTACGATGCAAACGCCAAAAAAAAACGGCAACCACGGGATAACCCTAGGTCGCCGTCGCTGCGCCGCCAGCGGACGGATTGCCGGGGCGTGCTTGTATGGGGCGCTTCGGTCTAGTCGTCGGCTGCACGCGCTGGGCGATGCCCGCGGGCGCGACGCATCCGGTGCTGCAATGGCAAGTCGTCAAGCAGTGATGCGCGGGGCGCACGACGACGGACGAGCCTGGCGTCGAAGATGATTTCGCGTGAGATGCGACGCGCGTTCTTCGCACGGTTGGGCAGAAACCCGGTGCGCGACGGCAAGCGGAAGTTCATCGGCCAGGTGGCTGCTCGTCACGCCGACTGCCCAACGGTGTGACTCTTTCGTTCGCCAATAACGATGTCCTTGCGGATGCGGGGGCCGCCGGCCGATTCCATTTCGCTCCGAATACACAGATGCGGAAGGCGGCCGCCGCTGGCGGCTGGGCTAACGGCCGAAATCGTTCAATACGGCAAACTTCGGGAACGTCCGCAAGATTCTGTGCAGCGACTCGTACCCTACGACCTGGCGGGATTCGGGCGCGGCTCGTTTCTCGTCGGCATCGGGCCAGCCGGCGTCGGGCGGATTGTCATCGAGGGAAGTGGCCCTTACGCCACGGCAGTTGCCTGAACATCCATTAACGGCTGTGCAATCCAGCTAGACGGTTGAGGTCAGCAAACAGCCGGACAGCGGCGGACCGAAGTAGAGAGGACCCACGGCCTTGGCGCGATTGCGATCCGCGAACCGGTAGCGCAAGTTCAGAATCACGGCGCGAAACAAGCCCGCTACGCACACGCCCACAGCGAAACGCAACGCGTAGAGAAACAAAACGGGCGATGCCGGTCTCGCGCCCCGCGCAGTCCGGAAAGGTCCGCGTGTGCATTGACTTCCTGAAGCAGGAACTCGCGCACGGCGAATCTGCGTCAAGAAAGGAGCGATGATGCCCGACGCCTAATCGCTTGATGTCTCTCAGCGCAAGCTGCTGAAAAGCGTCGCCATTACATCGCGCAACCAGCGATTACCCGCTTCATGGTGGTATCGCGCGTGCCAGTGCTGCCGCACCGCGAATCCTTCCACCGGGATCGGGCACGGATGCAACGACAGCCCATTGACCTTTGCAAGCGTCTGCCCGATATGCCGCGGCAGCGTCGCGATGAGATCCGTCGTCTGAATAATGGCCCCGAGTCCCAGAAAGCCGGGCAATTCCAGCACGACATCCCGCTCGATCTGCTCGCGCACGAGCGCCTGTTCCAGCAATTGCGCGCCAGTTCCGGCCGCGATTGCGACGTGCCCTTCCGCACGGTATTGCTTCGCGCTCAGCTTCGCGCGCACACGCGGATGATGCGGATTCAACAGACACACCCAGTCCTGCATATAGAGCTGTTGCTGGTAGATGCCGCCGCCCAGCCAGGGCACGTGGCCGACAGCCAGATCGGCCTCGCCCGATTCCAAAGCACGCTCTGTGTTGCCGTCGATTCGAGCCGCTTCCAGACGGATGCCCGGCGCCTGCGCACGGACATGCGCGAGCAAGCGGGGCAACAGCGTGATGTGACTCGCATCCGTCATGCAAATGCGAAACCTTCGCTTCGCCGTGGCAGGATCAAAGGCGATTCCCCACGCTGTGAAGCGCCGCAACGATTCGAGGATTTCGCGGCACGGCCCGATGAGCGCGTCGGCCTGCGGTGTCGGCGCCATGCCGCCGGGCGTGCGAATGAATAACGGGTCTTGCAGATACTCTCGCAACCGTCCGAGCCAGATGCTGATGGTCGGCTGACTCTGGCCGAGCTTCTCGGCCACGCGCGTGACGTTGCGCGCGTCGTACAGCAGGTCGAAAAGCTGAAGCAGCTTCAGGTCGGGCAGTTCGGTCGGAGTCATCGCACTAATACCGCGTTATTACGGGAAGCAATGACGTCATTGTAGCCATTGCATTGCCATGATGAGCAGCACCTCCTATCGTTGCATCCAGACATCAGGAGACGCCATTGAAGATCGCAATTCTCGGAGCCGGTGCGCTGGGCTGCGCCATCGGTTCGACACTGACTGAGGGTGGCCACGACGTCTGGCTGATCGACCGCTCGCCGGCACACGTCGATGCAATGCGCCGCGACGGCCTGCAGGTCGACGATGCCGAAGGTTCCCGACGCGTCAAAGTGCGCGCGGCCACGAAAGCCGCCGAAGTCGGTGCAGTGGATTTGGTCGTCGTGCTGGTCAAGTCGTTCCATACCGATTCGGCCATGCGCGGCGCGCTCGATCTCATCGGGCCCGAAACGGTCGTGCTTTCGTTGCAGAATGGACTCGGCCATGAAGACGTGCTCGCCGACGTCGTGGGCCGCGAGCGCGTGCTGGCAGGCAAGACGTATGTCGGCGGCGTACTGCGCGGTCCGGGACATATCCAGTCCGGCGTCAGGGGCAAGCTCACCTACATCGGCGAACTCGATGGCCAGCTCACCGCACGGGTGCAGGCTATTGCCGAAGCCTTCAACGCATCGGGCCTCACGACGACGGTGAGCGACAACATCCTCGGCACGATGTGGGACAAGCTGCTGATCAACGTCGCAACGGGCGCGATAACCGGCATCACCCGCCTCACGTACGGACAGCTCTACGACGAACCGGTGTTGAAGGCAACCGCGCTCGCAGCGGTCTCCGAGGCGATGGCCGCAGCGCAGGCGGCCGGCGTGACGCTGTCCATCACAGACGCAGAGAAAGCGTGGACGCTCGCCGCCGAAGGGCTGCCCTTCGCCTTCAAGACCTCGATGCTGCAAAGCCTGGAGAAAGGCTCGATCACCGAAATCGACTTCATCAACGGCGCGGTCGTGCGCTGGGGCGAACGCCTCGGGGTACCGACGCCTGTGAATTCGACGCTGGTCGCATGCATCAAGGGCATCGAGCGCGCCATGACGGACCATCAGCGCGAAGGAGCAGCGGCATGAACGGATCTAAAGCCTATCTGGAGCACGTCGCCATTTTGGTGAAGGACATTCACTGGCATATTCGCTTCTTCGAAGATGTGCTCGGCATGACGATGCGCGAAGTCGACGGCACCGTCGATGCACCCCGCCAGTACTGGACGCTCGGCGGCCTGCAATTCATCCACGACCCGAAGCACGACGCGCCGGAAGGCCGGCTCGCGCATCTCGGCGTGATGTGCGAAGACCTCGAAGCCGCGCTGGCTGCCGCGCAGTCCTACGACGTCAAGGCAATGCCGCAAGGCCGCAACTGGCTACGCCTGCCCGACGGCCTCGCCGTCGAGCTGATCCAGGCGAAACCGGCCTCGTGCGTCGCACGGGCGCTCGAAATCGATCCGCGTACCGAGGCATGAAACATGACCATCACCGATAAATACTGGGACGACGCCCGCGAAGGCGACGAGTGCGTGAGTCCGACTTACACCGTCACGAAGGAACGCATTCTCGCGTATGCGGATCTAACCGGCGACCATACGCCCGTGCATGTCGACGAGGACTACGCGAACGCGAGCCACTTCGGTTCTATCGTCGCGCATGGCCTGTTCGGACTGTCGATCGCCGATGGTCTCAAGACGCAAAGCGAATACCGCTTCCTGCCGGGCATGTCGCTAGGCTGGACGTGGGACTTCAACGCGCCGATCAAGGTCAACGACGTGCTGCACGTCAAGTTCCGCGTGGGCGCGATGCGCGCAAGCAAGAGCCGGCCGGACTGGGGCATCGTCGTGCTGCCGTCCGAACTGATCAATCAGCGCGGCGAGGTCGTGCAGCATGGCGAGCATCGTCTGATGGTGCCGCGCCGTCCGGGAGCGTTCTGATGCAGGCCCGTCCTCTCGAAGGTATTCGCGTCGTCGATTACAGTCATTTTCTCGCCGGTCCCTATGTCGGACGCTGCCTTGCGGCACTCGGCGCCGAAGTCATCAAGGTGGAACGTCCCGGCAGCGGCGACGCCGGGCGACAGCACGCCACCGTGCTCGACGATCAGCAAAGCGCCTACTTCCTGCAGCTCAACATGGGCAAGCGAGGCGTGAGCGTCAACATGAAGGACCCGCGCGGCAAGGCATTCATGCAGCGTCTGTGCGATTCCGCGGACGTGTTCATCGAGAACTACCGGCCCAGTGCGCTCGACAAGCTCGGGCTCGGCTATGAAGCATTGTCGGAACGCAACCCGAAGCTCGTGTACTGCTCGATCTCGGCCTACGGTCATACGGGACCGGACGCGCATCGCGCCGGCTTCGGTCTGATCGCGGAAGCGAAGAGCGGCATCATGCAGATGATCGGCAATCCCGGCGAGCCGCCGCCCTTGATGCGCATTTCGCTGGGCGACATGTACACCGGTATTCACGCGGTGGCCGCGATCAACGCCGCGCTGCTCGGCCGCGTGAAGAGCGGCCGTGGGCAGCATATCGACATGGCGCTGTACGACACGCTCGTGTCGATGCACGAATACGCCGTGCAGTGCTACACGACGCAAGGCGTGCTGCCGGAACAGACCGGCCACGACATGCCGACCTCGACGCTCTACGGTGTGTTCCGCGCCGCCGATGGCGACCTGGTAATCGCCGCTCAGGTCGACGATTCGTGGAAGCGCTTCGCGGCGCTGGTCGAGGCGCACGGCGGTCCGGCCGGCTTCGGCACCGACACGCGGTTCCATACGCTCAGTGGGCGCAATGCGCATCGCGTGGAAATTCTCGACGTGGTGAAGCCCTGGGTGGCCGCGCGGCCGGTTGCGCAAGTACTGGCGTTGCTCGACAGCGTCGATGTTCCTTGCGCGAAGGTGCAGCGCATAGACGAAGTACTGGCCGATCCGCAGATCGTCGCGCGCGGCATGGTCGTCGAGCAGCAGCACCCGCGCTTTGGCACGCTGCGTCTGCCGAACCTGCCCTTCCGTTTCTCCGATTGCGACACGACGATTCGGGAAGTCGGGCCGGACCTTGGTCAGCACAATGCGGAAGTCGCGGCGTCCCTCGGGTTCAGCGCAGCCGAAATCGACGCCATGCAGACCGAAGGCGTTCTCTTCTCGAAGTGAGGCGATGATGACGGATCGATACGCGGTGATCGGTAATCCGATCGCGCACACCAAATCCCCCCTGATTCACGGCCTCTTCGGCGAGGAAACGCAACAGGACATGGCCTACACGGCCATTGAAGGACCGCTCGAACCGGAGCGCGCTTTCGCCGACACCGTTCGTGCGTTCGCGGCGGCGGGCGGCAAGGGCATGAACGTCACTGCGCCCTTCAAGCTGAAGGCCTTCGCAATGGCCGACGAACGCAGCGAGCGCGCAGAACTCGCGGGCGCGGTCAACGCGATGAAGTTCGAGAACGGGCGGATCATCGCCGAGAATTTCGATGGCATCGGGCTCGTGCGGGACATCGAAGCCAATCTCGGACTCTCGATGGCGGGCAAGCGCGTGCTGCTGCTTGGCGCGGGCGGCGCCGCGCGCGGCGCCTTGCTGCCTTTTCTGGCAGCGGAACCGGCTGAACTCGTGATCGCCAATCGTCACGTGGATAAGGCGCAGGCGCTTGCGGCGCAAGTAGCCGCACGCGGTCCAATCATTGCACGCGGTTACGGCGAACTCGAAGCAATGGGACGCTTCGATCTCGTGGTCAACGCGACATCGGCGAGTCTCACGGGCGACTTGCCGCCCGTTCCGCCGGGCGTGTTCAGCCACCAAGGCGCGGCTTATGAACTGGCGTATGGAAAGCGGCTGACGCCCTTTTTGCGGCTCGCGCGAAACGCGGGCGTGCACACGGTCGCCGATGGCGTCGGCATGCTGGTCGAACAGGCTGCGGAAGCCTTCGACTGGTGGCGCGGCGTGCGCCCGCATACCCGCAACGTCATCGACCGGCTCACGGTCCCGCTCGACTGACGCCCACAAAATATGGAGCAGCGAATGAAGAACGTCCTGATGCTTCACGGCATCAACCACAACATGTTCGGCAAGCGCGACCCGGTGCAATACGGCACCATCACGCTCGCCGAAATCGATGCGAGGCTGCAAGCGCTCGGGACCGAACTGGGCGCGCAGGTCGAATCGTTCCAGACGAATAGCGAAGGGGCCATGTGCGAACGCATTCATCAAGCGTTCGAAGAGCGCTGCGACGCCGTGCTAATCAACGCCGGCGCGTGGACGCATTACAGCTACGGCATTCGCGATGCGCTCGCCATTCTCACGTGCCCGGTCGTGGAACTGCATATGTCCAACATCCACGCGCGCGAGCCCTTTCGGCATCACTCCGTGTTCGCTGAGGTAGTCGATGGGCAGATTTGCGGCTTCGGGGTCGAGAGTTATCTGCTGGCCTTGCGGGCAGCGCTCGCTCGAACGAAGTAACGGAGGCGCCGGCGCCGGTAGTCGCCGCACGACCCGGCGGCAGGCGACGACGAATGCCGTTTCGCATCGATTGAGCCGGTGCAGCGACCGCCGTAGAACTAATCATCGGTTGATGCGTCGACTGAGACATGCGTGCCCCGCATCAACGCCGCCATCTGCTCATCTACGAGTTCGAGGAACGCTCCGACCACCGGATTACCTCGCGGCGTCTGCGGATGAAGCGTAAAACCGCGGAACCAGATCTCCGGCGTGAACGGCCGGAACACGATGCGCGTCGGATCGGCATCCACGGTCGCGAGCGGATTGACGATGCCCACGCCCGCGCCGCGCGTCACGAGTGCGCAGATGGTCGCGCCATACGGCGTCTCGATTGCGGGCACTTGATCCACGCCTGCCGGACGCAGCGCGCGATCGAGCGCCGCACGCGTGTCGTCCGCATAGGAAGGCAGAATAAGCCGTTCGCCATGCAAGTCGGCCGCGCGAATCCGCGCACGCGCAGCAAGCGCATGACGCGCCGGCAACGCGCATAACCCCGCCAGTTCATAGAGTTCCACGCTCATCACGCCGAACGCGTCCGGCGTGGTGGTCGCGAAGCCCACGTCGCAGTGTCCCGACGACACCCAGCGCTGAATCGTGCTCTCGCTGCGCATTTCGAGCGACACCGCGACGCGCGGATGCGCGTCCGCGAAACGCGCGATCACGGCAGGCAGAAACGACAGCGCCAGCACCGGCGCCGCCACGATACGCAGCCGCCCGCTGCCGAGTTCCAGAATCTCTCGCGCCGAATGCTGCAGTTTCTCCAGGCCGACGAAGCTGCGATCCACCTCGCGATAGAACGCACTGCCCGCGTCGGTGGCATGAATGCGTCCGCCATTTCGCATGAAGAGCGTCAGTCCCGTCGCGGCTTCCAGTTCCGCGATCAACCGGCTGATGCTCGGTTGCGATGTGCCGAGCTCTTCGGCGGCGGCCGTCATCGAACCGCGCAGCATGACCAGCCGAAACGCCTCGACCTGCCTGAGATTCATCGTTTTCTCCGGGCGTGGGCCGCAAACGCATCGGCCGGATGTCGTCAGCTTGCCATATCAAAAATGAATGGAAGCCGTTTTTGGCGCTATTTGACCGGATGATTTGCGAGGGCGACACTAGACTCGAGTCAAGCGAACAGGGTGGACTTCATGCGTCCCGATGCGTTGCTGTTTCACGAAACTTTTCGCTGCACCCCGTATTGGTGGGATGCCGCACCGCCCGAAGTATCGCCGGAACCTCTGCCGGCGAACGTAGACGTGGCGATTGTCGGCAGTGGATATTGCGGCCTGTCGGCGGCGGCGGAAGCCGCGAAGCATGGCGCGCGCGTCGCGGTATTGGATGCCGCCGAGATCGGCGCGGGCGGCAGCACGCGCAGCGGCGGCATGGTGTCGAGCGGCCAGAAGCTCGCGCTCACCAACGCCATTCGCGGCGTGTCCGCCGAACGTCTCACGCGTCTGATGCGGGAGTCGATGGCGAGCTTCGACTATCTCAAGAGCATCATCGCCGAAGAATCGCTCGATGCAGACTTGCGCATCACAGGCCGCTTCTTTGGCGCTTATACGCCCGCGCATTTCAATGTGCTGCGCCGCCAGGGCGAGTTGTTGCGCGATAAGACGGGCGTCACCGTGCACGTGATCGAGCGCGATGCACAGCGCGGCATCATCGGCTCCGACTATTACTACGGCGGCATGCTCGTCGACGAATACGGCGGACTGCATACCGCCAAATATCATCGGGCGCTGCGCGATCTCGCGCGACGGCGCGGCGCGACGCTGCATTCGCACGCAGCGGTGCAGCGCATCGAACGAACAGGAAACGCGCGCTTTCGCGTGCATACCGCGCGCGGCGCGTTCGATGCGCGGCAGGTGCTGGTCGCCACCAACGGCTATACCGGGCCGCTGCTGCCGTTCTTCTCGCGCCGCGTGCTGCCGGTCGCGAGTTATCAGATCGCCACGGAGCCGCTGCCCGAAGGCCTCATGAACGTGCTCAATCCGGGCCGCCGCATGATCAGCGATTCGAAGCGCAATCTCTTCTACACGCGGCCGTCGCCGGATGGAACGCGCATGATCTTCGGATCGCGCCCCGCCATCCGCGAAATCGACGAACGTGAGGCCGCGCGCCGGCTGTACGCGAAGCTCGTGCAGTTGTGGCCCGCGTTGAGAGACGTGCGCGTCACCCATGCGTGGAAAGGCTTCGTCGCGATGACGGGGGACAGGCTCGCGCACATCGGCCAGCACGACGGCGTGCATTACGTGCTCGGCTGCAACGGCAACGGCGTCGCGCTGATGAGCTATCTCGGACATCGCATCGGCAAACACATGGTCGGCGTCGAGCAGGATGTCGGCGCGTTCGGCGAAGGCGCCTTTCCCCTCTCAGGCGCAGGAATGGCCAGCACGCTTTCCGTGCCCGTCGGCAGTGCGCTGTACCGCATCAGCGATATGTGGCATGGCCGCGTGCGCGCAGCGCTCTCTTGAAGCGAAGACAAGCGTATGCAATCAGGACGCGAATCATCGAAGGGAACCGCAATGATCGATCTGAACCAGGTTTCGAAGTGGTATGGCGGCAATCGCGTATTGAACGACTGCACGGCGAGCATCGCGCGCGGCGAAGTCGTCGTGATCTGCGGGCCGTCCGGCTCCGGCAAGTCCACGCTCATCAAATCCGTCAACGGGCTCGAAGCGGTGCAGAGCGGGCATATCGTCGTGGACGGCATCGACGTCACGGCCAAGCGCGCGAATCTTGCGCGGCTGCGGGCGCGCGTCGGCATGGTATTTCAGCATTTCGAACTCTTCCCGCATCTCTCGGTGCAGCGCAATCTGATGCTCGCGCAGATGAACGTGCTCGGCCGCGCGCGGGACGAAGCCGCCGAACGCGCGCGCTCGCTGTTGCGCCGCGTGGGCTTGAGCGGTCATGAGGACAAGTATCCGGGGCAATTGTCGGGCGGGCAGCAGCAGCGCGTGGCGATTGCGCGAGCGCTTTCGATGGACCCCGTCGCCATGCTGTTCGACGAACCGACTTCCGCGCTCGATCCCGAGATGGTCAACGAAGTGCTCGACGTGATGACCACGCTCGCGCAGGACGGCATGACCATGCTGTGCGTCACGCACGAGATGGGCTTCGCGAAGCGCGTGGCCGACCGCGTGTTGTTCATGGACCGCGGCGTCATCGTGGAAGACGAGACGCGTGAAGCCTTCTTCGAGCGTCCGCGCTCGGAACGCGCAAGAGACTTTCTCTCGCGCATCCTGCATTGATCAACCGCTGTGCAATCCAAGGGAGCCTAACCATGCGATTACTTCGTCTCGCACGCCATCTCGCCGTGGCCGCATCGTTCCTGATCGGCGCGACGACCGCCGCCCGCGCCGCCGACGATGTCGGCACATTGACGCCGGGCAAGATCGTCGCCGGTGTCGATGCGAACAACAAGCCGTACTCGTACATCGACAACGGCAAGATGACGGGCTTCGACGTGGAACTGGTGCGCGCCATCGCCGCGAAGCTCGGGCTCACGGCCGACTTTCGCGCGCAGGACTTCGCGGGTCTCTTGCCGAGCGTGGCGAATCAGCAGGTCGATCTTGCCGCGGGCTCGATTTCGATCACCAAGGAACGCTTGAAGATGGTCGATTTCTCGGAAGGCTATCTGACGGGTCTGTTGAGCGTCGGCACGCTGCCGGACAGCACGATCGGCGCGGACGTGGCCTCGGTGAAGGACAAGCGCATCGGCGTGGTGCAAGGGACCATCGAGGACACGTATTCGCAGAGCTATCTGCCGGGGGCGCAGATCGTCCGCTTTCCGAACATCAACGCGGGCTTTCTCGCGCTGCGCAACAAGTACGTCGACGGATACTTCATCGACAAGACGCTGCTCGAAGGGCTGCAAGGGAAGTATCCGGACCTGAAGCTCGCCGACAAGCTCGATATCTCCGCTTCGAATCTTCCCGCCGGGTTCCCTATCCGCAAGGGCAACGCGAAGCTCGAAGCGGCCGTGAACAAGGCCATCGGCGAACTGGTGGCGGACGGCACGTGGCTCAGGCTCTATCAGCAGTTCAATCCCGGCTATCCGAAGCCTGATCCGATGCCGCCGTATGCGATGAAGTAATCGCCCGGCAACGTTGCTTCGTCACGCCTCGTCAAGCGCAAGGAGAGAGCCTCATGAATGCGTTCCTGCAGAACTTCCTGGATTGGCCGCTGCTCGTCGAATCCCTGCCGTCGTTGATCGGCACGGGTCTCGTCAACACGCTGATCCTGTCGGTGATCTCGACTGCGCTCGGCATCGCGGCGGGCATGGCGCTCGCGCTCTGCGCCGTATCGCACACGCGCTGGCTGACCTGGCCCGTGCGTGTCTTCGTCGATATCTTCCGCGGTCTGCCCGCCGCGCTCGTCATTCTCGTGGTCGGCCAGGGACTCGCGCCGGTCGGGCTCTCGCTGTTCGGGCCGAATCCGTATCCGCTTGCCATCGTCGCGCTGGCGCTGGTGTCGTCGGCGTATATCGCGGAGATTTTCCGCTCGGGTATCCAGAGCGTCGGACGCGGACAGATGTCGGCGTGTCAGGCGCTCGGCATGACCTACTGGAGCGGCATGCGTCATGTGATCGTGCCGCAGGGCGTGCGGCGCATTCTGCCCGCGCTCGCCAATCAGTTCATCTCCATCGTCAAGGATTCGAGCCTCGTGTACTTCCTCGGGCTGCTTACTTCGCAGCGCGATCTCTTCACCATCGGTCAGAACGCGGCGGTGAACACGGCCAACCTGTCGCCGCTCGTTGCGGCAGGCGCCGTGTATCTGCTCATCACGGTGCCGCTCACGCACGCCATCAATCATCTGGACCGCTGGACCAACCGCTTCATCAATCCCGCTGCGCGCCGGCAGAAGGCGTCACGCGCTACGCGCAACGTGCGCGCCGAAGAAGCGCTGCAATCGCAGACGGCGGCCGTGGCCGAGCGTCGTCCGTAACTCTCACTCCGACAAAAGAAACCATGGGTCCTAAAGTCGACACCGTCGCCGACGATATCAAGCTGCCTGAGCGCGCCGATGTGGTCGTGATCGGCGGCGGCATCATCGGCGTATCGACGGCGCTTGCGCTGCACGAAAAAGGGCTGTCCGTCGCGCTGTGCGAGAAGGGGCACATCGCGGGCGAGCAGTCCAGCCGCAACTGGGGCTGGGTGCGCGTGACAAGGCGCGATCCGCGCGAATTCCTGCTCAGCATCGAAAGCCTCAAGATCTGGCGCACGCTCGACAAGAAGCTCGGCATCGACACGGGCTTCAACCAGTGCGGCATCCTTTACGTATCGAACGATGACGCCGTACTCGAACGTCACCGTGACTGGCTCAGGCGCGCGCGCGAGATAGCCGGCGTCGATGCCTTCGACACGCGCGAAGTGGACACGCATGACATCTCACGCCTGCTGCCCGGCGCGACGCAGACCTTCAAGGGCGGCATCTTCACACCGGGCGATGCGCGCGCCGAACCGCAAAAGGCGGCGCCCGCCATCGCCAACGCGCTGCGACGCAAGGGCGTCAGCATTCTCACGCCATGCGCGGTGCGCGGCATCGAAACGAGCGGCGGCCGCGCAAGTGCGGTCGTCACCGAACATGGGACGATCCGTTGCGATGCGGTCGTCGTGGCGGGCGGCGCGTGGACGCGCTATTTCTGCGGCAATCTCGGCGTGGAACTGCCGCAGTTGCTCACGCGTGCGTCGGTGTTGCGCACCGAACCGCTCGAAGGCGGTCCGACGTGCAGCGCCAATAACGAGGAGTTCGCGTTTCGCAAACGTGCGGACGGCGGCTACACGGTCGCATACGGCTTGCGCACGCACGCCGATCTCACGCCCGATTCGTTTCGCCTCTTCTTCAAATACATCGAAGCATTGAAGAGTCAGATGGGCGCGCTGCAACTCCACATCGGCAAGCGTTTCTTCGACGAACTCAAGCGGCCACGCCGCTGGGCGCTGAACGAATCGACGGTTTTCGAGCATGTTCGAACGCTCGATCCGGACCCCGTGGTGCCTTACGTCGACAAGGGTCTCAAGGCCTTCACGGAGGCGTTTCCGCAGTTGTCGGGAGCGCGCATTGCGCAGCGTTGGGCCGGCTATATCGACGTGACGCCGGACGCGATTCCCGTCATATCGGAAGTGGCGCGCGTGCCGGGAATGTTCATCGGCACCGGGTTCTCAGGACACGGCTTCGGCATTGGCCCGGGCGCGGGCAGGCTGATGGCGGACCTCGTCAACGGCGACGCACCGCTCGTCGATCCCCACGCGTTCCGTCTGGAGCGCTTCAGCGACGGTTCGAAGATCACGATTGACGCAGGATTCTGAACGCGGGCACAGACACAGCACATGAGATCGAACATGGACAAAGTGGCGATGGTGTCGGGCGCGAGCCGCGGCATCGGACGAGAAATCGCGCTCGAACTGGCGCGGCGCGGTTATAGACTGTCGCTCGGCCTGCGCGATACGCAAGCCTACGACGGCGTGCCGGATGCGTTCCTGCATCCCTACGAGGCGCGCGATCCTGAAGCCGCGCGCGCCTGGGTGGATGCGACGATCGCGCGGTTCGGCCGCATCGACGTGCTGGTGAGCAATGCGGGCATCTGCCGCATGATCGACTTCGATACCGGCACCGACGCGCTTTTGACCGAGACCTTTCAGATCAACGTGAACGCGCCTTTCCGGCTCGTGCAGGCGGCACTGCCGCACTTGCGCCGCGCGGGAGCCGGACGCTTCGTGCAGCTGGCGTCGCTTTCGGGAAAGCGCGTGAAGAACCTGAACGTGGGCTACCAGATGTCGAAGCACGCGATGGTGGCGCTCACTCATGCGGTGCGCCGGGCGGGTTGGGACGACGGCGTGCGGGCGACCGCCGTATGTCCCGGCTTCGTCAATACGGACATGGCCGCCGGCATCGCGGATATCGAACCGATGGCGATGACGCAGCCGCAAGACCTGGCGCTTCTGGTGGTCAATACGATCGAGTTGCCGAATACGACGAGTGTGGCGGAACTGCTCGTCAATTGCCGCTATGAAGAGACGCTTTAGCGGCCGTCTGTGCATTCTCGAGCGAAAGCAAGATCAGTCGTTCGGTGTCGAAGGCGGCATCGGCTGCGCCTCGACGCGGAGCGAGTTATACATAACGATCGAGTTCGAATGCTAGGGCCAGTGCTTTTCCACGCGACCGAGTCGTCTCGTTAAGCCGCAGCGTAACGGAGATAAGAAGACAGGGGCCGCGTCGAACAAACCGCGGCCCCTGCCTTCACGCGCACTCGCTGGCGCTTACTGATTGAAGTCCAGCGCGTTGGTGAGATCGCCCATCTTCTGAGCGCCGTTGGCGACCAGCGCGGCGTCACGCGAGGTCAGGCCCGGCAGCGACGGCAGCGAGAAACGCTTCGTGATGAAGCGCAGGATCGACGTCGTATCGTATTGCGTGTGATCGACGAAGCCCTTCTTCGCGTACGGGGAGATGATGAGCGCCGGAACGCGCGAGCCCGGACCGAAGCGGTCGCCCTTCGGCGGCGCGACGTGGTCCCAGAAGCCGCCGTTTTCGTCGTAGGTGACGATCACGACCATGTTCTTCCACTGCGGGCTCTTCTGCAGATGGGCAATGACATCGGCGATGTGCTGGTCGCCCGATGCGACGTCCGTATAACCGGCGTGCTCGTTCAAGTTCCCCTGCGGCTTATAGAACGCGACTTGCGGCAGCGTGCCCGCGTCGATCGCCTTGATGAACTCCGAGCCGTCCGTCCCGCCGTCGAGCAGATGCTGCGCGCGTGCAGGCGTACCCGGTGCGAGATCCGCGAAGTAGTTGAACGGCTGATGGTGCGTCTGGAAGTTCGGCACGTAATTCACGCCGTACTTGATCGCGTTCGCCCGGTCGTTGAGCGCCGCGCCCCACGCACCGCCGTACCATGCCCAGCTCACGTTGGCCGCGTTCAGCAGATCGCCGATGTGCTGCTGCGTCTGCGGCGGCAGCGTCGTTGCGACGGACGGATCGGCGAGGTTCGTATCGCCACCCGATGCCGGCGCGTTGCCCGACGGCTGATACGGCGGCTGCATCGTATTGACGGCGTAGAAGTCAGGCGTCAGATTGCCCGAATTCACGTACTTGGGTGCGCCGCTCAGCGCCGAAGCGGGCGAATTCGATGCGCGCGTGAGCGTCACGCCATCCGCATCGACGACGGAGATGGAACCCTTCGCGACGCTCTTGTCCGCGTTCGGATACACCGGCGTACACGCGCAAACCAGCCATTGGTGGTTCAGGAACGACCCGCCGAACGCGCCCATGAAGAAGTTGTCCGCCAGCGTGTATTGCTGCGCGATCTTATAGAGCGGCAGCTTGTCGGGTGTGGTGTTGTAGTGCCCCATGACAAGGCCGCCGGAATCGGCCCATGCGGCGAACTTGTCGTTCTTGCCGCCGTCGATCTGCATCTGGTTCTCGTAGAAGCGATGGTACAGGTCGCGCGTCGTGACGTTCATCGCCGTGTTGAAACCGTTCGGATCGTCGATTGCGAACGGCGCGTTCGGCAGATTCGCCGTCATCGCTTCGGTCACGGCCGGCGTCACGCCCGTGGCGGTCAGACCGCCCCAGATGCTCGGCAGCGTCGCGAGCACGGAGCCGTCGCGATCGAGCTGCCGCGCGCTCGCGGCCGTCACGTTCTGAAGGCCGTTGGCGCCGGGGAAATTCCCGTACAGGTTGTCGAAGCTGCGGTTCTCGGCGTACACGACGACGACATTCTTCACTTCGTTGATGTCGTGATGGTCGTCGCTGCTGCCGCAGGCGTACAGGCCGAATGCGGCAGTCGCCGCGAGCGGCACCGCGCAAACGAATTTCTTGTTCATGAGATCTCTCTTGTGTTGGGGGCCGGCTCGTGAGTCGAGGCTTGTACGGGAAAGGAAAGCCCCGGACCGCCGACGTGCGCAGTGTCGCAACGAACGTTTACGGGCGCGTGTAATTCCGCTTTCTATTTCGAAAGGTTCATCGAAATTAAGTGGCTGCTGTGGTCGGACAGTCGCGCCGGCAAAGGCTGTCACGTGGAAGTCACATGCCTGACATACCCTTCGGCATCTTTACAAACAGCGATTACCGCCTTGATGTCTTCGATGCGTTTGCCTTTCGTTTTCTGTTCGATCGCGCTCGCCGCGTTGTCCGTGACCGCTACGTTGAGCGGCTGCGATTCCCGTGCGGCCGATGCGCACGCGGCGACCACGCAGACAGCAGCCGGCGCGGGGCAGTCCCGCGCGGAAGTCTTCGCGCATGTGAGAAACATGCAGGCGGTAGGCGAAAAGCTGTTTCTCGATCCGTCGCTGTCGGGTTCCGGCAAGCTCGCGTGCGCCTCGTGCCATAGCCCGCAGCACGCGTTCGGTCCGCCGAACGGCCTGTCGGTGCAACTGGGCGGCAGCGACCTGCATCGCCCGGGCTTTCGCGCGGTACCATCGCTCCGGTATTTGCAGTCCGTGCCGCAGTTCGCCGAGCATTTCCACGATTCCGACGACGAAGGCGACGAAAGCGTCGATGCCGGTCCAACGGGCGGCCTGACATGGGACGGCCGCGTCGATCACGGCAGAGATCAGGCACGCATTCCGTTGCTGTCGTCGTTCGAAATGGGCAGCACGCCGGCCAAGGTTGCGGCAGCGGTGCGAAAGGCGCCGTATGCCGGCGACTTCCGGAAGACGTTCGGCGCGAACGTGTTCGACAGCGACGACAAGCTGTTCGCCGCGGTCCTCGAATCGCTCGAGGCGTTCGAGCAGACACCGCAGAACTTCTTCCCCTACACGAGCAAGTTCGACGCGGTTCTTGCCGGACGCGCGACGTTCACCGAAGCCGAACTGCGCGGCCTGCAACTCTTCAACGACGAGAAGAAAGGCAACTGCGCAGCGTGCCACATCAGTCAGCGCGCGAAGGACGGCTCGCCGCCGCAGTTCAGCGACTTCGGTCTGATCGCTCTCGGTGTGCCGCGTAACAACGCATTGCCCGTCAACCGCGATCAGAAGTTCCACGATCTGGGCGCGTGCGGGCCAGAGCGCACGGACCTGAAGGGCCGCGCCGAGTTCTGCGGCATCTTCCGTACGCCGTCGCTGCGCAACGTGGCGACGCGCAAGACGTTCTTCCACAACGGCATTTATCACACGCTGGAAGACGTGGTCCGCTTTTACGCGCAGCGCGACACCAATCCCGAGAAGTTCTATCCGGTCGCGAAGAACGGCGTCGTACGAAAGTTCGACGACCTGCCGAAGCAGTACTGGGAGAACGTCAACACCGAAGCGCCGTTCGACCGCAAGAAAGGCGAGCAGCCCGCGCTCGATGAAGCCGAGATCAAGGATGTCGTCGCGTTCCTCAACACACTGACCGACGGCTACGACCCCGCGAAAGACGCGAGTCATACGGCTCGTGCGCCGATGAAGTCCGCTGCCGATTGACTTCAGCGTCGCCGGGTGCGTTGCGCCGCCGCGCACGAATCCGACTATCGCAATCGATCACTAGACGCTCGCCTGCCCTTCCAGGTATCGCAAGAGCTTGCCCACCATCCACACGACGGTGACGCCCACGAGCACGAAGAACGCGGCAAGCGGGGCCAGCACGTGCACCGAGACGAAACCCGCGAGTCCCATCATCGCCGAAGACACGAGCAACAGCGCGCAGCCGAGGATCGCGCTCGTCAGACCCGCGATGTGCGGAAACAGCGAATTGCCCTTCGCCATCAGCGTCGGATACATCGCGCCCGCGCAGAAGCCCATCACGAGTACGGGCAATGCGAGTGTCCAGATTCGAAGGCCGACGCTCAACGCGAGTACCAGCATGACGACCGACGATGCCGCCATCGTCCATGAGCCGATACGCAGCCGCGCTTCCGCGCTCGGCAGACGCGCGCCATGCACGCGGTTCGACAGCCCGCCGAGAAAGTACATCATGCCGATGCCGAGCGCGAGATAGCCGAAATACGTGGGCGGCTTGTGCAGCGTGTTCTGCACCATGAACGGCCCGACGATGTTGAACACGAGCAGGATGCTGTAGCACAGACCCTGCGCGAGAAAGCAACTCTGGAACACCGGACTTGCCAGCACCTTGCCGGCGTTGGCCATCAGCGTGCGCGGCTCGAGCCGCACGGGCCGCCGCAAGGTCTCGCGATACCGCCAGACGAGCACCCACATCACGATGGAATAGACGAGCAGGAAAACGAGGCACGCCTTCCAGCCGAACAGGGTCTGCAAATGCGCACCGATCACGGGCGCGACAATCGGCGCGAGTCCCCACGCAATCGACATATACGTGAACGCGTGCATCAACGCATGGCCCGAGAACGAATCGGTGATGATGGCCTTCGCCAGCAGATTCGTCGCCGCGATGCCGAAGCCTTGCAGACAGCGCGCGATGAGGAACGTTTCAAGGTTCGTCGCCGCGAGCGACAGCAGACAGCCGAGCGTGAAGACGACTAGCCCGAAAGCCAGCACGCGCTTGCGCCCATACGCATCGGCCACGGGTCCGAGCGTCAGTTGCCCGAGCGCGTAGGCCGCCATGTAGCCGGAAACGCTCGACTGAATTGCTTGAGGCGACGTCGCGAAATAGCGCGCCATCGCGGGCAGCGCAGGCACGTAGATGTCGATAGCAAGCTGCCCGGCCGATGCGAAAAGGCACACGAGAAACAGCAGGAAGCGCGGCGAGTTCGCCGGGCGGGCGGCAACGAAGGTGCCGTCGGGGTGAGCAGGCATCATGAAGGCAACGAAGGGGCGGGTGCCACGACGAGGCACCCGCCGGTTGAAGTGGAGTGAGGCGGGAAGTGAAGAAGCCGAGGCGGTCAGCGCCGTCACGCACCGCTGCGGTTCGCGGCGGCGCGTCCTGCGTCCGCATCGCGGGTCGATCCTTTCGCCGGGCGCCCCGCCCAGTGGCCCGCGAGCATCGAGCCCGAGAGGTTGTGCCACACGGAAAACAGCGCGCCGGGCAGCGCGGCGATCGGCGTGAAATAGAGCTTGCCGAGCGTCGCGGCGAGGCCCGAGTTCTGCATGCCGACTTCGATGGCAAGCGTCCGGCAAACGGCTTCGTCGAAGCCGAGCAGACGCCCGCCCCAGTAGCCGCCCAGCAAGCCGATGCCGTTATGCAGCACCACGCCGAGCGCGACGACCACGCCGACCGACGCAATGCTTTTCTGCGTGCCGCCGACGACAGCCGCGATGATCAGCAGGATCGACACCATCGAGACGAGCGGAAGCAGCCATTCGATCTTTCGCACGAACTTGCCGAACAGATGATTCACGATCAACCCGACGACAATCGGCAGCGCGACGATCTGCAAGATGCTCATCAGCATGCCGTGAACATCGACCGCGATGGACGCATCGACATAAAGACGCGTGAGCAGCGGCGTCGCGAATACGCCGACGAGCGTCGAAAGCGCGCTGATCGTGACCGAGAGCGCGACGTCGCCGCGCGCCAGATAGATCATCACGTTCGACGCCGTGCCGCTTGCCACGCTGCCGACGAGCACCATGCCCGCGGTGAGATCTGGCGGCATGCGCAACGCCTTGGCGATCACCCATGCGGCGAGCGGCATCACGAGATAATGCAGGACAATGCCGGCGACGACCGGCGCGGGACGCGTGAAGACGCGCCGGAAATCGTCGATGGAGAGCGTCACGCCCATCGACAGCATGATGATGGTGAGCAGCGTCGTCACGTGCGGCGCAATGCCGGTGACCGATGCTGGCGAGCAGTAAGCGGCGATGGAAGCGAGCACAGCCCAAAGCGGAAAGAGACGGGTAATGCGGGCAAGCATGTGATGCGGTCCTCGAATGTCGTGGCGTGGGTGTTCGGAGCGAACGTCGAGCGCGGCAAGCGGTGCGTGACATGCAAAAGCACGCAGAAGCGTCACGGCTTGCGGGCCTCGAACGGGGACTGCGCGCGGCATGGGTCGCGGGCCGCGTGTGGGACGAAATGCTGGCCTTCGTGGGGCGAATGCCCGATGGCGATGCCGCGCCGCGCGGGTCACGCGCGACACGGCCAGATGGCGGGCAAGGCTCGTATTTTACCGGCGCGTGGCCAGTTGTTCCGAACCACCCGTTAGGTGATGCGCTTCAGGGCGCGGACTCGATGGCGGCGGGGCTCAGATCGGTCGGGAAGCAATGGGGATGCTCGAATCCCATCGGCGAGGCGCCCGTCGAGTAAATGATGTTGTCGGTGTTGTTCGGGCCTTGTCCTCGCGGCACGCTGCCGAGCCCGGCGAGCTTGCGCATACGGTACGCGATGGCGTGATCCGCGCAGGCGCTGTCGCCGCTCACGCCTAGACCGCCGATCACCTTTCCGCCCGCGTAGAGCGCCACGCCGCCGCCGAACGTGATCACGCCGCCGAGCGTCCGGCCGATGCCGCTGCCTTGTTCCAGGAAGCGCGCATCGAACGGATTCGAGTTGTTGAGGCCGTACAGCGAGCCGCCCGGCTGCGTGGCCGCATAGAGATTCGCGGTGGAAAGCGCGAGGGCATCGTTGGAAAAGCCGTTCGCCGTGTATGCCTTGGCGATTGCGATAGCGCGGCTGCCGGGCCAGGCATCGCCCGTCTTGATGACAGAACACAGATGCCCTTCCCGATCCACGACGGCGGCCCACATCCGGTTCGGGCTGAAGATGCCGCCGTTGCCGTCGCGCAGGTTCACGACTCTGGCGAGCTGATTCTCGACCAGGGAGACGGTTCCTTGCGGAAGCAGGCAGCGTCCGGAAGGATAGTCGTCGTTGCCGTATGCGTGAGCGAGCGGCGACACGAGTGCAATGGAAATTCCGGCGGCCAACGAGTAAGACGCGATCATGCGCATGGCGATTCTCCCGACCTATTCACGATTTAACGACACGAGTGAAGCACTGGAACCGATCGCTGCCTACAAGATAGGATGCCTTAGTGAATAGGACGAGCGTTGTTTGTTCGTCGTAAACCCTGAACGAATGCCGACAGCGTGCTCGCGAAAAGCGCACTGAAAGCGCGCTGAAATACGAAGATTGTCAGCCCGACACGGACGCCTCGACCACTGCAAGATAGGCCGCTAGCGCCCGCTTGACCTCGCGCAGATAGCGTTTCGCGAGTTGCACGTCGCCCATGGCGGGCCGCAGCTTGATGGCGAGCGCGCCGCTTGCCAGTGCGCGCAACATGTCGACGTAAAGCGCGCGTTCCGCGGGCTTCACGTTTGCCATGCGCACGTCGAGTACTTTCCTGAGCGTGCCCGGCTCGCGCTTCGTCTTGTCGTCATGCGGCATGACGGACATCAGGATGAGGCAGTCCGGGTTCTGCTCCAGATACGTGATGTAAGGCGTCATGATCCGGTCGATGACCGCCTCCGACGACAGCGTGCGCCATGTTTCGTTATCGATCTGATCGAGCGCGTCGTCGATCTCGCCCATGGCCGCTTTATGACGGTCCCACAGCGCGCTCAAGAGGCTTTCACGGTCCGGAAAGAAGTGATACATCGAGCCGATCGGCGTCTGCGCACTGCGTGCCACGCCGTGCATGGTCACGCCGGCAAGACCTTTTTCCACGATCAGCGCGGCCGTCGCGTCGAGCACCGTTTCGATGCGCGCGCGACCGCGCGCCTGCAACGGCGAACGGGCGCTGCTGGCGCGTTCGTGCGCGTCCGGTTCGTGTTCGTGGGGCTTCGTCATCGTGTCTCCTATCGTCGAATGAAACTAGACGCCTTCGTCTATATTCGTGCATACTAGACGATGCCGTCTAGTTTGGCGAGCGCGCCGCGCCCGATTGCATCGAGTCGCTGCGCGCCCTTCTGCTTCGCAATCATTACGGCCGCCTCGCGCGCGGCCACACCGAGGTTGGAGAAATCATGGCAGTTACAGCGCCTGCGCCTAGTCAAGGCGGCGAGTCGAACGGGGCTACTGAAGAAGCGGCCAAGCGCAAACCGTCGCGTCGACGCCTGCTGATCATCGTCGGCATCGTGGCGGTCATCGCGGGTCTGGTTTGGGGACTGCGCTGGTGGACCGTCGGCCGCTTCATCGAAAGCACGGACGACGCCTATCTTCAGGCGGACAGCGTGACCATCGCGCCGAAGGTGGCGGGTTACGTGACCGATGTGCTCGTCGCGGACAATCAGGCGGTCGCCGCCGGCGCACCGCTCGCGCGGCTCGATACGCGGCAATATCAGGCATCGCTCGATCAAGCCAAGGCCACGCTCGATGCCCGCGCCGCCGACATCCAGCGCGCCGAAGCGGAACTGAAGCAGCAGCAGGCCAACGCGGATCAGGCGAAGGCGCAAGCCGAGGTATCGCGCGTGAGCTTGGCGCATGCGGAAGACGACGTGCGCCGCTACCAGCCGCTCGTCGCCACCGGCGCGGAAACGGCGGAGCGGCTCGCGAGCCTCGTGAGCACGCGCGATCAGGCGCGCGCCACGCTTGCCGCGAATCTCGCCGCGGCGCGCTCGGCGGCCACGCAGATCGGCGCGACGCAAGCGCAGATCGTGCAGGCGCGCGCGCAGATGGAAGCCGCACAGGCACAGTTGAATCAGTCGAAGCTGGATCTCAACGACACCACGCTTTACAGCCCGCTCGCCGGGCGCGTCGGCGACCGCACCGTGCGTGTAGGCCAGTACGTGCAGCCGGGTACGCGGCTGATGACGGTCGTGCCGGTCCAGAGCGTGTATCTCGAAGCCAACTTCAAGGAAACGCAGGTTGGGCGCATGCGCATCGGGCAGCCGGCGACGCTGCATGTCGATGCGCTCAAAGGCACTGATCTGCACGGCGTCGTCGAGAGCTTCTCGCCCGGCACCGGCGCGCAGTTCGCGCTCCTGCCGCCGGAGAACGCCACCGGCAACTTCACGAAGATCGTGCAGCGCGTGCCGGTGCGCATTCGCATCGACACGGGGCCGCAGACGCGTCAGGTGCTGCTGCCGGGGCTGTCCGTGACCGTCGACGTCGATACGAAATCGGCCACCGATGACAGCAAGCGCATCGCAGCCGAGAATCGACATGACTGACGCAAGCGCGAACACGCCGGCACGCGCGAGCGCGACCGACTGGATCGCCGTGACCGCCGGCGCGCTCGGCGCGCTGATGGCCACGCTCGACATCTCCATCACGAACTCCGCGCTGCCGCAGATCCAGGGCGAAATCGGCGCGACCGGCACCGAAGGCACGTGGATTTCCACCGGCTACCTGATGTCGGAAATCGTGATGATTCCGCTCGCCGCGTGGCTCACGCGCGTCTTCGGCTTGCGCAACTTCCTCCTCGGTAACGCGGTGCTGTTCACGCTGTTCTCCGCCATGTGCGGCCTCTCGCATTCGCTGCCGATGATGGTCGCCGGCCGCATCGGCCAAGGCTTCACCGGCGGCGCGATGATTCCCACGGCGCAGACCATCATCCGCACGCGGCTGCCGCGCGAGCAGATGCCGGTGGGCATGACCATCTTCGGTCTTATCGTGCTGCTCGGGCCACTCATGGGTCCGGTGGTCGGCGGCTGGCTCGCGGAGAACATCTCGTGGTCGTGGTGTTTCTTTCTCAACTTGCCGGTGGGCGTTGCGCTGGTCGCGCTCTTGCTTTCCGGCTTGCCCTCCGAGCAGCCTCAGTGGGACGCGTTCTTCAAGGCCGACTGGATCGGCATTGCGGGACTCGCCATCGGTCTCAGTTCGCTTACCGTGGTGCTCGAAGAAGGCCAGCGCAACCAGTGGTTCGAATCGAGCGAGATCGTGATGCTCTCGTGCGTCGCCGCATTCGGCATGGTGCTCATCGCCGTGTCGCAAGTGGTCGCGAAGCGCCCGATTGTGCGGCTCTCGCTGCTGCGCAATGTGCGCTACGCGAGCGTCATTCTGATCGTCTTCGCCGTCGGCGCGGGCCTCTATTGCGTGTCGTTTCTGCTGCCGCAGTTCCTGAGCATCGTCGCGGGTTACAACGCGCTGCAATCCGGTTCCATCATGCTCATTTCGGGCGTGCCCGCTTTTCTCATCATGCCCGTGCTGCCGCGTCTGCTCGGCAAGGTGGACTCGCGCGTGCTCGTGATTTCGGGGCTGCTCTGCTTCGCCGGCAGTTGCCTGCTTGACATTTCGCTGACCGCGCAAAGCGTCGGACATGACTTCTTCTGGTCGCAGATTCTGCGCGGCTTCGGCCAGATGCTCGCGATGATGCCGCTCAATCAGGCGTCGATGGCCGCCGTGTCGCGCGAAGAATCGGGCGATGCCGCCGGGCTCTACAACATGGCGCGCAATCTCGGCGGCTCGGTCGGGCTCGCCATTCTCGGCACGGTGATCGACCGGCGTAACGATTTCCACTCGGCCGCCATCCGCGAATCCGTGACGGCGAATTCGGTTATCGGCCAGGAGCGCATGGCCGGCAGCGCGGCGAGCTTCTTCGCGCAGACCGGCGATATGGCACATGCGAAGTTGCAGGCGCTCGGGCAACTGTCGATGCAGATCGGCCAGCAAGCGGTCGTCATGACGTACTCCGAAACGTTCTATGTGCTCGCTATTGCGCTGCTCGCGTGCCTGCCGCTCGCCATGCTGCTGAAGACGCCGTCGCTCAAACCCGGCGAAGCGCCGTCTGCCGGACACTGAAGCAATGAACTCTCACACGATGTCCCGTTCTCACATTCGTTTCACTCGCCTGCTGCCGCTCGCGGCGCTCGCGCTCGCGGCCTGCACCGTCGGACCCGACTATCACGGCGCGCCGGATGTCGCCACGCAATCGGTGCAAAGCGGCACGTTCGTGCGCGCGCCCTCGCAAGGCGTGCTCGCCACCCATGCGCCTGCGTCATGGTGGCGCTCGCTGAACGACCCGCAGCTCGACGCGTTGATCGACGCCGCGCTCGCCGGCAATCTCGACCTGAAAATGGCGCAGGCGCGTTTGCGCCAGGCGCGCTCGCAATTGCGCGGGGAACGCGCCAACGCATTGCCGAAGGCTTCGGCGTCGGCAGCGGCGTTGCGCATGCGCTCGCCTGACACGGCCATCCTCGGCGGATCGGAAAGCTCGGGCGGCCGTGGCCCGCTCGACTTCTACACCGTCGGCTTCGATGCATCGTGGGAAATCGACCTCTTCGGCGGCACGCGCCGGGCAATCGAGGCGGCATCGGGCGAAGCGGAAGCCGTGCAGGCCGATCTCGCCGATACGCAGGTCTCGCTGGCCGCCGAAGTCGCCTCCGCCTATATCGACTTGCGCGACGAGCAGGAGCGCCTCGCGCTCGCGCAGCGCACCGCCGACTATCAGCAGCAGATGCTCACATTGACCGAGCAGCGCCGCGCACGCGGCACGGCGGCCGAAGTCGATGTCGAGCGCCTCAACACGCAGGTCAATACGACGCGCGCGACGCTCGTGCCGCTGCAAGTGCAGATCACCGATTCGCTCGATCAACTCGCGGTACTGACGGGCCGCGCGCCCGGCGCACTCGATGCCGAACTCGCGCAGCCCGCGCCGCTGCCCGCGCTGCCCGCATCGGTGTCTATCGGCGACCCGGCGACGATGCTGCAGCAGCGTCCGGACATTCGCGCGGCGGAGCGGCGGCTCGCATCGAGCAACGCGCAGATCGGCGAGCATATCGCGGACTATTTTCCGAAGGTCTCGCTGCTGGGCGACATCGGCTTCTCGGCGTCAGAACCGAGCCATCTGATCCGCAAAGAGAATTTCTCGTGGGTCGGCGTACCGTATCTGCAATGGAACGTGCTCGATTTCGGCCGCACGGCCGCGAGCGTCGATGCAGCGAAGGCATCGCGTGACGAAGCCGAAGCGCGCTACGGCAAGACCGTGCTCGCCGCGCTGAAGGACGCGAATTCGGCGCTTTCGCGCTACGGCAATCAGCGCGAGCATGTCGTGCGGTTGCAGGAGGTGCAGGCGTCGTCCGAGCGGTCGGCTACGCTCGTGCGTCAGCGCTACACGGCGGGTGTTTCGACGTTGATCGACCTGCTCGACGCGCAGCGCACGCAATTCGCCGCGCAGCAGGACGTGGTCGCGGCCCGCGCCGAGTTGCTGAAGGATTTCGTCTCGCTGCAGAAGAGTCTCGGCCTCGGCTGGCAACAGGCGTCGAGCACGACTTCCTGACAACGCATTCGATTGCTCTGCGGAATGCATCTTGCGACAGCGGTTCGGTCTTGAACCCTGTGCTTTCGGCATTACGCGGAGAATCGAATGTATCGAGCGCATCATCCTTCAACACGCTTTAACGCGCTTACACGCGCATTGCTGATCGCGGCCAGCGCCGCCGCCTTTGCGACGGCGACGCAAGCTCAAACGCAGGTTCAATCCGACCCGCAAGCTGCTTCTGCGCCGGTTGCGGCAAGCGCGCAGGCCTCATCGCCGCTGCCGCCGTCCGAGCTTTACGGCGAGCTGTATCGCGAGGTGCAGCTCGCGCATCTCTACCCCGACAGCAAGACGTTCGCCGATATGACGCCGAACGTTTCGCCGCAGCAGGTCATGATCGACTATGCGAACCGCACACAGCCGCTCGATCTGGCGCGCTTCGTCGGTTCGCACTTCACGCTGCCGCAGCGCGAAACCAAGGGCTACACGTCCGACCCCAACGAAAGCGTGACGCAGCATATCGACACGCTGTGGACCGTTCTGCGCCGCAATCCGGATGCGAACGCGAGCCCGTGGTCATCTCTGTTGCCGCTGCCGTATGCGTATGTCGTGCCGGGAGATCGCTTCGACGAAATCTACTACTGGGATTCGTACTTCATCATGCTCGGACTGCGGCAAAGCGGCCAGCGCGAGTTGATGAAGAACGAACTCGACAACTTCGCGACGCTCATCGACCGGTACGGCCACATTCCGAACGGCAACCGTAGCTATTACCTGAGCCGCTCGCAGCCGCCGTTTTTCGCGCAGATGGTGCAGCTCGCCGCCGAAACCGATGGTGACAGCGCGTACCTGCGCTATCTGCCCGAACTCGCGCGCGAATACGCGTACTGGATGGACGGCGAGGACAAGGTCGCGCCGGGCGAAGCGTACCGGCATGTCGTGCGTCTTTCGGACGGCACGTTGCTGAATCGCTATTGGGACGACCGTGCCACGCCGCGCGACGAGTCATATCGCGAAGACGTGGAAACGGCGAAGCAAATGCCGCAACGCAATTCGGAAGACCTGTGGCGCAATCTGCGTGCGGGCGGTGAAACCGGCTGGGACTTCAGTTCCCGCTGGTTCTCGGACGGCAAGTCGCTCGCGACGATCGAAGTCACGTCGCTCGCGCCGGTCGATCTCAACGCCCTGCTCTACGATCTCGAACGGACGCTCGCGCGCGCGTATCGCGTGAAGGGCGACGCCACGCACGCCGAGGACTTCGAGCGACGCGCGCGCGTGCGGGCGCAGGCGATCCGCGGCCATCTCTGGGACCCGCAACTGCACGCGTTCGGCGACTACGATTTCGTCGCGCATACGCTCACGCATCGCTTGAGCGCGGCGACGGTGTATCCGCTTTACGCGGGCATCGCGACGAAAGCACAGGCGAGCGCGGTGGCATCGACGATTCGCGGAAAGCTCTTACGCGCAGGCGGCCTCGCGACCACGACCGTGCGCTCCGGCCAGCAATGGGACGAACCGAACGGCTGGGCGCCGCTGCAATATCTCGCGATCATGGGCCTGCGTCGCTATGGCGAATCGACGCTCGCGCGGCAGATCGCCGAACGCTGGATTCAGACCAACGTCGCGTACTATCAGCACACCGGCAAGCTCGTCGAGAAATACGATGTCGACGCAAAAGCGGGATCGAGCGCGGCGGGCGGCGGCGAATATCCGCTGCAGGACGGCTTCGGCTGGACCAACGGCGTGCTGCGCACGCTGATGGTCATGTATCCGTCGGCGGCGGGCGTCACGACGCGTCCGGTGGATGTCCCTTCGGGCGCGGCCGGCGTGGCGGACGCGGCGGCATCGGCGGCGAAGGCGTCGAAGAATACGCATCGGCTGACACCCACTCCGAGCAGCCAGTAAGCGCACGTGGGATCTTAGGAATCCGGGACCGTGCGCGGCGCTATACTCGCGCGCTTTTGCGCCATGCACGGCTGAAGGACACCCGATGAACGCATTTCCCCCTTGCCCGCAATGCCATTCCGAATTGACCTACGCGGATTGCGACGCCTACGTCTGCCCGGAGTGCGCGCACGAATGGACCGCAAACGCAGACGCGACCGCCGAAGCATCCGCGAAGGTCTATCGCGATGCAGCGGGCAACGTGCTGAACGACGGCGATACCGTCACGGTCATCAAGGACCTGAAGCTGAAAGGGTCCGGCGGCGTCATCAAGATGGGCACGAAGGTCAAGAACATTCGCCTCGTGGACAGCGACCACGATATCGACTGCAAGATCGACGGCTTCGGCGCGATGAGCCTGAAATCGGAATTCGTGCGCAAAGCCTGAGCGTTCGAACGGCGGCAAGCGCATTGTAAAGATGCGTTACGATTCGTCTTTTCCACGCCGCGCCCCGCCGTTCCGTCTTGATTGCGTCCGAATTCAACGTCATCGCCCGCGCGATGCTCACCCGTCTCGCGGCCCGGCTGCGTCCGCATGTCCGGCCGCGCACGCTTCTGCTGCTGCCGGCGCTTTTCATCCTGTATGTGCTCGTGCTGATTCCGTTCACGCCCGGCATCAGCGATATTCGCAAGGCGAAGGTGGATCAGCCCGCGCAGATTCTTTCCGCCGATGGCAAACTGCTCGCCGAATTCAAGCCGACGCATCGCGAATGGGTGAGCGTGAAGCAGGTTTCGCCGTACGTCATCGACGCGCTCATCTCGACAGAAGACCGGCGCTTTTACGCCCATCACGGCATCGACTGGCGGCGCACGGCATCGGCGGCGCTGCACACGTTCTCCGGCAATCGGCAAGGCGGATCGACGCTCACGCAGCAACTCGCGCGGAATCTGTACCCCGATGATATCGGCCGGTCGCAGACGCTCACGCGCAAGCTCAAGGAAGCGATCACCGCGTTCAAGATCGAAGCCGTCTATTCGAAGGACGAGATTCTCGAAACGTATCTGAACACCGTGCCGTTTCTCTACAACGCTTACGGCATCGAAATGGCCGCGCGCACGTACTTCGGCAAGTCGGCGGGTCAGCTCGACGTGCTCGAAAGCGCGACACTCATCGGCATGCTGAAGGGCAACAGCTATTACAACCCGGTGATCAATCCCGAGCGCGCGCTGGACCGCCGCAATATCGTGCTCGGGCAAATGGTGCGCTTCGGGCATCTTCCGCCCGCGAAGCTCGACGCGCTCACGAAGCGGCCGCTGCGCATCGACTTCGAGCGGCAGACGGAAGAGCCGGGACGCGCGCCGCATTTCGCGCAGCAATTGCGCAAGTGGCTGATCGCATGGGCGGACGACCACGACTTCAATATCTATTCCGATGGGCTCGTCGTGCGCACGACCATCGATTCGCGTCTTCAGTCGATGGCCACGCAGGCGCTCACGTGGCAGGGCAATCAGTTGCAGTCGATTGCCAACACCGCATGGGGCGCACACGGCGGCTGCGCGAATACGGACGCGGACTTGGCGCGCGCGTTCGTGCGCGAGACGAGCGAATACCGCGCTGCCCGCGATACCGGCGCGACCGACGCGGACGCCCTCAAGCGTCTGATGGCGGATCGCGCGTTCATGCGCAATGTCTGCGAGAACAAGACGCGCGTGCAGGCCGCGTTCCTCGCGCTCGATCCGCGCAACGGCCAGATCAAGGCGTGGGTCGGCAGCCGCGACTTCGCGCAGGACCCGTTCGATCACGTGCAACAGGCGCGCCGTCAGCCGGGCTCCACGTTCAAGCCCTTCGTCTATGGCGCGGCGTTCGAGCGCGGCGCGATGCCGACAGACACGTTCATCGACCAGGACGTGACTATACCGGTGAAGGGCAACGAGACGTGGCATCCCACCGACGAAGCCCCGCCGAGCGGCCGTCCGGTTAGCCTGCGCGACGGCATCGCGTTCTCAAAGAACCGCATCACCGCGCAACTGATGCAGTCGGTCGGCCCCGCGCGCGTCGCCCGGCTCGCCCGGGACATGGGCGTGCGTGAGAGTCATCTGGACGTGGTGCCGTCGCTCGCGCTCGGCACGAGTCCGGTGACGCTGAAGGAGATGGTCTCGGCGTACGGCACCATCGCCGATAACGGGAATTACATCGAGCCGCTGCTTGTCACACGCATCGAGAACCGCAAAGGCGATGTGCTCGCGCAGTTCGAAAGCAAACCTGAGCGCGCGGTGTCGGTCGATGCGACGCACAAGCTCGTCGACGTCATGCGTGATGTGGTGAATCGCGGCACGGGCACGGCTATTCGCACGCGCTTCGGCATTCGCGGCGATGTCGCCGGAAAGACGGGCACGACGCAGGACAATGCGGACGGCTGGTTCATTCTGATGCATCCGCAACTCGTGGCGGGCGCGTGGGTCGGCTTCAACGACAGCCGCGTGACGCTGCGCAGCGACTACTGGGGCCAGGGCGCGCATAGCGCCTTGCCGATGGTCGGCGACTTCGTGCAGCGCGCGCTGCGCTCGCATTTGATCGACTCGCGCGCGCGCTTCGACACGCAGGCGCCGCCGAGCGCGTGGCAGACCTTCGTCACGCGGCTGCGCGTGTGGATCGACGAAACGTTCACGAAGAAGCCTGCGCCGGGTGCCGCGAGGCCCGCGCAGACGGCTGCGCAAAAGCCCGCTCGCGTGAAGCGCGCGCCTCCCGAACCGGTGGCCGAGGTGACGGAAGAGCCGCCGCAGCCGCCGATCTTCCCTGCCGTACCGCCGCTGCTTCCCGCGTCGCCTGTCGTGGCCGCGAGCGAAGCGCCTGCTCCGGCTTCGGCTTCGGCCACGGAGCCGTAAGCTCAGGCTTCGGAAAAGAACCCGGCAACGATATCGTCCTTCAGCCGCGCGAGCCGCGCATCGGTGCGCGGGCGCGGACGCGGCACATTCACGTCGATGACGTCGGCCATACGCCCCGGACGCGCCTGCATCACGACGACGCGATCCGCGAGCAGCACCGCTTCCTCGACATCGTGCGTGACGAGGACCATGGTGATGCGCTCGGCGGCCCAGATGCGCTGAAGCTCGTCCTGCATGCGCGCACGCGTGAGCGCATCGAGCGCGCCGAAGGGTTCGTCGAGCAGCAAGAGGCGCGGCCGGTTGACGAGGCCGCGCGCAATGGCCACGCGCTGCGCCATGCCGCCCGACAATTGATGCGGATAGTGCCGCTCATACCCGGAAAGTCCGACGAGCGCAATGTGCTCGGCCACCGCCCGCGCCTTCTCGCCCTTCGACAAGCGCGCATTGCGCAGCGCCACCGCCACGTTCTGTTCGACATCGAGCCACGGGAACAGCCGATGGTCCTGAAACACGATGCCGCGCGAAAGGTCCGTCGATACGACGCGTGCGCCGTCGAAGTCGATCTCGCCTTCGAATGCACTGTCGAGGCCCGCGACGAGCCGCAAGAGCGTCGATTTTCCGCATCCGCTGGCGCCTACGATGCTCACGAACTCGCCGCTTCGCACGCTCAGGTCGACGCGGTCGAGCACGGGCGCGGTATCGTCGCCTGCGAAACGCTTGCTCACGTGCCGCAAGGCGAGGCTGCCGTCGTGCGTAGTTATCGTTGACATGGGGTTGTTCTCCTCAGACGTAGCGCGATGCATCGAACCATCGGCGCTGAATCGCGCGTGCGAGCGCATTGAGCGCCCACCCCGTTATCCCGACCACGATCACGCCGAACACGACGAGATCCATGCGGAACTGCTCGCTGCCGTCCACGAGCGTATTGCCGATGCCGCTGCCCGCCACCAGCAAATACTCCGCGCCGAGCGTGGCGAGCCACGAATAGATGAGCGCGAGATAAACGCCCGTGAAAATGGACGGCAACGCGGCGGGCAACACCACATGCACGAGCATTTGCAGCCGGCTGTAGCCGAACGTGCGCGCGACTTCTGCCCATTGCGACGGCACTGCGCGAATGCCGTCGCTCGTATGCACGACGACCGGCACCAGCGCGGCGAGCGAGAGAAACACGACTTTCGCGACGTCGCCTAAGCCGAACCACACGGAAATCAGCGGAATCCACGCGAACAACGACACTTGCTTGAACGTGTCGAAGCTCGGCGCAATCGCGCGATTCGCAAGCCGTGAGATGCCGAGCAGCGCGCCCAAAGCGAGGCCGAGCGTGGTGCCGATGGCAAAGCCCGTCAATTCGCGTGCAAGCGATGCCGACAAGGCCCGCGCTAGCGCGCCGCTGCGCGCCTGCTCAAGCGCGGTATGAAGCACCTGCGCAGGCGAGACCATCACGCCGTGGCCCGGCACTGCATGACGCGACGCGAGCCACCAGAGCGCGAGCGCCGCGAGAGGCAGCACGAAGCCGCGCCAGCGTTGCGGCCCCGTTGCGCGCCGCTTGTTTAGACGTCCGGCTTCGAGTTCCAGTGTCGACATGTCGGCTCCTCAAGCTGCCTTCGCGCGATCGAGCTTGCGCTCCAGCGCGCCGAGCGAACGGTCCGCGATGAAACCGATCGCGCCCACGATCAGCACCGAAGCCAGCACGAGATCGAGCTGGAAGAGCTGGCGGCCGTACACGATCAGATAACCAAGCCCTTCCGACGACGCCACGAGTTCCACCACGACGAGCGTGAGCCAGGCCTTGGTGAACGCGAGGCGCAGGCCGGTGCAGATCATCGGAATGGCGGCGGGCAGCGTGACGTGAAGAATGGTCTGCCAGCGCGAGTAGCGATACACGGACGCCACTTCGCGCAACGCGGGCGGCGTATTGCGAAAGCCCTGCAACGTGCTGAGCGTGACCGGCACGAGCGCCGCATGGCCGATCAGCAGATACTTCAACGGCTCGCCGATGCCGACCACGATCATCAGAAACGGCAGCCATCCGAGCACGGGCACCTGCACGATCGCATTGAAGCTCGGCAGCACATACGCTTCGAGCGAACGCGACAGCCCGAGCGCCGCGCCCAGCAACACGCCCAGCGCCACGCCGCCGAAGAACCCGACGGCCACGCGCGAGAGGCTCGCGGCCAGATGCGTCCACAATTCGCCGCTTGTCGCCAGCGCGCCGAGCGTTTCGAAGACCAGCGCGGGCGGCGGCAAGACTTGCGCGGAAATCCATCCGTAGCGCGAACCGACCACCCATAGCAACGCGCAGAGAACGGGCAAAAGCCAGGGAAGCGCGGTCCAACCGACCGCGTGCAACGCCTGCATGCCGGACGCACGCGTGCGGGCGCGGTCAGTCGTTGGCAGCGCGCGAGACAGTGTGTTCGCCATTCGCCGATTCTCCGTGATGAGTTGAGCGCGTCACGCCTGCGGCTTGCCGGACGCGTCGAAGCGCGGCCAGTAGCCATCGAGTTTCAGCGACTTGATGGCCTGATCCAGATATTTCGGCTCGAACCATCCGTTGACGCTGACGGGCTGACGAATCAGATTCAGGCGAAGCGCATCGTCGGCAACAGCCTGATAGCGCGCGACGAGAAACGGATCGATGAGCGGCGACATGCGGTCCTTCAACGGCTGGCTCGCATACTCCGCTTGCCACGATTCGGCCGGCACGCCGCTTTTCGCCCACAGCGCGAACAGCGCGCTTCGGTTCGCTTCATCCGACGACCATTGCGCCGCCTGCACCACCGACGTCACCACTTTCTGCACCGTATCGGGATGCGCGCGCTCGAAGTCGTCGAGCACCAGCAAATGCGCCTGCCGCGTGAGCTGCAAACCGCCGTCGCGCGATGCATAGACGATCTTCGCCAGCCCCTGACGTTGCAGCTTGAACAGCGAATAGTCGAGGAACACCGCATCCACACCCTTCGATGCGAGCGCCGCTTGCGCCGCCGCCGTATCGAGGTTGATGACGCGAAGATCGCGCTCGGTCAGTCCGTTTTCCTTGAGCACGTTGTCGGCCACGAGCTGTAGATTCGTACCCCGAAATATTCCAACGCGCTTTCCTTTGAGGTCTTTCACGCCCTTGATGTCCGAATCCGGCGGCACCGCCAGATAGACGCCGGCGCGCACGTTTGATGCCAACAACAAGTGCGTCTTGAGCCCGTTGGCGCGTCCGAGCACGGAAGGCAGATCGCCCTGATACGCGAAGTCGATCTGCTTGTTCGCGAGCGCTTCGTTCACGGCGGGGCCCGCGCCCTTGAAGAAGATCCACTGCACATTGACATGCTCGGGCTTCAGCGCACCTTCCACGCGATGCTGCAATTGCGCGGTCGCGGCAGGCGATCCGCCGAATGTCGGCGGATCGCCTGCGCCTTGTTGCGCGACGCCGATGCGCACCACGTCCGGCTCCGCCGCGTGCGCGGAGCACAGAAGCGCCGCGCCGAACAACGCGATCAGATTGCGTGTGATGAGGCAAAAGGTTCTGCTCGATTTCATCGCTTGATTGCTGGAGTGAAGGGGCGTCGGCAAAGATCAGTGCGTGCGGGTTTCCCGCTTGACGATGCGGCTCGTGCGTCCGTCGATGCCCACGGGGACATCGCCGTGCACGGTCGCGCGCCGTACCACGCGATGCGCGTCGCCGTAATCGTTCACCGCATAGTGCTGTGTCGCGCGGTTGTCCCAGATGGCGACGTCGCCCTGCGTCCAGCGCCAGCGCACGGTGTTCTCAAGACGCGTGATGTGATCGTGAAAGATGGCGAGCAGCCGGTCGGAATCCCGCTGCGACAAGCCGGTGAAACGCTGCACGAAGTGGCCGAGCACGAGCGTGCGCTCGCCCGTCTCGGGATGCACGCGCACCACCGGATGCTCGGTCTCGTACAGCGTGGAGGTGAACTGCTGGCGGTACTCGCGGTCCGCTTCCGTGTCCGGCGTGTTGCGCGCAGCCGCGTAGTCGTAGGCGTTCGAATGCAGCGCCCACAAGCCGTCGGCGAGATCGCGCAAGGCTTGCGGCAAATGCTGGTAGGCGGCGGCCGTGTTGGCCCACACGGTGTCGCCGCCAGCGGGTGGAATCACCACGCCGCGAAGAATCGAAATCTTTGGGTAAGCATCGACGAACGTGACGTCGGTATGCCACGAGTTCGCTCGCGCGCCGTGCTTCGAGTCGAGTTCGAGCAGGCGGCTGCCGCTTGCGAGCGACGGCACCGTCGGATGCGCGACCGTCTCGCCGAAGCGCGCGGCGAAGGCTTCCTGCGCGGCGTCGTCGAGATGCGACTGGCCGCGGAAGAACAGTACCTTATGCTGAAGCAGCGCCGCGTTGATCTCGCCGATGGCCGCATCGTCGAGATCGGCGGATAGCGTCACGCCGCGCACTTCCGCGCCGATGCGCCCACCTATCGGGCGCACCTGGAACGGTTCGTGTGACGTGGCGGGCTGGCGGGCGGCGTCGCTGTGAGACTCGGCGGTGAGCGAGGCAGTATCGGACATCGTGGGCTCCGTTGATCTTGGTTTCGGCTGCGAGAAAACATTGAAGCATCTCGCAACCGCCCGACCAACGAAGCGTTTCGACTTTGCTTTACAGCATCGACGTCATGCGCAAAGCTTGTGCGTACTGCTGCAGCCCGCCGATGCTCTCTTCCAGTTCAGCGACGAGTTGCGCCATGAGTTCCGCAGCCGGCAGCTCGCGTGCGAGCGTCGCCGCTTGTCCGGCCCACTGCGCGCCGTAGCCGAACTCGCCCTTCGCCTTGGCCGCCGCGTGCAGCGCCTTGCCTGCGTCATAGGTAATCGGATAATCCGGGATCGCCGGCGCGCCAGCGCTGCGGCCCAGTTCGGTGAACTTGTTGACGATGCCGCGCGCGGCCCGACCGGAAATGGCAGCGGTGAGCGTCGTGCGGTTCGCGGCATCGCTCAGGATTGCGCGGCGAAAACCCGCGTCGATCGACGTCTCCGTGCAAGGCACGAAGGCCGTGCCCATCTGCGCCGCCTGCGCGCCGAGCGCAAGCGCCGCCGCAATGCCCGCACCATCCATGATGCCGCCCGCCGCGATCACGGGCAGGTCGAGCGTGCGCGCGATCAGGCGCGTGAGCGCGAAGGTGCCGATACGTTCGTCGTCGGCTTCCGTATCGAAGACGCCGCGATGCCCGCCTGCTTCGATGCCCTGCGCGATGATCGCATCCATGCCCGCGTCGGCCACTTGTTCCGCTTCGTGCAGGTTGGTTGCGGCGGCCATCAGCGTGATGCCGGCCCGGCGCAACGCATCGATGTACGCTTTCGATGGCAGTCCGAAATGAAAGCTGACGACGGCCGGCCTCTCTTCGACGAACACGTTTAGCATGGCTTCATCGACGACGAAGCTCGTATAGATCTCGCTCAGCTTTGCGGGCGGCTTCGCGTCGTACTGCGCGAAGAGCGGCGCGAGCCAGTCGATCCATGCCTTCTCGACGGCATCGTTCGCTCGCGCGGGGCGATGACAGAACACGTTGATATTGAACGGCTTGTCCGTCAGCGCACGCGTTTCGCGGATCACCTTGCGCGCGCCTTCTCCGTTCATCGCGCCGACGCCGAGCGAGCCGAGCCCGCCCGCATTCGATACGGCCGCCGCGAGCGCGGGCGTGCTGACGCCTGCCATCGGCGCCTGGATGATGGGCTGCGTGATGCCGAGCAAGGGCAACAACGTGTTGTGTCTGGTCTGCTGAGTCATGTGAATGTCCTCTCACGCGGTCAACCCGCACGCCCAAAGCATAACGCCCGCTGAATCCGAGGAGTCAGCGGGCGTGAGGTTCATGCACTCATGGATTACTTCGCGGTCGGCATCACGAATTCCGCGCCTTTTTCGGTGCTTTCGGGCCAACGCTGCATGATCGACTTCTGCTTGGTATAGAAGCGCACACCTTCCTCGCCGTAAGCGTGGGTGTCGCCGAAGAGCGAACGCTTCCAGCCGCCGAAGCCGTGCCATGCCATCGGCACCGGAATCGGCACGTTGATGCCCACCATGCCCACTTCGATGCGCCGGCCGAATTCGCGGGCGATGTGTCCATCGCGTGTATAGCACGCGACCCCGTTGCCGAACTCGTGTGCGTTGACGAGATCCACGGCTTCGCTGAAGTCCTTGGCGCGCACGCACGCGAGCACCGGTCCGAAGATCTCTTCCTTGTAGATGCGCATTTCCGGCTTCACGTGATCGAACAGCGTGCCGCCCGTGAAGAAGCCGTCTTCGTGGCCCGGCACTTTCAGGCCGCGCCCATCGACGACGAGTTGCGCGCCTTCGTCCACGCCCATCGCGATGTAGCCCTCGATGCGCTCCAGCGCCGCACGCGTGACGATCGGGCCCATTTCGGCGTCCAGTTCCATGCCGTTCTTCACGACAAGCTGACGCGCGCGTTCGGCGAGGCGCGGCACGATTTTGTCGGCGACGTCGCCTACCAGCACGGCGACGGAAATCGCCATGCAGCGTTCGCCCGCGGAGCCGTACGCTGCGCCGATCAGCGCATCGACGGCCTGATCGATATCGGCGTCCGGCATCACGACCATATGGTTCTTCGCGCCGCCGAGCGCCTGCACGCGCTTGCCGTGCTTCGCGCCCGTTTCATAGATGTAGTTCGCGATAGGCGTCGAGCCGACGAAGCTGATCGCGCGCACATCGGGATGCTCGAGCAGCGCATCGACGACGACCTTGTCGCCCTGCACGACGTTGAAGATGCCATCGGGCAAACCCGCTTTCTTCAGCAGATTCGCCATGAAGAGCGACGCCGACGGGTCGCGCTCGCTCGGCTTCAGGATGAACGCGTTGCCCGTTGCAATGGCGACCGGGAACATCCAGCACGGCACCATGCACGGAAAGTTGAACGGCGTGATGCCCGCGACGATGCCCAGCGGCTGGCGCATCGTCCAGTTGTCCATGCCCGTGGAGACCTGTTCGGTAAAGTCGCCCTTCAGCAATTGCGGAATGCCGCACGCGAATTCGATCACTTCGATGCCGCGCGTCACTTCGCCCTGCGCATCCGTGAAGACTTTGCCGTGCTCGGCCGTGATGATCGCGGCGAGTTCGTCGCGGTGCTGATTCATCAGTTCCAGAAAACGCAGCATGATGCGCGCTCGGCGCAGAGGCGGCGTGTCGCGCCACGCCGGAAACGCGGCCTTCGCGCTTTGCACCGCCGCTTCCACGTCCGCCGCTTCGCCCAGCACGAGCTTGCGCGGGCGCTCGCCCGTGGCGGGGTTGAAGATGGGCTGCGAGCGAGCGCCTGAGCCGCTCACGCGCTCCCCGTGAATGTAGTGGACGACATCGGCGGTATCGTTGAAGGCTTGCATTTCGTCTCCTAGTCTCGAACGTTTCGGCAATTTCATCAGTTTAGGAAGCGATTCACGCCGTGCAAAGACGTTATGATTGAAATCGTTGTTCACAACCGCAAACAATCCGCGCATGGACGAGCAAAAGATCGAGGCGCTCTGGACGCATCTGCACTGGCTCACAGTGCTCGCGGAGCAAGGCAGTTACACGGCGGCCGCGGCGCGGCTCGGCGTCAGCAAGGCGGCGATGAGCCAGCGCATCGCGGAACTGGAGCGCGCAGCGGGCGTGCCGCTCGTCACGCGCACGACGCGCAGCGTGCGCTTCACGGAAGCGGGCAGGCGGCTCGTCGACGACACGCGCGCGCAATACGCGCAAATCGCGACGAGCTTTTCAAGCGTGCGGGAGATGGCGGGCGTGGCGCGCGGCCTTATTCGTATGACGGCGCCGGTGGCTTTCGCGCGGCAGCAGATCGTGCCGAAGCTCGCGGGTTTTCTGCACGCGCATCCGGAAGTGCGCGTCCAATTGGAGGCGTCGGACCGGCTGACGTCGATTGCGACCGAAGGCTTCGATCTTGCCATCCGCCACAGCGCGCAGGCGCCGGAGACGCACGTCGCATGGAAGCTGTGCGATACGCATTCGGTCATCGTCGCGACGCGGGCGTACTTGCGGCGGCGCGGCACGCCCGCCACGCCCGCCGATCTCGCCGTTCACGACTGCCTGTACTATCCGCGCACGCAGGCCGCGAGCATCTGGTCGTTCGTGCGCAAGGGCGCGCGCAAGACGACGGCGGGGCCGTTCACGCTCGCGGTCAACGGCGCGTTCTCGGCGAACAACAGCGAATTGCTGCGCGATGCGGCGCTCGACGATCTCGGCATCGCGCTATTGCCCGACTTCACGGCGCAAGCGGCGGTGCAGGCGGGCAAGCTCGTCGTGCTGTTGCCCGAGTGGCGTCCCGTGGGCGCGTTCGCGGATCAGCTCTACGTGGTTCGGCCCTATGCAACACATGTGCCGCGCGCCGTCGCGCTATTCATCGGCTATCTGCGCGAGGCGTTCGCGGGCGGCTTTCCGCTGTGACGCTTCCTTCGCGGCCACGCCTAAGTGTTCACGTCACGTAAAGCAGACCCGCCACCGACACGAGACAGGCGCATGCGCTTGCATAGAAGAACCATGTTGAGCGCAAAACGCGCAAGCGAGCGGGTTCCTCGTCGCGCCGTTCCTGCTCATGAAGCTGCCACAGGTCTAGATAGGCCGTGATCGTGCAGGAAAGCAGCGCGACGGCTGATAATGAGGACACCAAAAAGAACAGAGTCCAGGCAAGGTCGTTCATGATGAGGGCGTCGGTAATGGTTCGGCACGCGGTGCCGTGACAAGTGACGACCGCAAGCTGACGACAGCCAAAACGTCTCGCAGCTCGTGTCCCATATGTTGAGTATAGGGACCGACCAAAACCGGCACAACGACGGCAAACCCCAGTAAATAATCCGACGGATTGCACACGGCGTCCGCCATGAAAAACGCGCCCGCGAAGGGGCGCGTTTCGTTCAAGCAATCGGTCGATGCTCAGACCTTCTGTACCGACGCCTCGTAGATTTCGTCGATGGATTCCGCGAGCGTCGCGTTGAATTCGCTGTCGCTCATCGACTTCTTCAGCTCGTTGATCAGCGCGCGCGAGAAGCTTGCAATCATGCCGTGGTTCTCGGCGAGGCGCTTGCATGCGTCGGTGCGCGAGTAGCCGCCCGACAGTGCGACGACGCGCACGACGCGCGGATGCCCGATCAGCGGCCGGTAAAAATCGGCTTCGTCCGGAATGGTGAGCTTGATCATGACGTTGCTCGATTCCGGCAGCGCGTCCAGGCCCTTCAGCAACTCGTCGCGCAGAATCTTTTCGGCGCCCTTCTTGTCCGGGCTCTTGATCGACACTTCCGGTTCGAGAATCGGCACGAGACCCTGCGCGATGATCTGCGCGCCCACTTCGAACTGCTGCTGCACGAGCGCCGCGATGCCCTTCTCGTTCGCCTGATGGACGACCGAGCGCATCTTCGTGCCGAACACGCCGAGCTTCGCCGCGCGCTGGAGCAGCTCGTCGAGGCCGGGAATGGGCTTCATCATCTGCACGCCGTCGGCTTCGGCTTCGAGACCCTTATCGACCTTCAGAAACGGCACGACGCCGCGGTCTTCCCACAGGAACGTGGGCACCGGCTTGCCTTCGGCTTCGCCGTCCATCGTGCGTTCGAACAGAATCGCGCCGATCACCTTGTCGCCCGTGAAGGCGGGCGCGGTCATGATGCGAACGCGCATATCGTGCATCAGCTTGAACATTTCGGCGTCGCCGTTGTAGGCGTCGTCCGCAATTCCGTATTGGCGCAGCGCGCCGGGCGTCGAACCGCCGCTTTGATCAAGAGCGGCGATGAAACCCTGCTTCTCTGCCATCTGCGCCAGCATCTTTTCGTTAGCCACGAACATCCCTCCTCAAAGTTCAAACACCGGAGCGTGCGCGCACGGTCCGGGCTTCTGGTTCAACTTCTTCAAGTTTAATGGTTTTGAGGCGTGGCTTTCTCGTGCAAATCCGCCATTTCCCCGGCGTTGCGGCCACTGTGGCGGCTGATTCGTGCCACCAGGAGTCAGGAAGCGGCGGAATTGAGGTCGCCAGTCCCGACGGGCTTGGCCGTGCTCGCGCCCGCTCGCCTGAGCACGGCGGCGGCGCGGCCGAGGAACGACGGCGTGGCGGGCTGCGCCGGGAGCGATTCCGGGAGTTCGGGCGCCTGCGGTTCTTCCGGCACTTGCGGAAGCAGCGCCTCGCGGGCGTCGGCGCATCGCTCGTTCAACTGGCGGCGCATCTCCGGATGGTCGATGAGCGCCTGCGCCGTCGCGATTCCATGCTCGAATTGGAGCGCGTAGGCGATGTCGGCGAAATTCTCGTAGCGGCCGCTATCGGCCAGCTCCAGCGCGAGTGCGACGGTGCGCTGCCGTTTCCATGCGTCGAGATCGTCGTGGGCCGTGCTCACACGTGCCTCTTGTCGGCAATGAGGTGCCGACGATGTTAGCCCGGGCGCCGTGCGTTTTCCGTTGTCCTGCCACAACACGCGAAACAAAAAGTACGACGAGACGCGCGAGAGGCGCCCGTCAGCACGACCGTTCGTCTGAGCCTTTCACCACGCCGCCGCAAACGCGCGCACCGCGCGATTGAAGGCGCCGGGACTCGCGACATTCATCCCGTGCGACGCCCCCGCGATCGTCTCCCGTTGCGCGAACTCGATCCATTCTTCGAGCTTTTCGACGTTATTGCGGAACATGCGCGGACTTTTCTGCCCGTCGATGAGGAGCGTGCGGCACTTGATGTCGCGCGCCGCCTCGCGCGTGTATGCGGGCAGCGGATCGCGAAACTGCTTGGGCAGCGTGAGGGCGTTATCGAGCGCCATGCGCCGGAAGCTCTCCGTGCTCTTGCGCCAGAAGCCCGGCATGCTGACCGAATCGACGAACATTTCGAGGCCCGCGTCGAACTCGCCTGCCTCGATCAGCTCCGCGACGCGCGTGCGCAACGCGTTGGTCGCGGGCGGCAGCGTGGCGGGCGCTGCGGGCGCGGCGGGCGGCGACGTTTGCAGCGGGCCGCCCGGGTCCGCGAGCGTCAGCGTCTTGACGAGCCGCGGATACTCACGCGCCAGATGAAACGCGATGCAGCCGCCGCGCGAATGCCCGACGAGATGCACCGGCGCGAGATCCAAAGCGGCGATGAACTCCGCCATCTCCGCAACGTGCGCGTCCCAGCCGAACTCGCCCTGCACGTAGGCGTCGACGGCGGGCCAGTAGTGGCTGAGGCTCGGCGCGATGCAGCGGAAATGCTCGCCGAGCGGCGCGAGTTGCGCGGTCCACCAGCGAAAGTCGCACAGCGAACCGTGAATGAACAGCAACGGCTCGCCTTCGCCGCACTCGACGTAAGGCACCGAAATCCCCGAGGCCACCGTCGCAAAAGACGGTTCGGGCAAGGTTCGCACTGCGGCCAGCACGGCGGGATCGGTACGCGCGTTCATCGGTAAGCTCCTTTCCTGCACTATGCGCCGCGCCTATTCAAAAGAAAATCGCATAATATTGATAGAATCATTCAGCTTTTCTTATAGCGAATGCGTCCCGACGTGAAAGCCCTCGACCTCGATGTCCTCGCGATGATCGTCGCCGTCGCCGATACCGGCAACATCAGCCGCGCGGCCGAACTCGTGCATCGGTCTCAGTCGGCCGTCAGCATGCAGATCAAGACGCTGGAAAACGCGCTCGGCAAGGCGCTGTTCGTGCGCAAGCCGCGCAGTGTCGTGCCGACGCAGGACGGCGAAGTGCTGCTGACCTACGCGCGCCGCATGATCGCGCTGCGCGACGAGGCGTGGGCGGCGGTCGTGCGGCCGGACGTGACTGGGCGCGTGGTGATCGGCGTGCCGGACGACTACGCGTCGTCGCTCTTTCCGCCAATTCTCAAGAAGTTCTCCGCGACGTATCCGAAAGTCGAGATTCAGGTGGTCGGCCTGCCGAGCGCAGCGCTTGCGCCCATGCTGAAAGACGGCGCGGTCGATCTGGTCTGCGCGACGCGCATCAAGGGAATCACGGGCGAATTTCTGCGTCACGAGCCGATGGTGTGGGCCGCCGCGCCCAGCGCAAACGAGATCTGGCGCGAGCGGCCGCTCCCCATCGCGGTGTTTCTCCCGGGCAGCGTCGCACGCGAAAACGCCATCCACAGTCTGGAGCGGGCGCGCATTGGCTATCGCACGTCTTACGAGAGTCCGAGCCTGCTCGGTCTTCTGACGATGGTCGAAGCGGGACTCGCCGTTGCGCCGCTCGCGAAATGCGCGGTGCCGTCGCGGTTCACGCTGCTCGGGCAGGCGCACGGTCTGCCGGAAATCGCCGCGCTGGAAGTGGTGCTCGCGCGCAGTGCGGCGTCGAAGCGTCCGCCGTGCGATTTTCTGGCCGAGCGCATCATCGCGGAGTTGCGGCGCTGAGTTCGGCTTCGATGGCGCGCACGCGGCGCGACGCCCACGCGCGCAGCAATCCGTTCGATGCCACGAGCGGCAGCGACGCCGCCATGATCCGATACACGTCGTTGCGGCGAATCTTCGAGACGTGCGCGGGGTCGAGCCACGCGTCGTTTCGCGCGAGCAGCGCGAGCGTCTCGAGGCCGATCATGATCGGCCACAGGCACGCGAGCCGCAACCGCACGGCGCTCGCGGGAATGGCGAAGGTGTAGTCGAGCGCGTCGCGGTACAACGAAAGCGTGCTGCGCAACAGGTCGGCGAGCACCGGGCGCGCACGCGTAGAAGCGCTTGCATTGAAAAGATCGGCGGGCGCGAGACCATGACGCGCGAGCATGTCGGCGGGCAGATAGCATCGGCCGATGCGCAGATCGCGCGCGCAATCGCGCAGCACGTTGGTCATCTGCAATGCCTTGCCAAAGCGCACGCCGCGCGCAAGCATTGCGTCGGGCGCGGCCTTCAGCGTGCCGGGGCTATGCGCGTAAGTCATCTTCGTCCAGAACTCACCGACGCATCCCGCGACGAGGTACGTGTAGCGATCCAGTTCGTCGAAGCGTTGCAGCGCCGTCACCTGGCCCGACGTTTCGTCGGGGAACGTGCGCAGGTCGAATTCCATGCCGGTGGTCAGCGTCGTGACGATATCGCGCACGGCGGCGCGGTCGGCGGCGTTCAGTTCGCGCAGGATGGCGAGCGCGTCGCCCAGCGATTCCAGCAGCGTGCGTTCGTCGGGCTGCGCCTGCTGTCCGGCCACTTCGCTTTCGATTCGGGCGAGCGCGCCGTCGTCCGCTTCGCCGTTCACCTGCGCGCGCAGCGACAGCAGCAGTTCCAGACGACGCCCGGGCGCTACCAGCGACGTATCCGCGATGGTATCGGCCGCACGCGCAAGGAGATATGCGAGTCCGATGGGGTCGCGCATGCCGGGCGGCAGGATGCGCAGCGTCAGATAGAAAGACCGCGAGACGCGCTTGAGCAGCGGACCAAGCAAAAACGCGCGAGGTGATGGATTCATGTGTCGGATGGATGGCTCGGCAAGCGCGTCCGTGCGCGCCGCCGCATTGTATCCGTCCGTGCGGGATCGTTACCGCGTTTCGCCGCGCTAGTGCGCTACCTGCTTGTGAGCCGGCACGCAATGCCGGACGTGCGAAATATGCAGCGTCACGGGCTTCACCGCCGTTTTTGCGTGGCGAACGCGCGAGCGGGCCGGTGCGACGTGGGTCGCAGATGCGTGCGTCGCGGGTGCGTGCGTCGCCGATGCCTGCGTCGCCGATGCGTGCGTCGCCGATGCGTGCGTCGCCGATGCGTGCGTCGCCGATGCGTGCGTCGTCGATCCATGCGCCGGCGCGAGTTCCAGCGCGACGGGCGTCACCGGTTCGAGCACCACGCGCGCGCGTCCCGATTGCTGCAGGCCGAGCACGCTCGCCGCAGCGAACGAGAGATCGATGACGCGCGTCTTCACGAACGGTCCGCGATCGTTGATTTTGACGACGACCGACTTCGTTCCCGACACGTTGCTCACGCGCACATACGACCCGAGCGGCAAGGTGCGGTGCGCCGCCGTCAGCGCGTGCATGTCGTACCGCTCGCCGCTCGCGGTGCGGCGGCCCTGGAACTTGCCGCTGTAGTACGACGCCTCGCCGACTTGCCGGAACGCGGGCGATGCATCCTCGGCTATTGGTGCAGGCGCGGATGCGCTATCGGGGGCCGATGCGGCGGGCGCATCCACCGCGGAAGCCGATGCCGCAGCCGCCGCGGGCGCGCTTTCCTCTTGCGGTTTTTTCTGCGGCGGCGGCGTTGCAGCCGCAGGCCGATGCGCCGCGCAGCCGCTCAGCAGCATCCATGCGCCGACCGATGCGACACCGGCCACGCGTGAACGGCGAATCCATGCCTTTGCGACCATGAGCGAGCTTCTCCACGTAATGCCGGTCCATCCCGAACCGGCTCGCCCATAACGCGGCCTTGCCGAGGCAGTTGACCCGCGTCGCGCAGATATGACTCAAGTTCACAGAAACGCGCGCCTGACATCAGACATATTCGAGCTTCGGATACCAGTCGGTGCCGCGCCCTTCCGGCGTCATGTCAAGCACGGTCCAAAGCGGCATCAAATCCGGCGCGCCGCGCGGATCTTCGCCGGGGTCGGCTGTGGCGAAATCCATCTCGCCGCTCCAGAAATGGCGGATCACGCCGTCGCGCCGCGTGAACACGTTGAGCGCCGGCTCGTCGCCGCCGTCTTTCGAGACAGCGTGGTAATCGCGGCTGAAGTTGCCGTTGATGTCTGAGTAGAGCTTCAGATGGCGCCAGCCGCGCGCCTCCTTGAACGCAAGGAGCCGTTGCAGCGGCGAGCGCGCAATCACGGCGAGCGCCACGCGCTGTTCGATATCGCGCGCTTCGCCTTCCCATGCAGAGAGCAGCGACGTGCACATCGGACACGGACGCTCGCGTTGCGGGCCGAACATGTAGCTGTACGTGACGAGCGTGGTCTTGTCGCCGAAAAGGCCCGCCATATCGACGACACCTCGCTCGCCTTCGAAGCGATAGTCGCCCGTGACGTCGCCGCCGGGCGGCAGCGCGCGCCGCATTTGCGCGACGCGTTCAATGTGCCGCCGCAACTCGATTTCCTCCGCGAGCAACGCGGTGCGCGCGCGGCGGTATTCGGCGCTTTCGTTCGGGAATGTCATCGTGGCGCGCTTGGCCAGCTCGGCAGCCGCAACGAGTGGGGTCGTGGATGAGGTCATGTTTCTTCTCCGGTTCTGAGAATGGTCTCAATCGCGGTCGGGCGCGCCGAGCGGAAAAAGCGGCCGATACGGCCGCGCCTCATCGACTGCCCGCGCGAACGAAGGCCGCGCGAGCAGCCGCTCGCGATACGCGATCACATTCGGATAAGCGTCGCTAATGCGATGCGTCCAGTCCGCGTAGAACAGGAACGGCGCGGCGGCGCAATCGGCGAGGCTGAAGACATCGCCCGCGGCCCATTCGCGGTTCGCCATCAGGCGGTCGAGATACGCGTAGGACGTGTCGAGCATCGCGCGGGCATCCGCGACGCCGCGCGCATCGCGTTCGTTCTCTGCGCGCATGCAGTCGAACACGATCTTTTGCTGCGGCGTGGCCACGTAATTGTCGAAGAAGCGGTCCATCCACCGCACTTCGAGCGCGGCGCGCGGATCTTCCGGGATAAGCCGCACGGGGCCCGGATAGAACACATCCAGATACTCGATGATGACCGTCGCTTCGATCACCGGCTTGCCGTCATCGACGAGCACGGGGAATTTCCTGATGGGCCACATTTCGGCGAGTTCGCGCATGGACTGCGGCGCGTCGGGCGTGAGCGGCCGCCATGCGAACGGCGTCGCGTTTTCGTAAAGCGCAATCAGCGCTTTCTGACAATAAGACGAAAAAGGATGCGCATAGAGGATGAGGCTCATCGGGCGGACTCCGCTTTGAACGATGAAACGAACGGACGGCGCTGCTGGCCGGCTATAGCGACGACGAGCGACGTGGCGGTGAATCGACACGTTCGCGCATCCGAAGCAGAAAATTTTGTTGTGCGATGCAGCGCCGCCGCACGGCGCATTGTGGTGCGTCCGGGCGTTTGCTACCGTGCGAGGTTCCGGCGAGAAGCAGTCACGAGAACCGCTCGCGTCGAGACGAAATAATCACTGGGTCGAGGCAAACAATGGTACGTACGGACAAGATAAGACTGGTTGTCGCAGACGAGCAACCGGTCATCGTTCTGGGACTGCAGACGTGGTTCGAGGCGCGCGAGCGTTATCGCGTGGTCGCGAGCGCAACGGACGAAGCGCAGCTGCTGTGGAAGCTGCGCGATGCGAACGCCGAGTTGGTGATCGTCGACTGCGCGCTCGGTGCGCACGCGCGCCCGGCAGCCGACCGGTTCGGCATCCTGCGCGTGCTGCGCGGGCAGGCGCCGCATGCAGCGGTCGTCGCGTTGACGCGGGACACGGATCCGCTCGCCGTTCGCGCGATGCAGCGCGCGGGCGCCGACGGCATCGCGAGTACCCGCGACGAGCTGAAGGACCTCGGGCGCGTGTGCGACCGCGTGCTGTCGGGCGTAAAGGGCGTGATTTCGCGGCGCATCGCCGCTTGTCCAGAAAGCGAGGGCCGGATCGCGCACGGTGCGTTCAATCCGAACGCGATCTATCGCGAAGTGCGCGTGAGCGCGACGACGCTCCCCGCGCGCAACTGACATGGCGCGCTGCGCCCGCTCTCGCGTCTTTTGCGCGGCGGCGGGCATGGCGCGGCTCAGGCGGACGGCGAAGCGTCGTTCGAGAGTGCGGGCGCCTTCTTTCTCGGGAAGCTGACGTCCCGTCCGTCGTCGAAGCCTTTTTCGTAAGCGCGCTGGTCGAGCGCCCGGAAAAGCGGCGCCAGTTCTTCGGCGTGCGTGCGGATTAGTTCCATCAGCGGTTTGACGAGCGCGGGCGACACCGGGTTTGCGCCATCGGCATGGCCTTGCCCGCTGCTCACGACTTCGACCATCGCGCGTAAGGTTTGCGCGCGCTTCACGCAGTAATCGACGAGCGGCAAGGCGTGAGTGATGACCGCGTGTCCTTTCTCGTTGACCGACACCGTCACATTCGATTCCATGAGCGTCTCCTTTCCGAATTGGGGGACCGAAACTCTAGAAGCCGCGCGTCGGCGCGCGCCAGCGGAATAATCCGAAAGGTCGGGGGGTGTCGTCTGGTTGTCAGGCGTCGCGAAGGTTGCGCGTGGGCTGGAGGGATCGCGCTTTCAGCCATTGAACGAGCGGACGCGGCGATCAGGATCACAATCCTGGACTCGTCTTCGCGCCGCACGTCGCGCCCCTATTCGCATGACGCTGCGCAGTGTGCAGCGTGAGAAACCGGGCAGCATCGATGCTTCGAGAATGCGGAGTCGTATCGAATTGGCGCGCACGGCGTAGCGGCCGGATCGCCGCATATCCGCATTCCCGAGGCCATGACATGGGACGCCGCGCAATAAGTAGGGTGAGAGGCCGGGCAGCATCCATGCGTCGAGCGTGCGCCGGTATGGAATCAGCACACACGGCGTCGCGCGCCTGGAAACGCACGGCGTAGCGGCCGAATCGCCGCGAATCCAGATTCGCGACGCCGCGACATCGACAACCCTGCGCGCCTGACACAACGCCGCCTGTTTTGCCAGGCGCAGCCGCCCGCGACCCGCCAGCAAGGATGCGCCAACTTCGCTACGATGCTCGCTCCACTTCTTCCCCCACCGGCGCGCGCCGCCGCCTCTCGAAAAGACTATGCTCACGCCGCCTCACGCCATCGGTTTCACGCAGGATCCGCTTGACCGCATGTCCGAAAAGCGCGACGACGAAGCTTTCGTCGCGAGCCTCCACGATCACGCCACCACCCGCTTTCTGCTCTTCGTGAAGGACGTGCCGCTCTTCAAGCGCACGGACGGCCACGATCCGCTCTTCGTCGCGCAGGAAGCCGCGCAGTTCGGCGCGCCGCTGCAGACAGTTCTGCTCGGTCGCGACGCGGACCAGCGCGCGCTCTTCGCCTGCACAGTCGATACGACCCCCGACGCCGCCGCGGATGTGCTCGGGAGCACGCCCGTCGAAGCCATCGAACTGCGCCCGGTCGCGATGCAGGGGCTCGTCGCGCCGCCGCTCGTCAGCGCGCTCGGCGAGGCGCGCTCGATGCTCGACTGGCATCGGCGGCACCGCTTCTGCGCAAACTGCGGGCATCCGACCGACAGCGCGGGCGCGGGCTGGCGGCGCATCTGCGGCAACTGCCGCGCGCAGCATTTTCCGCGCGTCGATCCGGTCGTCATCATGCTCGTCACGGACGGCGAGCGCTGCCTGCTCGGCCGCCAGCCGCAATTCGCGCCGGGCATGTACTCCGCGCTCGCGGGCTTCATCGAGCCCGGCGAAACCATCGAACATGCGGTGTATCGGGAAGTGCTGGAGGAAGCGGGCATCCGCTGCGCCGACGTGCGTTACTTCGCGTCGCAGCCGTGGCCGTTTCCTTCATCGCTCATGATCGGCTGCTTCGCGCGCGCGACGGACACGCAAATCACCGTTGACCAGCACGAACTGGAAGACGCGCGCTGGTTCTCCCGCGATGAAGTCGCCGCCATGCTCGACGGCGCGCACGCGCAAGGACTCAGCGCGCCGAAGCCGTTTGCCATCGCGCATCACTTGCTGAAGGCGTTCGTCGAGGGAATCTGAGGCTTCAGAGCGTTTCGCGCTCGATGATCTCGAAGCCCACATCGACCGGCGCAACCGGCGCCGCGCCACTTAGCCGGTCGATCAGGCAGCGCGCCGCCGTCGCGCCGATGCGCTTGCCATCGACGCGCACCGTGGTCAGCGCGGGCGTCGTGTCGGCGGCGAAGTCGAGATCGCCGAAGCCGCAGACCGCGAGCCGCGCGGGCACGTCCAGACCGAGCCGCCGCGCCTCGGACACCACGCCGAGCGCAAGCAGGTCCGAGCTGCAAAAGATGGCGTCGACCTGCGGCGCCGTCTCCCGGATGCGCCGCAGCGCGTCCTTACCGAGCGCCACCGACGAGGGCGGCGGCATCAGCACATCGGCGACGTCGTGCATGCCGCGCAAAGCAAGCGTCTCGATGAAACCGCGCCGCCGCGCGAGCGCCCGCTGATCGGTCGCGCAGACGAGCGCCGGGTGCTTCGCGCCGCGCGCGACGAAGCGCTCCGCCACCGCCGCGCCTATCCGATAGTGGGAGAAGCCCACGAGCATGTCGATGGGATCGTCGGTCATGTCCCATGTCTCGACAATCGGAATGCCGATCTTGCGCAGGCGCTCGCGCAGCGTCGCCGTATGCGCGACGCCTGTGAGCAGCACGCCTTCGGGACGGCGGCTCAGCACGGCGTCGAGCAGTTGATCCTCGTTGTCGTCGCTGTAGCCGGACAGGCCGAGCAGCACCTGATAGCCGGCGCGCGACATCGTATCGCTGAACACCTGCACGGTTTCGGAGAACAGCGAATGCGCGACGGTCGGCACGATGGCCGCGATCAGCCGCGACTTCGCCGACGACAAGCCGCCCGCCAGCCGGTTCGGCACGTAGCCGAGTTCGTTCACCGCCTGGCGCACGCGGGCGAGCGTCTCCGGCGCGACCGTGTCCGGCGCGTTGAACACGCGCGAAACGGTGATCGGCGAGACGCCCGCGGACGCCGCCACGTCCGTGATGCGCACGCCCTTCGGCGTGCCGCGCGTGCGGCGTGGCGTGGCGGCCGCCTTTGCGGCGTCGTCAGAGAGGTCGGCGAGCTTGGTCATGCATGGATTGGCGCGTCAGAGGCGGATCGGAGAAAACGCGCCATTCTAGGCCTTCGCCGGCGCATCGACGGCCGCGTCGCCGCGCGTGTTCCCGCGCCGCATCAGCAGCATCGTGACGACGGCGAAGATCAGCAGGCACGCGGCCGGAATGAGCATCGGCGCCTTCACGCTTCCGCTCGTCTGCCGGACCCACGGAACCAGATTCTGCGCGATGAATCCGCCGACGTTGCCGAGCGAATTGATCGCGGCAATGCCCGCCGCCGCGCGCGCGCCGGTCAGGAATTTCGGCGGGATCGTCCAGAAGCACGGCAGCAGCAGGTACATGCACGGCGCGCCGAGGCAGAGCGCGATGAAGCGCAGCGTGTTGGTCGGCAGAAACACGCTCGCGAGGAAGAACACGACGCCGAGCAGCGCCGCAGCCAGCATCGCCACCGTCGTGCGCCGGTCGGAGCCGTTCGTCGCGCGCAGCTTCGCCGGCAGCCACGCGAGCACGACGGTTGCCGCGAGCCACGGCACGATGTTCAGCAGGCCGTTCGTCGTATTCGAGACGCCGAAGCCCTTCACGAGCGTGGGCAGCCAGTAGCTGACGCCGTAGACGGACATCGACAGCATCATGTAGTAGAGCGCCATGCCGATCACGCGCGGCTCGGTGAGCACGCGCATGACGTTCGCGTGGCTCGTCTCGGCTTTCTTCGCCTGCTGCCGTTCGGTTTCGAGCGTGGCATCGAGCCAGTGCTTTTCGTCGTCGGAGAGAAAGCGCGCCTTTTTCGGCGATGCCGGCAGCCACAGCAGCACGACCGCCGTGAGCAGCACGGAAGGCACGCCCGTCACGATGAAGACCAGTTGCCAGCCTTGCAGGCCGAACCATGCCTTGTCGAGCAGATAGCCGCAGATGGGCGCGCCGACCATGTTGCCGATGCTGCTGCCGAGCGTGAAATACCCGAGCATCCGCACGCGATGCCGCTGCGGAAACCACAGCGTCAGGTAATAGATGACGCCGGGATACAGCCCCGCCTCCGACGCGCCGAGCAGAAAACGCAGGATGTAGAACATCGTCGCGTTCGTGGTGAACGCAAGGGAAATCGTGACGACGCCCCACGTCAGCATGATCCGCGCAATCCAGCGCGGCGCGCCGTACTTGTGCAGCAGCACGTTGCTCGGAATCTCGAAGATGAGATAGCCGATGAAGAAGAGCGACGCGCCGAGACCATACGCGACCTCGGAGATGCCTAAGCTGCCGAGCATCTGCAACTTGGCGAAGCCGATGTTCGAGCGGTCGATATACGCGACGAGATACAGCAGCCCGACGAGCGGCATCAGCCGCCACGCGAGGCGATTGATGAGACGCGGCTCGTCGACGGCCAGCGGCGCGTTGCGGGAAAGCGGCGATCGGGTGTTCACGATGTCTCCAGTGCGAGGCGGTCAGCTGCGGTCGGCAGCGCGCTCTTGTCGTATGCGTTTCCTGCTGGCGCGCCTAAAAACTCAACCGCGCGTCTTACGCCATTCGGCATACGCCGCGAGCGTTTCCTCGTTCGGCGGATACGTGCCGCGCAACAGCGCGCCCGCTTCCACGCGCGTCGTCACGAACTCTTCGAGCAGTTCCTGCTCGGCGGCATCTTTCGCGACCTGCTCGGCCATGTGACGCGGCACGATCACGACGCCATCCACATCGCCGACGACGATATCGCCCGGATACACCGCCACGCCGCCGCACGCGATCGGCACGTTCATGTCCACCGCGTGATGCTTTGCCAGGTTGAGCGGCGCGCTCGCGCCCGCGCAGAAGAGCGGCAGCCCGATGTCGCCGATGGTGCCGCTGTCGCGCACGCAGCCGTCCGACACCATGCCCGCGACGCCGCGCACCTTGAGGCGCGTCGTCAGGATCGAACCGGTGGATGCCACCGTGCGATCGCCGCGGCAATCCTGCACCAGCACGCTGCCCGGCGGCGCGCTTTCGACCGCCTTGCGCTGCGGATGGTCAGGGTCCTGAAACACGCCGACGTGATCGATGTCCTCGCGCGCCGGAATGTTGCGCAGCGTGAAGGCCGGGCCGACGAGATTCGGCGCGCCCTTCGCGGGCTTCACGAGCGGCGCGACGCCTTGCAGGAACACGTTGCGCAGGCCGCGTTTGAAGAGCTGCGTCGTGAGCGTTGCGGTGCTGACGTGGCGCAGCAAGTCGAGCGTTTCGTCGGAAATGGCGATGTCTTGTGTCGTCATGGTGTTGTGATCGTGTTCAGTGGATTTCCGGCTCGCCGCCGTGCGCGGCCGTCTTCTCTTCGAGGAAATCGAAGTCGCAGCCCTTGTTCGCCTGCGTGACGTGCAGTTGATGCATCACGCCGAAGCCGCGTTCGAACGGGCGCTTAGGCGGCGTCCACGCGGCTTTGCGCGCGGCGAGTTCATCGTCGCTGACGTCGAGATGCAGGCGGCGGGCGGGCACGTCCAGTTCCACGATGTCGCCGTCCTTCACCAGCGCGAGCGGCCCGCCGACGAACGATTCGGGCGCCACATGCAGCACGCACGCGCCGTAGCTCGTGCCGCTCATGCGCGCGTCCGAGATGCGGACCATGTCGCGCACGCCCTCTTTCAACAGCTTCTGCGGGATCGGCAACTGGCCCCACTCCGGCATTCCAGGCGCACCGACCGGCCCCGCGTGCTGAAGCACGATCACGGAATCGGCGGTGATATCGAGGGCTTCGTCGTCGATGCGTGCGGCCATGTCCGCGTAGTCCTTGAACACGACCGCCGGCCCGCGATGCTTCAGCAGATGCGCTTCCATCGCCGCCGGTTTGATGACGGCGCCATCGGGCGCGAGGTTGCCGGTGAGCACGGCGAGACCGTCGTTCGGCACGAGCGGATTGCCAAGCCGGCGAATCACGTCGTCATTGAAAATTTCGGCGCCCGCGATGTTCTCGCCGAGCGTCGCGCCATTGACCGTTAGTTGCGAACCGTCTATCAAGCCGCCGAGTTCGGCGAGCAGCGCGCGCAAGCCGCCCGCGTAGAAGAAGTCTTCCATCAGATACTTGCCGGCCGGCCGCAGATTGCCGATCACCGGCGTCACGCGCGACAGTTCGTCGAAGCGCGCCGTCGTGAGCGGCACGCCCGCGCGGCGCGCAACTGCGACCAGATGCACGATAGCGTTGGTCGAGCCCGACATCGCGAGCACCGTGGTGACGGCGTTGTCGAATGACTTCGGCGTGAGAATGTCGGACGGCTTGAGATCGGTCCACACCATCTCGACGATGCGCTGCCCCGTCAGCGACGCATACTGCGCATGCCGCGAGTCCACCGCCGGAATCGACGCGAAGCCGGGCAGCGTGAGGCCGAGCGCTTCGGTGGCGCTCGTCATCGTTGATGCCGTGCCCATCGTCATGCAATGGCCCGGCGAGCGCGCGATGCCGCTCTCGACGCCCTTCCACTCGTCCTCGGTGATCTTGCCCGCGCGCAGTTCCGCCCAATATTTCCACGTGTCCGACCCGCTGCCGAGCGTGCGGCCGTTCCAGTCGCCGCGCAGCATCGGTCCGGCCGGAAGGTAGATGGCGGGCAGGTCCATGCTGATCGCGCCCATCAACAGGCCGGGCGTGGTCTTGTCGCAGCCGCCCATCAGCACGCAGCCATCGAACGGGTACGAGCGCAGCAGCTCCTCCACTTCCATCGCGAGAAAGTTGCGATAGAGCATGGTCGTCGGCTTCTGGAACGGCTCGGCGAGCGTCATAACCGGCATTTCCACCGGAAAGCCGCCCGCCTGCCAGATGCCGCGCTTCACTTCCTCGACGCGCTGCTTGAAATGCGTGTGACACGAGTTGATCTCGCTCCACGTATTGACCACGGCGATCACCGGCTTGCCCATGTAATCGGACGAGTGATAGCCCATCTGCGCCGTGCGCGAACGGTGTCCGAACGAGCGCAGGTCGTTCACGCCGTACCACCGATGGCTGCGCAGTTCTTCTGGCGTCTTGCGTTTCGTGGGGTCGTAGGCCAAGCGATGTCTCCTTGATGGTAGCGTTACCATTTCGATGCACGCGATGGTAGCGTTATCACCGACAAGCGTCGCTTGGGGTTTTTACGAACAGCAGCCGCTATTTGACGACGGGATGAATGGAGCCGAGCAGTTCCGAAAGCCCGAGCCACAGAATCTGCACGCCGATGCAGAAGATGACGAACGCGAAGAGCCGCATGGCGACCTGCGTGCCGACCGTGCCGAGCAGCCGCTCCAAATATCCGGCGAAGCGCACGCAGACGTAGATGCTCGCGCACACCAGCACGAGCCCGATCGTCACGCCGACGATATGGACCGGCTGCAAGCCGTGGCGCGGCGAGCCCGTGCCGAGCGCGATCGCGACGGCGATCGAGCCGGGGCCGACGGTGATCGGCAGCGTCAGCGGATAGAACGCCTTCGCGCGCAGCGATGCGCCGCTGCGTGGCTTAGGCGTCGGCTCGGCGGAAGCGTCTTCGTCGGGCGCCTGCAGGAGACTCCAGCCCGCCATCGAGACCACGATGCCGCCCGCCACGCGCAACACCGGAATCGAGATGCCGAAGAAGTTGAGCACGTATGCTCCCACCGAGAGCGACACCAGCAGAATCACGAAGCTGTTCAACGAGATGCGCCGGGCGAGTTCCTGCCGCTCGGCATCGCTGATATGCGGCAGCATGCTCAGCACGACGAGCGCGACCGCAGGCGGATTGATGATCGGAAAGAGCCCGGCGACGATCACGAGCACGGTCTTCGCGAATTCGTTGAACATGCTCGATAGATTTTTATGTCGGTTTGTCGGCTGACACGCTCTAGCCGGACACGATCGGCGCGGCGAGAATCAGCGCGCATTCGGTCACGAACGAGCCGAGTCCCACGCCGATCAGCACCCGCGCGACATACGTCCACATGCGCCGCTCCACGTTACCCGAGCAGCGCCACGCCGCCGTGCACCATGCGAGATACAGCGCGCCGCACGCCGCGAAAAGGCCCAGCGTGCCGGGCCAAAACCAGATGGTAATCAGGAGGAACGCTTCGGGAGCGACGCCGGTGCCCCAGAGGTACAGGTAGACCGCCCACCATGCGAGGTGCAGCGGCAGGCCCAGTAGCCACCAGACTTTCCAGAAGCGTTCTTCTCCGCGCCAGGCCTTGCGCAACATGCGTCGCCGTATAGAGGAATGAGGCTGGCATTTTACTTCACCGGATGCCGCCGCACGGCCGACGCAACGCCGGCCGAAATGCCGGTAACGACTAGGTTCTTGTGGCATTTCAGCATATTGCGTCGCGGCAAACGCCGGTTGCGGCTATGCGCGCCGCTCGGTCAGCATCTGGCTTGCGAGGTCGCCGTGATGCATCGCGAGCGCGCGCAGCGAAGGCCACATGTGCATGTAGTGGACCATGAAACTGTCCGCGCGCTGAAGCTGATACGGCGTGTTCAGCGTGATGCAGTCGACGAGTTCGGGATCGCCTGCCATGCCGTGACGCGTCAGCACCTTGATGAACGTGTCCTGATCGCCGCCGCTCGCATACGTCGATGACTTGTCCGCGACGCCGCCGATTATCTGCTCCACTTCGCCCAGCACGTCGAAGTTCGCCTGCGTGCGCCGAAAGCCCATGATGCCCGAGTTGAACTGCCAGCTCATGTCCATCGCGATCAGGCGGTCGCGGTTGTCCAGCAGGCGTTCGAGCAGCATCGACTGGTCGATCACCAGCACGTCCGCGTCGATCCAGAACACCCATTCGTGCTGAGGCATATGACGCCGCAGCACCCACGGTTTCAGCCAGTTGCCGCTTGCGCCGTGCGGCGATTCCTGCGGGACGTCGCGGTACAGATGCAGCGCGTAGCCGTGGCGCGCGCAGTAGCGGCGCAGATTGCGCTCGGCAATAGCGCCGTACGCGCGAATATTCGGCGTGTACAGCATGGCAAGCGCGATGGGCGCATCCGGGCGCAGCGCCTCATACGCGTCGTGCGCCGCGTCCGTCGGCGGCAGCGTCAGATACGCCTCGCCCTTCGTCTGGCAGGCGTTGATGTGCGACGCGAAAAGATCGCGCAGATCGGCGTGGACCGGCTGGTTCGGCGGCGCGTCGGGAATGTCGGCGAGCGCGATGGCGAAGACGCGCAGCCGCGCCCACATCGGATCGATATGCCACGCCGCAGGCACGACGGCATGCACGCCGTCGATCTGCGTCATGTAGCCGAGCGGCGCGGTCATGCGCAGCAGCGCCGACTCGCTCGCCAGCGCGCCGCCGAAGCGCGCGCCCGCGCACAGCCGCTCCACCAGCGCGCGCGACGCAGGCGTGTTGCGCCAGAGCTGGAACGCGCCGATCACGCTGTCGCTTTCCGCGTCGCCCATCGACACGACCAGCGAATCGCGCGCGGGATCGGCCATCAGCGTTTCGCACGCGATATCGCTCACGATCAGACAATCTTGCGTGAGCAGCAGTACAAGATCGCCGTCGGCCGCGGCGCGCAGCGCGCGCAAGAGCGTCTGAAACTTGAGCATCATGCGCAGATGCGCCCAGCCGATGCCGCTCGCGTCGACGAACTCGTGCGCGTACGCGCGGCGCGCGCAATAGCGCCGATGGTTCTCGAAGGACGCGTGTGCCTCCCGGCTCGCGAAGAAACTGATGACGCGGGTTGTCATGGATGCTCGATGAATGGCTCAGGCGATCATCGATTCTGCGTTCCGTTGCGCGCTGCGGGCAAGGGGCAGGACACTTTGTTTCATGCTGCGTGAACGTCGCGCCGGCGGTTTTCGCTCGCCGGCGTTCGCGTGTGCAACAGGATTCAAGACGCAGCCCGTCCGCGCCTCGACAATTGCGCTTTGTGCAAACCGAACGGGGATACGCATGACAAACGAGACAACACAAGCCGGCGCGCGAGCGCAACGCTGCGTGATCGTGGTGGATCGCGCGCTGCCTGCCGGCAAAGCCGCGAATGCAGCGGCGGTGCTGGCGTTGACTGTCGGGCAGCGGCACCCGGCGCTCGTGGGAGAACCGCTCGTCGATGCGTCCGGCGTCGCGCATCCGGGGCTGATTCCGGTCGGCATCGCGGTGCTCGCGGCCACTCAGGACGAACTCGCGTCGATTCGCGGCAAGGCGCTCGCCGCCGATTGCGACGTCGTCGCGTTTCCCGAGCAGGGTCAGCAGACGACGGACTATGCCGCCTTTCGCGATGCCGTTGCGACGGTCGCGACCGACGCGCTGCGCTACGTGGGCGTCGCGCTGATCGGCGACAGAAAGCCGGTGAGCAAGGCCGTCGCGAATCTCGGCCTGTTGAAGTGATGCAAGTTCAGCCGCGCGTCGCGGCCTTGTAGGCGCCGGGCGTCACGCCGAGCATACGGCGAAAGGTGCGCGTCAGATGCGCCTGATCTGCGAAGCCTGTGTCGGCGGCGATATCGCTCAACGCATTGCCGCGCCGAATCAGCGCCATCGCGCGACGCACGCGCGCCTGCCGCTGGTATTCGTGCGGCGTCATCCCGGTTTCCCGGCTGAACGCACGGAACAGGCGATACGGCGGCAAACCCGCCGCCGCCGCGATTTCATGCAGGCGCAGTTGCTCGCCGAGACGATCTTCGAGAAACCGCCGCGCCGTGACAACGGCGCGCGGCTCGTTCGCCTCGCGCGGCGCCGTTGTCTGCTTCATGTGTCGCCCGGCGAGCCGCGCCGCGAACGACAGATACCGCTCGTCGCGATACAGCGACGAACCGCGCACTTCCGACGACCGATGCACGTCCTGAAGCGCCATGCTCAGGACCGGATCGCGGATGATCGGGCCGACGAGCCCGCCTGCTCGCTTCTCGCCGGTCAACTCCAGCAGATGCGCGACGTCCACGTACAGCGTGCGCTGCGTCCAGCCGTCGCCGTCGACGGGCCAGCCGGCGTGCGGTTCGTCGGCGTCGATGGCGTACAGGTCGCCGCGCCGCGCGACGAACTCGGTGCCGCGCATGCGGATGCGGATCGCGCCGCCCGTGAGCAGCGCGAAACACGCGGTGTCGTGCGCGTGAACGTCGTAGGCGAAGTCCGCGAAGCGCCCGAGCAGCAGCTCCGCACCGAGATCGGGCGCCCGCCAGATGTGCGTGTCGGAGGTGGGACGGGCGTTCGTGGACATTTGCTGGCGCGCCGCCTTAGCGCATCGTCGCCATGTCGATCACGAAGCGGTACTTCACGTCGCTCTTCAACATGCGCTCGTATGCCGTATTGATCTCGTCCATGCGGATCATCTCGATATCGGACGTGATGCCGTGCTTGCCGCAGAAGTCGAGCATTTCCTGCGTCTCCGCAATGCCGCCGATGAGCGAGCCCGCGAGCGAACGGCGCTTGAAGATCAAGTTCCCGACCGACGGCGACGGATGCGGGTGCTCCGGCACGCCGACGAGCGTCATGGTGCCGTCACGCTTGAGCAGCGTGATGAACTGGTCGAGATCGTGCGAAGCCGCAACCGTGTTCAGGATGAAATCGAAGCTGTTCGCGTGCGCGGCCATCTGATCCGGGTCCTTCGACACGACGACTTCGTGCGCGCCCAGACGCTTGGCATCCTCGATCTTGCTCGGCGATGTCGTGAAGAGCACGACATGCGCGCCCATCGCCGCCGCGAGCTTCACGCCCATGTGCCCCAGGCCGCCCAGACCCACGATACCGACTTTGTGACCTTCCTTGACGCCCCAGTGACGCAGCGGCGAATACGTCGTGATGCCCGCGCACAAGAGCGGCGCGACCGCGGCCAGTTCGAGATTCTCGGGCACGCGCAGCGTGAAGGCTTCATCGACGACGATGGACGTCGAATAGCCGCCATACGTCACGCCGCCCGACTTCTTGTCCGCCGAGTTGTAAGTCTGCACGAAGCTCTCGGGGCCTTCGCAATACTGTTCGAGGCCTTCCTTGCACGCCGCGCAGACGCGACACGAATCCACCATGCAGCCGACGCCTGCGATGTCGCCCGCCTTGAACTTCGTCACGTCCGAGCCGACTTCGGTCACGCGCCCGACGATTTCGTGACCCGGCACGACCGGATAGTTGGTGCCGCCCCATTCGTTGCGCGCCATGTGCAGATCCGAGTGGCAGACGCCGCAGAAGAGGATATCCATGCGCACGTCGTTCGGGCCGACTTCGCGGCGTTGAATTTCGAGCGGACCGAGCGGCTTGTCAGCGGCGGACGCAGCATAGGAATAGGCTTTGAACATGGTCGTTCCCTGTTGAGGTTTGAAGCGTGGACATGAGGCCGGCGCCTTCACGCATGGGGAAGACGCGGCCGAATCGGGCGTATGCGCACGAGGCGCGCAGCAGTTTATGTGCGGTAGCGAACGCTCGCCATGCTGTTTCGCACTCGTTGCTCCGTACTTGCCGATGTTGCCGATACTTCGGCGCCGGTGCGCAACCTCGTTACTGTATGCCTATCGGACTATCTCTGCTGAAGCGGCTGAAGCGGATGAAGGAGCTGTAGCGCCTGGAGCGTCTGAAGAGGCTGAAGCGGCGAAAGCGGCTGTAGCGGCTGACGAGGCTGTAGCGGCGGCTGAAGCGGCCGTAGCGGCTGAGGCGGGACGGGTCTGCGACCTCGTCCGTCCCGGCTCGCTCCTTCAGCGCGACTATGTGGCGGCGAACGGCGGTTCTGACGTCGCGGCACGCGAGCCAATCACGCGCCTTGCGAGCGGCGGGAGACAGTGGCGCTTGCCACGCCCGCCATACGATGACGGAAGGCCGGCCGCCATGCACGCGCCGGCACGCAAACAGACGGGGCCACGACGATGAACGCGATTGCAATGACGGTGAGTATCGATTTGCCGGGCGGTGCGGTGAGCGCCGAGTTTTGCCCGGACACGGGACGCTTGCGGATTCTGGAGCGCGACGTGTTGCGCGTCGAACTCTTCCCGCCGCACTCGTGGTTCACCGTGGCGTCGGTCGCGGGCAACAGCCGATGGGGCACGCGGCCGCGCGAGTCGGACCTCTACCTTGTGCTGGAGAGCTTCATCATGCAACGGTTCGGAATGGCGGCGCTGGGGAAGGCGCTGACGCTCGCGCATTGACGCAGTCGGTCGGGTTTGCATTCGCGGTAGCGCCGAGCGCGCCGCGCTCATTCGCCATCTCTCTTGCCAACCGCAGGTCTTCGAAGAAGACGCACGGGCTGCGAACCGTCGCCCCCTCTTTCTGTGTTACGTGTAGCGCTTCTTGTCATAGCGCAGTGCCGTGCGCGCTGGCCCTCGGCGCATCGTCCGGCAATCGGTTAGGGATACGAGTTTGCGTCATAAGCGTATCGAAAACCGAAAAAGGCCACGATGCTATCGCCTACCGCACGACAGCCAGCCACCGTCAACGGACACGCAAACGCGATGGCGCACCGGAATGCGCTTCGGAGCTTTCGCGCCGCCTCGAACGCGAGCATCCGTCGCGGTTCTTCACGCCCGCACCGAAACTTGCGCCATCTCAATTTAAGACCCGTCTCATTCATTCTCAAACTCTCTCTGCTTATTCTGTGTGCACTTCGACGCGGCATGGATCTTCCAGACCGCGACAGCACAGGTTCCCGTCGTCTTAACCAGAGAGAGATTCAGCATGAAGAGCATGTTCAAGAAAGCCGCAGTCGTTGCCCTGATCGCCGGTGCCACGCTTCCCGTTTCCACCAGTCTGTTTGCCGCCAGCAAGACCGCGACCTTTCAGGTCACGTTGACCATTCAGGATGACTGCTCGATCAGCGCAAGCCCGCTCAACTTCGGCTCGACGGGTGTGCTTGCGAACGACATCGACCAATCTGCCAACCTCGCGGTGACCTGCACGGCCGGCACGCCGTACAACGTCGCGCTCGACGCCGGCAGCGCAACCGGCTCCTCCATCTCGGCTCGCACGCTGACGAACACGGCGAGCACCGGCGTCGTGCAGTACAACCTCTTCCGTGATGCTTCGCGCACTCAGATCTGGGGCCAAACGGTCGGCAGCGACACGGTTTCGGGTGTCGGCAACGGCAACGCACAGACGATCCCCGTTTTCGGCCGCGTTCCCGTGCAAGCCACGCCCATAGCGGACACCTACACATCCACCGTCACGGCCACTGTCGTTTTCTGACCCACAACCGTTGTCGACCATGCAGGCGCCTCCCTCATGCGGGGCGCTTGCGCGAATGCCGCGCACGCTATATCAAGTTGAAGCGGACAGGACGCCCGAATGGAGGCGGCTCATGCGGCAACTGCGTACACTGGCCTTGCTCGTCTTGCCGACGTTTCTGATAGCGTCGGCGCACGCCGCTTCGTTGCAGATCTCGCCCGTATCCATTGCGCTCGACGCCACCGAAGCCGGAAAGGTGCTCAATTTGCGCAACGAGAGCGATACCGCCATTCATGCGCAAGTGCGCGTCTTTGCGTGGGACCAGGCCGACGAAGACGAGCGCCTCACGCCGACGCGCGATCTGCTCGCGAGTCCACCCATCGCCGAGATTCCTGCAGGCGGCCAGCAAGTCATCCGCGTGATTCGCTCCAATCGCGATGCGCCGGAGCACGAACGCGCATACCGGTTGTTGATCGATGAACTGCCGCCCGAAGGCGCGAATGCAGGCAACGGCGTTCAGTTTCGCTTTCGATACTCGGTGCCGCTCTTTGTCGCACCAGCCGGCGAGCCGGCGCCGCCAGAGCTGCACTGGTCGATCGTCGAAAAAAGCGGCCAGCCCTATCTCCGCGTCTCGAACAGCGGGAAGATTCACGCACGGCTCAGCGCCGTCTCGCTGACGATCTCCGCTGCGAAAGTGCCGGTCGCGGCGGGACTGCTCGGATATGTGCTGGCGGGCCGCGCGCGTTCATGGCCGCTCTCGAACGCAAGCCACGCAGCACGCGCACGGAGCGGCGAGGTGACCGCGACCGTCAACGGCAACGGCGTAACAGCCCCGCTCATGACCAACGCCGCTCCCTGATTCAATCGCTTCGGGGCCGCGCCTGTGAGCAATTCGCCCGACGCACATGGAACGCTATACAGCCGGCGATGCCGGCCAATCGAGGTCGTGGTTGCACTGTCCGTCATCGGGCAGCCAGCCATTGCACAGATCGACATAACGGGCGGCAGTCCGGCCGCGCTACCGAGTCTCACCGGCGGCACGCCTGCGCAAGCGGTTCCTTCGACGGCCTCCGGGCGTGAATCGCTCGTGCTCGAGATCGTCGTCAACGGGACGAGCCAGGGCGAACCTTCCGGCTTCGAACTGCGCGACGGCGAGCTTTACGCCGAGCCGCAATCGCTCACCAACGCCGGCATTCGCGTCGATGACGTCAAAGCCGGCGCGGATGGCTGGCTCGCGCTCTCGTCGATACCGGGTGTGCATGCAACCTACGTGGCGCGCGCCCAGCAAGCCGTGCTCGATGTCGCCACGGACCGGCAGATCGCGCAACAGATCGGCTATCGCGTGCCCGTCGTGCCGAAGGCGACGCCGGGCACGGGCTTCGTCCTCAACTACGATGCAACTTATCAGCGGTCGTCGGGCGAAGTGCATGGCGAACAGTTCGGCGTATGGAGCGAGCAGCGCTTTTTTTCGCCGTTCGGCGTGTTCGACAACACAGGCACGTACCTGAACGGCACCGGCATCAACCGCTACACGCGACTCGACACCAACTGGACCTATACCAACGCCACGAAGCTCTTCTCGCTGACGATGGGCGACGCCATTTCCGGATCCCTGCCCTGGTCACGGTCGGTGCGCTTCGGCGGTATCCAGATTCAGCGGGATTTCACGCTGCGTCCCGACCTCATCACATTCCCGTTGCCGATGTTCACGGGCTCCGCCGCCGTGCCGTCGGCGGTGGATTTGTATATCAACGGGCTGAGGCAATACAGCGGCAACGTCGCGCCGGGCCCGTTCCAGATCGCGCAGGCGCCGAGCCTGACGGGCGCGGGCGTCGCGCAGGTCGTCGTCACCGATGCGCTGGGCCGGCGTGTGACGACGAGCGTGCCGCTCTACGTGGACACCCGCCTGCTCGCCAAGGGCCTTTTCGATTACTCCGTCGAGTTCGGTTTCCTGCGCAACGACTACACGCTGCAGTCCTGGTCGTACGACGCGTCGCCCGTATTCAGCGGCACGTTCAACTATGGACTGAGCGACGCGCTCACGCTTCAGGCGCACGCCGAGGCCGCGAAGGACCTTCGCAACGGCGGCGCCGGTGCCGTGATGGCTATCGGCAACCGGGGCACGCTCAGCGCCGCGGTGGCGGGCAGCAATGGGAATGGCGAGTCGGGTGCGCTCGCGAGCGTCGGCTATCAATATATCGGGCCGCGCTTCTCGGTGAATCTGCAAGGCACGCGCGCGACGAGCGGCTACCGCGACATCGCATCGCTCAACGGGGCATCGACCTTCGAACATCTGTATCAGGCGACCGCGTCAGTGGCACTGTTCCGCACTCAGTCGGCGAGTGTCAGCTATATCGACTCGAAAGATACGTTCTCGGGCCATGCGCGCGTCGTCACGCTCGCCTACAACGCGCAACTCGGCAGGCGCTGGTCTCTTTTCGCGAGCGTATTTCGCGACTTCCTGCAGCGCAACGTCTATGGAGGATCGGTCGGCGTGACGGTAAGTCTCGGCGGCAACGCGTCCGCCAGCGCGACCGTCTCACAGTCCGGCGGCCACACGACAGCCGATATCAGCGCGTCGCGCCCGGCCGACTTCAGCGGCGGATGGGGCTGGGCCGTGCAAGGCGGCGCGGGCGCGGACTATCGCCATGCGTTTGCCGGCGCGAATTATCGTGCGAGCTTCGGCGACTTCCAGGCGACGGCGCAGCGTTTCAACGGCACGACAACGAGCACGTTGCAGGCAGCGGGCGCGCTGGTGGCGATGGACGGCACGGTCTTGCCCTCGCGCTCGCTAGGCGACGGCTTCGCGCTTGTCGCAACCGACGGCGTCGCCGGCGTGCCTGTGTTGCAGGAGAACCGCCTGGTCGGCACGACCAACAGCCGCGGGTACATGCTCGTGCCGGACCTGTTGTCGTATCAGCGCAATCAGCTCGGCATCGACCCGCTTGCCTTGCCCGCCGATGCGATGATCGACAAAACGCAGATGGACGTCGCGCCGCAGCGGCGCGCAGGTGTGTTGGCGCGCTTCGGCTTGAGCCATTACCGAGGCGCGTCCGTGAGCTTCGTCGATACGGATGGAAAGGCCGTCCCGGCAGGCAGCGTGGCCACGGTGAGGGACACGGGCGCTTCGGCAGTCGTCGGGTATGACGGCGTCGCGTTCTTCGAGCAGTTGTCTGCGACGAACACGGTCGCAATTCACGGTAAGGGCGCCGATTGCGCGGCCGACGTGGCCTTCGACCCGTCGACCGCACGGACGATGCCGCAGCTCGGTCCGATCATATGCCGCGCGACCGGTAAGCCGTGATGCGCCGAGACTTCGCCCGCACATCCGCACAAGGAGACACGTGATGAATAACGCCGCGAGACGGAAGTTCGACTGCTGGCGACTCGGCCTCTGTGCGTTGCTATTGGTTTTGTCACCGCGCTTTGCGTGGTCGCAAAGCTGCGCCTTCACCACCAGCAACATCAATTTCGGCGTGGTCAGCACGATCAGCGGCGCGCCCGCCGACGCGACGGGAACCATCGGCGTCACTTGCACGGGGTTCTCGACGGCGACCGTGAGGCTGTGCCTGAGCCTCGGCGCGCCGGGAGGCTCGACATTCACGCAACGCTACTTGAGCGGGCCGTCGGGGAACAAGCTCACAGCGAACATCTACTCCGACGCTTCGCATCAGACGATATGGGGTTCGTACTATTCATCGGGCTCGCCGCCGCTCGTGCAGCTGGATCTTCCGGTGACGGCCGGAAGCGCATCGACGAACGTGACGATGTATGGGCGCATCGACGCGAACCAGGTATCCGCAGTCGTCGGTAGCTACACTTTGCCGTTCACGACGAACGACACGCTCTTCGCGTACTCGGGCTATACGGGCACGCCGCCGAGTTGCAGCAGCTTCACCAGTCCCAATGGCAGAACCGCCTTGACGCTGTCGGCGACCGTCATCGCGGATTGCAACATCGTTGCGGCACCGCTCGCGTTTCCCGCCGCCAGCCTGCTGAATCAGCCGCTTCAGGCGACGAGCACAGTGCAGGTCACGTGTGTGTCAGGCGCACCCTATACCGTCGCACTCGACGGCGGCACGACGCCCGGCGGCACCGTTGCGATGCGCAAGCTCGCGCTTCAGTCGGGCGCCGCGACCGTCGACTACCAGTTGTACACGGACGCCGCTCGCACCAAGCCTTGGGGCGACGGCACGAATGGCACGACGACGAACACGGGAACGGGCGTCGGTTCATCGCAGTCGTTCGTCGTCTATGGCGTGGTGCCGGCTCAGACATCGCAGCCCGCCGGCAAATACTCGGACACGATCACAGCGACGGTCAGCTTCTGAAGGCGCTGTGACGCGCGGATCTTTCCGACGTGGCATCATGAAGGCGCTGTCCGCCATCCACGCAACGCCATCCACGCAACCGCTTGCCGGAGACGCCATGGAAGTGACCATCAGCGAATTGACCGGGCTGCTCGAAGAACTGGAACGCGAAGACCCCGTCGATTACGGCGACCTGCCGTTCGGCGAGCCGGAACTGCGCGGTCTCGTATTGACGTCGCTGCTGGAAAGGCATCGCAGCCTGCAGGCAAGCGGACTCAATCCCGGCGACGTGAACGTCACCTACATGCTGACCACGGCGCTGCTTGTGATCGAGAATCTGGTGTTGCACGCGCGGCTGCTGTTGCTGCAAGGACAGCGCATCGATGTGAGCGCGCTGTTGCGCAAATATTCCGGCGGATGATGTTAGCTGTCGCGCCGACGCTCAGTCGCGCGGGCGGCTGGGCGCGCGATACCCCGGAATCTGATGCAACGCCTGATGGCACGCCTCCGACAGCGCGGCCAGCCGTTCGACGCTCGCGCGCAACTGCGCATGCGTCTGTGCGATGCCGTCGCGCAGCATATCGATGCGCGGCGTGATGTGGTCTTCAATCGCCTCGCCGATCGCGCCGCATGCTAGGAGCGCCTCTGCATCGTGGCGCGCTTCCCGCAATTCGATCACATGAAGCTTGTTCTGCGCGAGGAGCCGCGCGTGCGCTTCGGCGAGCTGACCGAGTCCCATGGCGCGCATTCGCTCGATGAAATGTCGCATGGAATGCAACGTGGCCTCGCCGGCGTCGTAGGCCATGAATTCAACATCGTCTATCGGCAGCGACAAACGGCCTTCCGGGGTTTCGAACTCGAGCTTCGTGGGCATGACGGCGGCAACGCGTGGTGTGGGTTGCCAAAATTCTAGGCACGCCGATAGCGTCATTCCGTAGGAGAACGCCGAATTACGAGCGCGGGCTTGCGGTCACTGCATTTCGCGCGCCGCTTAACGCGCCTTCATTACAGCCGGTTGAATGGACGTGGCCTGATCGACGATGTCCAGCCCCCAGTCGCCGAACGTGTACCAGTCTTCGCCCAGAAGCTCGGCCGGATGCTGCGTGCGGCTAGAGCCGTTTCCGCAACGCAGCGCATCGGCCGCGCAATAGTGGTCGCAGCCCCAGCAGTTGCGTTCCGGATGCTTTGGATGGACGGGGAATCGCTTCGACATGTGTCTTTTCTCCTTGATCGGGTACGTCTAGCCGCGTCAAAGAGGCTACGACGGGCCCGGTAGCCGGCCAATAGGACGAATTCGAACGTTCGGCGGTCAGCAAGCCGCGACGGGCGCTTGCGTATTACCGGTCAGGAGCAGTTCGATCAGTTCGCGAACGCTGCGAATGGCCGCGCCGAACGGCAATTTCTCGCGGCCACGGAAGAACAGGCCGTTGCCCACGTCGCCGCGCAGCGCCGCGGCGAGCCGCGTGTCGATGCAGAAGTGTCCGAACTTCTCGATGCCGTCGCGCAGCCCGCACGCGCTCAGGCACTCGAGCGCCGTCGGGCATGTCTGCTTGCGCGCGCCGATCTTCGTGCGGATGCGCTCTTCGTTGCGCAAATAGCGCATGAGCCACGGCGTCTTGACGGCTCGCGCGGGCAGCCCCGTGACGCTGACGAACTCGACGATATCGTCGGGCGTCGCCTGCGCGAGCACGCGCTTGAATTCCGGATGTGCGTCGCCCTCTTCCGTGACCGCGAAGGGCGTGCCGATCTGGACGCCGTTCGCGCCGGCCGCGAGCCACGTGCGCACGGCTTCGTGGCTGTTGATGCCGCCCGCGACGATCACCGGCACGTCCGAGCGCGCAAGTCCGAGCGACACGAACGCCGTCTCCAGTTCGGCGAGCACGCGCGCAAAGCCGAAACGCTCGTTGTTCATGTCCGACACGTCGTTGACGCCGAGGTGCCCGCCGGCATGCGCCGGATGTTCGATCACGATGGCATCCGGCAAGCGCCCCTTCTTCATCCACTTTTTCAGGACGAGCGCGACGCCGCGGCTGTCGGAAAGAATCGGAATCAGTGCGATATCGCAGCCTTGCGTCAGATCGGGCAGATCGAGGGGCAGGCCCGCGCCCATGACGATCGCGTCGGCGCCCTCTTCGCAGGCCACACGCACGTAATCGGCATGGGCGCTGACCGCTTTCATGACATTCACGGCGATCATGCCGCGACCTTCCGACAGTTCACGCGCGCCGCGAATCTCGCGCGCGAGCGCGGTCAGGTTCGCCCGCTCGAGCGTTTCGCGCGAGGGATCGGCGCGGCAGATGTCCAGCAGATCGGCGTGATGGTGACGCAGATCGATACTGGCGATCGTGCCGACCGCGCACTCCCGCGCGACGCTGCCCGCCAGCCGATGCGCGGAGATGCCGACGCCCATGCCGCCCTGCACGATGGGCAGCACGCTGCGCCCGCGAATGACGAGGGGCGCGAAATCATGCCGCCATGGGCTTGGAGAGACTTGGGTTCCAGCTTGATATCGATTCATGATCTGACTGCCTGATTTGACCGGCGCGAGCCGTCGAAGCGACGCTTGCGCCAAGCGACGTTCATGGTGTTTCGTAGCGATTGGGCACGGCAGACGCGCGTTGAAGTCGAGCTTGCACAAGCTGCTGCGCTCGTGGAACGGCATATGATGTACGGCGCGTCAGACGGCCTCACGCAGTCCAGCCGGTGCGACGTTTCGCACCGCGCATTCGCACACGATAAGTTAAGCCCACACTTCTCGTCCAAAGCGCCCATGTCTTTAGATCGTAGCTCTGGCCGTCTCCCTCGACAAGCAGCCCAAACTTGCTGTTATTGACGATCGTCACGGGAACAGCGGTTCCATCTGCACGCTTCCCACCGCTGGCGCAGATGTACGACCGGGCGCGGCTTCTTGATCATCCGTTGCGCTGCAAACCCTTCGGCACGCTGTAGCGCCCGTTTCGATACTCAAGCGTGAAGTGCGTCCGTTTCGGCGCGCCGTCCTTGTTGACACAGACGCCCTTGGTCATGCGCGAGACGCTATGCACCGTCTGCTCCGCGATGTAGAGCGACGCGTAACCTTCTGCGCCGGGCGCGCCCACCGACAGCGTTCGCTTCGTGGAGTCGTACCAGCCGTCGCAACGCGTGTCCCATTCGCCGCTCGCCTGAGCGACCGTCAACTGATCGAGCACGGGACGCAGCGTGTGTCCGTCGAACGTGTAGAGACTGAGTGTCACTTCGCCATATGGCGCGGGACGCGACGAGCCGTCGTAACTCACGCGCACGCCGAACGCGCGCTCCTTCGGCGCGAGTCGATAGCGCGCCGTCTCGAGCGCGAGATCGGCGGACCCGGCCGCGTCCCGCCTGATCGCGCCGGCCTGAAACACGTGCGCGACGATCGCTCCGGTCGCACTGTCGGCGACGAGCACGTCGAGGTCCCCCGCGCCGTTCTCCGACTCCATGTCGTCGCCAGCGAACGCAAGCGCCGCGAGCGTCAACGCGGGATTCGCGGGCCACGTCTTGCACACGCTGAGCGTGCTATCGAGTGTCTTGTCGGCGTGCAGCGTATTCGCCCACGTCTGCATCATGTCTTCGCAACCGGCGTGCGCGAGCATCGGGGCCAGCAGCGTGGCGGCCAGAGTGATGAGTTTCTTCTTCATGTGTGTGGTGTCGGGCTGTGGTCGCCCCGACGGCGCCAGAACGCGGCTGCGCTACGGGGCCCCGCATTTTGAACGCTTACATTTCGCTCAATGCGTCGCGCAACACCATTTGACAAGAAACGTCCTTCGCTATGCCAAATTTTGATGCATTCGATGTCGAACGTTCTTATCGCTCGCAAGCGTGACGCGATGCCGGCAGAATGGCGGGTTCAGCGCTAGCAAACGCGTACTCATGCACGCGCTCATTCGAAAGGCGTAACCCGCGCGACACAGCGTCGCAACACCGCGTTTTACGACCAAATTCCATAGATTCGCAACATCGCGATAAATCTCGCGTGGCATGATCGCGTCGCGGCGCAACGCCGTGAAACGGCGTTCTTCCCAAGGACGCTTCGATCCAAAAAACCAGCGAATGCAATGAATGAAAATACTCACCGTTTAGCAGCGCCATTGTTATCGGGTTTGTTGGCCAGTGTCTGTTTATCGGGATGCAATCTCGAGGTGCTCGACTCGAAAGGCGTGATCGGCGCGGCGGAAAGCTCGCTTATCGCCACCGCGACTTTCACGATGCTTCTCGTCGTCGTTCCGGTGATTCTGCTCACCCTGATCTTTGCCTGGCGCTATCGCGCATCCAACACGAACGCCACGTACGCGCCGAAATGGACGCACTCCACGGCCATCGAGGTCGTCGTCTGGGCGATCCCGGCGGCCATCATCCTCTTTCTCGGCACGCTGACGTGGAAGAGCACGCACGAACTCGACCCGTACAAGCCCATACAGTCGAACGTGAAGCCGATCAACGTCGAAGTCGTCGCGCTCGACTGGAAATGGCTCTTCGTCTATCCGGACCTCGGCATTGCGTCGGTCAATCAGGTGGCGTTCCCGGTCGGCACGCCGGTCAACTTCCGCATTACGTCGGACTCCGTGATGAACTCGTTCTTCATCCCGCAGCTCGGCAGCCAGATCTACGCGATGGCGGGCATGCAGACGCGTCTGAACCTGCAAGCCGACCACGCGGGTGACTACGCGGGCATCTCGGCGAACTACAGCGGCGCGGGCTTCTCCGACATGAAGTTCCGCGCGCTCGCCCTGTCGCAGGCTGACTTCGATTCGTGGGTCAAGAAGGTCAAGACCGCGCCCGAGGCACTGGACATGAACGTTTATGCGGGCGTCGCGCGTCCGAGCGAGAAGGTCGCGGTCCGCTACTTCTCGACCGTCGATCCGAAGCTCTTCAACAACATCGTCGGCAAGTACAACAACGGGAATGTCACCGTTGGCACGAATTGCGTAACCAAGGGGTAAGCCATGTTCGGCAAATTAACGCTTGAGGCGATCCCGTACCACGAGCCGATCATCATGGGGGCGACCGTCCTCATGGCGGTCATGGCGCTCGGGACGGCCGCCGCTCTCACCAAGTTCGGAAAATGGGGCTGGCTCTGGCGCGAGTACCTGACTTCGACTGAGCACAAGCGCATCGGCATCATGTATCTGGTCGTCGCCGGACTGATGCTCGTGCGCGGCTTCGTCGACGCCGTCATGATGCGCGCGCAGCAGGCCATCGCGCTCGATTCGCCGGGCTTTCTGCCGCCGCATCACTACGACCAGATCTTCTCCGCGCACGGCACCATCATGATCTTCTTCATGGCGATGGCCCTGCTCGTGGCGTTCTTCAATCTCGTGGTGCCGCTGCAGATCGGCGCGCGCGACGTGGCGTTCCCGTTCATCAACTCGCTGTCGTTCTGGATGACGGCGATGGCCGCAGTGCTGATCAACCTGTCACTCTTCATCGGCGAGTTCTCGGCGACGGGCTGGCTCGCCTATCCGCCGCTGTCGGAAACGCAGTTCAGTCCGGGCGTGGGCGTCGACTACTACATCTGGGCGCTGCAGTTGTCCGGTGTCGGCACGCTGCTCACCGGCGTGAACTTCTTCGTGACCATCGTGAAGATGCGCGCGCCCGGCATGACGTGGATGAAGCTGCCGGTGTTCACGTGGACGGCGTTCTGCTCGAACGTGCTCATCATGGCGACGTTCCCGATTCTGACCGTCGCGCTCGCGCTGCTCGGCCTCGACCGCTATCTCGGCATGCACTTCTTCACGAACGATGCCGGCGGCAATCCGATGGTGTATCTGAACCTGATCTGGGCGTGGGGCCACCCCGAGGTCTACATTCTGGTTCTGCCGGCGTTCGGCATCTATTCGGAAGTCGTCTCCACGTTCTCGAAGAAGCCGCTCTTCGGCTACAAGACGATGGTCTGGGCGACGTGCTGCATCATGGTGCTGTCGTTTCTCGTGTGGCTGCACCACTTCTTCACCATGGGCTCGGGTGCGAACGTCAATGCCTTCTTCGGCATCATGACGATGATTATCTCGATCCCGACCGGCGTGAAGATATTCAACTGGCTCTTCACGATGTACCGCGGCCGCGTGCAGTTCACCACGCCGGTTCTGTGGACCATCGGCTTCATCATCACGTTTACGCTCGGCGGCATGACGGGCGTGATGCTCGCCATTCCGGGCGCGGACTTCGTGCTGCACAACAGCCTGTTCCTGATCGCGCACTTCCATAACGCCATTATCGGCGGCGTGGTGTTCGGCTACTTCGCGGGCGTGCAGTTCTGGTGGCCGAAAGTGTTCGGCTTCAAGCTCGACGAAAAGCTCGGCCGCAATGCGTTCATCTGCTGGTTCGTCGGCTTCTTCGTGGCGTTCGTGCCGATCTACATTCTCGGCTTCATGGGCATGACGCGCCGCCTGAATCACTACGACAACCCCGCATGGCAGCCGTATCTGGTGGTCGCGGCGTGCGGTGTCGGCATCATTGCGCTGGGCGTGGCGTTCCAGGTCGCGCAGATCGTCGTGAGCGTGATTCGCCGTAATCAGCCGGCTTATCGCGATGTCACGGGCGACCCGTGGGGCGGACGTACGCTCGAATGGTCGATCAGCTCGCCGCCGCCGGTCTACAACTTTGCGCATGTGCCGGCCGTTCGTGAACTCGACGACTTCGCTCACGCGAAGGAAACGGGTCGCGTCGAAACGCGTCCGTTCCGCGACATCCATATGCCGTCGAACACGAGCGCCGGTTTCCTGGTTGGCGTGTTCGCGCTGGCATTCGGCTTCGCGGCGATCTGGCATATCTGGTGGCTGGCTATCGTCGGTCTGATCGGCGTCGCAGCGGTCGTGATCGGCTACAGCTTCGGCGAGAACGCCGGCTATATCATCCCCGCCGCCACGGTGAAGGCGACCGAAGAGCGGAATCGTCCGCCGAAGTCGCCCGCCAAGGCCGGCGCGGGGCGCGAAATGGAACTGGAGGTGCTGTAAATGTCGCAATCGACGCTTTCCGCGCATGACGCGCACGAGCACGAACACCAGCCGTCTCATTCGGTGTTCGGCTTCTGGTCCTACCTGATGACCGACTGCGTGCTGTTCGCGTCCCTCTTCGCGACCTTCGCGATGATGGCGAACCAGTTCGCGGGCGGCCCCACGGCCAAGGATCTCTTCAATCTGCGCGATGTCGCCATCGAAACCGGACTGCTGCTCACGAGCAGCCTCACATTCGGCTTCGCGATGATCTCGGCGCATCGCAAGCAGACAGGCGGCGTGCTCGCGTGGCTCTTCGTCACGTTCGCGCTGGGCGCGGGCTTTCTGTGGCTCGAACTGCACGAGTTCGCCCACTTGATCGCCGAAGGCGCGGGCCCGCAGCGTAGCGCGTTCTGGTCGTCGTTCTTCACGCTCGTCGGCACGCACGGTTTGCACGTCACGCTCGGCCTCGTGTGGCTCGTCGTGCTCGCCGTGCAAATCATGCAGAAGCCCGAGTTGAACGAGCGCCAGATTCGCCGGCTCGCGTGCCTCAGCCTCTTCTGGCACTTCCTCGACATCGTCTGGATTTGCGTGTTCTCCTTCGTCTACCTTGCGAGCGTCGTCTAATGGCTCATACGCATACAACGCATAGCGATATTCCGCACGTCACCGTGGGCGGGTATCTCGCCGGCTTCGTGCTGGCCGTCGTCCTCACGGTGGCTTCGTTCTGGCTCGTGACCGCAGGCAAGGCGTCGGGCGAACAAGGGCTCGTCTGGCTGGCGGTGCTGGCCGCCGTGCAGATGGTCGTTCATGTGGTGTTTTTCCTGCACGTGAATACGTCGAAGGGACAACGCTGGCATGCCCTGTCGTTCGCGTACACGATCCTGATGTCGCTCGTGATCATCGTCGGTACGGTGTGGGTCATGCATAACGTGCACATGCTGATGATGGCGCGATAAGGCGCCGCAGTTCGCGTGCAAAAGCGGGTCCGGTTCCGGGCCCGCTTTTTTTTCGTCCGCCGTTTTCGCACCCGCTGACAAATCTTGACATTTCGCCGACGCAGCGCGACCATTTGTCCATAATTTGATTCTACGATCCACATTATGGACACAGGAGACGCGATGCCCGCGCCAAAACCGTCGGCGGACGCAATGACGCCGTACCAATATCCCAATCCCAAGGAAGCGCAGAAGGAAATCGTCATCGGCCATGCCATTCCGACCGACGAGCGCGAATGGGTCGCGCAGGCCGAGAACGTGTGGTTTCGCCCACTCTGCCTGAACGTCTCCACCGGCTACTGGATGAACCTGCTGCGCGTGCGCAAGTCCGGCGTGCTTTCGCGGCATCGTCATCCGCAAGCCGTTCACGGCATGGTGCTGAAAGGCCGCTGGCGTTATCTGGAGCACGACTGGGTCGCGACAGAAGGCAGCTATGTCTTCGAGCCGCCCGGCGAAACGCATACGCTGTACGTGCCGGAAGACGTGGAAGAAATGATCACCTACTTCCAGGTGAACGGTGTCATGTTCTATTGCGATCCGTACGGCAACTACACCGGGTACGAAGACGTGTTCACCAAGGTCGATATGTGCCGCAAGCACTATGAATCGGTCGGGCTGGGCGCGGATTTCGTCGACCAGTTCATCCGCTAGTTCGTCGGACAGCCAAACCACCATAAGAGCCGAAGCGCCAAAGAAGCGCATTCGGGGAGACACCATGCAAAGCAAATCGCCGCGCATCAAGCGCATTCAGTGGATCGCGCTCACTTTTTTGACGCTCGCCGGGATCGTGAATTATCTCGACCGCAGCACGCTGTCCATCGCCAATCATTCCGTCACGCAGGAACTCGGGCTCTCGGCATCGCAGATGGGACTGCTGCTGTCCGCCTTCTCCTTCGCGTATGCGTTCTCACAGTTGCCCATCGGCGTGATGCTCGACCGTTTCGGCGCGCGCATCATGCTCGGCCTCGGCATGTTCGTCTGGTCGGTTGCGCAGTTGTTCGGCGGCCTCGTCACGAACCTGCATCAGTTCCTCGCGGCGCGCATCGCGCTCGGCATCGGCGAAGCGCCGCAGTTTCCGGCCGGCGCCAAGGTCGTCTCGGAATGGTTCGCGCAACACGAGCGCGGCAAGCCCACCGGCATCTTCGTCACGTCCTCGACGATCGGCCCCGCGCTCGCGCCGCCGATTCTCACCGTGCTGCTGCTCAGCTTCGGCTGGCGCAACATGTTCGTCATCATGGGCGTGCTGGGCATTGCGGTGGCGATCGGCTGGTACATCGTGTATCGCAACCGCAAGGATATCGCGCTGGAGCCGCAGGAGATCGCGCATCTGACCGAAGGCGAGCCGGCGCAGCGCACGGAGCGCAGCATGAGCTTCGCGGAGTGGCGCGGGCTCTTCGGCAAGGCGACCACGTGGGGCATGATCTTCGGCTTCATGGGCGTGATCTACATGGTGTGGCTGTATCTGACGTGGCTGCCCGCCTATCTGGAACACGAACGGCATCTGACTATTGCGAAGACGGGCTGGATCGTGTCGATTCCGTATCTCGCAGGCACGCTCGGCATGCTGTCGTCGGGTTTCATCGCCGATGGACTCATGGCGCGCGGCGTCGCACCGATTCGCAGCCGCAAGTGGCCGATCTGCTCGGGTCTCATCGGCGCGGCGCTCTTCACGGTTCCGGCTGCGTTCACGCCGAACCTCGCGCTTGCCATCACGTATCTCTCGGCGGCGATGTTCTTCGTCAACATGGCGAGCGGCGCGGCGTGGGCGCTCGTCTCGGTGGCGGCGCCGCGTCACATGGTGGCGTCGCTCGGCAGCATTCAGAACTTCGGCGGCTATTTCGGCGGCTCCTTCGCGCCGTTCATCACGGGCCTCGTGGTCGACAAGACGCATTCGTTCGTCAACGCGTTCCTGATCAGCGCGGGCGTCGCGTTTGCAGCCGCGCTCGTCTACATGTTCGTCGTGCGCGTGCCGATTCAGGACGCCGAGCAGCCGGCGTCGGCCGTTCCCGTCGTGTGAGCGTGAGCACCAAAATGAGCGATATGACTTTTCAGACTGATCTCTTCAAGGGTAAGACCGTCGTCGTCACAGGCGGCACGCAGGGCATCGGCGCGGGCATCGCCCAGCAGTTCGCCGGGCTCGGTGCGCGCGTGATCGCGGCGGGCATCGCACCGACCGATGCCCAGCGCGACGCGCTCGGCGGCAGCATCGAAGTCGCCGCGCTCGATGTCGCGGATGCCGCCAGCGCCGCCGATCTCGTGAATCGCCTCGATGCGCTCGACGTGCTCGTGAATTGCGCGGGCATGATCAAGCGCGGCGACGAACACGATATCGAAACGTTCGAGCGCGTGATCGCCGTCAATCTGAACGGCACCATGCGCATGTGCGCCGCCGCTCGCGGCTTGCTCGCGAAAAGCGACGGGAGCATCGTGAACACGGCGTCCATGCTCACGTTTTTCGGCGGGGGTCTCGTGCCCGCATACAGCGCGAGCAAGGGCGGCGTCGCGCAGCTGACGAAGTCGCTTGCCATCGCGTACGCGGCCGACGGCATTCGCGTGAACGCGGTCGCGCCCGGCTGGATCGCGACGCCGCTCACGCAGGCGCTTCAGGACGACGGCGGGCGCTCGCAAGCGATTCTGGATCGCACGCCGATGAAACGCTGGGGCTTGCCCGAGGACGTCGCGCGCGTCGTCGCGTTTCTGGCGTCGCCGGCGGCGGCGTTCATGACGGGGGCCATCGTGCCGGTGGACGGCGGCTATCTCGTGGCGTGAGCGGGCGTCGATATAATCGCCGCGCCGCCGCTTCCCTCTCCGATCATGTCCGCTGATCCCGCCTCTCTCGACGCCGCCCGCGCAACCGGCACCGCCGCGTTCTCCAAGTTCATGGCGGTGCTTCAGTTCATCGCCGATTCCGCCGAGCCGCCGACTATCGCGCGTCTGACGGCGCAAAGCGGGTATCCGCGTCCGACGGTGTACCGCATCGTCGGCGCGTTGATGGCCGAAGGGCTCGTCGTCGAAAGCGCGCGCGGCGGCTCTTATACGCTCGGTCCGCGCCTGATGTCGCTTGCAAGCCGAAGCTGGGAGCGCTCCGACCTGCGCATCGCCGCCGCCGACGCTTTGCAGACACTGCGCGACGCCACGCAGGAGACCGTGCATCTGGCGGTGAGAAGCGGCGCGGAAATGGTCTATGTCGAAAAGCTCGAAAGCCCGCACGCGGTGCGCATGGCATCGCGCATCGGCACGCGCGTCACGCTGTATTCGAGTTCCGTCGGCAAGGCGTATCTTTCGAAGCTTTCACATGCCGAACGCGATGCGCTTCTGCAAGGCATCCCGTTCCAGCAGTTCACGCCGAATACCATCGTCGATCGTGCCGCACTCGATACGGAACTCGACGCGTGCCGCGCGCGCGGCTACGCCGAAGACCGCGAGGAGAACGAAGCGCAGATTTTCTGCTACGGCAGCGCGATCGTCGGCGCGAACGGCGCGCCGCTCGGCTGCGTCAGCGTGAGCATTCCGCTCTTCAGAAAGAGCGCGACGCCGATGGAAACCTACGTCGCGCCGCTCAAGGCTGCGTGCCGCGCCATTGCCGAGCGGATGAGTCCCGGCACGCGCTAAAGCGTCAGAACGTGTTGCCTTGTGACGCGCCCGCGCGCTTTGCGATGAGCGTCGGCAGGCGCGGCAGCAGTTGCGGCCAGTGCGTCGCTTCCTGCGCCAGATGCGCAAGCAAACCGTGGCAGCCGAACTGATCCGCGGCGAGCCGCGCGATCACGCGCCGCGCGATTTTCCAGACATCGACATCCGGCGCGACCGTGTGCGCCATGCGCTCGATCGTCTCGACGGAGCGCGACAACAACACCGCCCGCGACGCGATCCGCCCGTGCGCCGCGCTGAACATGTGCTCGGCGGGCGCCTTGCCGATGGCGTCGAATAGATGGGAGACGTGCGTGCCCTGCCGCGCATCCGGCGACGAGAAGCGCTCGGCCTCGCGGCGATACGTCGATTCCACGCGCACTTCGTGATGCGCCGCGTGCTGCTCCGGCCGCCCGTGTTCGAAATGCGTGCGCGCCGCCGCCTTGTGATCGCCTTCCAGCAGCGAATTCGACACACCGACGATGAAATCGCGCTCGTGCGCAGCGAAAAAGGACATGGCGTTATCGGCTTCGAGCACGATCTGGCCGCGCGTGCCCGGCTCGACACTCACGCGCGCTCCCGCCGCATCCAGCCCCGCGTGATACACGCCCTGCCCGAGCGCCATTTCGAAGAACGCTTCGATCAGCGTCGCGACGAGATCGGCCTGTTGCAAGCCGTGCGACGCGAGCGCATGCCCGTCCGACAGCGGCACGGTTTCGATCGCGCGAGTGGTCAGCACGGCGTCGTTGCAGAAATCCCAGAGGACTTCGGGCACCGCGAGGCGGCCGTCTTCGCGCAGACGGTAGCGCAGATAGCTCTGGTCGGCGGCGCGCTGGCGTAGGTCGATCATCGTATTCACGCTCTCGCGCACGAGGGCGAGGCACTGCACCGCCTGCAGTTCGCGAGCCGTCGCCGAGCGCCGCTCCGCAAAGCGCGCGGCGGCAAGCGCGAGATCGAGATCGTCGGCGAGTTCCTGGCGGGCATCGGCGCGAAGCAGCGTGACGCGCACCGGCACGCCATCGATGCGCGCCGCGTGCGTCTGTTCCGCAATGCCCGAGCGCAGCGGCAACGCGCTGATATCCGTCATTTCGGCACGCGGCGCCGCCGCCAACGCGATGGCGCATGCACTGCGGAATCGCGCGGCGTCGTAAGGCGTGAAGAGACCCTCCATCTCCGAGAGCGCCACACGCACAGCGGCTTCCGCGAGCGCGGGATGGCGCGTGAGCGCCCCCGACGCGAGCGAAAACACGCGCGGCAATTGGCGCAGCGCCGGCATACCGGCGGCGAGCGGCGCGGCGCGCGCGCCGTGCAACGCAAAGAAGCGCGCGATGCGCTGCATCGACGCGCCGTCGTGGTTCGAATGGCTTTCGCGGGCGAATGCCCTGCCGAGACGCCAGAGCGTTGCGAGTCGTCGGACGGACAAAAGAGGTCTCTTAGGCTTGAGGGTGCCGTGGCATCCGGCTTGCTCGATTTCCACATCTTGGAGCACGAATCGCTCCCGCTTGCCGCGTACTACGGTCAACCGACATGGAAATGAAAACGGACAACGCTTTGTCGCACGGTTCCGTCGATCAACAAGGCTTCCTGGCACTGCGCGATGCGCTCGAAAGCGAGAGCAGCGGCGTGCGCACCTTCGTCGTCGTGCGCGACGGCCGCATCGCATTCGAACATTACCGCAGCGACGCCGCGCCCGATACGCTCGAAAACGTCAATTCGGTCACGAAGAGCGTCGTGGGGCTGGCCGTGGGCATCGCCGTGACCGAGCGGCGCTTTGCGAGCCTCGACACGCCGGTCGGCGAGATCGTCGAGAAAGCGCGCGACCCCGCACTCGATGAGCGCGTGCGACGCATCACGCTGCGGCATCTGCTCACGATGACCTCGGGCTTCGAATGCGAGCCCGGCGCGGTCGACCAGTGTCTGCTCGGCGCGTGCGATCGCCTTGCCGGCGAAGACGACCGCCTGAACTTCGTACTCTCACGGCCCATGGTCGACGCGCCCGGTACACGCTTTCGCTACGATTCGCACGCGGTGCAACTGCTCTCGCTCGCGATCGAAGCCGTGACAGGGGCGACGGTCGAAGACTATGTGCGCGAAAAGCTCTTCGCGCCGCTCGGCATCGAAACGAGCGAATGGATCGCCGATGAAGCCGGGCATACGTTCGCGGGGCGCGGCCTCATGCTGCGCGCCCGCGACATGACTAAGCTCGGCACATTGATGATGGATCGCGGCGCGTGGCGGGGCGCGCAAATCGTGGACGCATCGTTTATCGACGACGCCATGTCGGTTCACAGCGAAGGCGGCCCGCCCATGCACGGCGCGCAGTACGGCTATCTCTGGTGGATCGCGCCGCACTATGTCTTCGCGGCCGGCTTCGGCGAACAGTTCATCTTCGTTGCGCGTGATATGCGACGTGATAAGCGGATCGTCGCCTCCGCGACGTGCGACAACAGCGCCGCAAGCAAGGACGTTCGCGCGCTCTTCGAGCAACACGTGCTCGGTCTCGGTGCGCGTTGAAGTCGGACGCGTTGTTTCGCGTTCCTCGCCGCTTCGTTTCTTAACTGAGCGCAGATGAAAGCGGCGCGCGCAGGTATTCTCGCTTTGCGTCCGTTCCGATGGCGGGCCGCTCACGCAAGCGAGGTATCGGCATGAAGACCTTCGACATTACGGTAGACGCGCAGGGGCGCGTCGTCGTTTCGCACGCCGAGCCCATCGGCGAGCATTGCAAGAGCCGGGCGCGGCTGCTTTCGTCGCTGGTCGGCATGATCGCCGCGCCGGGTGCATTCGAGCACTTCTGCACGTTCCCCGATTCGATGAAGCGCGACCTCCTGAGCCTCATGCACTCGGTGGCCGAGGAAAGCCTTCCCCTTCTCACCGCGCTCGAGCAACACACCGCGCAGTCCTTCTTCGACAAAGGCGTGCAGGCCGCGACCGAGCAACGGCGCCCGGAACTCGCGGCCAACGCGCCGCACGAGCCTATCGATTACACGCAGCGGTGATTCCTGCCGCGCGGCAGTAAAAGGCGCGCTTCGTCAATGTAGATTTTTGTCGATATGCGATGCGAATTATTTTCGCTACGGTATCGTAATGCGTTCGCGCAATAACATATCAATATCGCGATATCGGGAACCGCGCGAATGCGGCGTCCCGTTGCGCATGAGGCAATCGAGAGCGCCATGAGACAACCATCACAAGAAGGACGCGCCATGCAGCCGCCGGTCGACGCGAGTATCGAACGAACCATGTACATCCTCGGGCAAATTGGCGCGATCGTCTGTCACGAACGCGGCCCGCGCCCGAACACGGCGATTCTCACGACCATGGCTTCCAGTCCCGCCGACGGGCTGTGGCTCGCCGTCACGCGCATGAACGAACTGTGTCCGGCCGTGCGGGGGCCGCGCCGCACGCTGCTGCAGTGGAAGCGCCGGGAGGTCGCGCGCCTCGCGCGTATGCTGCCGCATCCGCTGCCGGGCGAGGCTTGCGCGCAAACGCAAGTCCCGTTCTGGGCCGGCTACTGCCAATATTGGGAAGATGTGCTGAAAGAGCACGTCGAGTGCGAAGTCGACGCGCCCGCAGTCGCCGTGGACGACGTTCCGGCCCGGCGCGTCAACGCCTGAAACCTCGCATCACCGCGAAAAACCGGCAGTTGCCGCGAGCCAGCAAGTCGGGCACACTTCGCGCGCCCGCGCGCAGCCGTTCGTCTGAATGAGCACGAATGCTTTCTTGCCGAAGAAGATGGCGCGGTGCGCCATGTATCGAGCAATGAGGAAGAACAGATGAGCGAAGCGAAGATCACGATCAACCCGGACGGGCATCCTGTCGTCGAGCATGCAGTCACTATCGAAAAGCGCAGCACCGATGTTGCGCGCGCGGTGGCGGCGCTGTCGGACGTGCTCGCGAGCGGCGACGGCGCAGGCGTGGGTCAACCGGTGCTGATCGAGTTGCTGCGCACGCTCGCGCACGAACAACTCGCGCTGACCGAGGCGCTGTCCGACTACACGGGCGAAGTGTCGCTGGAGGAGGCGTATCGCCGAACCTATCGACGCGCGTTCAGAAAAGGCTTCACCGCCGGACTGCAGCGCACGCTGCCCGCGCGACCGGTCGACCGTCACGACAGCGCGCTCGCGACGCCCGCTGCCGCCGCCGGCACGTCGCGCAACGACGCACTGCGCCGTCTCAAGCAGATCTAGCCGCGCCGCTCAGGCGCCCTCAGCACTCGCGCGCCCGCCACGTTTCATGCGTCGAGTAATACGTGCGCATGACGTCGATCATGCGATCCAGCGGACTCGGTTTCACGAAATAGCCGTCGAACCCCGTGCGGCGCGCCCGCTCGCAGTCGTCGGGAGACGTGCGGCCGGTATGCGCGATCAGCATCATCGACTTGTCCATCGCGCGAATCGCCTCTGCCGCTTCCCAGCCGTCGCCGAGCGGCATCATCAGATCCAGCAGCACTACGCCAGGACGCCATTTGCGCACGAGCGATACGGCGTCGAGGCCCGTATGCACCGCGCGCACCGTGAAGTCGGCGTCTTCGAACGCCAGACAGATGGCGCGCGTGGCCTCCAGATCGTCGTCGGCGATGAGCACGCGCGGTTCGTCGTGATGCGCGGCGCGCACCGGTATCTGCCAGACCGCTTCTTCGGGTAGATGTGCGTGTCGTTGCGTGGATTGCATATTTTGGCCTCGGAGTGACCGATTGTTTCAGCAACGAACGTTCCGCTCTGCAGCATCCCGCGGCTTCCTGTACACGGGAGAGGCGTTGACAACGTTGCACCTCGGGAATACCCGGACGGCGCGCGGGCCGGCCGTTTGCACCATGGAAAACCGAAATCATCCGCGAGCGCGCACGCTCGTTCCATACGGAGGCACACGAATGTTCGTCGTCTACTGGCTCGAAGGCGATGCCGGCGCCGAAAGCCACGCGCGTCACCGACAGTTCGACGCCGCCGCGCTCGCCGAGGCGCTGCGCTTCGCTGAAGAACTGCGCAAGCGCCAGGCGCAAGGCGAGCCGGTCGGCTTCGTCACGCTGTGCAGCGAAAATCCGCAATCGGTCGGCAAGCCGGGCGTCGCGGACCCACCGGCCGATTACGACTGGAAAAAGCGCCGCCGCTAGCCGTTGCCGGCATCGGCGTGGCTCTGCGAGCCGCTTGGCGAATCGTCCTGCCATCCGCCGCCGAGCGACTTGTACACGGCAATCAAATTCGTCGTCACGTTTACCGTCGATTGCGCGAGCTGCTCGCGGGTCTGCGCAAGCTGGCGTTCGGCATCGAGCACGGTCACGAACGCGGTCAGCCCTTTGCGATAGCTGTCCGTCGCGAGTTGCAGGCTCACGCGATTCGCCTCCACGGTGCGCGCGAGCGCCGCGCGCCGGTCCTGCTCCGTGCGATAGGCGACGAGCGCGTTGTCCACATCCTGCAGCGCGGTGAGCACGGTTTGCCGGTACTGCAACGCGGCCTGCGCGGCCTGCGACTTCGCCACGCGAACGTTCGAGCGCAGCGCGCCGCCCTCGAAGATCGGCAGAGAAATGCTCGGCCCGACCGACCAGAAGAGGCTCGACCAGCGCGCGAGGTACTTGGCCTTCGTCGCCCGCGTGCCGACCTGGCCCGTGAGCGATATATCCGGATACAACTGCGCGACCGCCACGCCTACTTCGGCCGTGGCCGCGTGCAGTTGCGCTTCGGCGCGGCGGATGTCCGGACGGCGGCGCGCGAGCGTCGACGGCAAGCCGACCGGCACCGTCGGCGGCACGGGCGGCACCGCGCGGGCATCGGACAGTTCGGCGTCGAGCGTACCGGGCGCGCTGCCGGTCAGCACGGCAAGCCCGTTCATCGCCTGCGCGATTTGCGCCTCCAGTGACGGCACCTGCGCCTGCAACGCGCCGACTTGCGCGCTCGCGCTTTGCACGTCCTGCTGGCTCGTCAGGCCGACGCGCGCCTGCTCGCGCGTGAGATCGAGAATCTGCTGCTCGGCATCGATTTCGGCGAGCGTGATCTCGCGGATGGACTGCGCGCCGCGCAACTGCGCATACGTGCGCGCGACTTCGGCTTCGAGGGAGACGAGCGCGTCGTTGCGGCTTTCGATTTCCGCCTGCGTCTCTGCATTCGCCGATTCGACCGAGCGCCGCACGCGTCCGAAGAGGTCCAGTTCCCACGACGCATCGAAGCCGTCCTGAAAGAGCGTGACCGGTCCCGTCGCGGAGTCCAGCCCTTGCCGGATCTGCGCGCCGTTCGCGCCCAGCCCGTCGATGCGGTCGTACACGCCCTGAGATTGCAGCAAGCCCTTCAACCCAAGCTGCTCGCGCACGACGCTCGCGTTGGCGCTGACTTGCGGCAAGCCTTGCGCCGCCGCCGACACGCTCTGCTCGCGCGCCTGCGCGATGCGCAGCACCGCGCTTTGCAGATCGAGATTGCCGGCCACCGCGCGGTCGATCAGCGAATCGAGCGTCGGATCGTCGAACTGTTTCCACCAGCGCGGGTCCGGATCGGCCGACGTCGTCGCCACGGATGGCGCGTCGGCGTGCGGCGCGCGCGCATCCGGCGCTGCGTTTTGCGCGCGCTGCAGATCGTTCCAGTTGCCGGGCGTGTCGGCGGCGGGCGGCTTGAAGTCGGGGCCGACCGTGCAGGCGCTCATCGCGAGCGCGAGCACCGGAATGGAAAGTCGAGCGGAAAGTCGCTGCGTCATGTCAATGTCCTCCCGCCTTTCCGGACGCCTTCACCGGCGAGAAGAAGAACGTGAACGGAATGAAAAGGAACGAGAAGATCGCGCACGCGGCGAAGACGTCGAGGTACGCAAGAATCGTCGCCTGCGAGACCAGCGTCGTGTACATCTGGCCGGTCGCCGCGCTCATCGCCTGCGACATGGTTTGGCCCGTGTCCATCAGCGTTCGCGCGATGCGCTGCACCGTGTCGTTGTACGGCTGATTGAGCGGCGTCAGATGCTCGACCATGTGCGCCATGTTCGCCTGCGTGCGCTCGCGGATCATCGCGGTCGCGAGCGAAATACCGATGGAGCCCGCCACGTTGCGGAACATCGTGAAGAGCGCGGAGGCGTCGTTGTTCATCGACTTCGGCAGCGAAAGATAGGCGAGCGTCGTCACCGGCACGAACAGAAAGCCGATGGCCGCCGACTGCGCGCTGCGCATCATCGTGAGGGTGCGATAGTCGACGTTCGGCACGAGGTGATGCGAATAGATCAGCGCGCAGCCCATCAGAAAGAAGCCGAACGCGACGAGATAGCGCGTCTGCACCCAGAGCATCAGCTTGCTGACCACGGGAATGAGAAACACGATGAGCAGCGCGCCCGGTGAGAGGACGAGGCCCGCGAGCGTCGCGGTATAACCGAGCTGCTGCTGCGCGAGCTGCGGAATGAGCACCGCGCTGCCGTACAGCACCGAAGCGAAGCCGACGATCGACAGCGAACCCAGCGCGAAGTTGCGGTCCTTCATCACGCGCAGATCGACGACGGGCCGCTTCGCATACGAAAGCCAGAACGCCGCGCCGACGATGCCGATCGCCGCCAGCACCGCGAAGGTCACGATGAAGTTGGACGCGAACCAGTCGTCGTCCTCGCCGCGATCCAGGAACACTTGCAGGCACCCGAGCCCGAGCGCGATCAGGCCGATGCCCACGACGTCGATGCCCACGTCCTTGTGGCTTTGCCGCTTTTCCCACGGCGGATCTTCGACGAACTGCATGACGGCGATGGTCGTCAGCACGCCGACCGGCACGTTCAGCAGGAACACCCAGCGCCACGTGAAGTTGTCGGTGATCCAGCCGCCGAGCGTGGGGCCGAGCACGGGCGCCACGACGATGGCCACCGCCGAGATGGAAAACGCGCGGCCGCGCTGCTCCGGCGGAAAGGTATCGAGAATGATCGACTGCTGGCTCGGTTGCAAACCGCCGCCAAAGAAGCCCTGCAGAATGCGGAAGACGATCAGTTGTCCGAGATTCGTCGCGATGCCGCACAGAAACGAACACACGGTAAACGCCGCGATGCAGATCAAAAAGTAGCGCTTGCGTCCGAGAATCTTCGAGAAATACGCGGAAAGCGGCAGCACGATGCCGTTCGCGACGAGATACGACGTGAGCGTCCACGTGGCCTCGTCGTAACTCGCGGACATGGTGCCGGAGATGTGCGGCAGCGCCACGTTCACGATGGTCGTGTCGAGCACTTCCATGAACGCGGCGAGCGTGACGACCACGGCGATGAGCCACGGATTCGCGCTCGGCTTCCAGCCGCTGTGGTCTTGTTCGGCGGTATCGCTCATAGGTCAGTGGCGCAACATGACGGTGGGCACGACGGAAAGCCCGAGCGGCAGCGACGTGTCCGGCTTCATGCCGCTGTCGATGACGATCTTCACCGGCACGCGCTGCACGATCTTCACGAAGTTGCCGGTGGCGTTTTCGGCAGGAAACGCCGAGAAACGTGAGCCGCTGCCGAGCTGGATGCTGTCCACATGGCCATGCAGCGAGAGGCCGGGATAGGCATCGACGTCGATATCCACCTTGTCGCCCGGATGCATGCGCGAGAGTTGCGATTCCTTGAAGTTCGCCGTCACCCACAGGCGCGTGGTGACGAGCGTGAGAATCGAGGTGCCCGCCTGCAGGAACGTGCCGAATTGCACGTTGCGCTTGGTGATCCAGCCATCGGACGGCGCGCGCAGTTCGGTGTACGAGAGATTGAGCCGCGCGGTCTCGACTTGCGCCTCGGCCTGTCGCACTTGCTGGCGCCGCTCTTCCACCGTGGCGACGACTTGCGCGATCTGCTGCGGCACCAGCCGCGCGGTGCGCACCTGCGCCCGCGCCTCCGCCACGTTCGCCTGCGCGCTCTTCTGCTGCGCGGTCGCGGCGTCGATGTTCTGTTGCGATGTCGCACGCACGTCGACCGACTGCTGGCGCTGGTAGGCCGCGCTTGCCTGCGCGAGGTTGGCGCGTGCGCTCGTTTCCTGCGCCTGCGCCTGCGCGAGCTGCGCCGGGTACTGTACCCGCGCGACCTGCAACTGGACTTCCGCCGCGTGCAACTGCGCCTGCGCGAGGCCGAGCTGCGCGTTCGCCTGATCGAGCTGCGCCTGATAATCGCGCGGATCGATGCGGATGAGCAGATCGCCTTTGTGAACGAAGCGGTTGTCGTCGATGTTCATCGCGACGACATAGCCCGATACCTTCGGCGCGATGGTGACGGCGTCGCCATCGGTATAGGCGTCGTCGGTGCTTTCCTGATTGCGCGTCATGAACCACCACACGAGCGCGCCGATGGCCAGCACCACGACGACGATGCCTAGAATAATCAACGGCTTCTTGCCGGGCTTCTTGCGCCCTTCCTTGCCGTTTTCCTTGTCGCCTTCGTTTTTGTCGCCGTCCTTGGCTTTATCGTGCTTTTCGGCTTGGTCGTCGTTTTTCGACGGCCCGCGCTCGCCGTCTTCTTTCGCGGCGCCGGGGCGTGCATCGTCCTGGGTTTCGTCTCGATCTGACATCAGCGTTCGCTTAGCGGTTGGAGTCCGAGTTCGACTCAGAATGAAATCCCGGACGCAGCCGGGCGGACCTCGTGCGGATAGTGCGTGACGAGCGTGACCGGTCTGCGACTGCCGGTCGGGGACATTCGAGCGGACACTCAAAGCAAGGTGCATTCCCGTTTGTCCCGTGAACCGGCCAATCCGAACGCCCGTGCGGACTGGCATGAAACCGCATACCGGTGACGCGTTTGTCATCCGTTGCGCTTTTCACAGCCGCTGGTAATTCCTGCACGCGCGTTTTTTTCGCCGCGCGGACTGCACGCCGACGATTGCGTCGGACGCCGGTTGTGCCGGCGCGATGGAGAGGCATCGCGATCACCCGCGCGCGCGGCGTGGCGAGCGAACGTCATAGGTCACTGTCACAACAGCGACACGTTAGCGCTCATCGAGAGAAGCCTCTGACACCGGTTGCGCCGGCACGTTGAAGACGCATCGCGATCACCCGCGCGCGCGGCGCGGCGAGCGAACGTCACGGGCCACTGTCGTCGCCGCGAAACGTGCGCGCTTATCGACGAAAACGTGCAAGCGCTCACGCGCTACAGCTCGCGTTCGATGGACCCTGCGGGCATCGAGAAAGGCGATGAACGATTCGCACGCGGATCGCGTCGTGCTCCGCGACGACGCGGGCTCGGGCTGGGCAATAGGCCGCGACGCGCTGTCCGCAGCCCCTCGCGCGGCGAAGGCATGCGCAGCAAAAATCCGAAGCGCCCCGGCTCAAAGCGCCTGACGCAACTGTGCGGCAAGCTGCACGATGCCCATCGAAATCTGCTTCTCGCGCTTCGGATCGAGCCGGCCGACGGGCACGCTCGTCGACACCGCGACGCGCTTGCCCGCCGGCGTCACGCCGACATACGCCGCGAAGCACGCCAGCCCTTCGGCCACTTCCTCACGTTCGACGGCGAGCCCGCTCGTCCGTATCCCGGCGAGTTCGCGCAAAAGCGCGGCGCGGCGCGTGACGGTGCGCGGCGTCACCGCTTCGAGGCGTTCGGGCAGGCGCTCGATGACGGCATCGTCCGCCAGTCCCGCGAGCAGCGCCTTGCCGAGCGCGCAACAATGCGCGGGCAGCCGCGAGCCGAGGTCCGACACGAGCCGCACGGGCCGGTGCGCGTCCTCGCGCGCAACATAGACCACCTGCACGCCGTCTAGCACGGCAAGCTGCACGACTTCGTTGTGCTTGTTGATGAACGCGCCCGCGCCCTCGCGAAACGACGCTTGCAGCGCGTCGTGCCGTACATAGGCGTTGCCGAGCTCGAACAGGCCGACGCCGATCACATAGCCGTCATCGCGCTTTTCGATCCACTGCATGCGCGCGAGCGTTTCCAGCATCAGATAAAGCGTGCTGCGCGACAGGCCCGTGCGCTCGGCAAGCGCGGCGGCGCGCACGGGTTTCGCGGCGTCGGCGAGCGCTTCGAGGATATCGTTCGCGCGGCGCAGCGCGGGGACGTCGTAGGTCTTTTCCATGTGGTCGTGGCGTGGCGTATTGCCTCGCATCGTCCAGCATGTTGGACAAAGATGCAACCCAATGGACAGTCACGCGGTGCCAAGCTACGATCGTTTTCCCTCTTCCGATGCCCGGTGACCCTGCCATGCCCTCCGTTTCCGTCTCCTCCTGCCTGCCTGAAGACCTCGCCGATGCCGTGCTGATCGGCCGCGTATGGCGTCCCGCGCCGGTCGATGGCCCTGCGGTCGTCGCGGTGCGAAACGGCGAAGTGTTCGACATCACGCGCGCCGCCCCGACCACCGCCGATCTGTTCGACCGCCCTGACGCGCTCGACATCGCGAAAAGCGCGCCGGGAGAGCGCCTCGGCACCGTGCAGGAACTGCTGCAGGCGACGCTCGACGCCGCGCCCGGCGGCTTGCGCGTGCTCGCCCCGTGCGACGTGCAGGCGATCAAGGCGTGCGGCGTCACGTTCGCGGTGAGCCTGCTGGAGCGCGTGATCGAAGAGCAGGCAGGCGGCGACGCCAGCAAAGCGCAGGAAGTCCGCGACACCATCAACAAGCTGATCGGCGCGGATCTTTCGAAGATCAAGCCGGGCTCCGAAAGCGCGCAGAAACTGAAGGAGGAACTCGAGCGGCGCGGCGCGTGGTCGCAATACATGGAAGTCGGCATCGGCCCGGACGCGGAAGTGTTTTCCAAGTCGCAGCCGATGTCGTCGGTGGGTTTCGGCGCGGACGTCGGCTTGTATCCGACGTCGCAGTGGAACAACCCGGAGCCGGAAATCGTGCTGGCGGTGAATGGGCGCGGCGAGATCGTCGGCGCGGCGCTCGGCAACGACGTGAATCTGCGCGATATCGAAGGCCGCAGCGCGCTCTTGCTCGGCAAGGCGAAGGACAATAATGCGTCGTGCGCCATCGGCCCGTTTGTGCGTCTCTTCGACGGGCAATTCACGCTCGACACGGTGCGCGGCACGAGCGTGTCGCTGCGCATCGAAGGCGCGGACGACGGCTTCGTGCTCGAAGGCGTGAGCCACATGAGCGAGATCAGCCGCGATCCCGCCGATCTCGTCGCGCAGACGCACGGCGCGCATCACCAGTATCCGGACGGCTTCATGCTGTTCCTCGGCACCATGTTTTCGCCGATCAAGGACCGCGATACGCAAGGCGGCGGCTTCACGCATCATCTGGGCGATGTCGTCACCATCTCGACGCCGGAACTCGGCGCGCTCGTCAACACCGTGCGGCTGTCGACGGAAATCGAGCCGTGGACCTTCGGCGTGCGCGCGCTGTATCGCAGTCTGGCGGCGCGCGGCCTACTCGCGGCGGACGCTTAAGCGCGCGGGGCGCGCGTCTTGTCGCGCGTCACCACCTGCACGGGCGTCTCCATGAACGGCGACAAGTCGCGCTGACGCCGCCGTTCGACGAGCGCCTTCACCGCGACATCCAGGCCGAACACCGCCTGCCGCGCGCCGAACTGCTCGACGGTCGCGAGCAGGCTGCCGTTGTCGAGCAGCGGCTGCACGGCGGTTATGTTGTTGTAACCGGTCACGAGCACCCGGCCTTTCTTGGCCGCGATGCGGATCGCGTCGATGGCGCCCATCGCGATGTTGTCGTTCGCGCACAGCATGCCGCGCAGCGCGGGATGCGCGTACAGCATTTGCAGCGCGATGGACTTGCCGCTCGGCGCGGTCCAGTCGCCGGCGTCGATGGCGCTGACGCGCAGTTGCGCGGCGCTCATCGCTTCCTTGTAGCCGATGGTGCGCTGCTGCGCGTTGCGGTCGTTCGGCGGCCCTTCGATGATGCCGACTTCGTCGCCCGGCTTGAGCTTCGAGGCGAGATACGCGCCGACGAGCCGCGCGCCGCGCCGGCTGTCCGGGCCGACGAACGGAATGGTGACGTTCGCGGCTTCCTGCGCGTCGTCGTCGAACGGATTGTCGATGGCGATCACGATCACGCCCGCGGCGATCGCTTTCGCAGCCACCGGCACGAGCGCCTTCGAATCGGTCGGCGCGATCACGATGGCATCCACTTTCGCGGCCACGAGCGATTCGATGATGCGCCTTTGCCCCGCCACGTCGTTGTCGGTGAGCGTGCCCTGCGTCGTGAGATCGAGTTGCGATGCGTAATGCCGCTGATAGTTCTTCGCGCCGTCGATCATGGACTGGACGAAGGGATCGCCGAGCGACTTCAGCACCAGCGCGACGCTTGCCTTGCTGCCGGGCTGCGCCGCCACGCGGCGCACGGGCGCGATCGCGCTCGCGCTCGCCGCGAGGGCGCACGTGACGAGCAGACGGCGGCGGTCAAGACTGATCATTTAGGCGGGTCGGGAATCGACGGTCGCCTCATTGTAGACAAACGGCAGCGACCGCGATTCAGCCTCGCGGACGCTCTTCCCATGCAAGCGCGATGAACGCGCCGCACAACGCCTCCATGCCGCGTGCGTCCTCGTCGTCGAAGCGGCCGGGCGCGGGACTGTCCACATCCCACACGCCGATCAGCGTGCCGTCGTGCGCGACGAGCGGCACGACGATTTCCGAGCGCGACGCCGAATCGCACGCGATGTGGCCGGGGAACGCGTCGACGTCCGGGACGACTTGCGTCTTTCGCTCGCGCGCCGCCGTGCCGCACACGCCGCGTCCGAGCGCGATGCGCACGCACGCGGGCTTGCCCTGAAACGGTCCGACGACGAGTTCGTCGCCATCGAAGAGATAGAAGCCGGCCCAATTCAATTCCGGCAGCGAGTGATAGACGAGCGACGAGAAGTTCGCCGCATTCGCGATGAAGTCGGTTTCGTCGCCGATCAGCGAGCGGGCCTGTTGCAGCAGGTCGCCGTAGTGAGCGGCTTTGCTGGCGTGCGCGGTCGTGGAGAGGGAAAACATGGCGGGAGTCTCGGAAGTGCGATCGACGATAGCTTAACGGGATGCGCGACGCTTTGCGGGTCGTGCGAGACGTCGAAGCCTCCTTACTGCGGCCTTGGTTCGCCCGTTAGGTGTTGGCGGCTGGCAGCCATTGAGGCAAATGCCCGACCGCAACGGTTCACGCCTGACGACCGGGCAGAAATACGCGATGAATGCCTGGCCCGAATGACGAAAGCGCTCGCTCCCGGAATGCACGATGCGTCGCGTCGAATAGTCGGCCGTATCCGGTCACGACGGCGAGATCACGGTTCCGCCATTCGCGCGATGAGTCGCTTCATCGGACGTTCGTTCGAGCGGTGAGTTTGGCTTCGCTGCAATTACCGACTTAACTGATTCGAAGCACGATACCGCCGAAGGCCCGTGTCGGCTGCGGAACTCCAAGTCATACGAATGCCATGTGACAGCGCAACACGTCCGCACGGTGACTGCTCGCGCCGTGAGAACTGACAGACTCCGCGCCCGAGCACATGGAATGCCCGCTCCGCCCGGGGAATTCCCTGCTTTACACCGCCGAGACCCCGGTATTAAATAAATCAACTTGATTTAATTAATGGTCACACAGATGGCCTCTCAAGCATAACCGGAGACAGCCAAGTGAAACCGCCGAGCGGCAGAGGCAGCAACTCCGCGACCGTGCGCCGATACAACGAGCGTTTGCTGCTCCAGGCGCTGCGGCGCACGGAGCCGGCATCGAAGGCCGACCTCGCGCGTCACGCGAATCTCACGAGCACCGCAGTCGGCAGCATCGTCGAATCGCTCGAGCGCGCCGGTCTGATCGAATACACCGGACGACGGCTCGACGGCCAGCGCGGCCAGCCCGCGTCGCTGATTCGGCTCGATCCGCGCGGTGCGTTCGGCATCGGCGTGCGGCTCGACCGGACGAGCATCGAAACCGTGCTGGTCAATTTCGCGGGCGACGTGCTCGCGCGCAGCGCGATAGATCGCGTGTTGCCGCATCCGTCGGCGGTGCTGGAGATTGTCAAGCGCGACATCGAAAGCATGCTCGGCCTCCTCAGCGCCTCGGAGCGCGAGCGTCTCACGGGCGTCGGCGTCGCGCAGCCGTACAACCTCGGCAGCTGGCTGCGTGAACTGGGCGTGAGCGCCGATACGTCGAGCGCCGACATCTTCCGCGCGTGGGACCAGACCGACTTCCCCGCCGCGCTGTCCCGCGCGCTCGCGCTGCCCGTCTTCGGCGAAAACGACGGCAACGCCGCCGCGACCGCCGAACTCTTTTACGGCCACGGCCGGCACTGCGACGACTTCGTCTATCTCTTTCTCGGCTCGGCCATCGGCGGCGGCATCGCCATCGACGGCGACTGTCTGCGCGGCGCGACCGGCAATGCGGGCGACATCGGCGTCATGCCGGTCCCGCCGAGCCGCCTGCCGTCCGCGCCGCTGCCGCCCGGGCCGTGGGACATTCTGCTCTCGCGCGCATCGCTCAATGCGCTCGTGCGGCATCTGCACTTCAGCGGCGCGCCGGCGGGCAACCGCGTGGATGTAGAAGCGTGCATCGAGGGGCGCGTGCCCGCCGTCGAGGAATGGATCGACGACTGCATCGAAGCCTTGGCGCCCGCGTTGCGCGCGATGCTCTGCGTGCTCGACGTGCCGATGGTCGTGCTCGATTCCGATATCGACGGCGGCCTGCTCGACCGGCTGATTACCCGCCTCGCCGCGACGATGGCCGCGAACGCGCCCGAAGCGCGCGGCACGCCGGAGATCGTGCGCGGCAACTTCGGCCCGGACGCGGGCGCAATCGGCGCGGCCACGCTGCCGATGTTCTTCAACTTCTCGCCACGCGTGGGGCTGCATCGCGGCGCGGGTGTCAAATCGCAGGAGGTGAACCATGCCGCATGACTCGGCCCTTTCGCCGGAGGCACACACGCCGCTCTTGGAAATGCGCGGCATCAGCAAGACCTTTCCCGGCGTGCGCGCATTGAACGACGTGCGCCTGTCGGTGTATCCCGGCGAAGTGCATTCGCTGATGGGCGAAAACGGCGCGGGCAAATCCACGCTGATGAAGATTCTCTCGGGCGCGTATCAGGCGGACCCCGGCGGCCAGATTCTGATCGACGGCAAGCCGGTCGTCATCGACGGGCCGCTCGCCGCGCGCTCGCTCGGCGTTGCCGTGATCTATCAGGAACTGAGCCTCGCGCCGAATCTGTCGGTCGCCGAAAACATCTACGCCGGACGCGAGCTGCGTCGCGGGAAAGGCCCGTGGGCGTTCGTCGACCGGCCCGGCATGGAGCGCGGCTGCGAAGACGTGTTGAAGCGCCTGGGCGCCACGTTCAAGCCGCATACGCTCGTCGGCGACTTGTCGATTGCCGAGCGGCAACTCGTCGAAATCGCGCGCGCAGTGCACGCGCACGCACGCATCCTCGTGATGGACGAGCCGACCACGCCGCTCTCGTCGCGCGAAACCGACCGCCTGTTCGAACTCGTGCGGCAATTGCGCGAGGAAGGCATCGCGATCATCTATATCAGTCACCGGATGGCGGAAATCTATGAACTCTCTGACCGCGTTTCGGTGCTGCGCGACGGCAGCTACGTCGGCACGCTGATGCGCGACGAACTGTCCGCCGAAAGCCTCGTGCGCATGATGGTCGGCCGCGACATTTCCGGGTTCTATAAGAAAGAGCACGCGCCCTACGATCCCGGCCACGTCGTGCTCTCCGTGCGCGACATGGCCGACGGCAATCGCGTGCGCGGATGCAGCCTCGACCTGCACGCGGGCGAAGTGCTCGGCATCGCTGGACTGGTCGGCGCGGGCCGCACCGAGCTTGCGCGTCTCATCTTCGGCGCGGAGGAACCCACGCGCGGCGAAGTGTCGATGCACGGCAAGCCGCTGACGCTGCGCACGCCGCGCGACGCCATCGACGCGGGGCTCGTCTATCTCACCGAAGACCGCAAAGGCCAGGGCCTCTTCCTCGACATGAGCGTGCGCGACAACATCAACATCGCGGTTGCCGGGCGCGACGCGAAAGCCGGCGTGATGGACATCGCCCGTGGAAACACGCGGGCACGCGACGCAATAGCGGCGCTCTCGATTCGCGTGCCGAATGCGCGCGTGAACGCGGGCGCGCTGTCGGGCGGCAATCAGCAGAAAGTGCTGCTCTCGCGGCTGCTCGAAACGAAGCCCGAAGTGCTGATTCTCGACGAACCGACGCGCGGCGTGGACATCGGCGCGAAGTCGGAGATCTACCGGATCATCAACGAACTGGCGCAATCGGGCGTCGGCGTGATCGTGATATCGAGCGAGCTGCCCGAAGTCATCGGCGTCGCGGATCGCGTGCTGGTGATGCGCGAAGGCGTGATCGCGGGCGAACTCGGCGGCCATTCGGGCACGCCGATCTCGCAGGAAGGAATCATCGAACTGGCGACGGGCTCGCGGGCCGCGCTCGGTCAGGCGGCTTGACGTTATTGGAGACAGACATGGCTAACACGACGAAACACCACAACACGGGCGCCGCCCCCGTTTCGAGCGCCGAAAGCGCTGAAAGCGCGACGCAGCGGCAGCGTCGCATCGAGCATCGCGAGCGCATGCAAGTGCTCATGCGCACGGCGGGCATGTTGCCCGTGTTGATTCTGCTGTGCATCGGCTTCGGTGTAGTCACCGACGGCTTCTTCAGCTTCCAGAACATGTCGATCGTCACGCAGCAGGCGTCGATCAACATCGTGCTGGCGGCGGGCATGACCTTCGTGATTCTGACGGGCGGCATCGACCTGTCGGTCGGCTCGGTGCTGTCGGCGGCGGCGGTCACGGCGCTGCTTGCATCGAATCTGCAAGGCATGGGCTGGCTCGGCGTGCCTGCGGCGCTCGGCGTCGGGCTTGCCTTCGGCGTCATCAACGGCGCGCTCATCGCGCTGCTCAAGCTGCCGCCCTTCATCGTGACGCTCGGTTCGTTGACCGCCGTGCGCGGCATCGCGCGGCTGATCGGTCACGACACGACCATCTTCAATCCGCAACTGTCGTTCGCGTTCATCGGCAACGATTCAATCCTCGGCGTGCCGTGGCTCGTCGTGATCGCGCTCGCGGTCGTCGTCATCTCGTGGTTCATCCTGCGGCGCACGGTGCTAGGCCTGCGCATTTATTCCGTTGGCGGCAATCCGGAAGCGGCGCGGCTCTCGGGCATCAAGGTTTGGGGCATCCAGATGTTCGTCTACGCGATGTCCGGCCTGCTCGCGGGCCTCGGCGCGGTGATGTCCGCCGCGCGGCTCTATGCGGCGAACGGCCTGCAACTCGGCCAGTCGTATGAACTCGATGCCATCGCCGCGGTCATTCTCGGCGGCACGAGCTTCGTGGGCGGCGTCGGCTCGATCGTCGGCACGCTGGTGGGCGCGCTCATCATCGCGGTGCTGTCGAACGGCCTGGTGCTACTCGGCGTGTCGGATATCTGGCAGTACATCATCAAGGGCCTCGTGATCATCGGCGCGGTGGCGCTCGACCGTTATCGCCAGCGCGGATCGGCTCGCACGTGACGAACTCTTGTCGGTTCACGACGCCTTACATCGCTTAGAGTCACAACCATCAACATCAACATCAACATCAACATCAACGAAACAACCGGAGACAACCCTATGCGCAAGTACAACAAGCTGTTCGCGAGCATGGCGCTCGCGCTCGGATGCACGATGACGCTCACCGCGCACGCCGCCGACAAGCCGCTGAAGGCCATCGGCATCACGGTCGGTTCGCTCGGCAACCCGTACTTCGTGACGATTTCCAGAGGCGCGGAAGCGAAAGCCAAGGCCATCAATCCGAACGCGAAGGTCACGGCCGTCTCGTCCGATTACGACATGAACAAGCAGTTCACGCAGATCGACAACTTCATCTCGGCGCACGTGGACATGATCCTGCTGAACGCCGTTGACCCGAAGGCTATCGAGCCGGCGGTGAAGAAGGCGAAGGCGGCGGGCATCGTCGTGGTCGCGGTGGACGTCGCGGCGGCGGGCGCCGACGCCACCGTGCAGACCAACAACGTGCAGGCCGGCCAGCTCGCGTGCGATTTCCTTGCTAAGAAGCTCAACGGCAAGGGCAATGTGGTGATCGAGAACGGGCCGCAGGTGTCGGCGGTGATCGACCGCGTGAACGGCTGCAAGACGGTGCTCGCGAAGAACCCCGGCATCAAGGTGCTCTCCGACGATCAGGACGCGAAAGGCTCGCGCGAAGGCGGCATGAACGCGATGCAGGGCTATCTCACGCGCTTTCCGAAGCTCGACGGTCTCTTCGCGATCAACGATCCGCAAGCTATCGGCAGCGATCTCGCGGCGAAGCAGCTGCATCGCTCGAATATCGTGATCACGTCGGTGGATGGCGCGCCGGATATCGAGAACGCGCTCAAGACCGACACGCTGGTCCAGGCGTCCGCGAGCCAGGACCCGTGGTCGATGGCGCAGCAGGCGGTGAGCGTCGGCTATGACCTGATGAACGGCAAGAAGCCGAGCAGCACGATGATCCTGATGCCGTCCACGCTCGTTACGCGCGAGAACGTCGGCAATTACAAGGGCTGGTCCGCGCCGCACTAAGGCCGCATTTCGCCGCTCGCCTTGCTCAGCGAGCGGCGCCTCGCGTACGGTCTCCGGGTATGCGGCGGCGAGCCGCGCCCGGCGACCGCCCGTGGTTCTTTGGGCAATTCCAGCACCGCATTCCACTTCGGCCGCCATCCGAACGGCAAGCCGTCTGCTCATCAATCCCAGCCTGCTCTCAACCTGTCGATGCCGACGACCGCAGTTTTCGCGGCGAGGCTTGGCGCGCACACGCACGCACGGTACAGACACGGCGTATCCTGTGGCTTCGAGACGCGGCCGTGCTTCGGTGAACGGCGATGCGCGTCGTCAAACGATCAAGCAGCGCACACAGGAGAAACTGAATGGCCAGGGTTGAAGTCAAGGTTCCGCAGCTTTCCGAATCCGTCACCGAAGCGACGATGCTGCCGTGGAAAAAGAAAGCGGGCGACCCCGTGACGCAAGACGAGATTCTCGTCGAGCTGGAAACCGACAAGGTCGTGCTCGAAGTGCCGGCGCCCGCCTCGGGCGTGCTGGCGGAAGTGCTCAAACAGCAAGGCGATATCGTCCACGCGGACGAACTGCTCGCCGCCATCGATACCGAGGCGAAAGCCGCTGCGCCTTCTGCGCCCGCGCCTGTTGCTCCGCCTGCATCTGAAAAGCCCGCCGCTGCTCCGGCGCAACAGGCGAGCCCCGCAGAATCTGCGGGCGACAAGGCCGATTTCGACGTCATCGTGATCGGGGCGGGCCCCGGCGGATACATCGCCGCGATCCGCGCCGCGCAGCTCGGCATGTCGGTCGCGTGCGTCGAGGAATGGATCAACCCGGCGGGCAAGCCCAAGCTCGGCGGCACCTGTCTGAACGTCGGCTGTATTCCGTCGAAGGCGCTGCTCGCGTCGTCCGAGGCGTTCGAAAACGCGAAGCTGCATTTCGGCGATCACGGCATTTCGATGGACAACCTGAACGTCGACATCAAGAAGATGGTCGGCCGCAAGGAAGCCATCGTCGAGAAGATCACAGGCGGCGTCGAGTTCCTGTTTCGCAAGAACAAGATCACGTGGCTCAAGGGCCACGGCAAGCTCGCGGGCAAGGCGGGCGGCGCGTTTCGCATCGAAGTGAGCGGCGGCGAGCAAGGCGCGACGCATACCGCGAAGCACGTGATCATCGCGACGGGTTCGAAAGCGCGCCATCTGCCGAACGTTCCCGTGGACAACCGCATCGTGTCCGACAACGAAGGCGCGCTCGCTTTCGATTCCGCGCCCAAGAAGCTGGCCGTGATCGGCGCGGGCGTGATCGGGCTGGAACTCGGTTCGGTGTGGCGCAGGCTCGGCGCGGAAGTCACGATTCTGGAGGCGCTGCCCGAGTTCCTCGCCTCGACCGACACTGCGATCCAGAAGGAAGCCGCCAAGCTCTTCAAAAAGCAAGGGCTGACCATTCACCTCGGCGTGAAGATCGAGAACGTGAAGGCGTCGGATTCAGGCGTGTCCGTCTCCTATACCGACAAGGACGGCGCCGCCCAGACGCTCGACGCGGACCGCCTGATCGTGTCCATCGGCCGCGTGCCGAACACCGACAATCTCGGCCTCGATTCCATCGGCCTCGCGACAGACCAGCGCGGCTTCATTCCCGTCGACGGCCATTGCGCGACGACCGTGCCGAACGTCTACGCGATCGGCGACGTCGTGCGCGGCCCAATGCTCGCGCACAAGGCCGAAGACGAAGGCGTGATGGTGGCCGAGATCATCGACGGACAGAAGCCGCACATCGACTACAACTGCATTCCGTGGGTGATCTACACGCATCCGGAAATCGCGTGGGTCGGCCAGACCGAACAGGCGCTCAAAGCAGAAGGCCGCGAGTACCGCACCGGCCAGTTCCCGATGATGGCGAACGGCCGCGCGCTCGGCATCGGCGAGACGGACGGCTTCATCAAGATGATCGCCGATGCGAAGACCGACGAGATTCTCGGCGTGCACATCGTTTCGGCGAACGCGTCGGACCTGATCGCCGAAGCGGTCGTGGCGATGGAGTTCAAGGCGGCGTCGGAGGATATCGGCATCATCTCGCATCCGCATCCGTCGCTCTCGGAAGTGATGCGCGAGGCGGCGCTCGCCGTAACCAAGCGCGCGCTCAATATCTGATTACGCGCGTGCCGCAGGATGCAGCCGGTCGCCGACCGGTTGCTTTACTCGCCCTCACAGCCGGTGGCGAAGGCATGGCCCGGGAACATCCGGCATCGCCTGACGCTCTTGCACGTTCGCTGAACGTTGGCGCGAACCACCCTACAATCGTCGCGCGGCCGCCGCTTTCATTCGGGCGGCCGCGCTTCGTTCGATGTTTCACGCATCTCAACCGTGGAGAGGATATGAACGTAACGCTTGCCAGGAAGCTCGCTGTCTCGATGATCGTGGCCGCCTTCGGTGTCTCCGGCGCGCCTGTATCGTATGCGCAGGACAACAGCGGCGCGACCGACGCCGCGCCATCGACGAAAGCCCAGCGCAAGGCGGCGCGCAAGGACGCGCGCGCAAAGAAGAACGCCGAATTGAAGAAGCTGGAAGGCGCGGGATACAACCCCGCACAACGCGATGACGCGTCGTATCCGCAAGATATTCAGAGCGCCCAGAAGAAGGCCGGAATCGGGCAGTAATTCATAGCTGGACACGCGCCGCGCCCGCCGCGGCGCGTCGTGGTTCTCTCCCCGCCTCTCGCCGTAGCCGTCTGTCCCGGCATCAGTGCAGTCTCACTCCTCGCCTCGCTGCACGCACCCTCCCGCTTCCTCCCGCAGAACCCCTATTTTTTTCCTGATTGCGGTTATTAATTATAGGTACATATAATAAACCAGCGTCGAAACCGGTGGGCCCCCGCTTCGCGCAGCCCGGCAATTCGCCGGTCCGAGTGGCATTCATGGACGGTGCGAGCCGTCGACAACGAGGAGTTGTTCATGTCGCAAGCAGAGCTTCAATCCGGCCCGGCCTTTCCGCCGCGCGCGGAGCATCCATCGGTTTCGGATCGCGGCGAGACGTGGAGCGGCGAGGTGCCGGTCGAAGCGTTCATCGACGCCCATCGGTTTTCGCGCTCGCAGTGGCTGCTCATGGGCGTGTGCTTCCTGATCGTGCTGATCGACGGCATGGACACCGCCGCCATCGGCTATATCGCGCCGTCGCTCGTGAAAGGCTGGGGCATTTCGAAGGCCGCGCTCGCCCCCGTGCTGAGCGCCGCGCTCTTCGGGCTCGCGGCGGGCGCGGTGATTTCCGGTCCCGCCGCCGACCGCTTCGGCCGCAAGAGCGTGCTGATCGCGGCCACCGCGTTCTTCGGCGGGATGAGTCTCGCCACCGCGTTCGCGGGCACCATCGAATCGCTCGTCGCGCTGCGTTTTCTCACCGGCATCGGCCTCGGCGCGGCCATTCCGAACAGCATCACGCTCGTGTCCGAATACGCGCCCAAACGCAGCCGCGCGATCATCGTCAACACGACGTATTGCGGCTTCACGGTCGGCGCGGCGCTCGGCGGCTTCGTTTCGTCGTGGCTGATCCCGTCGTTCGGATGGCATAGCCTCTTCGTGGTCGGCGGCGTGTTTCCGCTCCTTCTCGTGCTCGGCGTGGCGCTCTGGGTGCCGGAATCGGTGCGCTTTCTCGTGAAGCGCGGCGCGGCGAAGGAAAAGATCGCGGCGCCGCTCGCCAGGATCGCGCCGCTCGACGTCTCGCGCGTCACGGCCTTTCGCCTGTCCGAGCGCACCGAAACGACCGCGAAAACATCCGTCGGCGCCATTCTCTCGAAGCACTTTCTCGTCGGCACCGTCATGCTGTGGCTCACGTATTTCATGGGCCTCGTCATCTTCTATCTGCTGATGAGCTGGATGCCGCTCCTGATGAACGAAGCCGGCTTCACGCCCGAGCGCGCCGCACTGCTGACCGCGCTCTTTCCGCTCGGCGGCGGCATCGGCACGGTCGCATCCGGCTGGCTCATGGACCGCTGGAACGCCAACATCATCGTGATGCTCGGCTATCTGCTCACCGCGGCGTTCATCTTCGTCGTCGGACAGGCAATCGGCAGTATCGGCCTCGTGAGCGCGCTCATCTTTCTCGCCGGCACGACCATGAACGGCGCGCAATCGTCGATGCCCTCGCTCGCCGCCATGTTCTACCCGACGCAAAGCCGCGCCACCGGCGTGTCGTGGATGTACGGCGTCGGGCGCTTCGGCGGCATCGCGGGCGTGGCGCTCGGCGGGCTTTTCGCGCAATGGAAGCTCGGTTTGCCGGCCGTGTTCGCGCTGCTCGCCGTGCCTTCGGTGATCGCGGGCCTCGCGCTCTTCGTGAAGCTGAAGGCGCATCCGGGACGCGAGCACGCGTGATTCTTCGCGGGCCGGGTGTCTCGCGACGCGCGGCTCGCGTCACTTGTTCAACGCAACGACAGGAAGCAAAGCAATGAGTCAGGAACTGGATGTATTGACGGGCAAGCTGCATGGCCTGACCGCCGCGATCAGCGTGATCGCGGCCGCGCTGCCGCAGAGCGCATCGGCGGATGTGCAGGAAACGCTGCGCGACATGATCGGCGAAACCGCGAGCGCCGACTTGCCTCCCGCCGCGCTCTCGTCGATGCACGCGATGCTTGCGCACGTGATCGAGTCGATGGAGATTGGCTTGCGTCGTTGATGCGTTGTGTCACGCCGCCCGCGCGGTGCGGGCGGTTTTGGTTTTCGCGCTTGTCTCCACCTTGCTCGTCTGCGTTTTGCGCGGCTTCTTCGCATCGGCATCCGGCGCGGCTTGCGCCTTCTTCGCGCGGCTCGTGCCCTTGGGCTTCGCGGCTGCGCTCGCCTGAGCCTCCAATCCACCCACGATGAAGCTCGTCAACTGCTCCAGCGTCTCGTTTGCGTCCCACGGATCGCATGCGCCTTTCGCGAGCACATCGAGACGGTGCGTATCGGAAAACGCATACAGGTATGCGCCGATCATCGCGGTCACGCGCCAGTACAGGTCTTTCGCGGGCAAGCCGGGAAGCGCGCTGCGTAAGGCGTCGACGTAGGCATCGGTAGAGTCGCCGTAAGCGGTGCTGCGCAGGCTGTATGAAATCTCGGGCGGCTCGGTATGCAGCCGCGCCTGTAGCCGGATGAACGCGCGCCCGCCGTCGGACTTGCGCAGCGCGACGAGCGGCAGCAGAAACGCCCGCACGATGTCGTGCACGCCGGGCTTCGCGCCGGCCTTGGTCAGCGCGTGCAGTTCGTTCACGCGTTCGTCGGAAATCAGCTTCGCGCGACGCAGAAAGACCTGCTCGAAGAGTTGCTGCTTGGTGCCGAAGTAGTAAGTGATCAGCGCCTGCGTGACGCCGCACGACGCCGCCACGTCCTTGAGCGACGTGCCCGCATAACCGCGTTGCGAGAAGTCGACTTCCGCTGCATCGAGGATGTTCTCGCGCTGGTTGATGTTGCCCGTCGGGCGGCCGAGGCGCTTCTTCTTGCCCGATGCGCCGTGGGCGTGAGCGTGAGGGGTGTCGTCTTTCGTCATGCGTGGCGTGCTGCGTGAGAGACCAGGAGCCGCTTGCGACTGCGGCTGCGTTCGACGCCTATTTTACGGTCGTTTGGACGCTTATCCCGAATTTCCCTGACGCACTCGCATCGCCCCGTCCGCGCCGTTGCATTTATTTATACGGCCATATAATATTTGCCAGGCATCCACACGGCATTCTTTTCAGAAGGACGAGATCATGAGCAGAACACTTCGCGTCGGCGTGATCGGCGGCGGAATCGGCGGCGTGGCCCTCACGGGCGCGCTCGCGCAGCAAGGCATCGAAGTGCGTCTTTTCGAGCGCGCGAGCGCGTTCGGCGATGTCGGCGCGGGTATTCAGATGACGCCCAATGCGGTGAAAGTGCTTCAGGCGCTCGGCCTCGGCGACGCGCTTCGCGACGTCGCGTTCGTGCCGCAGGCCATCGTCGGCCGCAACTGGGAGACGGCGCGCGAGAACTTTCGCACGCCGCTCGCGGCCGTCTGCCCGGCGCTCTATGGCGCGCCCTTCTATCACGTGCATCGCGCGGACTTGCATCGCATTCTGACGACGCTCCTGCCCGCCGACGCCTCGCGGCTTTCGACGAGCTGCATCGACGTGCGCCAGCAAAAAGACGGCGCGGTAGCCGTGTTCGACGACGGCAGCGAGTTCGAAGCGGACTTGATCGTCGGCGCGGACGGCGTGCGCTCCGTCGTGCGCGGCAAGCTCTTCGGCGAGGAAGCGCCGCGCTTCACCGGCAACATGTGTTTCCGCGCGGTCGTGCCGTTCGACGAGATGCCCGACTTCGTGAGCCCGGATTCGTCGTTCTGGCTCGGGCCGAATGCGCACGTCGTCACGTATTACGTGCGGCGCGGTCAGGCGGTCAACATCGTCGCGGTGGCGGAGACGGAGAACTGGGTCGAGGAATCGTGGAATGCGGCGAGCAGCCGCGAGGAATTGCTCGCCACATTCGAAGGCTGGCATCCGAATCTGATCCGCCTTTTCGAGCGCGCCGATTCGGTCTTCAAATGGGGCTTGTTCGACCGCGATCCCATGCGCACGTGGTCGAGCGGCAATGTCACACTGCTCGGCGATGCCGCGCATCCCATGCTGCCGTTTCTCTCGCAAGGCGCGGCCATGGCCATCGAAGACGGCTTCGTGCTCGCGCGTTCGCTCGGCGCGCACGGCGGCGATATTGCAAGCGCACTGCGCGACTACGAAGCGGAGCGCCTGCCGCGCACGAGCCGCGTCCAGCTCGAATCGCGCGAACGCGGCCGCACGTATCACTTGCCGAGCGCGTTCGCGCAGCGCAAGCGCGACCTCATCTACAAGTTCAAGTCGTATCTGAATCCGCAGGCCTCGGGCATTCAGGCGAACTGGGTCTATGCGTATAACGCAACGGACTTCGCGCCGCGTGTCGAACGCGATGCGCTCGCCGCTTCGTGACGGTCGACGAGCAATGACCACGCCCTTCTCTCTTTCGAGGTTTGACATGCAAGCCAGGACTTATCGCATCGGCCAGATCGTCCCCAGTTCGAACACGACGATGGAAACCGAAATTCCCGCCATGCTGATGGCGCGCCAGGCCATCGAGCCCGAACGCTTCACGTTCCATTCGAGCCGAATGCGCATGAAGAAGGTGGTGAAGGAAGAACTCGCGCAAATGGATGCGGAGTCCGACCGCTGCGCCGTCGAGCTTTCGGATGCGCGGGTGGACGTGCTCGGCTACGCGTGCCTCGTCGCGATCATGGCGATGGGGCGCGGCTACCACCGCGCGTCGCAGGAGCGTTTGCAGGCGCATACCGCTGCGAACGGCGCCGATGCACCGGTCGTCACCAGCGCGGGCGCGCTCGTCGATGCGCTGAAGGTGATGAAGGCGAAACGCGTCGTCGTGGTGGCGCCGTACATGTTGCCGCTCACTGAACTGGTCGTCGATTACATTCGGCACGAAGGCTTCGACGTGATCGACTATCGTGCGCTCGAAATTCCCGACAATCTCGACGTCGCGCGCCATGATCCGCGCAAGCTGCCGGACATCGTCAAGACGCTGAAGTATCAGGATGCGGACGCCATCGTGCTGTCGGCGTGCGTGCAGATGCCGTCGCTCGCCGTCGTGCCGATGGTCGAAGCGTTGACCGGCAAGCCTGTCGTGACCGCGGCCATCGCCACGACTTACGCCATGCTGCGCCAGCTTGATCTGAAGCCGGTCGTGCCGGGCGCGGGCGCGCTGCTGTCGGGCGCCTATTGAACGGAGACTGTGCGATGCAATCGACCTTCCAATACGGCGCGAACGTTCACGCGAACGGCATCCGCCAGCACTACCTGCGTTACGGCGGCGAGAGCGCCGGCAGCGGCGACCGCGCGCGGCGCGATCCCGTGGTGATCGTGCCGGGCATCACGAGTCCGGCCGTGACATGGGGCTTCGTCGCCGCGCGCATCGGCCGTCATTTCGACACCTATGTGCTCGATGTGCGCGGGCGCGGCTTGTCGAGCGCGTCAGCAGAACTCGACTACAGCCTCGACGCGCAAGCCGACGATCTGCTCGCCTTTATCGACGCAACCGGCCTCAAACACGCCAGCGTGCTCGGGCACTCGATGGGCGCGCGCATCGCGTTGCGCGCGGCGCGGCGCGGCGCTAGCGGCGATGGCGGCACGAACGCGAGCATTGCGCGGCTCGCGCTCATCGATCCGCCGGTGTCGGGGCCGGGGCGTCGCGCTTATCCGTCGCAGCTGGCGTGGTATGTCGATTCCATTGCGCTCGCGCGCGAAGGCATGGACATCGACGCGATGCGGCGCTTTTGCCCGACGTGGACGGTCGAACAGCTACGGCTGCGCGCGGAATGGCTGCATACGTGCGACGAACGCGCCATCCGTACGAGCTTCGACGGCTTTCACCAGGACGACATTCACGCCGACATGCCGCACGTGAAGCAGCCCGCGTTGCTGATGGTCGCGGGCCGTGGCGACGTGATTCGCAGCGAGGACATCGACGAGATTCGCGGGCTCATGCCCGACCTGCAAGTCGCGAACGTGCCGGACGCCGGCCACATGATTCCGTGGGACGACGAAGAAGGTTTCTATCGCGCGTTCGGTTCGTTCTTCGGTGCGCCGCTTTCCTGAGACACACGACCATGCCCATCAGCGACTATCAACTTGTTCAGGCGTGGAAAGAGGTGCTCACGCTCTCGCGACTGGAACCCGGCCAGACCGTGACGATTCTCACCGGCGCGGCGACGCATCCGCAGACGCTCGCGTGCGCGCTGATCGCGACGCAGTCGTTGGGCGCGGTCGTGAACCGGCTCGACCTGCCGCCCGTGAACGGCGAGAAGGCATTGAGCCGCGACGCGCTCGCCTATCTCGGGGAAACGCCGCTCACCGGCAACCGTGCGGCCATCGCGGCGCTCAAGGCGAGCGATCTCGTGCTCGACCTGATGACGCTGCTCTTCTCGCCCGAACAGCACGACATACTCGCCTCCGGCACGAAGATTCTGCTTGCCGTCGAGCCGCCCGAAGTGCTCGTGCGCATGACGCCCAAGCTGGACGATCGCGCGCGCGTGCTAGCTGCGGCCAGGCGCATTCGCGAGGCGCGGGAGATGCGCGTTACGTCGAAAGCGGGTACCGATCTGCGCTGTCCGCTCGGCGACTTTCCGGCGATCGCGGAATACGGTTTCGTCGATGAACCCGGCCGCTGGGATCATTGGCCGAGCGGCTTCGCGCTCACGTTCCCTAACGAAGGCGCGGCGAACGGGCGGATCGTGATCGATCGCGGCGACATCCTGTTGCCGCAAAAGAGCTACTGCGCGGAGCCGATTGTGCTGACGGTGGAAGCCGGCTACGCGACGTCCATCGAAGGCGGCGTGGATGCGGACTTGCTTCGCGAGTACATGGAAACGTTCGAGGACCCCGAAGCATTCGCCATTTCGCATATCGGCTGGGGACTGCAAAAGCGCGCGTATTGGTCGACGCTCGGGCTTTACGATCGCGAAGCGACGCTCGGCATGGACGCCCGCGCGTTCGACGGCAACTTCCTTTTCTCGCTCGGACCCAACAACGAAGGCGGCGGCACGCGCACGACCGCATGCCATATCGACATTCCATTGCGCCGCTGCACCGTCTCGCTCGATGGCGTGGACGTGGTGCGTGACGGCAAGACTATCGAGGCGGCGTCATGACGAACGAAACAAAGGAAGCCACTTACGCGCGGCAAGGCTTCGGCCACGCGTTCGAGATCGAACGTCCTATCGGACTCCTGATTGTCGATTTCGTGAACGGCTTTGCTGACCCGGCGGTCTTCGGCGGCGGGAACATCGCCGAGGCCATCGCGCAGACCGTGCCGTTGCTGCATGCCGCGCGCGAAAGGCGCTGGCCGGTGGCGCATAGCCGCATTGTCTATGCCGACGACGATTCGGACGCGAACGTCTTCTCGCTGAAAGTGCCCGGCATGCTGACGCTGAAGGAACACGCACCCGCGAGCGCCATCGTGCCGCAGCTCACGCCCAAGGAAGGCGAACTCGTCGTGCGCAAGAATGTGCCGTCTGCGTTTTTCGGCACGTCGCTCGCGCCGTGGCTGGCAATGCGTGGGGTGTGCACGCTCGTCGTCGCCGGTGCGGTCACGAGCGGATGCGTGCGCGCGAGCGTCGTGGACGCGATGCAACACGGCTTCAAGCCCGTGGTGTTGTCCGATTGCGTCGGAGATCGGGCGCTCGCGCCGCACGACGCCAATCTTTTCGACATGGCGCAGAAATACGCCGCCGTGATGACGTCCGACGAATTACTCGCGCAATTGCGATGAAGCGCAGCGGCTTAGTCGCTGGCCGCTTGGGTCGGCGGGGCGACGCACGTGAAGGTCACGGTGGACGTTTGTTCTTCGAGCGAGCGCACGCCGCTTCTCGACTCTGATCGCACCAGTACGCGTTGCGAACGCTCTTTGCAGTAGTCGGTGGCGGCGTCCATCGCGCGGTTACGCGCCGTGACCCATGACATGCGCGTGCCGGTCGCCTTGCCGGTAACGGTGAACACGTTGGGCTGCGATCCGGCGGTGACTGCGCTCGTCGTGCCGCATGCGGCAAGCGCGAGAAGAACGCACGCGCCGAGCGCGCCGGCCATGCGCCTTTCGAACGATGAATGGGATGAATGAGGCATACGCGTCTGATCGTGATTTCAAGGAGGCACGCATGGTAACGCCATGCGCGAAATCATTCACGAGTCAGACGATTGAGCGGCGCGGCAGCCGCCTCGTTGCCCGGCTTCAGGACGCTTCGATGCGATCCAGCAGCCGCTGCAACCGTGCATGCTGAGATGGCGCGAGGCCCGGCGTAGATAACGCCTCCTCGACGCGCGATCGCCAATAAGTCTTCGAAAACAGCGAGTTCGCACCATCCAGACCAAGCACCTGTTCGAGATGCCCGATGGCGGCGTCGAGATGATTCACGTTGTAGGGACGTGTGCCCTGGCGGAAGTCTTCCATTGGCGAAGTGCCGCACGCCCTGCGGACGCCGGCGTTTGATCTAAACGAACGGAGCGCACGCGAAGCCCCTGCTTCGCGTTGCCGTGGACAATAACCGTCTGAAGCGATATCGCGCGATGGCGATCAATGCATGTGCTGACCGCCATTGATGGCGATGTTCGCACCCGTCACGAAGCCCGCGTCTTCCGAGCACAGAAACGCGACGAGCGCCGCGACTTCGTCCGGCTTGCCGAGACGGCCAGCGGGAATCTGCGGAAGGATCTTCGAATCGAGAATGTCCTGCGGAATGGCGGCCACCATCTTGGTCGCGAGATAGCCCGGCGAAATAGTATTGACGGTCACGCCCTTCTTCGCCACTTCGAGCGCGAGCGACTTCGTGAACCCGTGCATACCCGCTTTGGCGGCCGCGTAGTTAGTCTGCCCGATCTGTCCTTTCGACCCGTTCACCGACGAGATATTGACGATTCGGCCCCAGCCGCGCGTGACCATGTCCTCGCAGACGGGCTTCGTCATGTTGAACACGGAATCGAGATTCGTGCGCAAGACGGCGTCCCAGTTCACCTTCGTCATCTTCTTGAACGTGGTGTCCTGCGTGATGCCCGCGTTGTTCACGAGGATGCTGATCGGCCCGACTTCGCGCTGAATTTTCGCGATGCAGTGCTGGCTCGCATCATAGTCGGCCACGTCGACCGGATACGCGCGGAAGTTGCGCCCCTGCCGGTCCATGCTCGCGAGCCAGTCCGAAACGATGGTGTTGCCCGGCGAATGCGTGACGACGACGGCATAGCCCGCGTCGTTCAGCTTGATGCTGATGACCTCACCGAGGCCGCCCATGCCACCCGTTACCACTGCGATACGCTTAGTCATGCTAAAAGTCCTCTCAAGTTCTATCATGCTCGGATGCTTCCCGGCATCGCGCTTGTAATGTATGTGGTACGCGAAACCGGGATGTGTTGCTCTTCGATGCGCTCCTGCCGGCGAGATGCTTTACGGCCGCTCGACCGCCAGCGCGACGCCCATGCCGCCGCCGATGCACAGCGACGCAAGGCCCTTCTTCGCATCGCGCTTCTGCATTTCGTGGAGCAGCGTGACCAGAATGCGGCAGCCCGACGCGCCAATCGGATGGCCGATCGCGATCGCCCCGCCGTTCACGTTGATCTTTTCCTGATCCCAGCCCATCTGCTTATGAACCGCGAGCGCCTGCGCGGCGAACGCTTCGTTGATCTCCATCAGATCGAGATCGTCGATGCTCCAGCCCGCGCGTTCGAGACAGCGCTTCGATGCCGGCACCGGACCCATGCCCATCACCTTCGGATCGACGCCCGCGCTCGCGTAAGCCTTGATGCGCGCAAGCGGCGTGAGACCCAGCGCCTCGGCTTTCTTCGCCGACATCACGACCACCGCCGCCGCGCCGTCATTGATGCCCGATGCGTTCGCGGCCGTCACCGTGCCTTCCTTCGAAAACGCGGGCTTGAGTCCCGCGAGCGCTTCAGCCGTGACGCCGTGGCGCACGAATTCGTCCGTGGCGAACTGGATCGGCTCGCCTTTGCGCTGGGGAATCGACACGGGCACGATTTCGTCGTTGAAGCGGCCTGACTTCTGAGCCGCTTCGGCCTTGTTCTGCGAAAGCGCGGCGAACGCGTCCTGCGCCTCGCGCGTGATGCCGTATTCCTTTGCGACGTTTTCTGCCGTGGTGCCCATGTGGTAGTTGTTATAGACGTCCCACAGGCCATCGACGATCATCGAGTCGATCAGCTTCGCGTCGCCCATGCGAAAGCCGTCGCGCGAGCCCGGCAGCACGTGCGGCGCCGCGCTCATATTTTCCTGACCGCCCGCGACGATGATCTCCGAATCGCCCGCGATGATCGCGTTGGCGGCGAGCATCACTGCCTTCAAGCCGGAGCCGCAGACCTTGTTGATCGTCATGCCGGGGACCATCTCGGGCAAGCCGGCCTTGATCACCGACTGACGCGCCGGGTTCTGGCCCGAGCCTGCGGTCAGCACCTGACCCAGAATGACTTCGCTTATCTGTTCGGGCTTGAGTCCGGCGCGCTCCAGCACCGCGCGAATCACGGTAGCGCCCAGTTCCGGCGCCGCGATCTTCGCGAGCGAGCCGCCGAATTTGCCGACCGCTGTACGCGCGGCCGATACGATCACTACGTCAGTCATCTTCAATCCTCGTTGGACAGCAGAACTCGTGGATGCTTTTTCACGCGCTCCATCCACGCACTGAATCACACGCCTTCTGAACAAACGACGGGGTCCACTTATATAGGTTTTTAAAACGTCTCTCAGGTCGGACCACGGCCTTCTTCCGATTGCGTACTGCGCCGAAAATGCGCGAACGCAAATCCCATCGCGTGCAGATTTGCACGCGTTAAGGCAGCCGCTTCGGGGAAGTAAGGGAGGGCGTCCGCTTGTGCGTCGCACCAATTGGACTTTATTCTAAACGCAAAACATCTACAAAAGTTTGCATATTCCTAGGTAATAACCCTAGTTGCGGTAAGATGTGCCGCCGCGAAGATGCGGCACCTTTGGCCATTCGTCGCACGCACGTGCAATAAATCTGCCGTTTAGCAAGGAAAATTGCGCGCTTAGTCTGAAGAAAGCAAATGAAAGCATGGTATCGCTCGGCTGCGCTAGCGTCTAATTCTTTCTCGACAGCTTCGAAACTTACTGCGCGCAATTCTTTATCCGCTTAGTAATCGCACCGTTTGTCCAATGACAAAACGATTCCCCATCATCGCGGCGTCTTTATGAAGCCGCGATGAAATCAAGCGTTTTAAGTTAGTGGGCTCAGATTTCCAATACCAGTTTGGTACCTTTCGCGCGCGAACAGCACGCCATCATTCTCCGGTTTGAATCGCGCTCGTCTTTCGTCAATACGACATCGCGATGATCAATCTCGCCGTCGATTACACGCACCTCGCAGGATCCGCATAAGCCTTCTTCGCAATCGCTTTGAATGTCGATGTTCGCGCGCCTGAGCGTCGTGAGGAGCGTCTGATCGGGCGGGACGGTCAACGTCAAGCCGGAATCCTTCAGTTCGACGTCGAAGGCGTGCTCGTTGCTCGGGTCGAGTGCGCCGAGCGTCGATTCGAAATGCTCGATCTTCAGTGCGCCGTCGGGCCACGCGTCGCTCGCGGCCGAAAGCGCGTCGAGCAAACGCGCCGGGCCGCACGCGTAGACCTGCGTGCCCGCTTCGACGCGCAGCGCCGCGAAGTCGTTGCGCGCCCCCTCCTCCGAGACATACACACGCATCCGCTCGCCGTGCAGGGCGCGCATCTCATCGAGGAACGCCATCGACGCGCGGCTGCGTCCGCTGTAATGCACTTCATAGTCGATGCCGTGCTCGCGCGCGTGCCGCGCCATCGCGCTGATCGGCGTGATGCCGATGCCGCCCGCGATCAGCACGAGCCTGCGCGCGGCCGTGTCCAGCCGGAAATGATTGCGCGGCCCGCGAATGCGCCAGTGCGCGCCCGGCTTCACGTTGTCGTGAACCCACGCCGAACCGCCGCGGCTCGCGGACTCGCGCAACACGGCGATTTCGTAGGCGGCGTGATCGGCCGGATCGCCGCATAGCGAATATTGGCGCGAGAGTCCGCTGTCGCCGCAAACCACGTCGATATGCGAGCCCGGCGTCCAGCGCGGCAGCGCGCGACCGTCGGCGGCTACGAGACGCACGCGCGCGATGCGATCGGCGCACATCGACACCGACTCCACGATCACCGCGCGGCTCACCGCATGTGACGAAGGCTCGCCGATGCGCACCGTCGCGCGCGGCTCGCGCACCGACGCGTCCGTGCGTTCCGGGTTCAGCGCCGGGTCCCATTCAACGTAAAGATGCTCCGGCCCGCGAAACGACGTGTTCGGCACGTAGGTGAAGCGCTGATCGGCGAGCCGCATGTGCGGCAGGCGGCGCGTCAGCTCGTCGAGGAAAATCTGCATCTCCATGCGCGCAAGGTTCTTGCCCATGCACTGATGCGCCCCGTAGCCGAAGGTCAGTTGATCGCTGGCATTCTCCCGGCGGATGTCGAAGAGATCGGCATCGGCGAACTGATGCGTGTCGTGATTCGCGGATGACGTCACGATCAAGAGCTTCGCGCCCGCCGGAATGTCGATGCCGCCGATGTTCACGTCGCGCGTCGCGAGCCGCCGCCACGCCGCGACCGATCCGTTGTGCCGCAGGCACTCCTCCACCGCATTCGGAATCAGGCTCGGGTCGTCGCAGATGTCGCGCCACGCCTCGCGGTGTTGCAGCAGCAGCTTGATGGCGTTGGCCGCTGCGTTCGCCGTCGTCTCGTGCGCCGCGACGATGCCGGCCATCATCATCGAATGCAGATATGAATCCGTCACGACATCGGGCAAGGTCTTCTGCTTGCGGATGCCGTATTGCATCCAGCCGGGGCCGGACGGGTCCTCGCGCATCTTGTCGAGCACCTTGCCCGCGTACTGCCAGAACTTGCCGACAGCATGCGCGACCGCGACCTGTTCCTCGGGCTTCGGCCGTCCCCACGTATTCACCGTATGCGCAATCGAGTATTCGCGCAGCGTGTCCATGTCTTCTTCGGGCACGCCGAGAAAGTGCAGCGCCACGGTGAGCGGCACTTCCCACAGCATCTGGTCGACGAGATCGGCGCGGCCGTCGTCGATGAAGCGATCGACGTATTCACGCGTGAGCGCGCGCACCATCGGCTCGTGATGCGCGAGCGCCTCGGGCGTGAACGGGTCCATCAGCGCGCGGCGGCGCGGCATGTGCGCGGGCTCGTCCTCGTTGACGAGCGTGCGGTTCAGTGCGAAGCCGTAGGACGCGAGCACCGCGTTCGCTTCCGGCCCGGTCGGCGTGATTTTTTCGAGCGCGATGGACGGACTGAACGTGATGTTGTCGCGGAAGATCGCCTTGATGTCGTCGTAGCGCGTGACGACCCAGTAACCGAGCTTCGGGCTATAGAACACCGGCTCCTGCTCGCGCGCCCAGCGGACATATTCCGGCGGGTCTTGCTGATAGCCGTCGCTGAACGGATCGAACTCAGCTGCACGCGCGCTCACCGGGCAGCCGTTCGGCGCGGTCGAATGAAAAGGACATTGCGTCGCGGAAGTCGCGGTGCTTGCGTCGGTCAGGTCGGTCATGGTTTGTCTCCTCGTTTATCTATGTGTGTCAGACCGGCTTTCCTTCGCTCGATGCCCAGTTGCGCATGAGCGTGTTGCTCGGCAAGGTCTCGTCGAGCATCTTGCGCGCGGTTTCGCGTCCGGCGACGGGCAAACCCGTCGGATCGAGCACGCCGATCTGCACGAGCACCGACGCCTGATCCCAGTAGATGTGTTCGTTATAGAGCTTGTCGCCGCGAAAGCGGACCACCGCGAGCATCGGCACTTCGAAGTAGCGGCCCGTGGGCGCGAGGCCCGGCAGCAGCCAGTCGATCTCACGATCGTGCGTCGCGCAGAACACGAACTCGTCGACGATACGGTCCGCGCCGATGGTGCGCGACACCGGTATCAGCTTCGTGTCCTGCGGATTTGCGTGCACGAAGTGGTACGTGTAGAAGCGCTTGAGTTCGTCGTATCCGACGCCGCCCGTCATCGTCGGGACATGGTTCACGTAAGGCTCTGCGACCATGGTCGGCATGACGGCATCGACGTCGCGCGTGGCGAACTCGAAATAGCAGTGCTGCTCCCACAGGCGGTCGAGGTCGTAGACCGGTCCCATCACGTCGCGCAAGAGGCCGAGCGTGCGCGAATACGCCATCAGCGCGGCGGGTTTGTCGTACCGTGAATCGGCGTGGCGGGCGGGCGCGGCGAAACCCGGCGCGCAGCCGCTATATATATAGCGCTGGATCTGCGCGTGGCCGACGAACGCCTCGCTCGATTGCTGCTCCGGGAAGTGGAATACCATCGGGCAGCGAATGGTGCGCAGATCGTCGTGGCAAGCGGCGAGGTCATCCGGATAGTAGGCAACCGCGCAGTCGATGTCCGCGTTCGCGGCGGCCTGCACCGCAAGCCGTCCGCCGGCGCCGAAGCCCACCGCGCCCACTCTGCCCGCGTGCTCGGGCAGCGCGCGCAGGGCGTCGAGGACTGCCGCGAGATTTTCCATCGACACGCCGCCGCCCGTGGGCGCGCGTCGCGACAAGTCGGGCGCGAGCACGACGTAGCCCTCCTCGGCGAAGCGGTCGGCGGTCGATTGCGTGAAGTCGTCGAGGCCCGCCGCGTCGTGCAGCAGCACGATGCCCGGCCCGGAGCCTTGCGCGGGGCGCGTTACATAGGCGCGAATCGGGCTGCCTTCGCGCGCGGCGATGTCGATGTAAGTCCCAGTCATGAGATGCGTCTCCGAGAGTCGTCGGTCAGGGAAGCAGCGTATCGGCGAGCAGCTTCACATTCAACACGACAATCACGGCGGCGACCAGCCACGCGAGCGCGGCGAGCCATCGACCGACGACGAAGACGCCCATCTTCCGGCGGTCGCAGACGAACCGCACGAGCGGCACGACGGCGAACGGCAGCTGCATCGAAAGGATCACCTGGCTCAGCACGAGTAACTGGCCCGTCGCCTTTTCACCGTAGAGGGCGGTGACGGCGATGACCGGCCCGATGGCGATCGACCGCGTCACGAGGCGCCGCGCCCAGCTCGGCAGGCGCAAGCGCAGAAAGCCTTCCATCACGATCTGGCCCGCGAGTGTGGCGGTCACCGTCGAGTTCAGACCGGACGCGAGGAGCGCGACCGCGAACAACGTCGACGCGATGCCCATGCCGAGCAGCGGCGACAGCAGATGGAAGGCATCGGCGATTTCGGCCACCTGGTCGTGGCCGCTCGCATGGAAGACGGCCGCCGCCACGATCAGGATCGCCGCGTTGATGAAGAGCGCGAGCGACAGCGCGATGGTGCTATCGACGGTCGCCCAGCGGATTGCGTCGCGGCGCGCCTCCACCGACTGTCCGTAGGCACGCGTCTGCACCACCGAGGAATGCAGATAAAGGTTGTGCGGCATCACCGTCGCCCCGAGAATGCCGATCGCCAGATACAGCATCTCGCGATTCGCCACGATGTGCGGCGACGGCACGAAACCGCGCAGCACATGTGCGAGAGGCGGCGCGGCGGCGGCGATCTGCAACGCGAAGCACGCCGCGATCACCACAAGGAGCGCGATCACGAAGGCCTCCAGAAATCGGAAGCCTCTGTTGACGAGCAGCAGCAGAAGGAAGGCGTCGAGTGCCGTGATGAGCGCGCCCGCAATCAGCGGGATGCCGAACAGCAGTTCCAGCGCGATGGCCGTGCCGATGACCTCGGCGAGGTCGCAGGCGACGATCGCCAATTCGCACGCGAGCCACAGCGCCAGGTTGACGGGCCGCGAGTAGTGATCGCGGCACGCCTGCGCAAGGTCGCGTCCGGTCGCGACGCCCAGCCGGACGGCCAACGCCTGAAGCAGGATCGCCATCAGATTCGACACGAGGATGACGGCGAGCAGCGTATAGCCGAAGCGCGATCCGCCCGCGATATCCGTCGCCCAATTGCCGGGGTCCATGTAGCCGACCGAAATCATGTAGCCGGGACCGGCGAAGGCCAGCAGACGCCGGAGCCATCCGGCACCGACGGGCACTCGCACCGACGCGTGAACCTCCGGCAGACTCGGGCGAACGTCTTCGTCTTGAGCTTTCGGGTACGCGGGGCGGCTAGGGTCGCGCATCGGCACGTGTCTCCGGCATAGACGCCTGTAGGGCGCTTGTCAGTGAGCGAATATGCGCTGGACGCGCAGAAGATTCAAGCGACGAGCATTCCACGACGAGGTGGTCTGATAATGCGACTTATCAGAAGTAACGATTTGCCTTGTCAATTTCAGCCTTACTTGATAACCTCGCCGCAAATGGCTGATTTTAAAGACGAAAAGATCCTCAAGCCCGCTGTCTTGCATGGCGACTCCGCGCCACGACGCCTCACGCGCCAGCATTTCGCGCTGTATCGCGGCTATCTCGACGGCGTGTCGGAAGCGCAACTTCATGCTTCTTATGGCGACGCAAGCTCGGACGTGCGCAGCACGCGCAGGCTGATTGCAACGCTGCGGGACACGCTGTCGGTGCTTGCGCGGCGGGCGCACGATGTCGAGGCTGCGCATCTCCTGCGCCTGCGTCCAGGCAGCATTCCCTCGGCGCCCGCCGAACCGACTAGCGACGCGCCGTCGCTCGACGCATTCCGTGAGCGCGTCGATCCGGAAGGCGTTTTCGGGGAATCGGAGTTGCTCACGCTTTACCGGGAGGCGTTTCCCCCGGGCGCGTCGCCGGCGACGGATCGACGAACCGCGCGCAATATCCGCTTGCGCCGACGACAGGCGGACGCGCTCGCCAGAATGGAAGCCAGCCTCGTCCACGACCCGCGTCCGGATCACCCGATAGACGGATGGTTCGAACCGGCGGTCGCGGCTCGTCTCGCGGCGGCTGGGATTGCCACCATCGCGGATCTCATTACCTTGATCGAGACGCGGCGGCACCGCTGGTACACCGCCGTGCCGCGACTCGGGCCGAATGGCGCGCAACGCATCGTCGACTGGCTGCAACTGCATTCGGACGCGCTTCGCCACACGTTTTCGCCGCGAGCGCTCGTCCCGCGGCGACAGTGGACGCCGGACTTCGCTGCGGCCCCTGTCGCTGCGGCTGAAGCGATCCAGATGGCGCCGCTCGAAACCATGCGCGTCCCTGCCGCGTTGGATGGTTCGAAAGGGACGAATCGCGCGGAAAGTTACACCGGGCGATTCCAGACGGACATTCAGGCGATCACCGGCTGGCTCGACGCGCGTTCGGCCAGCGACCATACGCGTCGGGCGTATCGACGCGAGGCCGAACGGCTGCTGCTCTGGGCACTCATTGAACGGAGCAAGCCGCTCTCGTCGCTGGACGCGCTCGATTGCCGCGAATACATCCATACGTTTCTGCCTGATCCGCAGCCGGCTGCGCGCTGGGTCGCCAAAGGCCGCGTAGAACGCTGCGTCGCCGGCTGGCGACCGTTCGCCGGTCCGTTGTCGGACCGCAGCCGCGAGTCGGCCCGCTCCATCTTGAGCGCAATGTGCGAATGGCTCGTCGCGGCCGGGTATCTTGCGAAGAATCCCTTTGCGGGACTGGAACGCGCGGCCGTGCCGTCAGTCTTCGATGCCGAAACACGTACGCTGGACTTCGAGCAATGGAAACTCGTGTTTCGGTCCGTCAGCCGGTCCGCATACACGTTTTCCGAGCATCGCGACAGGCTCGCCCTGCTTCTCGCGTACTCGACAGGGCTGCGGCGCGCCGAATTGGCAGCCGCCACGACCGACGCGCTGACGGTCGGTCGTGTGCCGGGCATCGACGGTCCTGTCTGGAGGCTGTCCGTCGCGAACACAGCGCGGCGCGGCGGCGGCCGAAGTGTTCTTCTGCCACCAATTGTGATGCAGGCGCTGCAAGAAAATCTTGCGATGCGCGGCCTTCCCGACCCGCTGAGTTGCCCCGAGGGCACGCCGCTCCTGGCTCAGGCAAGGATTGGCCGCGCGATCACGCCTGACGGCGTGGGCAAGCTATTCAAGACGATATTCGCGGCGGCCGCTGCGCAAGCAGAAGCAGACGATCCGGGCTCCGGCCGCCGTCTGGCGCTTGCGAGTACGCACTGGTTGCGGCACACGCACTCGGCGCACGCGCTCGCGCACGGGGCGGAGCTCGTCGAAGTCGGCAAGGGACTCGGCCATGCGCGCGTGTCGACGACTTTGCTGTACCTCGAGAGTGACGGTTCGCGGCGTTTACTCGGCGTTGAAAAGCTCCTTCGCGAGACGCTTGCGCCGGGATATCCATCGGAATCGGCTTAATTTCGTTGTCGGGGCCGTCTGGACGTTGTAAAAACGCCTGCTCTGGCGCAAAAAGGACTTCAGAGTTTACTTGAGGTTTACCGGTTGGCCGTTTATTCTTCGGTTTGCAGTATGTTTTCCACAAACCGAAGAATTATTTGCTTACCCAGGCCCGCCCGTGACTGCGAACTCCATGTTAAGCGCCCGGCTTCCCGAAGTCGATCAATCCGTTTCCATCGAAACGCTTCTAGGCGTGGCGGCACAAGCCACTGATATCCTCAATCAGATCCGCGACGCAATGCTGGAGCCGTACCCGCGAAAGAGTGCGCCCACGTTCACGAGCGCGCAGGTTGCATCGCTCTGCGGTATCGATAAGCAGCGGTTTCAGTATCTGACGACGAAAGGCGAATTGCCCGCAGGAACGTCGAAGGGTGCGGGGCGAAGCAAGGAGTTCACGCTCGAGGAAACACTGACCTGGATCCGCGCGACGAAAGAGCGCGCCCGCCGGCCGGAAGGTAAGCGCGGACGCATCGTGACCGTGGCGAACTTCAAGGGCGGGGTGGCGAAAACGACGACCGCCGTGTCGGCGGCGCAGGCCCTCACTCTGCTGGGACGCCGCGTGCTCGTTATCGACTGCGATCCGCAGGGCACCACGACGCAGCTGTGCGGTTGGGCGCCCGACGCCGAAATCTCCGACGACCAGACGCTCCTGCCGCTTATCTATGGTGACCAGGAGACGCTGCATTATGCCGTCCAGCAAACTTACTGGCACAACCTCGACCTGATTCCGGCTTCGTCGTCCCTATTCGACGCGGAGTTCGAAATTCCGGCCAAAGTGTTGAACGACAGTACGTTCGAATTCTGGGAGATCGTCCGCAAGGGCTTGCTGCCGTTGACGGACGAGTATGACGCCATCGTTATCGATACGCCCCCTGCGCTCAGTTACCTGACGATCAACGCATTGCTCGCATCTGACGCCATTCTCCTGCCCTGCCCGCCTGAGGCACTCGACTTCGCCAGTTCAACCCAGTTTTGGCATCTATTCGCGGATATCGCGAAGAAGCTGCCCGGCGTCCTCGAACAAAAGCGCTTCGACTTCGTGAATGTGATCCTGACCAAAGCAAAGTCGGACGACGTTTCCCGGGTTGTGCGCGGCTGGCTGCAAAAGGCGTATGGCGACCGCGTCCTGCCGTTTGAAATCCCGGAGTCGACGGTGCCGAAGGGCGCGTCAGCGCAACTATCCACGGTGTACGACCTGTCGAAACCGGACGGCAGTACGGCGGCCTATAACCGCTTCAAGGAGCCGCTCGACCGGCTCGCCGAACATCTCGACGCGCAGTTTGTCCGCGCGTGGAATCAGAAGGAGGATTAAATGGGGATTGGGGACAGGCTCCTCGCGAAGACCGCGAACGTTGGCAATAAGCCGACCGATGCTGTGCAGCGACCCGCAAGCACTGAGCCGCGCACATCGCCCGGCAGGCTGATGGACGCTCAGCATCGCATCAACACGGCTCAGGCGCGCATCAAGGAACTCGAGTCGCAATTGGAAGAGCGGGCGGCACTCGAGGTGCCGCTCGACGCGCTTATTGAGGTGCCCGGGCGTCGCCGGAAGCTTACTTCTGAGCAGTTCCTGGAGTTGAAAAACAATCTGGCGCAGCACGCGCTCGCTACGCCGATCCTCGTCCGCGCTATTGCCGACGGCCGGTACGAGATCGTAGCCGGGCATAACCGCGTTGCAGCTTACCGTGAACTTGGGCGAAGCAGCATCCGGGCAAACGTCGCATCGATCGAGGAAGGCGAGATCGAATTCGCCGCTTTCTTTTCCAACCTGCTGTCGCCGTCGCTAACGGATTTCGAGAAATACTGGAATTTCAAGCGTCTTCAGCAACTGAGCGGACTATCGCGAACTGAGATATCCGAAAGCGCCGGCCTGAGCAAGAGTCACGTCAGCCGGATCTTCTCGTTCGACGCCCTTCCGGAAGCGGCGAAAGAGGCGTTGGCGGAGAAGCCCGAGCGCCTTGGCAGCAACGCCGCCCAAAAGCTTGCCGCGCTAGTAGAAGCCGGAAAGTCCGATAAGGTTATCGAGGCAATCCGACGGCTCGTCGACGACCAAGACTTCACGCAGGACAAAGCCGTTGCAATGGCCGCGGAGAAACCGAAGGCAGCAGCACCGAGTTCGACTGTTGTACGTTCGGGGCGCCGGAAGGTTTGCGAAGTAACAACGAGAAACGGAGTGGTAGGAGTTCGTTTCTTCGAGAAAGACGCAGGTACAGCCGATGACTGGGGTCAACGCATTGCCGAGTTCATTAGCAAAACGCTCGAGCAGTCTGGCGACGACGAGTGACTAGTAGAGATCCTTTGCAAATCAATCACTTAGCCGTTCGACTTGATCGACAAGGCGCCAAACCTACTAGCAACCCTCATTAAATCAACGACTTAGCGAATCGAACACACGAGGTCGACATGTAATTACCGTGCTGTAGAAAGACAAAAGCCTTCGGCGCCAACCGAAGGCTTTTGAATTCGGGCTTAACTGCTGTTCGCCCGGTTCGCTTCCCGACGCCAATCGGGTTACGAGTGCACACTCCGAAGTTTAGCGGATCGCGATCGGCAGTCAAGCGTTTGCCCTCCATTTCTCGAAATGGACGCACTTGACATGCATATCGCGCAACTTTCCGTTGCAGGCGAGGTTGGTTCTCGCTCGCAAAATACAGATGTCACCACGCAATCGGACGATCAACAGGCTCTCGATGAGTACGCCTGTGACCGATCGAATCTTCCATGGGTGATCTTTCGCGCCGCCCACCGCGCCAACCACATTGCTGCGCTACCTGCCCGCGCCCGGGCAGTGCTCGCCGCCTTGGCCCGCACGGTCGACGCTGCTCGCCCTTTTGCGGCCATATTTGCCCGCCGCGAGCTTTTAACCGGCCGCGCGTTGCAATCGATGCGCACGTTCTATCGAAGTCTCGAAGATCTGGAAGCAGCCGGCTTCATTACGCGTCCTCCGCAAACCCGCTATGGCAGCGCCGGTCTTTTCGGACGCGCGTACCTTCACTTGACGGCTAAAGCCGCCGCGGTGCTCGGTCTGACCGACGCCGAGAGCGATGGTCGTACGGTTTCGCGTCATGCAGCACGAGCCGATGCACGCGAAACGGCGGCCGATATTTTGATAGCACCGTCTGTCACGCTGGCAGACGGTGCTATATATAAGGATCTAAACCCTCATACTCAAAAGAGACAACCCGGACGCCTCCCCGACGATCTCACTCGCCTTCAGCCGCTGGGATTTCGTGAATTTCTGATCTTTAAACTCATGCGCGAGGCCCGCCAGCACGGCAAGCGGCTGTCCGATGTCGTCGAGACGACCTGGTCGCATCTGAAGCGCGCGACGCATCCCATCAGCTATTTGCGCGCACTGCTCCGCAAGCCGGTCGACTTCGCCTATCGCATGCACACCCTCCGGTCTGAGACAGCTGAACGCGAGTCTCGTGAATCGCGCGACGTCATCGTTGAGGAGCGTGCAAAGGCGCTTCGCGGAGGAACTTTCGAAAGCCGGGACGGACTGACGCGTTATTCCGTTTCTGAGGACGCGAGCGAGCTCACCGCGCACCACCGAGACGAAGCGCGTCCGCGCGTGCGCATCGGTGCGTGGGCCCACGATTTCATCGCGGCGTTGGAAGCCGGCCATATCGTCCCGATCGCCGATGAACAGCGCGCCTCTGCCCATGTAACCCGACCGGTCCACGCTCGCGCAACCGATGCCCCGGCCGCGCACGTCGCACCACAAAGCACCCACCACGTTCAGGCGATAAAGCAAATGCTCAGGTTGAAAGCTGCCGGGATCGTCCCCACGTCGGCGAAGGGTGATCAGGAAGAACGGTCGAGTCCGCCACGATCCGCGATCCCGGTAGGATTTATCGCAATCAGCAGTTGAATGAGAAAAACCTGCTGCGTCGCAACAAACCCTGATATACTCTAAGGTTCCGCCTCTAGAGGCGATTGGAATACGCAAGCTGCGCGGATAGCGGGTTTGCGCGCTTTGCTCGATGCGATTCTCAGCCAGCCGTCCGTGATCGAAGATTTAGTCGATATCCATGCGGGCCTACGCTCGCTTCCGGGGACCCTGTCATCGCCGAGCAAACCTGTCGAGGAGAAAGTATGGCAAGTTTTGATCGGGAAGATTCGGAGCTGGATATCGTCGCGCCGGCGCGCAAGTCGCCTGGCCGACGCGCAGGCAAAGCAAAGGGCCAGACCGGCGCCGTGCAGCCCGATGTCGTGATGACGGCGGAGCAGGACGAAGAGCGTCAGCGTCAGATGCGCGCGTTGATTCAGTTGGGCAAGGAGCGTGGCTATCTCACGCATGCCGAGATCAACGACCATTTGCCCGATAACTTCGCGCAAACGGCGGCGATGGAAACCATCGTCAGCACGTTCAACGACATGGGCGTGGCTGTCTACGAGCAAGCGCCGGACGCCGAGACGCTGCTGTTGAGCGACAACGCGCCTGCCGTCGTGACCGATGAGCAATCGGAAGAGGAAGCCGAAAACGCGCTGTCTACTGTCGATTCCGAATTCGGCCGCACGACGGATCCGGTTCGCATGTATATGCGGGAGATGGGCGCGACCGAGCTGCTCACGCGCGCCGGCGAAATCGCCATCGCGAAGCGCATCGAAGACGGCTTGCACGAGATGATCCAGGCGATCGCCGCGTGTCCGTCTACGGTCGCGAGCATCCTGGCCGACGCCGCACAAGTCGAATCGGGCGAGCTGAAAATCGACGAACTCGTTGACGGCTTGAAGGAAGACGACGCAGCGGAAGAAGACATTTCGGCCTCCGAAGTCACGGAAGCGACGGACATCGATACGGACACCGAAGAATCGGACGGCGACGATGACGACGACGGCGATATCGAGGGCGGGGACGCCGGCGCGTCGAACGAAGCGCGCCTGAAGCAGTTGAAGGCCGACTGCCTCGAAATCTTCGGTCGCGTGCGCGAGCTGGCGGAACAAGCCAGTCATCCGAAGGGTTCGGGTGCCGCAGCAACGAAGGCGGTCGAACGCGCGCGTGCGGAGATTCAGCGCGAGCTCGGGTCGATCCGCTTTACGGCCAAGACTATCGATCGCCTGTGCGCCAACGTTCAGCAGCAAGTCGCACAAGTGCGGGAGATCGAACGCCGCGTTTTGCAGATCGCGGTGGACCGTTGCGGAATGCCGCGCGAGAAGTTCGTCGAGTCGTTTCCGGGTCACGAGACCGATCACGAATGGACCGCACGCACGGCGGCAAGCTCGAAGCAGTACGGTGCATCGCTTGAACGCAGTCTGCCGGCCATTCAGGCCGAGCAGCAAAAGCTCATCGACATCGAAGCCACTGTCGCGATGCCGCTCAAGCAACTCAAGCAGATCAACCGTCAGATGACGGCTGCCGAGTTGAAGATGCGTCAGGCGAAGCGCGAGATGATCGAAGCGAACCTGCGTCTCGTGATTTCGATCGCGAAGAAGTACGTCAATCGCGGCATGCAGTTCCTCGACCTCATTCAGGAAGGCAACATCGGCCTGATGAAGGCGGTGGACAAGTTCGAATATCGCCGCGGCTGGAAGTTCTCGACGTATGCGACGTGGTGGGTGCGTCAGGCCGTGACGCGTTCGCTGGCGGATCAGGCGCGCACCATCCGCGTGCCGGTTCACATGATCGAAACGATCAACAAGCTGAACCGTATCTCGCGCGAGATTCTGCAGCAGACGGGCCAGGAAGCGCATCCGTCGGTGCTCGCCGAGCGTATGGAGATGCCCGAGGAGAAAATTCGCGGCATTCTCAAGATCGCGAAGCAGCCGGTGTCGCTGGAAACGCCTGTCGGTGAAGATGCCGATGCAACGCTCGGCGACATGATCGAAGACCAGGGCGCCGCGTCGCCGGCAGATGCCGCCGTGCACGCGAACATGCGCGCCGCAATCGACGATGCGCTCAACGCGCTGTCGCCGCGCGAAGCGAAGGTGCTGCGGATGCGTTTCGGTATCGACACGGCGTCGGACTACACGCTCGAGGAACTCGGCAAGCAGTTCGACGTGACGCGCGAGCGTATTCGTCAGATCGAGAGCAAGGCGATGCGCAAGCTCATGCATCCGAGCCGCGCGGACAAACTGCGTCCGTTCCTGGATCGCTAATCTCCGAAGCCGCAGTTCGGGCATCTCAGCAACGCGTGCCGTCCATTGGACGGCACGCGTTTTTTATTGCGTACGCGCTTCAGCCGTGCGTCGTACCTTTCGGCGCCGAACCCGCCGCGCACGCCTGTAGCGCGACAATCGCCTTGCGCGCGAGCGTCACCGTCTCTTCGCAGGCGTGAACGTTGGCGAAGATCGAACAGCCACCACCCGCGTCGATTTTCGACACCGCGCGGCGCACTCGCTCCAGCGCCGATTGCGGCGAGCCGCTGTCTTTGACGATGGCCGCGACATCGAAAGCGCTGCCTCCGTCGGTTTCGACGTAACCGGGGCATTGCGCATCGGCCCGTGCGTGAGCGGCCACGGACATCGACGCAACAAACGCCGTGGCGGCCAGCATTGGCGCGCCGCGCATACGAAGACGAATCAAGCGAAGAAAGTTCATGGCGTCGTGACCCAGCGAAGCATCGAATCGGAAGATGACGCGCACGACGCAGCGATAGCCATACACAGTGCCGCGTTGTCCACAGTTTCCGTGCACAAGCGTGTGGATATCCTGAGCATCGCCGAGCCAACGCGTTGATGCGAAACGTGTTTCGCCCGACGTGCGAAATGCGCGCGTGATGACTCATTGTGGACCCGTTGCAAAAAGCGCGTCGGGCAACGCGAGAACGCGGACGCGCAGGATGCGCGCTCCGCGTCGTTGTCCACAATTTCAGTGGTCAAGTGTGTGGATATCCTGAGCACCACGCGTTTAACGCATTGACGGCAAACGCGTTTCTTTCGACGTCGCGCGAGCGCGCGCCGGGCCGCGACGACAACGCGCGTCCGCAGTGCTTCGACTCAAACGCGCTTCGGACTGTCGAGCCCGCGCTGCACCGCCGGCCGCGCGACGAACGCGTCGAGCGCGCGCTGTACATGCGCGAACGCGTCGAATCCGACGATATCGCGCGCCTCGTAAAACCCCACCAGATTGCGCACCCAAGGAAACACCGCGATATCCGCGACGCTGTAGTCGTCACCCATGATCCACGCGCGTTCAGCGAGCCGCGCGTCCAGCACGCCGAGCAGACGCTTCGACTCCGCCACGTAGCGGTCACGCGGACGCTTGTCCTCGTAATCCTTGCCCGCGAATTTATGGAAGAAGCCCAGTTGCCCGAACATCGGACCGATGCCGCCCATCTGGAACATCAGCCATTGAATCGCTTCATAGCGGCGCGCCGGATCTTTCGGCAGGAACTGGCCGGACTTGTCGGCGAGATAGATCAGGATCGCGCCGGATTCGAAGAGTGCGAGCGGTTCGCCGCCGGGGCCGTTCGGATCGATGATCGCGGGAATCTTGTTGTTCGGATTCAGCGATAGGAATTCCGCCGACATCTGATCGTTCGTATCGAAACGCACAAGATGCGGCTCGTAAGGCAGGCCGGTTTCCTCCAGCATGATGGACGCCTTGACGCCGTTCGGCGTCGGCAGCGAGTACAGCTGGATGCGCTCGGGATGCTGCGCGGGCCACTTGCGGGTGATCGGGAAATCGGAGAGCGCGGGCATGGAGATTCCTGTTCGGGGCTTGTCGTTTGGAAGCGCCCAATATAGCGACTTCGCGCACCGGACGCAGGCTCAACGCGGTGCCGCATGTCGCGAAAAAAACTGGCTCGCAAATTGCTGCGTTCGTCATGCTTCAGCGACCGACTTTCTCAACCGCTGCCTTGCCGCCGCCATGAAAACCGTTCCTCTCGCAACGCTGACCGCGCTCGCCGCTTTGGCTGGGGCAGTCATGCCCAGCGTGTCGCAGGCTTATCCGCTCGAGCGACAGCTCGATTGCAAGTCGAGCGCGCATCGCTTCATTGCGCCGCTGCGCGACGAGCGTTACATCGACGACAGCCCAATGCGCGTGGAAGCGAACTCGGTCAACGCGTTCCGCCCCACGCACGGCAGCGACCTCACCGCGTACGGCTTTCGCGTCTACGCGGTGCTCGGCTACGAGCAGGGCGACGCCATGTTCAAGCAGGGCACCGGCGCACCGATCAACGATTCGGCCTACGGCGTCGTCGTGGTCGGGTCGAAAGAGTCGGTCGAGGCCCGCGTGCGCGAGTCGGGCAGCACGGCCGTGGTGCACGAAGTCGTGCCATTGCTGATGACCGCGATTTTTTGCAACGGCAGCGCCATGCGCAACACGGCCGGCACGGGCGCGACCGACGCGGCCGGCAGTCAGTGAAACGGCGCTGCAAGGCATTTCGCCGATAATGCTCTCCACATTGACGGCTCGCGCACTGTCGCGCGCCACCCAACAACCATTCACAGGGAACCGGAAGAAGACGCTCGCGCGCCCACTCCGGTCGACAGGAGAACGGAGACATGCCTGAAGCAGCGAAGACGAATTCCCGTATTGCCATCGTGACCGGGGCGGGCAGCGGCATCGGGCGCGCGGCGGCGCTCGCGCTTTTGGGCGACGGCTGGTCGGTCGTGCTCGCGGGTCGCCGCGCGGCGCCGCTGGAAGCGGTTATCGCTGAAGCGGAAGCGGGCGCGGGCGCGGGCGAACGCGGCCTCGCCGTGCCGACCGACGTTGCCGACCCGCAATCGGTCGAGCGGCTCTTTCAGGCGGCAGTCGAGCGGTTCGGCCGCGTCGATCTGCTGTTCAACAACGCGGGCGTGACCAATCCGCCGGGACCGTTCGAAGACTGGACGCCGGAACAGTGGCAGGGCGTCGTGAACGTCAATCTGAACGGCATGTTCTATTGCCTGCAGCAGGCGTTCCGCACCATGCGCGCGCAGTCGCCAAAAGGCGGGCGCATCATCAATAACGGTTCCATTTCCGCGAGCGCGCCGCGCCCGAATTCGGCCGCATACACCGCGACGAAGCACGCCGTCGCGGGCCTCACCAAATCCGCATCGCTCGACGGGCGCAAGCACGACATCGCGGTCGGTCAGATCGACATCGGCAATGCGCTCACCGAACTCTCGGAACGCATGTCGCGCGGCGTGCCGCAGGCGAACGGCGAGATCGCCGTCGAGCCGATGATGGACGTGAAGATCGTCGGCCAATCGGTGCTGTATATGGCGAACTTGCCGCTCGAAGCGAACGTGCTGTTCCACACCGTGATGGCCACCAAGATGCCGTTCGTCGGGCGCGGCTGACGCGCGCGTCGTCTATTCGGTGCGATACCAGACGCGAATGCCCGAGTACCAATGGCTGACGCTGGTATCGTCACCCGCGCCGAAGGTCGAGAGACTTTCCACGTTCAACACGTCGATGCGGTTCTCCGCGATCCACCGGTTCGCGCGTTCCACGAGCGCCGCGCCGTTCTCGTACACGTTGCCCTTGATAAGGTGATGCTGCACCACCTGGCGCTCGAAATCCTCGTAGGCGATCTTCGTCATCGGTCGTCTCCTTTTCCTGTTTTTGTCGGCCCGCGTTCCTGCGCCGCTGCCTTGGCTGTCGCGGCGCAGCAAGCCGTGCGAATATTTCCGTACTGCCGATCCGAACATCATATGGCCTGAAACATGCCGCGCGCGGGGCGGTTTACCCGTGGTCCGGCGTGTCCGGCGCAGGTTAGACAGTCGCCGTGAACGCATCTTTCGGCGTCTCCGAAAAGGCGCACGAGCGAATGCGCGCCTGGCTCCGATGCATGCCGCAACGCCTTACGGACGGACGAAGCGCCATTACATGACGCGCCGCCGCTGCACGCATTTGGCCGCCGACGCCGTTCTTCGCTACCATCTTCCCGTGGCGTCGACCGGCGCGGCCTTCTTCCATCCCATGCCCTTCATTCTGCTCGATCCCGCTTCGCTCCCCGGCGATCCGCTCGACGCCGAAGAAGCATTGCTCGCCCGCGCCGCATCGGGCGATTGCGTCGCGCATATCTGGACGACGCCCGTGTCGCTCTCCGTGCCGCGCAGCTACCAGCGTTACCCCGCGCTCGCCGATGCGCGCGCGGCCTTCGCCTGGCGTGGCTGCCCCGTGTGGCTGCGTCTGTCGGGCGGCGGCCTCGTGCCGCAAGGGCCGGGCATCGTCAACGTGAGCCTTGCGTATGCCGTGCACGCGCCGATGGGCGCGCTCGCGGACTCCGTCTATCTGCATCTGTGCGGCGTGCTCGCAGATGCCCTGCGATCACTCGGCGTTCTCACGCATCATCAAGCGGTGCAAGGCTCGTTCTGCGATGGCCGCTTCAACCTCGCGTGGGGCCCGGGCGACGACGCGCGTAAGATCGCGGGCACCGCGCAGTACTGGCGGCGGGTGCCCCAGTCAGCCGATGAGCCCGCCGATGAGCCAGCCGATGAGCCAGCCGATGAGCCCGCCGCGCCGCGCTATGCCGTGCTCGCGCACGCGGTGCTGCTGGTGGACGCGGATCCGGTCGAGATCAACGAGCGCGCGAACGCGTTCGAGGCGCTCATCGGCAGCGGCCGCAAGTATCAGGAGATGAAGGTCGTCACCGTTGCGCAGGCGCTCGCCTACGAGGGCTTCGAGATTCCCGCAAACCTGCAAACGCGGGTGTGCAGCGCGCTCGCCGCGCGCCTCGCGCAGGCTTCGCTGCCCGAGGCAAGCTGAACGTCCGGCGGCTGTCCGTTTCAACCGCATCGAGGTGGCCATGCCGCTCAGACGTGCATCGAACGGCTTCTTTTTTGCGCTGTGGGTGGCCGTCTGCGCGGCCTCGCCCGAGTTCCTGTGGCAGGGACTGATTTCGCTCTTCGGACACTTCTCGCTGACGGATGCCGCCGCGGCGCTGCTGATCGGCGCGATTCTCGCGTTCTTCGTCGATCCGGTGCTCGAACGCCTGCGCGCGCTTGGTGAGGATTCGACGCACGCCCGGCCCGGAAAGTCGCCCGCATTCGCCGCTTGCGAAGCGTTGAGCTTCGCGGTCGTGGCCGTGTGCGTGCACGAGGCGATCACCGTGTATGTCGCCGCGAGCCATGCGAACGCGCAGGCCAGCGAGAATCTGGCGAAGGCGGTTGCACAGGCGCTGCAATGGGCGGCGATGCCGTTCGCTATCACCCTTGCGTGGCTCGCGGCGCGCGGGCCGCGCCGGACGGCCTGGCCTGCGGCAGTGCTCGCGGTGGTGACTGGCTATCTCTGCGGGCGGCTCTTCGAGTGGGAAGGGCGCGTGATCGCGACGACCCTGATCCCTTCGGCGCTAATTCTGATAGCAGGTTGCGCGATCGTGCGCGAGCAATGGGACCCGTCTACGTTTCACCGCTGCGCCCGTGCGACCGCTGTTGTCGCGCTGACGTGGCTCGCGGTGACCGGCGCGCTGCAACTTGCGCTGTGGCTGGCGCACGTGCAGAGCTTTCGCATCTACACGAGCGCGGAGTTCTGGAGCGACCTGCGGTTTTATATCGGCTGGGTGACGGGGCTCGTGGTCGCGCCGGGGCTCGTCGCCCCGATTCATCCCCACGCGCGCCCCGCCGACGATAGCTGGCGCAGACGCCGCTAACGCCGTTCAACTCGCGGGCGGCGGGGGCGGCTGGATGCCCGGCGGCGGTGGCGGCGGTGCGTAATAAGCGCCGTTGGGCGGTGCCGTGCGCACGGCGCCGCTGACGGGCACTTTGTCGCCCGCCGCGTACATGCACTGCAGATACGCGTAGTCGTAGCGGCGCTGCACGCCGTAGCCCGACGACTGCGCCGCGCCGACGCCGAACGCGCTGCCTGTCAGCAAGCCCGCGCCCGCGCCGATAGCCGCGCCCGAACCGCCGCCGAACGCCGCGCCCGCCGCCGCGCCGATGGCGGTGCCGACGACTGCGCTTCCGACCGCGCTGTTGGTCGCAGCCTGATCGGCGCTGACGCCGCCAACTTGCTGAAACGCGAACTGACGGCATGAGGCGTCGTCGGCGCGGAACTGGTCGAACGTCTTGGTCGAGCCGGGAAGCGCCATGACGCTGGGCCCGCTCGGCATGACGGTGCATGCCGAGAGGCCGGTGAGCGTGAGAAGAAATGCGAGGCTTCGGTAGTTCATGAACGTGACTTCGCTAGGACTGCATTATTGGTTCGACGGCGGAGGCGGTTGTGCCGGGACTTCGCGCCAGCCGCCCGGGCATTCCTTCACATAGGGGTAGTACGTGCGCGAACCGTCGCAGTAGTACCAGGAGCCGCTCGGCTGCGCGGGAGCGGCGGCGGGCTGTCCCTGTTCGACATAGGTGGTCGGTGCGGCGGGCACCGCAACCACGGGCGCGGCCGGATAGTAGTAATACGGCGCAGGCGCCACGGGGTAATACAGCGGCGCGCCGAACCAGATTCCGACATGGCCGCCGGCATGCGCGGTGGCGGCCACGCCAGCCGTGGCGACCACCGACATCGCAATAAGAGCCTTCAGGCGATTCACAACTTTCTCCAAAGAATTACTTGCGCGGTTAATTCGCGGCAGGAAACAGATGCTCGCCAATGGCCGCAGACCGTGCATCCTTCTACGCTATTCCAGTTGCCGGCGAACTTCAATTACCGGGCGCAGTATGATTCTTTCAGCGTGTTACCCGGTAATAATGCGTGACATGACACTGTCGACCGAGGAGATCATGACCGAAGCAGGCGCCACACATGAACGGGTTCGCGTGGTTGAGACAGTCGTGCTGTCCGACGACTGGTACGTGCTGAGAAAAGTCATCTTCGACTTTCGCCGCCGCGACGGCACATGGCAGCGGCAGAGCCGCGAAACCTACGACCGCGGCAACGGCGCGACCATCCTGCTGCACAATCCGCGCACCGGCACGGTTCTTCTGACGCGGCAGTTCCGCATGCCGGCGTTCGTCAACGGCCACGATGGCATGCTGATCGAAGCGCCGGGCGGATTGCTCGACGACGCGACGCCCGACGCGCGCATTCGCGCCGAAGTGGAGGAAGAGACGGGCTATCGGGTCGGGCACATCGAGAAGATTTTCGAAGCGTTCATGAGCCCCGGATCGGTGACGGAGAAGCTCTACTTCTATGTCGGCGAATACGACGGATCGATGCGCGTCGGCGACGGCGGCGGCGTGATTGACGAGGGCGAAGAAATCGAGGTCATCGAAACGCCGCTCGCCGACGCCATCGCGATGATCGAACGTGGCGAGATCATGGACGGCAAGACGATCATGCTCTTGCAGTACCTCGCGCTCAGGCGAGCAGCGACACCGCTTTGACCTGCGCCCACACGCGCACGCCCGGCGCAATCCTCAAACGATCCAATGAGTAGCGCGTGACGCGCGCAAGCAGCGGCGAGCCGTCCACGTCCAGCCGCACGACGGCCTGCGGTTCGTGCGCGTCGTCGGAAATCGCTTTCACCGTGGCGGGAAGCACGTTCAGCACGCTGCTTTGCGTGCTGTCGTGCTCGCCGGTGATGAGGCTCACGTCGCGCGCCTTCACGGTCACGCGCATCGGCTTGCCCTCGGCGACGCGGTCGTGCAGCACGTGCAGCACGTTGGGCGTCGCGCGTCCGCCCGGCAGTGCGAGCGTCAGCAGCCGATACCGCGCGTCGTAGCCCGCGACGACGCCTTCCAGCACCACCGAGGCGTCGTCGGCGAGGGCGATCGGCAGATCGAGCCGCGCGAGCGTCTCCGTGATCGGACCGCTAGCGATGGCGCGACCAGCGTCGAGCAGCACGAGATGATCCGCGAGCCGCGCGACTTCCTCGGGCGCGTGGCTCACGTAGAGCATCGGGACGTCGAGTTCGTCGTGCAGACGTTCGAGATACGGCAGGATTTCGAGCTTGCGTTTGTGGTCGAGCGACGCCAGCGGTTCATCGAGCAGCAACAGGCGCGGGCTCGTCAAAAGCGCCCGCGCGATGCCCACGCGCTGCCGCTCGCCGCCCGACAGCCCGGCGGGCATACGGGCGAGCAAGTGCGCGATGCCGAGCAGTTCCACGGCGTGCGCAAGATCGACGCGACGGCTCGCTGCCGGCACGCGCCTGAGCCCATAGCGCAGGTTTTTTTCGACGCTCAAATGCGGGAAAAGGCTCGCTTCCTGAAAGACGTAGCCGAGCGGCCGCCGATGTGTCGGCAGGAAAACGCGGCGCTCGGTGTCCAGCCACACGTCGCCGTTGACCACGAGCCGCCCGCGCGCCGGACGTGCGAGTCCGGCGAGGCAACGCAAAAGCGTCGTCTTGCCCGAGCCCGATTGACCGAAGATCGCGGTGACGCCGCGCTCCGGCAAGTTCAGATCGACATCGAGCGAAAAGCCGCCCTGTTCGACGACGAAGCGCGCTTCGATGACCGCGTGCGTTGCGCGGCTGCGTGCAGGGGGAGGCGAAAGGGCTTCAGACATGCGCCGCCGCCGTCCGTCGAGTCGAATAAAGCAAAAGCAGCACGACGAACGAGAAAAGCACCATGCCGCCCGCGAGCCAATGCGCCTGCGCATATTCGAGCGCCTCGACGTGATCGAAAATCTGCACGGACACCACGCGGGTTCGCCCCGGAATATTGCCGCCGATCATCAGCACGACGCCGAACTCGCCGACGGTATGCGCGAAGCCGAGAATCGTCGCGGTCACGATGCCCGGCCGGGCGAGCGGCAGCGCCACCGTGAAGAACGTGTCCCACGGACCCGCGCGCAGCGTCGCGGCGGCTTCGAGCGGACGCCGGCCGATGGCTTCGAACGCGTTCTGCAGCGGTTGCACGACGAACGGCAGCGAATAGATCACCGAGCCCACGACGAGCCCGGCGAATGTGAACGGCAATAGTCCGATGCCCGCCGCCTGCGTGAGCTTGCCGACATAGCCGTTCGGTCCCATCAGGACGAGCAGATAGAAGCCGATGACCGTCGGCGGCAGCACGAGCGGCAGTGCGACGACGGCGCCGACCGGGCCTTTCATCCGCGATGTAGTGCGCGCAAGCCACCACGCGACGGGCGTGCCGATGACGAGCAGCAGCGCCGTCGCGAGCGACGCGAGTTCCAGCGTCAGCGTGATGGCCTGGAGATCGGCGGAATCGATCAGCATGTGCGCTTCAGAGTTGATAGCCGAAGGACTTGATCACCGCCGCGGCCTTCGGGCCCTTCAGATAATCTTCGAACTGCTTCGCGACGGGATTGTCCCGGCCTTTGTTCAGAATGACCGCGTCCTGCTTGATCGGCTCATGCAGCGACGCGGGCACGATCCACGCCGAGCCGCCCGTGATCTTGCCGTTCTTGTAGATCTGCGACAGCGCGACGAAGCCCAGTTCCGCATTGCCCGTCGCGACGAACTGCTGCGCCTGCGAGATGTTCTGCCCTTCGACGATCTTCGACGCCACGGCCTGCGTCAGCCCGAGCTTGTCGAGTGCCTGCGTCGCGGCGAGGCCGTACGGCGCGGCTTTCGGATTCGCTATCGCGAGATGCGTGAACTGGTTCTTCTTCAGCACGTCGCCCTTGTCGTCCACGTAGCCGTCTTTCGCCGACCACAGCGCAAGCGTGCCGGTCGCATACGTGAAACGGCTGCCGGGCACCGTCAGCCCTTCGCTTTCGAGCTTGGCGGGCGTGGTGTCGTCGGCGGCGAGAAACACGTCGAACGGCGCGCCGTTCTTGATCTGCGCGTAGAACTGGCCCGTCGCGCCGTAGGAGGCGACGACCTTGTTGCCCGTATCCTTCTCGAAGTCGGCGGCGATTGCCTGCACCGGCGCGGTGAAATTAGCGGCGACCGCGACCTGCACTTCGCCGGCGAACGCGGCGGATGCCGCCATGCAGGCAGCGAACGGAAGCGAAAATCCAAGCACCGTGCGGATGAAACGAATCTTCACGTAGAGGCTCCTGTTGTTTCTCATGATCGATGTATCGCGGCATCTGCGGCCGGACGAGCCTGCGTAATATAGCCGAATATATTACGGGCGTTCGTGACATGATGAGCATGAAGCACACGCAGGGGACGTGTGAGCGCGCCTCATGAACCCCGATTGACCGCGCTTGCCATTCTCGATAAAACTGGCTTACATGGCATGACGCAGCATCCATTCGAATTGAGCCGCGCTCACAATGCTGCGGCAAACGAGGAGACAAGACATGAGCGACGCAATAAATCTGCAACGCCTGAAACTTTCGGTCGACGGTCCGATTGCCCGCGTGACGCTCGATAGGCCCGATGTGCGCAACGCGTTCGACGACGCGGCCATCGTCGAGCTGACTGCCGCGTTTCGCGCGCTCAACGACGACGCCAACGTGCGCGCGATCGTTCTTGCGGCGAACGGCCCGGCCTTCTGCGCGGGCGCGGATCTGAACTACATGAAGCGCATGGCGGGCTTTACCGACGCCGAAAATCGCGCCGATGCGCTCGGCCTCGCGACCATGCTCAACACCATCTACACGAGCGCGAAGCCGGTCATCGCCCGCGTGCAGGGCGACGTCTACGCGGGCGGCGTGGGCTTGGTGGCCGCGTGCGATATTGCGGTCACCGTGGACACGGCGCAGTTCTGCCTGTCCGAAGCGAGACTCGGTCTGATGCCCGCGACCATTGCGCCGTACGTGATCCGCGCGATGGGCGCGCGCGCGGCGCATCGGTACTTCGTGACAGCCGAGCGTTTCGATGCGGCCGAGGCCTTGCGCATCGGCTTCGTGCATCAGATCGTCGCAGCCGATGCGCTGGACACGGCCGTCGACGCCATCGCCGCGAGCATCGCCGCGAATAGCCCGAATGCGGTGCGTGAATGCAAGCGGCTGGTCGCAGATCTGGCGGGCAGCGCGATCGACGAGGCGCTCATGTCGGACACGGCGGATCGGATTGCGCGGATTCGCGCATCCGACGAAGGGCGCGAGGGCGTGCGCAGTTTCCTCGAAAAGCGCAAGCCGTCGTGGCTTGCTTGAGCACGGAGCGCGGCGATGATCACGCTGCATCACTGCGTCAGCGCGCGTTCGTTCAGGCCGTTGTGGGCGCTCGAAGAGATCGGCCTGCCGTATGAATTGAAGATGCTGCCGTTCCCGCCACGGATGATGGCGCGCGGTTTCATGGACGTGAATCCGCTCGGCACGGTGCCCGCGTTCTCCGATGGCGCGCTCTTCATGACCGAGTCCGCCGCGATCTGCCAATATCTTGCGGCGCGCTATTCGCCCGGCGTGCTGGATGTCGCCGTGCACGAGGCCGACTTCGGGCGCTATCTGCACTTTCTGCACTTTGGCGAGGCGACGCTCACGTTCCCGCAGACGCTCGTGCTGCGCTACACGCATTTCGAGCCGCCGGAGCGTCGCCAGCCACAGGTCGCGGAAGACTACGCGCGATGGTTTCACGCGCGGTTGCGCGCGCTCGCGCCGCTTCTGGAGCGGCAGGAATATTTGTGCGCGGGCCGCTTCACGGCGGCGGACATTTCGGTCGGCTATGCGTTGATGCTGGCGGAGCATCTCGGCTTGAGCGCGCGCTTCGCCGAACCGGTCGCGCTTTACTGGAAGCGATTGCGAGAACGAGAGAGCTTCACCCGCGCGATGCGCGCACAAGATGTCGCCGCCCGCGCGCAGGGCGTCTCGCCCGTGCCCGCGCCGGATACGCGCTGACGGCCCGTTCCCCCCCTTCACGTCCCTCCCTCCGTGGGGCTGTGCGACGTGCCGCATGGCTCTACTCTGCGCATCAGGCGCTGACGTTCGACGCGCCTGTCCCAGACGACAAGTGTTCTCTCACGGAGTGCCGGCGATGTACGTCTTTTCGTGGTTCTTATCGATGATCGTGGCGCTCGCCGCGACGGGCGCGATCCTTTTTGCGTTGCCGGGCTCGGCCGCCGAAGAACTGACTATCGCGACCGCGCCGCAAGCTATGCTGGCTTCGGACGCAAATCCTGCGGACGCGATGCTCGCGTCGTGTGTCGGCGAAGGGAAGCAGTCGCGGTAAGTGCTTCGGCGTCAATCGGTTAAGGCATCGGTCAGCCGATTATCCACAGGCTTTTCCCCGGATTCTGTGGATATGTGATCGCCGCTGAGAGCAAGTTCACCGCCCTGCATGGGCAGGCGGCAGACCAAAAAAAAGCCCGCTCAAGAGAGCGGGCTTGAATCCACATCGGTTGAGACATGGAGGAGACAAGGGCTAGTATAAACCCTTAGTCCGCCAAGTCAAGCGTTCGTTAGAAAAAAATCGAGCGCATGACGACGTCACTGCTTGCCGAGGCTGTGGTAATAGCTCGCCAGATTCGCGACATCCGTATCCGACAAACCTTTCGCCACCACCGACATCATCTCGTTCTGCCGTGCGCCCGAACGGAAGTCGTTGAGCGCCTTCACCAGATATTCCTCCGTCTGACCCGCAAGGTTCGGCGCCTCGGGCAGCTTCGACATGCCGTCGAGCCCGTGACAAGCCTGACACTGCGCCGCCTTGGCGCGTCCCGCCTTGATATCGCCGGCCGCGAGCGACGCGTCCGACATCGTCGCCAGGAGCGCGGCGAGCGCCGCGAGCGCCGCCGTCTGTATCGCGCGGCTCATTTCGACCCCGTGTACGAGATGCGGTAGATCGCGCCCGCGTAGTCGTCGGAGACGAGGAGCGATCCGTCCTGCAGCATCTGCACATCGACCGGACGGCCCATGTATTCGCCGCTCTGCGTGAGCCAGCCTTCCGCGAAAACTTCCGTCTCGCCGGCCGTGCCGTCGTCCTTAATCGGCGTGTACATGATGCGCGCGCCGATCGGCTTCGTGCGATTCCACGAGCCGTGCTCCGCGTCGAAGATGCCGCCCTGATACTTCTGCGGGAACATCTTGCCGGTGTAGAACGACATGCCGAGGTCGGCGGCGTGCGCGGCGAACTCGACCTGCGGGAACACGACGCCCGCCGGCGGGTTCTGGTCCTTGTACTCGACCGTGCGCACCTTGCCGCCGCCGTACCACGGAAAGCCGAAGTTCTCGCCGGCCTTCGTCGCGTGGTTCAGCTCGCCGGGCGGCGTATCGTCGCCCATGCCGTCCACCTGATTGTCGGTGAACCACAGGGTCTTGTCCTTGGGGCTGAAATCGAGGCCGACCGAGTTGCGCACGCCATGCGCATACACTTCGCGGTTCTTGCCGTCCTGATCCATGCGGATGATTCCAGCGAGCCCGGCGCGATCCAGTTCGGCGAGCTTGTCTTTCGGCGGCACGTTCCACGGTTGTCCGAGCGCGATATACAGCTTCTTGTCCGGTCCGATGCGGCACGCGCGCGCGCCGTGGTTGAAGCTCTCGAACTGCGTCGGAATCAGCTTGCCCTGCGGCACGACAACGGCCGCCGCCACGTCGGGGCCGCCTTCGCCGAAGAACTGCGCGGCCGGAAAGCCGAGCACGCGGTTCTGCTCGACCACGTAGAGAATGCCGTCCGGTGAGAAGCACACACCGTTGGGCACTTTGAACGTCACCGAAGAGGCGAACTGCACGACGTCGCTGGCAACGCGTTGCTTCGTCCGGTCCGTCACCTGCCACACGCGATTCTTCCGCGTGCCGACGAACACCACGCCCGTCGATGGCTCGATTGCCATATGCCGCGCCTCCGGCACCACCGCATAGAGTTCGATCTTGAAGCCGGGCGGCAGCTTGATCTGCTTGAGGTTTTCGCGCAGGGCGTCCGCCGTTTGTCCCGTCTGCGGGACCGTTTCGGGTGGTTGCGTATTGCCTGTCTGACGGAAGTTGGACAGCGTGCCGACGTTATCCTGCGCAGCGTCGGCGGGCGGCATGCAGGCGAACATCGCGCCGGCGGCCAACGGCAAGAGCTTGAGCGTTGCGTTCATCCGGTTGTCTCCTTTTTTACGTCATCGAAAGATGTTGTTGGAACAACACGACTTCTTGCCGAGCCGGACGCGTCCGCGCGCAGGCGTGCGCGACCGGCTGCGGTAAAGCAATGTTAGGACATGAAACGCCGTATGTAAGCGCGCGTGACGTTCTTCGATGGGCGTGCTCGCAGGCGCCGGGCGTTATTTCCGGCCGTCGAAGAGAAACACGTTGGAGCGGTCGGGGCTCGGCAGCGCGACCATGAGCCGTGCGCCGTCAACGATGCCGCTGCCTTCAACCGTCGCGTCGGGAAGCGGGCAGGGCGCCGGGCCGAACGTCACGGTTACCGCGTAGGCGTTCACGCCGGGGCGCGGGCGCACGGTTCCCTTGAAGATGCAGCCGGCGCTGGTCGTGCCGGCGGCGTAGCCATCCGCGGCGACGGTGATGCGCGTGGTCGTCGAGCCGCCGAGGGACATGCCGCGTCCGCTGTACAGGCCGCCGGCATTGGCGAGCGTCGGCGCGGTGTCGAGCATGGGCGCGGCGCTCGCGCGGAAGATGCGGCTTTCGCCACCGTCGGCGCGCGTGATTGCGCCCTCGACGGCGGGCGCGTGCGCGAAGTTCGCCGTGAACGATACCGGCGACGGCGGCGCTTCGCCGATGCGGTAATCCAGCGCGGAGGCGCTCGTGAAACGTCCGTCGCTCGTTTGCGAGCCGTTGGCTGCAATCGCGACGCCGGCAAGACCGCCGCCGTTCGCATCGGCATGAAAGAGGTACGCGGTGCCGTCGAAGAGCATGAGCAAGGTGGCGTCGCCGCTGCCGAGCGTGCCTTTATAGACGCCGCCCGAGGGCAGCGTCGTCGTGACGGATGCGGGCGGCGGCGCGGGCGGCTCGATCGTCGAACAGGCCGCGACGAGCAGAACGCAGGGAAGCGCAAGCGGGGCAGGGAACAGTGCGGCGCGTGTCGTGCTCGTCATCGAAGGCTCCGGTCGCGGTCGGGCCGCCTCGCGTGCGCGAAGCGGGAACGTCCTGTATAGGCGCGCGGCCGCGACGAGTCAAGCGGAGCTAACCTGAGGCCGGGCGCATCGCGTCGGCCGCGTTCGACGGAGGCCATGTGCCCGACACGAATGTCATCATCTTCGGCGCATTCGACCGTCACAACTTCGGCGACATGCTGTTTGCGCACGTCGCTGAACGGCTGCTCGCCGAGCGTCGGCCGGATGCAAAGCCGGTGTTCGCCGGACTGGCCGCGCGCGACATGCGCGCATACGGCGGCCACGATGTCGCCGACCTCGCCGCACTCGCCGGGCGGTGGCGCGACAAGCCCGTCACGCTCGTGCACGCCGGCGGCGAGTTGCTGACGTGCGACGCCTGGGACGCCGCCGTGATGCTCGGCGACCCCGAAGACGCGCAGACCCGCATCGCGCGATACGGCACGCGCACCGACGATCGTTCGGCGTACGCACGCGCGATGCTGCATTCCGATGCTCGCGCGCCCTACGTCGTCGGCCGCGAGACGTTCGCGCAGGCGTCGTCGATTCGCTTCAACGCGGTGGGCGGCGCGTCGCTCGACACGTGCGACGCAGCGCTGCGTGCCGAAGTCCTGACGAAGCTACGGACCGCCGATGACGTGAGTGTGCGCGACGCCCGCACGCAAGCGACGCTGCGTGCCGCATGCATCGCGGCGAGGCTCTTGCCGGACCCTGTGACGATGATCGCCGAACTCTTCGATGCTCGCATTCGCTCGCGTGCCGACGACGGCGCCGCAGCCGACGTGCGGCGGGCGTTCCCGCGCGGCTATCTGGCCGTGCAGTTCAGCGCCGATTTCGGCGACGATGCGACGCTCGACCGGCTGGCGAGCGAACTCGACGCGCTTGCCGAAGCAAGCGGCTTCGGCATCGCGCTGTTTCGCGCGGGCGCGGCGCCGTGGCATGACGATATCGACGCCTACGTGCGTCTTGCGGCGCGCATGACGCAACGTCCGGCGATTTTCCGGTCGCTCGACGTCTGGGACATCTGCGCGTTGATTACCACGAGCGCGGGGTACGTGGGCAGCAGCCTGCACGGGCGTATCGTCGCGATGGCGTACGCGCTGCCGCGCATCAACATGCTTCATCCGGACGAAGCGGCGCGGACCGGCAAGCAGGCGGCGTATGCGCGGACGTGGGAAGAGGCGGACGCGCCGCACGCCGTTGCGATAGAGGACATCGAGGCGGGCATGAAGGACGCGTTGCGCGTGGACCGCGATGTGCTGCGACGGCGTTCAGTAGAGCTTGCCGCCTTGTATCACGCCGGCGCCGCGCCGGGCGATTAGCATCGCCGTCTTCGGAAGCGCGGCGGGGGCGCGTGTCAGCGTTCGTCCGACAGCATCGTGCCCCGGCAGTTCGCTGCGAGGCACCGGCACGCGTAAAGGCGCTTGAGCGCGGCCGTCCGCCGTCCTTCGACTGTGAGCCGATAGTCGATGAAGAGCTCCTGTCCCTTGCCGATGGGACGAAGCGAACGGATGAACACGCGTTCGCCCTCCTGCTCGGCCTCGCAGTTCGGCGCGCAACTGTGATTGAGCCAGCGCGCGGAGTTGCCGCCGCGCGCGCCGTCGATTACGCGGCCGTCGTCGAGTCCGAAGAGGAACGTGTGCCCGTCCTCGGCGTTCGAGCGTTCGTACATGCGCTGCGCTTCCTTCCACGAAAGACGCTGCCCCTTGTACTCGAAGAGCAGCGCGCCCGCGGGCAGATCGGCGAGGGCGAAAACGCCCCGGCCATGAACGGGCGATGTTCGGACAGTGGTTCGACGCATGATGTGGCGAGTCGCAGTGTTGGATGGAGAAGTCGGGCGCGCAGGCGCCGCACGATGATGACGCCGCCATAAAAGGCCGTCATGTCGATGCGCGACGCACGCGAGCTATCGTAACTGCAACGTCGGCGCATGGGGAGGCGCGTGTGACGAATCGTTCCGCTTTTGCGTTGCCGTGCGAGCATGTTTGTGCGATGCCGGCCGGACGGTCGTTCTCGTGGACGACGAACCGAAGACGATGAGACTCGCACGCAGCCGATCATCGGCCGGGCCGATGCCTCCGAGGACGGCCAACGCAGAACAGCAGCGCCACCAACGGCATGAGCGATGCGTGAACGCCCTTCGCAATCAAGCGAGAACAATTCGTTTGCGCCGCGCGGTCACGCTCGATAGCCTCGATGAGTCGATCACGACCGCCAAGGAGCCGCGATGGTCCCGCTCATCGATCTCGAGTCACTCGCCGACACGCCGCACGACGGCTATCTCAACCGCATCATCGGCACCGTCAACGACCACGACATACACATCAGCGTAATGACCGCGCCCTACGAATGGCATCTGCATCCGGACTCGGACGAGACGTTCATCGTCACGGAAGGCACGCTCGTCATCGACTTCGAGGACGGTACGTTGGACGTGCGCGCGGGCCAGATGCTGACGATTCCCGCAGGCGCGCGTCATCGCACGCGGCCGAAGGGCGCGCGGTCGGTCAATCTGACGCTGGAGCGCAAAGACACGCGCACCGTTTTCTGCGACGACCCAAAGCCATCCGAGTGACCGCGCTAATGCGTCCTCGACAGGCGATCCGGCTTGGCAATTGCTCACCCTGTATGCAGCGACATTCCCTTCCCTACGTTCATTCCGACGGCAGGCGCGTACACGAGGTTCGCATCGCGATGCGAACAGCCGTGTTCACGCACTCGTCAGCACAATGGATGCACGGGGTAACGCGCATTCAACCGGTGATTTTCGTGACGTATTCGAGTGGCAGACGCCCCAAGCTTGTTTATTTTCCCACCCGCATCGTCGCGCCGACGCCAGGCGCGAGTGAGAGTGACTTCCAGATTTATGCGTCGTATCGCGGCAGCGCCGCGAGCGGCTATTACGGCACGCTCAAGGTCGTGCGAAAAACGGACGGGCGCTTGCTCTTTCCGTTCGAAGGCGCGGACACGCTCGGACCCTATGCGTCGAAGTCGGACGCGATCGAAGCGGCGCAGCGCCGGGGCGACGAAGTCGTGAAGGCCGATCTCGCGCGTCCCGAACTTTGAACGCCTGCCGGATAATCAATGGAACTTGCGTCGTCGTTTCTTCTCTGAAGGCGGCGGGGCTGGAGCGCGTCTTGCTGTAACGTCGCTCTCCCTGCAACCATGCGCTCCATCCGATTGCCGGCAGCCACCATGACCACCCAACTCAGTGACGTATGTAAATCGCGACTCTTTCGTGTGACGTTGAGCGCGCCTGCCGAGGGCATCGCCTTCGTCATGGCCGATAGCCGCGAAGCCGCCTGGCGCATGGGCAAGACGGTCATCGCAGTAGTGCACGGCGTCGGCGTTCAGAACGTCGCCATCGCAGGCGTGCATTCCTTCGCGGAACTCGTGAGCATGGGAACGTGCGATGACCTCGACATGCGCGTCTTCGAAGTTGCGAGTCCTGATCCGGAGAGCGCTGCGTTCGCCGACGCGCCTTACTTCCTGACCAACGATGCATCGCTGCTCGGCAAGTGGGCCGAGCTTCGCGCGGATCTCGCGGCGAACGTGGCGCGCGCGCTGATCCGGCGGGCGAAGTAGGGCCGCGACGTAAGCTCGGTGCCTGGGTGACGCACGCGCCGATGTCGGCGTGCGTCGAGAGAAAGGAGACTGCGGTGCCGGCGGTGCTCAGGCAGCGACGCGGCGGTTCTGTTTTTCCTGTGCATCGGCGGCAGCAGCGCCGATAGCCGAATCCAGCATGGCCAGCTTGCGTTGCAGCGTGGCGACGCGCTGACTTTGAGAAGGAACGAGCTCGTAATCGCTGTCGAGTTGCGACACGCGCATATCCCAATACTTCGTCGGCAGACGACCCGGTGCGGCGCTGCCTTCCACGAAACTCGCGAGGATCAGTTCCAGGTGCTTGAGTTCGCGTTCCGCGAGCTGAGCCGGTCGACGCTGTCGGAATGCGGGTGCGGCGGCGGCTGCAAGGGTTCGTGTCATGGGAGTCGTCCTGCGTGAAATCGTAAAACGACTACAAAAGCAAGGCGTGTACCTTGTACGGCGTTTTGCGGTGACGAAGATGTTTCCAATTGAAACGGATGTGCCCGAACCCGCGCCGGTATTAGCGTTCACCCTTATTCGTCCGATGGAATCTTGGCCGATGGATGCGACGCGGATTGCAACGCTGCGTCCGTTACCGCACGGAACAGCGCGCAAACTTTTCACACGACCCTGTTCTTTCTTCAAACGTTTGCCGTGGGTCTGGGGCTTGCTCAATTGGCGGCACGCATCCCCGCTTGCTGAACGGCCGGATGTGAACCGCGCAGCGCGCCAATCAGACCGCAATGGACATGAACGACACCACCCGCAGCATCGCCACCCGCGCGCGCAAACCGCTCGACCGTGAAGTCGAAACCGCGCTTCGCAAAGTCTTCGGCTTTCCGCATTTGCGGCCGGGACAGGACGAAGTGATTCGCAGCGTCCTCGACGGCAACGACACGCTCGCCGTCATGCCCACGGGCGCCGGCAAATCCCTGTGCTATCAATTGCCGGCCTTGCAGCTGGACGGCATGACGGTGGTCGTCTCGCCGCTCATCTCGCTCATGCGCGATCAGGCTGTCAAACTGACGGAAGCCGGCGTAGCGGCCACGGTCATCAACAGCACTTTGTCCACGACAGAAGAGCGCGAAGCCATGCAAGCGGTCACCGCAGGCGAGGTCCGCATTCTCTTCGTCACGCCGGAGCGGCTCGTCAATGCGGAATTCACCGCGACGCTCACGTCGAAGGACATGCCCTCGGTGCCGCTCGTGGTCATCGACGAGGCGCATTGCATCTCGCAGTGGGGCCACGACTTTCGGCCCGCGTATGTCGAACTGATTCACGCGGTCAAGACGCTCGGCCGCCCGCCGGTGCTCGCGCTTACGGCGACGGCGACGCCATCGGTCATCGAGGACATCGTGCGCGAATTGCAGATGCGCCACGCGAACGTCATTCATACGGGCGTGTATCGCGACAACCTGCATTTCTCGGTCGAGCAACTGACGAATCCCGAGGACAAACGCGCCCGCGCCATCGAGCTGGCGAGCACGCTGGAAGGCAGCGGCATCATCTATTGCGCGACGGTGGCCGAATGCGACGCGCTTCATGCAGCGCTCCAGGAAGCGGGCGTCGCAGCACAGCGATACCACGGCAAGATGGCCGCCGGCGCGCGAACGGAAGCGCAAGACGCGTTCATGGGCGACGAGGCGCGGGTGATGGTCGCGACGAACGCTTTCGGCATGGGCATCGACAAGCCGGACATTCGCTTCGTGTTGCATGCGCAGGTGCCGGGCAGCCTCGATGCGTACTATCAGGAAGCCGGACGGGCGGGCCGCGACGGCGAGCCGGCCAAGTGCATCCTGCTTTTCGAGCTCAAGGACAAGCAGGTTCAGCAGTTCTTTCTCGGCGGACGCTATCCGAGCGCGGAGACGATACGCCGCGTGGCCGAGACGGTACGCGATCTCGCGCGAGAGAACGCGAGCCAGACGCTCGAAAAGCCGCTGGAACGCCTGCGCGAAGCGTTGCCGCATGTGGGCGTGAACAAGCTGCGCGTCGCGGCGACGCTGCTCAACGACATGGGCGTCACGCGTCGCACGCGTCGCGGCGGCATGAAGTTGATCGACGACGGCGCCGCCATCGGGCAACTCGACGATGCCGCGCAAGGTTATGCCTCGCGAGCCGGGCGCGATCGCGCCGTGCTCGAACGCATGATCAACTACGCGCAAAGCGCGCGCTGCCGCTGGCGCATGCTGCTCGACTACTTCGCCGACGACGCGGACGACGTGCGCGCGCAGTCGCCTGCGGACAAGCAGGAAGTGGAGTATCGCGCGCCTGACGACGAGCTAGGCGGCGGCGCGTGCGGCGCGTGCGACAACTGCCTGCATCCGCCAGAAGTGCACGAGAGCCCGCGCGAGGTGCGCGAACAGGCGTTGTCGGAAGAGCACGAGAAAGAAGCGAAGCCGAAGCGAAGCGCACACACGTTCACTCAGGGCGACCGTGTGCGCGTGCGCCGCTATGGCGATGGCGTCGTGGAGATGGTGAGCGCGGACCGCGTGGCGGTGCGCTTCCCGGACGACGAGACGCGCACCTTCATCGCGCGCTATGTGAAGCGCGCGGCGTGAATAAAAAAATAGAGAAAAGCGGGCTTACGTGTTGGTCGGCTCGCCCGGATCTTCGACGCCCTTCTCGATGTTGTCCTTCTGGTCGCCGTAGTCCTTGCGGTTCGCGCCGTTGGTGATTTCGACGTCGCCTTTCAGCTTGCGGTCCTCGTCACCGGTCACGGTGCCGATGACCGTATCGACCCAGCCCTTCACCTGCTCCTTGATGCCTTCGGTGGTGTCCTTGTTCATGTGGTTCTCCTTACGGGATTAGCGGTGCCAACGCAATGAACGTCGCAACCGCTATGCCCGCCGCTGACGGGCGCGTGTGTTGCTGAACCAGTGTTCGACCAACACCTCCCGGGAGTCAGACGATGAGAGCAGTCGTGTTTCACGGCATAGGCAACATATCGCTCGACAACGTGGCAGACCCGACGATCCAGCACGATTTCGACGCGGTGGTCCGCCTGACTGCGAGCGCGATTTGCGGCACGGACCTGCACATGGTGCGCGGCACGTTTTCCGGCATGGTGCCGGGGACGATTCTCGGTCATGAGGGCGTCGGCGTGATCGAAGAGGTCGGCAAGGGCGTGCGCAACCTGAAGCGCGGGGATCGCGTGCTGATTCCATCGACCGTTTCGTGCGGATGCTGCGGTTACTGCCGGCAGGGCTACACCGCGCAATGCGACCTCGCGAATCCGAACGGTCCGTCGGCTGGCACCGCGTTCTTCGGCGGACCGAAAAGCACCGGGCCGATCAACGGTCTGCAAGCGGAATACGCGCGCACGCCGCTTGCCAACGCGAGCCTCATCAAGCTGCCCGATAACGTCGATGACGAGCGCGCCATTCTCATCTCCGACATCTTTCCGACCGGCTATTTCGGCGCGCAGCTCGCGGAGGTCCGTCCCGGCGATACGGTCGCGGTCTTCGGCGCGGGGCCGGTGGGCCAGTTCGCGATTGCGAGCGCATGGATGCTCGGCGCGGGACGCGTGATCGCGGTGGATCGCTTGCAGGATCGGCTCGACATGGCGCGTGCGCAGGGCGCGGAAACGGTGAACTTCGACCAGGAAGACCCGGTGCAGGCCATTCTCGAACTGACGAACGGCGTGGGCGTGGATCGCGCCATCGATGCCGTGGGGGTAGATGCCGTGCATCCGGAAGGCGGCCCGGCCGCGTCGGAAGACAAGATCAAGCAGGCGGAACAGGAAAGTCAGACAGTCACGCCCGAGCGCAATCAAGACGGCAAGAACTGGATACCGGGCAACGCGCCGACGCAGGCGCTCGACTGGGCCGTCGCCGCGCTCGCGAAAGCGGGCACGCTCGGGGTAATCGGCGTGTATCCGCCGAACGACCGCTTCTTCCCGCTCGGTATCGCGATGAACAAGAACCTCGCGATCAGGATGGGCAACTGCAACCATCGCGCGATCACGCCGGCCTTGATCGAGCGCGTGAGCAACGGATCGTTCGATCCGCTTCGCGTGCTGACTACACGCGAGCCGATGATGAATGTCATCGACGCCTATAAGGCATTCGATCTGCGTCAACCGGGATGGATCAAAGTGAAACTCGATCCTGCTGCGTGACGTGCAAAAGAAAAGCGGGGCGGTTTCCTCTCGCGAAACCGCCCCGTGTCCTCGGACTGCAACTCGTCGTCAAAGACTTCAGACGCCCGAGAGATTAGCGAGAGCGAATGCGCGTATCAACGCGTGCGCCTGCAAAGCACCTCTCCAGAATGCGCATGAATAACGTGGTCCATGTGCAACATCGAAACGATTAACTCTTTGCGTTCGCTGACAGTAAGCGATTGAGACTAAAGCACTAAGATGCAGCCAGACATACTCGTTCCAGTTTTAGCAATAGATTCTTACTCGTCAAAAGGCGCCGAATAACGCGACGTATGAAGGGCCGTCGCTTAAAGTGTGTCGGGCTTCTCAAGGACAAGGCGCATCGCCTCGGGAAGCCTTCGCTCTAATCAGGACACACAGCAACCATGAAAAGAAATCTCCTTATTGCGGGCGTGCTCGGCGCCTTCGCGGCTTCGGCGCAGGCACAAAGCAGCGTCACGTTGTACGGCATGCTCGACGCGGGCCTCGTATATGCCAATAACACTGCGGGTCACAGCAACTGGCAGCAAGGCAGCGGTTCCGTCTCCGATACGTATTTCGGCTTGCGCGGCAGCGAAGATCTGGGCGGCGGGTTGCACGCGCTCTTCAAGTTGGAGAGCGGCTTCAACCTGAATAACGGCGGCTTCAATCAGGACGGCATGTTCAACCGCCAGGCGTATGTCGGTCTGCAAAGCGATCAGTTCGGCACCGTCACGCTCGGCCGTCAATATGATTCGATGGTCGACTTTCTCGGACCGCTTTCGGAAGCCGGCGCGGGCTATGGCAATAACCTGAGCGCGCATCCGTTCGACAACGACAATCTCGACAACTCGTTCTCGATCAAGAATTCGATCAAATATCGCAGCGCGAATTACGCGGGCTTCAAGTTCGGCGGTCTGTATGGTTTCAGCAATGACGCCGGCCAGTTCTCGAACAACCGCGCATGGAGCGCGGGCGCGTCGTACACCAACGGCCCGCTCAACTTCGCGGCGGCTTACCTGCAGACGAACAACTCGCGCAACTTCAACACGGGCGGCGCGGTAACGGCAGGACAAAGCGACAAGGGCAACCTCACGGCCGAACTGCAACGCACGTTCGGCGCGGGCGTGAACTACGCTTACGGCCCGGCGAAGGTGGGCTTCGTGTGGACGAACACGCACTACGACGGCCTGATCGCGGCGTCGCAGGGCGGCGTCGCGCTCGTGCTCCCGACCAACACGAACCTGCATATGAACAACTTCGAGCTGAACGGCAGCTATGCGCTGACGCCGGCATTGAACCTCGATGCAGCCTACACGTACACCGATGGCAAGCTCACCGGCTCGAGCGGTACGGGCGATCCGAAGTGGCATACCGTGTCGCTGCAGGCCGACTATTCGCTGTCGCGCCGCACGGATGTCTATGTGGAAGGCGTGTATCAGCATGCGTCCGGCCAGCTCGGCGCAGCAGGCGAGAATTTCGCCGTGATCAACACGCTGTCGCCGTCGACCTCGCAGAATCAGGTCGCCGCCGCAGTCGGTCTGCGTCACCGCTTCTAAGCAGCACGCGTCGCGAAGACTTACGAGGTCTTCAAACGCGAACGGCCGCGATCGTCATGATCGCGGCCGTTTTTCATGGCGCGCCGTTCGCGCTAACTGCGCATCAGACGGCCTTGCCCGAGCCCAGGTCGGCGCCCGTCACCGGGTCGGCGGTCGGGTCGGAAGCGGTGCGCGTAGCCATCGTGCTCAGCGCGTCCTTTTCCAGCTCGCTCACAGTCACGCTCGCCGTGCCGTCGCCGCCATCGACTGCCGGCTGCGGGTCCGCGACGAATTGCCAGTCGCCGCCCTCGTTCCACGGGCCGCGTGCGTCGTCGCCCTTGGACATGTTGAAGTACACGCTCGTGAACTCGGGCTTGCCCGGCAGCTTGCCTTGCGGGAAGTTCGGCTGAATCGAGTGCAGCGCCTTTTCGAAGGACTTCTGATGCGCGATCTCACGCGTCATCAGGAAGCCCAGCGCGTCCTTGATGCCCGGATCGTCGGTCACGTTGATGAGCCGCTCATAGACGATCTTTGCGCGCGCTTCAGCCGCGATGTTCGAGCGCAGATCGGCCGTCGGTTCGCCGATGGTGTCGATATACGCCGCAGTCCACGGGTAGCCCGCCGAGTTCGTGAGCGGCGTGCCTGCGCCGTACAGAATCGCGGTCGTGTGCGAGTCGTTGCCGTTGCCTGTCATCGACCGATACAGCTCCGCTTCCTGCTCCACGGCTTCGGCCAGCGCGCCCTTCGCGCCCTTGTTCAGCATCGCGACGATGCTGCCGATCACTTCCAGATGACTCATCTCTTCGGTCGCGATGTCGAAGAGCATGTCCTTGCGGCCCGGATCGTCTTCGGTGACGGCTTGCGTGAAGTAGCGCATGGCGGCGGCAAGCTCGCCTTGCGGACCGCCGAACTGCTCCAGCAGCAGATTGGCGAGGCCGGGATTGGGCGCGGCAACGCGCACCGTGTATTGCAGACGTTTGTTGTGTACGAACATGGCAGGCTCCTTCGATGAAAGTGCGAGAGTTCCAAACAAGCGATGCGGGGAAGCGCCATCGAGCGTCCGTGGCGTGAGCCGGATGGGCGCATGAGTTCATAGCAGTGGGTATTCCCAGCGCGCGCCGCCGCGTTGGATTTTTCCAATCGCGTCGATAGCAGCGACATGCTGCGCGGCTTGCGCGGTCGCTTTATGAGCGCCAAGACTAGTTGCTGCATTGGCGTGCCGGACACAGCCGCTTCTGTTATTGCATTGCTTACGTGACGCACGTCGTGGACATGGCGCGAACTCCGGCGCGGAACACGTGTTGCTGAAACATCCAACGGTCGGGGCTTCTCGCTTTCGACCCGTTCGACGCGCGATCCGACCATTCACTCCCGCTGGAGGCAAACATGAAGGCGCTGATTTGGCAAGGCAAGAAGGACATCCGATACGAGACGGTTCCGGACCCGGTCATCGAGCATCCGCGCGATGCCATCATCAAGGTATCGACGTGCGCAATCTGCGGTTCGGACCTGCATCTCTTCGACGGCTTCATGCCTGGCATGGAATCCGGCGACATCATGGGCCACGAGTTCATGGGCGAAGTGGTCGAAGTCGGCGCGCAGAACAGCGCGCTCAAGAAGGGCGACCGCATCGTCGTGCCGTTCACCATCGTCTGCGGGGAGTGCGACCAGTGTAAGCGCGGCAACTTCTCCGTTTGCGAGCGCAGCAACCGCAACAAGGATGTCGCGGACAAAGTCTTCGGCCACACCACGGCGGGCCTCTTCGGTTACACGCACCTGACGGGCGGCTATCCCGGCGGTCAGGCCGAATACGTGCGCGTGCCGTTCGCCGACAAGACGCACGTGAAGATTCCCGACGGCCTCACCGACGAGCAAGTGCTCTTTCTGGGCGACATCTTCCCGACCGGCTGGCAGGCGGCCGTGCAATGCGACATCGAGCCGACCGACACCGTTGCGATCTGGGGCGCGGGTCCCGTCGGCCAGATGGCGATTCGCAGCGCCGTGCTGCTGGGCGCGAAGCAGGTGATCGCGATCGACTGCGTGCCCGAGCGCCTTGCGATGGCGCGCGCGGGCGGCGCGACCGTCATCAATTTCAAGGAAGAGAGCGTGCTGGAGCGTCTCGGCGACCTCACGCAGGGCAAGGGACCGGAGAAGTGCATCGACGCCGTGGGCATGGAATCGCACGCGACGCGTTCCGTCGATGCCATGTACGACCGCGCGAAGCAAGCCGTGATGCTGGAGACGGACCGCCCGCACGTGTTGCGCGAGATGATCTACGTGTGCCGGCCGGCGGGCACGCTGTCGGTGCCGGGCGTGTACGGCGGACTTATCGACAAAATCCCGTTCGGCGCCGCGATGAACAAGGGACTGACCTGGCGCATGGGTCAGACGCACGTGAACCGTTGGACGGACGACCTGCTCAAGCGCATTCAGGACGGCCAGATCGACCCGTCGTTCGTCATCACGCACACGGTGTCGCTCGCGGACGGGCCGGGCATGTACAAGACGTTCCGCGACAAGGAAGACGGCTGCATCAAGGTCGTGTTGAAGCCCTGAGCGCGTGATGCGTTGCGCGCGGGCGCGAGTGGTTTCGCAGGCTTACCGTGCGCTTTCGCACATTCGCGCCGGACGCATGCTGGCGGTCGGGACTGCCGCCGATATATAGTCGGCGGCCCAGGAACAGGACAGCATCGGAGGCGGCGTGAGACACGCTGACAATGCACGGCGCGGCCAGTTTGCCCGCCGCGCAAACGTTTCGGCCATGCGCGTTCGCGGCGCATGACGCGTCTTTTCCCGCCGAGGCGCGCGCTGGCCGTCGCGGTGGCGGCTTTCTGCGTGGATCTGGGCGATGCCGCCGCGCAAGCGTATCGAGACGTCGCGCCCCTCGCGCCGCCCGCCGCCGAACGCCCGCGCGCACCGCAGCCGCCGCAACAGCCGGTCGACGAGTCGCAGGCCGTCGCCATCGAAGACCTGCGCGGCATTGCGTTCGCCCGCGCGGGCGAGCCTGCATCGAACGATCGCCAGTCCGGCGCGCATGGCGCGGTGACGTCCACCGGCCTGCCGCTGCTGGACCCCGCTTTCCTCGACACCTTCGCCGCCGATCTCGGCAAGCCGCTCACCTTCGCGCGCCTCGCGCAGATCCGTCGCGCGGTCGTGCAGCGGTACCGCGGCGCGGGCCAGCCGCTCGTCGATGTCTACGTGCCCGAGCAGGACGTGACGAGCGGCGTCGTGACCATCGCCGTGGCCGAGTTTCGCGCGGGCCGCGTGATCCCAAAGGACAACCGCTATTTCTCCGATGCGCTCCTCAAGCGCGAGATGCCGCTCGCGGGCGGCGAGCCGATCCACGAAGCCGACGTCGCAGCCGGGCTCGCGCTGCTCAATGCGAATCCGTATCGGCGCGTCGACGTTATCTATGCGCCGGGCGAGGCCCAGAACACGACCGACGTTCTGCTGCAAACCGAAGACCGCCTGCCGCTGCGCGTCTATGGCGGCTACAACAACGACGGCGTGCGCGACCTCGGTCGCGACCGCTTTCTGGCGGGCTTCGACTACGGCAATCTGTTCGGCATCGACGCGCGCATCGGCTATCAGGCGACGGCGAGCAACGACCTTTTCTCCGGCAATCCCGACATCGAAGGACGGCCCGACCGTGCGCGCTTCATTGCGCACTCGTTCAACTTCTTCGCGCCGCTGCCGTGGATGGATCGCATCGAAATGTTCGGCGTGTTCGCGCAAAGCACGCCGCGTCTGCCAGACAGTTACGGGCAGTCCGGCATCAGTTCGCAATTCAGTTTCCGGTATGACCGCCTACTTCCGTCGCTGGACAACGCGGGCGCGTGGCAGCAGCAGCTTCAGTTCGGCTACGACTTCAAGCGGTCGAATAACGATCTGGAATTCGGCGGCTTCCAGGTCTTCAACGCGAACACGCATATTCACCAGTTCGTGGTCGCCTACGACCTGACGAACGCCGACCCGTCCAGCGCGACGCATCTGAACGCATCGCTCTTCGCGAGTCCCGGCCGTCTCGACAGCAGCAACAACGACACCGCATTCGATACCGCGCGGCTCGGCGCGACGCCGCGCTATCAATATCTGCAACTCTCGGGGCAGCACGATCTGCCGCTTGGCGCGTCCGGGTTTTCCGTCTCCGCGCGAGGGCTCTTTCAGTGGACCGGCAACACCTTGTTACCGAGCGAAGAACTCGGACTCGGTGGCGATGCCAGCGTGCGCGGCTACGAGCCGTATGCGGCGCAAGGCGATCGCGGCTGGAATGTGCAGACAGAAATGCGGGCGCCAGCGCTCACGCTCGGCGGCGCGGCCATGCAGCCCTTCGTTTTCTTCGATGCCGGGCACGTGTGGAATCGCATCCCCGAAGCGGGCGAGGTGAACAACGCGTCGCTCGCCAGTGTCGGCGCGGGGATTCGCTTCCAGATGGGGCGCTTCGTCAGCGTGCGCGGGACGTTCGGCTTCCCGCTGAAAGCAGTCGTGCCGAACGGATCGAAAGCGCCGCTCGGCGAAGTGTTCGTCGTGATAGGAAGTTGAAGGGCGGGCCGCGGCCCGCCCTTCGTTCTTCTAGTAAGACGCGTCAGGGCCGCGCCTGCTCCCAGCTCAGAACCGGGTGCGTGCCGTTGACGGGCATCGTCCACGCACCGCCCGCGCCGAAGTTCCACGACGCGAAGCTCCCCTTCTGGCCCATTTGCGTGTTGGAAAGCCCGTTGCCGTTGCCCGGCGCGGTGCCGCCGTTCTCGGTGCCGACGGCATTCGCGAGCGTCGTCGTGTCGCGGTTCCAGTACACGTTGTTGTTGATCTTGCCCTCGTTGAACGCCGCGATGCCGCCGTATCCCGGGAACTGCGCTCCGCCGCCGCCGACTTGGCCCACTGCGAACGATTCGTTGATGACGCCCGTGCTGCCGTTGTCGTAGACGAGGCCGCCGTCGCCGGTCTGGCCGCCGGTGCTGCCGGTTGCATAGGACTGCGTGATGGTGCCGGTATTGAACGCGACGAGCCCGCCGACCGAACCATGCGAGCCGGCGGTCACGTTGCCGGTGGCATACGACTGCGCGATGGTCCCGGCGTTCACGCCCACGAGGCCGCCCGACGCACCCTGGTAGCTGACGAACGCGCTGCTCGACGACCGCACGATCTGCCCGTTGTTCACGCCGACGAGACCGCCGTTTCCGCCGCCGCCGAAGCCGCCGTACGACAAGTCGCCCGAGGTCGACGCATACGCGATCAAGCCGTTGTTCTGCGCCGCGAGCAGGCCGTAGGTCGAGGGCGCGGCGCCGCCGACGTTGGCGTTCGTCAGGTTGATGTCGCGCACCACGCCGCTTGCGCCGATCACGCCGAACATGCCGACATAGCCGGATGACGACGGATCGCCGACCGCGAGGCTGTCGATGCCATGGCCGAAGCCGTCGAACTGACCGGTGAACGGCGTGGCGGGCGTCGCGCCGATCGGCGTGAAGCCGTTGCCGTTCGCCGTCGCGCTCGCGTCGATGTCCTTCCCAAGTGCATAGTTGCCCGCCAGGTTTTGCGAGACGCGGCCGAGATCCGCGAGCGTGTTGACGAGCTTGTACGCGGTGATCTGCGTCACGAGTCCGCTATACGGCGCGGCCGTCCAGCCCGCGTGCGTAAGCAGCGTGCCCGGCGCGTAGCTGCCGTTCATGTCATAGAGCGCGCTCACGATGCCCGTGCTGCCCGACCAGTCGATCTTGCCGCGATTGGTCACGCTGCCGCCGTTGTCGGCGCCGTTCGCATCGGCGCGCAAGGTGAGATTGCCGCCGCCCGAATTCGCGATGGTCGACGTCTGCGCCACCGTCACGCTGTGCGCCGCGCCGAGCGTGAGCGACGCGTTGCCGTTCCAGCGCACGTTGCCGTTCACCGCGAGGTCGCCGCCAGATTGCGCGTTGACCCACGTGCCGTTGCCGAGGCTGCGCGACAGTGCATCGGCGGTTGCGCTGTCGATGGTGAACGTCGGCGCGGAAAGCGTCCACTGGCCCGCGCCAACGTTTGCGTTCGCGACATCGAGCGTGGCCGCGCGGGTTTCGACCGTGCCGCCGCTGCCGTTCGCGTTCGCCGCGACGATGCTGCCCGCCGCGTGCACCGCGCCCTGGCCGGCGACGAGCCACACATGGCCGTCGCGCGTGGCCGTGCCGGTCGCGCGAATCGCCGCGTTGTTGCCCGCGAGCGCATAGACGTTGCCGTCGGCGGCCTGCAGGCTCACTTGCGCCGCGCGGATCGCGCCCGCGTTCGTCGCCGTGCCCTGGCTGCCCGTCAGCACGAAAACCTGCTGGCCGCTCGATGCATCGTGCAGCAGCACTTGCGCGCCCGTCGCGAGTTCGGCGCTGCCCTTCGGGGCGTCGATCGACCCGGCGTTGACCACGCTCGTGCGCGAGACGAGGAACACATCGCCGCCGCTCGATCCGATCTTGCCGAGGTTCACCACGACGCCACGGCCATCGCCGGAGAAGGTCAGGTCGCCGCCTTTCATGAAGGCCGCGTCGCTGATGTTGAGCGACGACGCCACGAAGCGCCCGCCCGTCGCGACCACGCCGCCCGGCCCGATCAGCACGCCTTGCGGGTTGATCAGGTACACGCTGCCGGTGGCCGTAAGCTGGCCGAGAATCGTCGAGGAATCGCCGCCCGTCACGCGGTTGAGCGTCGCCCCGTTACCGTTGTTGAACGTGACCTGGCGGCCGCTGCCGATGGAAAAGCTCTTCCAGTCGATCACGCCGCGCGGCGAAGTCTGGTCGATCACGAGCGACCGTCCGCCGCCGGTGATGGAACCGCTGCCCGTGGCGAACTGGCCGCCGCTCGGAAGCGGCGACGCGGCATGCGCGCACGAAAAACCGGCGATGAGCGGCACGATGGCCGCGAGCGGCCGAAGCCGCGAAGGACGACTGAAGGAACCACTGCTGCGCTGCATACACCCTCCGAACTATGTCGAATTTGTTTTGTCGTCATTTGGCCGCTGACGGTGTAGCCGGGCCATCATCGACCAACAGAGGGCGCGAACATCGACGTGCGAGCAGGCGGCACGAATGTAGCAACGCCTCCAAACGCCGGAGTGTGTGCTACCGCACATTCGATCATCAGAAAAAAGAGCGCACGTCCGAAGGCTCGTTGCAAGGCGCGGGAAAACGCTTTGTCAAGCGAAATTAGTTCGGCGCCGAAGGGCTTTTGTAAGACGAATGAGCAGATGCGCGCGGTGAGCGACGCCTAGCGCGACGGCCTGCGCCGGTCCGTGAGCTGGACGACGCACGCGTGGAAGATGCGCTGCACGAGTTCGCTTTCGTAGTCGAGATCGTCGCCTTCGATGATCCGCTCGATGGCGGTGCGTCCCGCTTCGGTATCGAGCAGCGGACAAAAGCGCGAAGCGAGCGACTGCGCGATGACCGAGAGCTTCGCGGTTTCGATCCAGTCGGCGGCGCGGTTGTGGCTGTCGAGCCAGCGATGCGCCGCGCGCACCTGGAACGACGCTTCGGGCCACGCGCCTTCGAGATAGAACGCGCCGAGAAAGCCGCATGTGAGCCAGCAGAGAAGATGCACCCGGTCGTCGGGTCCGAGCGGATAGCGGACTTGACTCATGATGGCACCACATGAAACGGCGACGCGCGACGGCTTGAAGATAGCACGCCGCAGCGTCGGTGCGAGGCATCAGTCCTCTTCGAACAAATCGCGATATTGACGCGGTTGCGAGCGCAAATACTGCTTCGGCGCGCGCACGTGCGCACCCAGTTCCGCCGCCGCGTGCCACGGCCAGCGCGGGTCATAGAGCGCCGTGCGGGCGAGCGCGATCATGTCCGCGTCGCCGGTGCCGACGATGCCTTCCGCCTGCTCGATGCCCGTGATCAGCCCGACCGCGACGACCGGCATCTTCACGGCGGCCTTGACGGCGCGCGCGAGCGGCACCTGATAGCTCGGGCCGACCGGAATCTGCTGCGCCGGATGCAGACCGCCGCTCGAGACGTGGATCGCGTCGCAGCCGCGCGCCTCCAGCGCCCGCGCGAAGGCGATAGTCTGCTCGGTGTCCCATCCGCCATCGACCCAGTCGGTGCCGGACACGCGGATCGTCACCGGTTTGTCCTGCGGGAAAGCGCCGCGCACGGCGTCGAAGACTTCGAGCGGGAAGCGCATGCGGTTTTCGAGCGAGCCGCCGTATTCGTCGTCGCGCTTGTTGGAAAGCGGCGACAGGAACTGATGCAGCAAATACCCATGCGCCGCGTGAATCTGAATGAGGTCGATGCCGAGCCGGGCCGCGCGCTGCGCCGACGCGGCGAAAGCCTCGCGGATACGGTCGAGCCCCGCGCGATCCAGCGCCACGGGCGGCGTTTCGCTTTCCTCGAACGGCACGGACGAGGGCGCTTCTGTCTGCCAGCCGTGCGCGTGGTCCGGCGCGAGTTGCGCGCCGCCTTCCCACGGCACTTCTGTCGATGCCTTGCGCCCCGCGTGGCTCAGTTGAATGGCAATCGGCATGTCGGACCAGCGGCGGATGCCCTTCAGCGTGCGCTCGATGGCGGCTTCGGTCTCGTCATTCCATAAGCCGACATCGGCCCACGTGATGCGGCCTTCGGGCAGCACCGCCGTCGCCTCGATAGTCAGCAGCGCGGCGCCCGACAAGGCGAGTTGTCCAAGATGAATCAGGTGCCATTCGTTCATGCAGCCGTCTTCGGCCGAGTACTGGCACATCGGTGCAATGACGATGCGGTTCGCCAGTTCGAGATTGCGAACGCGCGTGGGAGTAAAGAGTGCGGCTTGGGCCATCGGGAGTCTCCGGGCTGAAGAGTTGATCGGTCATGCGAGCAATCGATATTCCGTGCGGCTTCCTGCGGCGCTTCTTATCGAAGCCGAAATGAAGGCGGCTCCTAAGCGTTTGTTAAGGAAGCGTTGCCGAAAATGGCAAAGGCCCGCCCCGGCGGCATCCCCAAGAACGATAACCCGCGAGGTCGCCCCATGCTGCATTCATCCGCCGCTTCATCGAGGCTTCATGCGTGATGCAGGGCGCCTGCACGTCTTTCCCGCTGACCTTGGCCGATGACGCCGCCTGGCGCTATTACGATCTCGCCAAATCGCGCGCGGTCGACCGGCCGCCCGCGGCCGGCGAACTGTGCGTCTGGCTCGTCACGAGCGAATTCCGCTTCGCGTCGGCGTCCAACGTCGCGAACTGGCTGAGTGCGGCCGAACGCAAGCGGGCGAGGCTGTATCCGAATTCGGCCATCGGGCGGCGCTTCGGTGTGGCGCGCGCGACGCTGCGGCTCGTCGTCTCGCAGATGCTGGGCTGCCGTCCCGAAGAGGTTCAGGTCGAGGACGGCCCCGATGAGCGCATCGTCGCGGCCGACCCGCGAGGCCGGCAGAGCGTCCACGTGGATGTCGCGTATTCGGGCATATGGATCGTGATCGCGGTGGGATCGGCGAGCGTCGGCGTCGGCCTGAGCGCCGATACGCTCGCGGATGCCGCGCATCTCGCCCGCGCACGCGCCGAACGCGGCGAGCACGACACGGGGGCAACGTGGCACGGCATCGCATTGCCGATGCCCGGCGAGATTCGCGGCGTCGTGGCGGCGGCCGGGCGGCTTACGGACGTTCAGGCGTTCGGCTGGGAGAAGCCGGCGCAAGCGGACGCGGTGAAGGCGGGGCGGTGAGGGCGCGGCTCGCATCGCGCAATCGTGCTTGTCCGGCGCCCACACCTTTAGGTGAAAGCGGGCGCAATGTCTTCCCAACAGCTACTGCATGCGCTCGAATGCGAGGGCCGCGGTTGGGAAGCACTGAAGGCGTCGCGCTGGATCGAACTCGACCTGCCGACGCGCCGCTCGCGCAAGGCGGGTTTCGCACGCCGTCGGCAAAGCGTGAGTTCCATAGCGAGCGTCTCGCGCGCGAGGGCCTCGACCCACTGCCGGATTACCTGCCGCCCACGCGCAAATAGGTGTCCGTGTTCACGAGCCAAGGGTTCCGAGGACGTGGTGGTCAGCGGGCGCGGAGATCGAGCGTTCCAATCGATGCAGCGCAGCCCAAGCGTCCATAACGCACCGCGTATCCTGTACTTCAATTAGTTGGTACAACGAAGAAAGCGTCGTATCAAAAGCCCAGCGATATACGCCGATGCGTCGCGCTCTGTCTGCGAAATACGCCGTTGCACACGCTTCAGGCGTGCAATATGCGCAACGTGCGCATCGGAAGACATCATACGAACCAAACCATTCGGATGAATGGCGCCGATGGCCGATCACATCGGATGAAAGAGCTTAGGCATAATACCCGTCACCCAAGGATACTCAGCGCGCTTGCCTATGACACGCCCCGCCCTGGAATGCCGCCGCCTTCACAAAACCTTTGGTCCCGGCAGAACCATTCTTGCAGGGCTCGACTTCACGCTCGGCTCAAGCGAATTCATCGCCATCATGGGCGACTCGGGCGTGGGTAAATCCACGCTGCTCAATCTCATTGCGGGCCTCGATGCGCCCGACAGCGGCGAGATCCTGATCGACGGCGTGCCTATCTCCGCGCTCAGCGACGAAGCCGCCACCAAGACCCGCCGCGAGAAGCTCGGCTTCGTGTTTCAGGCGTTTCACGTGCTGCCGCACCTCACGATGGTGCAGAACGTCGCGGTGCCGCTGCTGCTGAACGGCCTGCCGATCACGCCCGCGCACGGCATGCTGGCTGCCGTCGGCCTCTTCAATCGTCAGAACGATCTGCCGCGCCAGCTTTCCGGCGGCGAGCTGCAGCGCGTGGCCATCGCGCGTGCGCTCGTGCATCGCCCGCGGCTGATTCTCGCAGACGAACCCACGGGCAATCTCGATCCGCAAACCGCGCACGAAATTCTCGGCCTCTTCCACGCTGAAACCAAAGCGACCGGCGCAGCCGCCATCATGGTCACGCATTCGGAGGCCGCCGCAGCCTTCGCCGACCGCGTGCTGATTCTCGCCGACGGCACGCTGCACGAAGCCGCGTCGCTCACGGCGTTCAACGAGGCGCGCGCACGATGACGGCGCGCGCCGCCGGTCATCGCATGCTCTCGCGCTGGCTGCTCGGCGCGCAATGGCGCAGTCATCGCGGGCGCGCGCTCGTCGCCGTGCTGACGATTGCGCTCGGCGTCGGGCTCGGTTATGCGGTGCAGCTCATCAACAGCGCGGCCTTCAACGAATTTTCCGCCGCCGCGCGTAGCCTGTCGGGACAAGCGGACTTGCAGGTGCGCGGCGCGCAACAGTTCATCGACGAACGGCTTTACCCGATGCTCGCCATGCGAAAGGGCGTCGTGGTGGCGAGTCCCGTGCTCGAACTCGATGTCGCGGTGCCGAAGCAGAGCGCGCCGCTCAAGGTCCTGGGCATCGACGTGTTCCGCGCGAAGCGCATAGCGCCCGATCTGACCGGCGTGCCGGCTCCGCAGACGCCGCTCGATGTCTTGTCCAACGATGCCATCTTTCTGTCGCCCGCCGCGCAGCAATGGCTCAACGCGCGCGTGGGCGCGGACGTCGAACTGCAAAACGGCACGTCGCCGCTGCGCCTGCGGGTGGCGGGCGGCATTCTGCGGGCGTTACCGGGGCAGCGCATCGGCGTGATGGACATCGCCGCGGTGCAGTCGCGCTTCGGCGTGCAGGGGCGGCTCTCGCGCGTGGACCTGCAACTCGCGCGCGGCATGGACCGCGAAGCGTTTCGGCGCGCGTTGCAGGACGAACTGGGCGCGCGTTTCGTCGTCGCCGAGACGCGCGATACCGAGAGCCGCACGGACAGACTTTCGCGCGCGTACCGCATCAATATGAACGTGCTTGCGCTCGTCGCGCTTTTCACCGGCGCGTTTCTCGTCTTTTCGACGCAGGCGGCGGGCGTCGTGCGGCGCCGAGCGCAATTCGCGATGCTGCGCGTGCTCGGCATGACGCGCGGCCAGCTCGTGCGGCAGATCATGTCCGAAGGCGCGCTGCTCGGCGTGACGGGCGCGGTGCTCGGCATTGCGCTGGGATTCGCGGTCGCGGGGCTGGCGCTGCGCTTTTTCGGCAGCGACTTAGGCGGCGGCTATTTCCCCGGCGTGCAGCCGCGCGTGCACTTCGAGCCGGTCTCGACGGCGATTTTTCTCGCGCTCGGCCTGGGCGTCGCGCTCGCGGGCACGTTCGTTCCGGCGCTCGAAGCCGTCCGGGCGCGCCCCGCGCCGGCATTGAAAGCCGGCAGCGAGGAAGCGGCGCTCTCGCCGCTTTCGACGCCGTGGCCCGCGCTCGCCTGCCTCGCGGCGGGCGCGGCGCTGACGCAGGCGCCACCCATCGACGATGCGCCTATCGCCGGTTATCTCGCCGTCGCGTTTCTGCTGGTCGGCGGCATTGCGCTGATGCCGCGGCTCACGGCAATCGTCTTCGGCGCTGCGGGCGCGAGCTACGCGTGGCTGCGCCGCAAGCGCAGCCCCAGCGCGGTCGGCACGCTCGCGCTCGCGCGGCTCGCGAATGCGCCCGGCCAGGCGTCTATCGCCATGGGCGGCGTGCTCTCCAGCTTCACGCTGATCGTCGCGATGGCCATCATGGTGGCGAGCTTTCGCATTTCGGTGGTGGACTGGCTGGAGCATCTGCTTTCCGCCGATGTCTATGCGCGGCTCGCATCGACCGGCGATACCGGCGGCCTCACGCCGCAGCAGCAGGCCCAGATCGCCGCGACGAACGGCGTGGCGCGCGCGGCGTTTTCGCGCTCGTCGCAGGTGACGCTCGATGCGTCGAAGCCGCCGGTCGCCGTCGTCGCCCGCGAGATCAACGGCTCCGATCCCGGCGCGATGCTTCAGATGACCGGCGCGACACTGCCGCCCGAAGCGTGGCGCGCGGACGAAACGCCCCTATGGGCGTCCGAGGCGATGGCCGATCTGTACGGCTATCGCATCGGGCAACGCGTGACGCTGCCGCTCGGCGGCGCGGACGACCATTTCGTGGTGGCGGGCATTTGGCGCGATTACGTGCGGCAGACCGGCGCGCTGCAGATGCGGCTTTCGGACTACCGGCGGCTGACGGGCGACATGGGCGCGACCGAAGTGGCCATCACGCTGCGCCCGGACACATCGGCGGGACAGGTGATCGCGGCGTTGCAAAACCTGCCGTTCGGCGACGCGCTCGAATTCTCGCAGCCCGGCGACATTCGCGCCCGCACGCTGACCATCTTCGACCGCAGCTTCGCGGTGACGTACTTGCTGGAAGCGGTGGCGATCATGATCGGCCTCTTCGGCGTGGCCGCCACGTTCTCCGTGCAGACGCTCGCGCGCTCGCGCGAATTCGGCATGCTGCGGCATGTGGGCGTGACGAAGAAGCAAATACTCGGGCTGCTCGCATCGGAAGGCGGCCTTCTGACGCTGCTCGGCATCGCGATGGGCTGCGTGCTCGGCTTCGCCATCAGCCTCGTTCTGGTGTTCGTGGTCAACCCGCAATCGTTCCACTGGACGATGTCGCTGCACATACCGTGGACCATGCTGATCGTCATCGGCTTCGTGATGCTGGTGTCGTCGTGTACCACGGCGGTGCTGGCGGGGCGGCGCGCCGTATCGGTCGATGCAGTGCGCGCCGTGCGGGAGGACTGGTGATGCGCTGCTTCAGCTTCTTCATCGCGACGTTTTTGACGCTCGCCGCGCTCGTATCAACCGACGCACGCGCTGCCGATGCGACGTTCGCGGCCGTCGTGCCGGGGCGGGGCATCGACTGGCCGCAGGACAGCGGCGCGCATCCGGAATACCGCACGGAATGGTGGTACGCGACCGGCTGGCTGCAGACGCCGGACAAGAAGCCGCTCGGCTTCCAGATCACGTTCTTTCGCTCGAACACGGGCAAGGGCGGCGGCGGGGCGTTCGATCCGTCGCAGGTGATCGTCGCGCACGCCGCGCTTTCCGATCCGGCGTTCGGGCGGCTCGTGCACGATCAGGACATCGCGCGGCAGGGCTTCGGCCTCGCGTATGCGGCGAACGGCAACACCGACGTCAAGCTGGACGCGTGGCGCATGGTGCGCGAGGCCGATGGGCGCTACACCGTGAGCGCGGACGCTGCCGGATTCGCGCTGCATCTCACGTTCACGCCGACGCAGCCGCCGATGGTTCAGGGCGAGCGCGGGTATTCGCGCAAGGGGCCGTCGCCGGAAGAAGCGAGCTATTACTACAGCGAGCCGCAATTGCAGGTGACGGGAAGCGTCACGCGGCCATCGGCGAAAGGTCAGGGCGAAACCGTCGATGTGAGCGGCGGTGCGTGGCTGGATCACGAGTGGTCGAGCACCTTGCTTCCCGCCGACGCCGCCGGCTGGGACTGGCTCGGCGCGAATCTCGACGACGGATCGGCGCTGATGGCGTTCAAGGTCCGCAGCCGCGACGGCCACGCGGTCTGGGCGCACGCCGCACTGCGCGGCCCCGGTGGCCAGGCGACGCAGTTCGGCCCCGGCGACGTCGAATTCACGCCGGAGCGCCAGTGGCGCTCGCCGCGCACGAACACGCGCTATCCGGTGGCGATGACCGTGCGCGTCGGCGCGATGCGCTGGCGTCTTGCGCCCCTCATCGACGATCAGGAACTGGACTCGCGGGAATCGACCGGTGCGGTGTACTGGGAGGGCGCGGTGACGGTGACGGGCGATGGCCAGGCCGCAGGCAAAAGCGGACGCGGCTATCTGGAACTGACGGGCTACGGCAAAGACGCCGAAGCAGGTAAGCATTGACGAAGCGGCCGCCAGCAAGAACCCCGGAATAGGCCGACAATATAGGGGTTTACGCAAATTCACCGCATCGAACCATCATGTCCGACTTAGCCAGTTCCTATCCTCGCCGCACTGAGATCAACCCGAAACCGCTGACCGTCGCCGGCCTGCTGATCCTCGCGGGCGCGCTCTATCTCGCGCAGACCGCCGGTGCGCGTCAGGCCGCGTTGTATGTGGTCGGCGCGCTGCTCGGCGTCGCGCTCTATCACGCCGCGTTCGGCTTCACTTCCGCATGGCGCGTTTTCATCGCCGATGGCCGCGGCGCCGGGCTGCGCGCGCAGATGCTGATGCTCGCCGTGGGCGTCGCATTGTTCTTTCCCGCGTTGTCCGCTGGGTCGCTCTTCGGTATGCCCGTGACCGGGCTCGTGTCGCCGGCGGGAACGTCGGTGATCGTCGGCGCGTTCCTGTTCGGCATCGGCATGCAGCTGGGCGGCGGCTGCGCATCCGGCACGCTGTACACCGTCGGCGGCGGCAGCACGCGCATGATCGTGACGCTCGCCGCGTTCATCGTCGGATCGGTGATCGCGACCGCGCACATGCCTTTCTGGACCGGCCTGCCTTCGTTGCAGCCGATTTCCCTCGTCAAGTCGATGGGTCTCGCGCCCGCGCTCGCGCTCAACTGGGTCGTGTTCGCGTTGATCGCGGCGCTGACTGTCGTTATCGAGAAACGCCGGCACGGCAAGCTCGTCGCCGCGCATGTGCAGCCCGCGCACACGTCGCCGTGGCTGCATGGTCCGTGGCCGCTTCTCGCGGGCGCGCTCGCGCTCGCGGTGCTCAACTTTGCGACGCTCGCGCTGTCGGGCCGGCCGTGGGGCGTCACGTCCGCGTTCGCACTGTGGGGCGCGAAGGCGGCCTCGGCCATCGGCTTCGATGTCGCCAGCTGGCCGTACTGGATGAGCAAGCCCAACGCCGCGACGCTCGCCGCGCCGATCTCGCACGACGTCACGTCCGTGATGGATATCGGCATCGTGCTCGGCGCGATGCTCGCCGCCGCGCTCGCGGGCCGTTACGCGCCGGTGTGGCGCGTGCCGATGCGCTCGCTGATCGCCGCGATCGTCGGCGGGCTGCTGCTCGGCTACGGCGCGCGGCTCGCGTATGGATGCAACATCGGCGCGTACTTCAGCGGCATCTTGTCGGGCAGTCTGCACGGCTGGCTGTGGCTCGTGGCGGCGTTCTTCGGCAATGTGCTCGGCACGCGGTTGCGCCCGCTCTTCGGACTCGAAGTGGAACGCGTCAGACCGACGGCCTGCTGATCTTCAACGCGGCGGCCAGCGGTTCTCAAAGACGCATTCTTCCCTGGGCCGGCGCGTGGCCCAGCCTTCGGTTTCCAGCATCGGCGCGTCGTAGAACTGCTCGACGTGTCCGACGCAGAGAATCGCCACCGGCCGCGCGCCCGGCGGCATCGCGAGCAGTTCGGCGATTTCCTGCGGATCGAAAAGCGACACCCATCCCATGCCGATGCCTTCGACGCGCGCCGCGAGCCACATGTTCTGAATGGCGCAGGCGACCGACGCGAGATCCATCTCGGGCAGCGTCCGGCGGCCGAACACGTGGCGCTCGCGCCCGTCCATCAGCGCCATCACGAGCACTTCCGCGCAATCGCGCATGCCTTCCACCTTGAGCCTCATGAACGCGTCGCGCCGCTCGCCGAGCGCGTCCGCCGTCAACAAGCGCTCGCGCTCGACCGCCGCCTGAAGCTGTGCGCGGACCTGCGCGCACGTGATCCGTACGATGCGCCACGGCTGCATGAAGCCGACGCTCGGCGCATGCAAAGCGGCATCGATGAGCCGCTGCATCACGGCCGGCGCGACGGGATCGCTCACGAAATGCCGCATGTCGCGGCGCTCTTCAATGGCGCGATATACGGCGTTGCGTTCCGCTTCGCTGAAGGTGTGGTTGTTCATCGGTATGGGAGGCGTGCGCGGTAGCGCCACTGTATCCGCATCGCCCGATACTGCACAGCCGGCGTTCATGAAAAACTTGCCGTGACAAGCGGGCGGCGCGCACCTGCCATTTCACCCACGGTGCGGTAGCCCACCTTCGCAGCCATGAAAATCAGCGAACATGCGCGAGGCTGTCCGGAACACTCGCCTGACCGGAGTCAGTCTGCCGCCGAGACACGCCGGGCTGGGTCGACACATCGTCTGGAGATCGCCATGTTCAACGAACTCGTGCTGCGCCGCGGTGTACGCTGGATGCTGCTTGTCGTGATGTATTACGTGGTCGCGGCGGCGTCGTACAACGGTTATTTCACGAAGTGGCAATTCCGCGATCAGACGCCGGAGTGGGCGCTGCCCGCAATGCTCGACGGCACGATCGATCGTCCCTTCGTCTATCGCCAGTTGCTTCCGATGCTCGCGAACGGCGTCGAACACGCCATGCCCGCAAAGCTCAAGGCGCGAGTCGACGGGCTGCTGATGGACGACAACCGCACGCATCATCCGATCACGTGGTTTTATCCGAGCGCTTCGGATGCGCGCAACCCGCAATACGCGCTGCGCTATTACCTGATCTTCGGCATGTCGTTCACGGCGTTTTTTCTCGCGATGTTCGCGATGCGCGCGGTGTGCATGACGCTGCAGGCAAACAGAACGGCAAGCACGCTCGCACCGATGGCGCTCGCCGTGATATTCCCGCTGATATTGACCGACGGCGCGTATTTCTACGACTTCCCCGAACTGCTCTTCATGATGCTCGCGGTGTGGCTCGCGGCGACGGGCCGTACCTTATGGCTGATTCCGCTCACGGCTATCGCGACGTTGAACAAGGAGTCGTTTCTCTTTTTCACGCTGACGCTCTTTCCGTTTCTTCACGCGCGAATGTCGTTGAGCCGTGCGCTGACGTTGCAGGCGGTGATGCTGGCAATCGCGGGCGCCATCAATCTCGCGGTCAAGATGAAATACGCGGCCAATAGCGGCGATGTCGCGCAGTTTCACCTCTTCCATAACTTCGACTTTCTGATTCATCCGCTGAGCTATCTGCGCTTCGAATACAACTATGGCGTCGTGATGTCGAAGGGTTTCAACGTCATCAACATTGTGATTGCCGTCGTCTTGCTGCGTTCGGGATGGAGCAAACTGCCGCTCGTGATGCGCCGTCATGTCTGGATTGCGCTTGCCGTGAACGTGCCGCTTTTCATCACGTTCGGCTTTCACGACGAGTTGCGCAATCTGAGCATGTTGATCGTGGGCCTGCTCATGATTCTGTGCGTGAACATTGCGCTCGTGCTGGCCTACGAACGCGCGGGCGCGACTGTGGACGCAGAGAACGATGCGCTGGCCACGCCGCAATCCGCGCCATTACGCGAGCGAGGCGCGATGGCGCGCTCGGCCCGCTAACGGCCCGCTTTCCTGTCGAGAAGCCGACCCATGACCTTCGATCACGGCGTGTTCACCGTTTCTCTCGATTTCGAGTTGCTTTGGGGCGTGCGCGAAACGCGTACCATCGAGAGTTATGGCGAGAACCTGCGCGGCGTGCGGCGCGCCATTCCCGAGATGCTTCGCGTGTTCGGTGCAAGCGGCATTCACGCGACATGGGCGACCGTAGGTTTTCTCTTTCATCGCGATGTCGCGGAACTCAAGGCGAGCCTGCCCGATGCGCGGCCTCGATACACGCGCGCGGGCATATCGCCTTATGAGTACATCGACGCGGCGGACACGCTTGATCCGCTCTATCACTTCGAGCCCGATCTCATCGCGCGTATTGCGCGGCAGACGGGACAGGCCATCGGCACGCATACCTATTCACACTACTATTGTCTGGAAGAAGGGCAGGGCCTGCGCGAGTTCGAAGCCGATCTCGCCTGCGCGGTCGAAGTCGCGCGCCGGGCGGGCGTGTACGTGCGAAGCATCGTGTTTCCGCGCAACCAGTGCAACGACGCGTATCTCGCGGCGCTCGCGCAGTTCGGCGTGCTGTGCTATCGCGGCACGCAGCATGGACACGCCTACGCCGCGTCCGACAAGGCCGGTCAGAGCCGCTGGATGCGCGCGACGCGCCTGCTCGACGCGTACGTCGACGTCTCCGGCCACAATACTCATGCGCTGGAAGACTGTTATCGCTCGATGCCGTTCAATTTTCCGGCGAGCAGCTTCCTGAGGCCGTATCGACGCAAATCCGCGTGGCTCGACGGGCTGCGCCTCAAGCGCATCACCGACGCGATGACCTACGCCGCGATCAACAAGCGGCTCTACCATCTGTGGTGGCATCCGCATAACTTCGGGCGCGATACGGCGCAGAACATCGCGTTCCTGCAGCGCATTGCGGATCACTACGCGATGTTGCGCGACAGATACGGCTTCGTGTCCCTGAACATGGAGGAACTGTGCGCGCTCGCCGCCCGGCACCGGACCGACGAGCCCGCTTACGTTACGTCCGAGGCGGCGTCGTAAAACGGCCGCCTAGCGCCGCGTTTCCTGCGACGTGGCTGGCGTGATCGTCGAATGGCCGGCGAGGAAGCGCGGCGTCCTGAAGTGCACGATGCACGCGTAAAACCACACATAGACGCTGACGAAAACGAGGTCTGTCGCGAACAGCACGACCGGTTGATTCCAGAATAGCGACGCCGGCACGACACCCACCGAGCACAGCACCCAGAGATACGGCGACGTGCGCGCATTGCGGCGCGCGCGCTGACGCACGTCGCGGTAATCCGCGCCCTTGAGCGCGATGCGCCGATACACCAGCGTATGCAGATGCACGCCGTCCGGTTCGCTGACCGGCCGTCCCCGCACCAGCTTGCGCCGGTAGATCGAGAAGACGGTCTCGAAGAGCGGATAAATGGCGACGACGGCCGCGTACCACGCCGACACCGTGGGGTGCCGCGCAATCAGGAGTACGAGCAATTCGGCCATGACGAAGCCGATGAAGTACGCGCCGCCATCGCCTAAGAAGATGGCCGCGCCCGGATAGTTCCATACGGCGAAACCGAGTATCGTGCCGATCATCGTGAGCGCAACGCTCATGATGAGCCAGTCGCCCACTTGATGCGCGACATAGCCTATCGAGCCGAAGATCAGGATCGACGATACCGACGCGAGGCCGTTCATGCCGTCGATCAGGTTGATCGCGTTGGTCAGCCCGGCCACGGTGAGCACGGTAAGCCCGATGGCAAGCGGCATGAGCGCGAGACCGCGATCGACGATAGGCAGGTCCACGCGCCCGACGACCGCGTTCAATGCATACACGCCGCCGATTGCGCCGGCCATCGCCGCCAGAAGCCGTGCACGCGGGCTCACGCGTTTGGTGAGGTCTTCCGCGCATCCCGCGAGAAACGGTAGCCCCGCGCACGAAAGGAGCAGCAACGACTCCCCGCGCGGATTCGCGCCGAATATGCCGCCCATGACAAAGGTGACACCCGTTCCTCCTATGATTGCGATGCCGCCGACGCGCGGCACCGGAAAGGCGTGATTTTTCTGTACTCCGGTCAGATCGTTGTCGAGCCATCTCGATCCCGCATGGCTCGTGTACTTCACGATCAAAAGAGTCAGACAAAACGATGAGAGGCAGCCGAGGGCAAGGTTCAGCATTGTCGTTTGCTCATTTTGTCAACAGTGCGGACAGTCATTCGGTCAAGGTATGCAGGTGCTCACGTCGGCCGCCGTTTCGTCAGAGGCCGTGCATATTAAGCAGGTGCAACAGTCCGGTTTGGCAAAAACGGCAAACCGAAAACTAAGGTCTCCGAAGTCCCATTTGTTTTGAAGAGCGTTTTTTATGATTAATCAGGGATTTCCCGCGCATACGAAGCTCTTTGGAGTCCGAATATCATCGCGCGGCTCGCGATTTAAGTGACCAGTTTTTTTGTTGACGAAATGTTGGCTAGGCCGCGTAGTGCTCCAAAATTGGCGGGTCGCAACAGCCTTCTTTTGTGCTTTAGCGATGTGGCCGACATAACATATGTCGATGCCATGACAAGCGAACGATCATGCGATGTCATTAGCAGTCCAATAGGGAGCGGTATAACGGGGCTAAGCGCTTGCCCCGGAGGTCGTCGCCGACTGCGCTGCCACCATCGCGACGCTGGAAGGAATTCAACGTCGTGCACAGTTCGCCCCGATATACAGGTTGTCCCTAATGGTTGCGGGCTTTCCATGTTTAGATCACGAAAACGGTGCAGAAGCGCGCGTTGAAGAGCCCTAGTCCGATACGGGTTCAGGCGTGAATCGCAATACCGATTAACCGCGCTCGCGGCGCGGTAAGATCTTAAGGAGTGCGCCCGATAATCCACGTTGATACGCCGATGAGGAACGAAAACACACCGCGTGATTGAATCCTTCCGACGAAACAAATATCGACAGATTCGGCGCAGCGGAACCGCTTTCTTCCGGGCGGCGCGCAGGCGGTCGACCCCGCGTATAAAGGTGATAACGCACATTCCGTTTGACTTATTCCACGACGCAGCGCGCACGCGCCCAACGCCATGCATACAAGAAGACTCGCGCTCAAGATGATTGCTTCAGGCGTTCTCATCAACGCGTTCGAAGAACGTCCCGCGTGGGGCGGCGACACTGTCGATGCCAGCGCGTTCGGTGTGAAAGGCGACGGCGTAAGCAATGATCGCGTGCCGCTTCAGAAGGCCATCGACGCATCTGTCGGCAAGACACTGCTTATCAGCGGGCGGTGCCGCATCGACTCGGGCGGCATCGAACTGCGAAGCGGATCGCGTGTCCGCTTTCGCGCGGGAGCGTCCATCAAGCTGCTACGGCATGACACGCCGTTCTATCAGATCGTCCGCATCTGGGACGTGAACGACGTCGTTCTGGAAGGCGCGATGCTCGACGGCAGCAAGGAGCTCAATGCCGCGCCCGCGAAGACGCATGAAGAGGGCTACGGCATGGGCATTTCGGTGGCGGGCAGCTCGAACGTGACGATTCGCTCGGCGACGACCATCGGATGCTGGGGCGACGGCGTGTACATCGCGAACAGTTATCGGCCGAGCGCCACGGCGCCGGATGGCATCCGTCTGATAGATCATCGTGCGGTCGGCTGCCGGCGACAAGGCGTGTCGATTATCAGCGGCAAGAACATCACCATCGAGCGCGGCGTGTGGGAAGACATTGGCGGCACCGCGCCGTCCGCGGGACTCGATATAGAACCGAATTCGAATCAGGATGTTCTGGAGAATATTCGCGTTGTCGATCCGGTCACGCGCCGTTGCAAGATCGGCATTCTCGTCTTTCTAGCGCAGTTACCCGGACCGAGAGCCAAGAATGTCGATATACAAATCTCGGGTCATCGCGATGAAAACTCGGCAGATAACGCATTCAGTGTTTCAGGACTCGATACGAAAGGCTGGACCGTTAAAGGACGCGTATCGAGCCGTGCGCCGACTTGGGTGAATTCCCGGCTTGCGTCCGTGGAAAATGTCGATTACGACAAGCGCGGTCCCGCCGTCGTCGTGACGGACCTGCGGCTTATCCGATAATCGCATTCGCTCGTTGTGTGACAACGTACAGACGCGTTTCGTGCGCCGCCGCACGCTCGATAAACGAAACGATCTTCGGGAATCCTTAGATGAAAGCACGGGCAATGCGATTAGGCGGCGCGCATATCACGCGCAGCGGGCATCGGACGCAGAACTTCTTCTCGACGCCGAGCGGCTGGGCGTTCATCGCTATTGCATTGGTGATCCTGTATTTGATGGCGACGAGCCCGCGCAATGTTTCCACGCTGCTCGATCAGGACAATTACCTCGAATACTTTCGCCGCACGACGTGGGACTGGTTCGTCAGTTCCTATCATCAGCGAAGCTCGACGCTCGCTTTCGTCATAAGCACCGTGACCGAGGAATTCGGCTGGCGCGCATGGGTCGTCGGACTGAATGCGCTCGGCTTGTCGCCCGAAACCGGCGTGCGCGTGACGGTCGTGCTGCTGAATGCGGTGATTTTCATTGCGCTGCTGGAAACGCGCAGGCCGCTGGTCGGCATCTGCCTCTGGGCGCTGGTGCCGATGGCGCTCGCCACGGTCGGCACATTCCAGATTCGTCAGGGCATGGGCTTTTCCATCGCCATGCTGTTTTCGCTGCGTTATCAGCGGCCGGTGACGGGCTGGTTACTCGCGAGTTTCATCCACACGACATTTGCCATACCCGCGTTGCTGCTCGTGGCCATTCGTGCGTGTGGCGAGCGTCGCCGGCTTTCGTTCATTTGCGCGGGCGTGACGGCCTTCGTGCTCGTGTCGTCAGCGGGATTTCTGTTCCGTAACTTCGGCGGCAGACGAATCGACGAATATTCGGGCTATCAGGACGACTTCACGATCAAGCTCGTTATCTTGCTCGTGGTCTATTCGACCGCGTCTATCGTGATGCTTTATTCGGAATGGAAAAACAGACCGAACGCGCGCGCGACCGTCTGGACCGAACTGGCGACCATGCATATCGTCCTCGTGTTCTATCTGGTGCTTGCGTTCGCGTTGTTTCCGTTCGGCAAAGGGCGCGTCTGGTACTGCGTCCAATTGCTATTGCCGTTTATTGTTGCGCACCTGCGCTTTCGAAACGCGTTCTCGATCTGGTGGACGGCGGGCGTCTTGCTGGTGCTGTCCGCCGAGATGGCCAAGAGTTATCTCGAGGGCGTCTATGCGTATTTCATCGGGAGCTAGGGCGATCGAAGCGGTTCGTCATCGGCTCTTAACGAAGCCGGTGACGAACGCATGGGAGAAGTGAATCACGCCTTTTCAGGCGAGAACTTGCGTAGCCGTTTAGCGCCTGTTTTCGTCGCGGTCTTTTCGCCGCGCAGCACCGTGCGCAACGCGCCGAAGTCCGCGCGCACTTTCTCGATCTCGTAACGCGTGACGAGACGGCCGCCGAAGCCCGACAGAAAGTCGAGAATGCTCGCGGTCGAAATTCCGTCGAGATCGAAGAGCAGCTTGCGCTCGCGGGCCACGCGCGCCGCTTCCCAGATCAACAGACTCACTGCGCCGCCATGCGCTTCAGTGAGCCGCGAAGAAAGCAGGTAGTACAGCGCACGATCGTCCCATACCAGGGCCGTCTCCGCCATGAGCGCGCCTTTGTCGTCGAATGCACCGAGCAGCACGCCCGAGTCGTGCTGGAGCACTTCGCCGAGCAGGCGACGCATGATGTTCGAGCCGTACACGTTGCTGCGTTTTCGCACGGCGAGATTGCCGTCGTAGAAGCGCGTGAAAGCGTCGGGGCTGTCGATCTCGCGAATCGTGAGCTGCTCGCTCGCGCGACGCACCCAGTTGCGCGTGTTGCGGCGCAAGCCGGACCAGGCCTCGCTTTCGGTTCGCTCGGCGGGAATCTCCATCGTGTAGCCGACCGACACGTCGTAGCCATGCAGCGTGAACGCAATGGCTTCGGCTTCGGACATACGCGTGTCCATCAGTTGATGGAAGTGCGCGGTAGGCGGAAGCTTCGCGATCAGCTGGTTCGTAATATCCATGCGATAACACCACTCGCGCTCCGCGCCGCCCGACTTCTGCGGCTTGATGACGGGACCGAGCGTGCGTGTCATCGGAGGCAAAGCTGAAATGCGCCATATGCCCTTGCGCTCCAGCGTATAAGGCATCTCACCGATGACTTCATCGTTCTGCCTGACTTCGGCGACGCCCCATCTGCCGTCGGTGACGGCTTCGAGCCACCACGGTTCATGGAAGATAGATCGGGTGAAAGCGCCTTGCGGTTTCGCGTTGTCAGCCGTGCTCTTGACGCTGCTATCTTTGGCTTTCGCTTTGGGCTTGTTGGGCTTCGGTTTGGCTGGCCGGGGATTCGTCGTAACAGGTGAAGCGCTGACGGAATAGCATTCGTTATCCATTGTCCCTCACAACTCGGTTCATGATAGCCATGGGCTAACTACGGGCTTGCGGCAGTATCAGGATCAGGCGGTCTGCGCGCTATTCGACAACTTTCCGATGCTGGCGTGACCGGATGGAAAGCGTGATGCCGAGATCGAATGCCATAAGAGGCAATGCACATCTTTTGACGATGTCAAGTCTAGACGTCGTTCGACGTATTACGGAGTTTTACAGCAGGGTATTGAGCATTCGCGTGAACCACTGTACGGCATCGCACGTTGCGCCCCTTGCTTCGCAATGCAAGATTTCATGCGCAGGACAGCCAACGGATTAGCACTTGCGTGCTGCTTGTCGAAATCCTGTCGACTTGTAACGATACGGGCGATCCTAAACCACGTACGGGATTGGGCACATTCATGATTGCACCAGCATTGCAAATCGAAGTTATTAAAGCACCTGAAGAGTTCAATGCATTGCAGCACGAGTGGGAAGCGCTCTGGCGGCGCGCCAGAGGGCGTCATCACGAATCGTTCGCGGTTGCGTGGCTAAGCTGGGAGTGCGTCGCCAAGCCGCTCGGGCGTGCGCTTCGCATCATCGCAGTCCGTAGCAATGGACGGCTCGTGGCGGTCTGGCCGCTCGTTCGTTCGCGCAACCGCCTGTGGACCATCTTGCGTCCGCTGAGCCCGGAATCCGCAGACTATACGACCGTGCTTGCCGATCCGGACTACACATCGTTCCAACTGACCGAAGCCGTATGGCGCGCGGTGCGGGAGCAATGTCCGTCCGACATCGTGCTGCTTCCTTATCTGGATCGCGACGGTGATCTCTATCGGCTTGCGTCCGCGCACGACGGGGTGATGATTGCGAATGAGCATCCGTATGCCGTCGCGCGGCTCTCGCGCGAGAGAGACTGGGAGACGTTCGCCGCGTCGCTCGGCACGTTGTCGGGAAAGAAGCCCGGCGCATTGCTCAGGCGTCTCGAGCGGCAAGGCAAGGTCGACATCCGCATTCTCGGTCCGGCCGACGCCGACGACAACGCGCGAATGGTCGACTGGATGCTCGCCTGCAAGCGCGGTTGGGCAGAGCGCGTCGACAAGAAGGGCGCGTGGCTCTACTCGCCGCTATTTCGCAACTATCTCGTCGCCATCCTGAATCGTCCGCCGGGGCCGGACGGTCAGCCGAGCGCGCGCATGATGGTGTTGAAGCTCGATGACAGGCCCATCGCGGCAAACATGATCGGCATGGGGACGGACAGCATCCTTGGCGCGATGGGCGGCTTCGACCGCCAGCACAGCAAGCTCGCGCCGGGCGCCGTCACCACCGAGGCGTGGGTTCGCTGGGCTATCGAGAACCGCCTGGACTTCGATCTCGGGGTGGGGTCGGAGAGCTTCAAGCCGTATTGGAGCAAGGGAAATGTCGCGGTCGCGGTAAGCCTTCAAATCGCGCAGTCGCCGTGGGGGCGCGTTGCATTCGCGATGCAGGACGGAATGGCGAAACTCGCGGCGATCCGCAGCGGCTTGCGCCGCCCCGGTGCTAACGAATCATCGGGAAAAGATAAGGACGGCTCAGTCGAAACCCGCCTAGGCGAGACTGCCAAATAATCTGAGTATTCGCCGCCGCCCAGATTATCAAGCAATTAACCAGGCGGGCGGCCGATTATCTCAGACGAATAACGCTAGCAATAATTCCACATTTCCTCATATGAGAAAACCGTCGTCTTTGAGCGACGACGGATTAATTTCGCCATTCGCGCGAAATTAATTTGAATCGTCGGACGTAATTCCCCGCGTTTTCCCGAATCCTTTGCCAGGTGTGCGATCCACGCGCACGGGCGTCCTCGACATTTCGACTTGTCCCCGCTAGTTCGTTACAGCTCGTTACGAAACAATGCTTATTGTCATACAAGGTTATGTATCATACGAGCCCGGTATCGGTATTAGATACCATGCTCCGCGAGCGTTATAAAGTAAGTTCGACCGGAATAAAGGTGCGCGCGGGTTTTGGGCAATCAGGCTTCCGATCAATCCGCCCAAGCTTTCCCGTCCGAGAAACCGGTCTTCGACGAACGTTCTTTCCTAGTCGCCTATCAATAACGTCAAGCACAATGCCTTTTTCCAAGAAAACCGTTAATTCCTTCCTTCCGCAAACCACTCTCAAAACCGCTTCGCAAACAGTCTCGGAACTTGAGAACGGCGTTTTCACGCGCCGCAAGTTCGTGACCGCGCTTGTCATGGGCGCCGGCACGGCGGCACTTGCCGCGTGCGGTGGCGGCAGCAGCGCCGACGACCTCGCCGCAACCGACAAACGCTGGCGGCGCGCGTCGAGCGCCTCGAGCGCGTCGGCGGCGTCGAGCACCAGCGTGGCATCGGCGACGCAGGCTACGGCAACCTCCTCGACCTCGGGCACCGTCGTCGATGCAAGCTCGTTCGGCGTGAAGGCCGACGGCGTGACGAACGACCGCATCGCGCTGCAAAAGGCGATCGACGGCTCGGTCGGCAAGATCCTCTTGATTTCGGGCAAGGTGCGCATCGATGCGGCTGGGCTCGATCTGCACACGAATTCGCATCTGCGCTTCGCAAGCGGCGCGTCCATCAAGCTGCTCGCGCACAACACGCCGAGCTATCAGATCCTGCGCGTGAACGACGCGGACAATGTTCAGATCGAGAACGCGACGCTCGACGGCAGCAAGGAGCTGAATTCCGCCACGAACGATCCGAACGACGGCGGCCAGGGCATGGGCATCACCATCGCCGGCAGCACGAACGTGACGATCACCTCGCCGACGACCATCAACTGCTGGGGCGACGGCATTTACATCGGCAACTCGTATCGCACGGTAACGAAGCCGAGCAGCGGGGTCACGATCACGAAGCACGTCGCGACGGGCTGCCGCCGCCAGGGTGCGACCATCACGAGCGGCAGCAACATCACGTTCGATACGCCGACGTGGACGAATATCGGCGGCACCATGCCCTCGGCGGGTCTCGACATCGAACCGAACAACAACAACGCAGTCCTGCAGAACATCAAGGTCATCAGCCCGACGACGAACAGCTGCCATTACGGTATTCTCGTGTATCTCGGCGCGTTCCCCGGTCCGGTCGCCAAGGTCGTGTCCATCGACATCACGAACCATCACGACAACGCGTCGAATCATGTGGCATACGAGGTCGGCGGCCTGCAACTGAACGGTCATTCGGTCACGGGCCATATCAGCAGCGACAACCCGGTGTACCTCCACTCGGCGTTCGGCTTCAGCAAGACGGACTGGGATAACGCCGGTCCGACGGTCGAAGTGACGAACATGACTTATACGCGTTAAGCGCGCGCAGCACGCCTTTGCCGTGGACAGGAGAGCCGGCGATTCGTCCGGTTCTCCCGTTCGTCGACTGTCGGTGGTTTCCAATCAGCATCGAAAGCCTAAACTTCCACGGAAAAATGCCGAAAACTTAAGGCATGGATGGTGCTCTAAAAGGGTGGCCCGAGTGCGGTTGACCTGGGCATCGAATCGTCTGGAGAGTGCATGGATTTCGCCACTACTGTCGGCACGATCGCGTTTTTCGCTGTCGTCGCGCTGGCCTTGCTGGCGCTGGCTGAGGTGCTGCTGCCGTCGCGGCGGCGCAACCGTCGGGATTCGGAGAACGCGGAAGCGTCGTCCGGATTTTTCGGCGGCATGCGTTCGCGGCTGCACAAGCCGGGGCCGCTGAAGCCTAACGAAGCGGCTCAGTCGTCGCGCTCGCATCACTCCGACTGACGCGCCGTGCAGTTTTTGCACAGCCCGCGCAGCATCGGGTTCAACGCAGCCATCTAGTCTCAATCGTCAGTCTGTCGGCGTGCGCGCAACAGCGCGCGCTGCTCGTGTCGCCTACGCATTGAGCCTTTGAGCGCGCGGTCCTCGCGGCATCGCGCTCGTGCGGCGATACGTCTCTTCGTAACGACGCCAGGTCGCGTCGATCGAAAACTGTCGCTCGATCCGCTCGCGAGCCGCCCGTCCCAGCCCAGCGCGTTCTTCGCCGCTTAACGTCAGCATGGCGAGGAGCGCGCTGGCGAGCGCGTCCGCGTTCTGCGGCGGCGCGATGAAACCCGTTTCGCCGATGAGCCACGCCGTATCGCCCACGTCCGTCGCCACACACGGCACGCCGCAGGCCATGGCCTCGCCGACGACCGTCGGCAAGCCTTCGCTGCGCGACGAGAGGCAGAAGACGTCGAGCGCCGCGAGCGTCGTTTGCGGGTCCTGCAAGGGGCCGAGCAAGCGGCAGGCTTGCGCGACGCCGGCCTCGCGCAGACGCGCGGCGAGTTCGCCGTTGGTCTCGTCGAGACCGCGCCCGGCCATCACGAAGCGGCAATGCGGCAGGACGTCGAGCACGCGGCGCATGGCGGCGATGAAGTTCGGATAGTCCTTCACGGCGTGGTATCGCCCGACAATCCCGACGACCGGCGCGTCCGCCGCGAAGCCGAGCGCGCGGCGCAACGTCGAGCGTGCCTCCGGCATCGGCCTGAAGAGATCGGTTTCGAAGCCGTTCGGAATGACCATCATCTTGCGCGCGCAGTAGCCGCCAGCCGCGTGCGAGCGCCTCGCCGCCTCGCCGCAGCAGATGATCGAATCCGGCACGCGCGCCGAAACAAGCGCGCACGCTTTCGTGACCCAGCGCGTCATGCGGCTGCTGCCGGTCGAGCGCAGATCCGTATGGTGGATGCCCCAGACGAGCGCGGCGCGCGGCGCGCGCATTCCGCGCATGCGTCGCCAGGCGTTGGCCGCATGCAACGCGAGGCCGCCGAGCAGATCGCCGTGGTACAGCCACGTCTGCACGACATCGGGGTCGAGTTCGTCGAGCCAGCGAACGAGCGTCGCGAACTTGCGCGGACCCGGCGCCCCGCGGCGCATGCCGAGTATGCGCACCTCGGCGCCCGCCTCCCGTATGCGCGCGGCCAACGTATCTTCCGATGAAAGCGAAATCACGGTATGCCGTGCGCCCGTGCCGTGAGACGCACGTATCAGCCGATAGAGCAGCATCTCCGCGCCATCGACCGGCAGCGCGGTGATCACATGCACGATCTTCACGGCGCAATGTGCAGCGACGAAGGCGCGCGTTCCGGCGCGGGCGCGAGCGTGCGATACACGCCGATGGTCCTGTCGAGCACGATCGCTTCGTCGAACTCGCGCAACGCCTTGTCGCGTGCGGCGATGCCGAGCCGGCGGGCGAGCGCGCGATCGTCGTCGAGCAGGCGGATCGCGGCGGCGAGCGCGGTGGCGTCGCGCACAGGCACGACGAGCCCGTCCTCGCCGTTGCAACTGACCACTTCGCGACATCCGGGCGCATCTGTCGTGATGAGCGGCAGCGCGCACGCGGCTGCTTCGATCAGCGATTTCGGCAGACCTTCCCGATAGCTCGGCAGCACCATCACGTCGGTTTCCGCGAGCAGGGCGGGCATGTCGCTCACATGACCGCGCCATTCCACGAGACCTTCGGCCACCCAGCCTTCGATGGTCGAGCGATCGATGGAAGCGGGGTTTCCCGCGTCCGGCATCCCGGCGAGAACGAAGCGAAGCGTGCGGCCTTCGCGCTTGAGCATGCGCGCGGCGTCGATGAATTCGGCGATGCCCTTGTCCCACAGCATCCGCGCGGCGAGCAACACGCGCAGCGGCTCCGACGAGAGCGGCGCGTCGTCCGGACGCGCCTTGAAGCGCGAGCAATTCACGCCCGAGCCTTTGATCAGATGAACCGCTTTGTCGTCGACGAGGCGCGCGGTCTTGAACATCGCCACGTCGTCGGGATTCTGGAGGATGAGCGCGCAGTCGTCGCCGTCGAGCGCGAGGCGCAGCACGCGGCGAACGAGCGGGCGCAAGAGCCGCGCCTTCATGTCGCGGCTCGTGAACACGTAGCCCAGGCCCGCCACCGAGTTCACGCGCGCCGGCACGCCGGCCAACTTCGCGCCCAGCGATCCGTACACCGCGCTCTTGATCGTGAATCCATGCACGAGCGCGGCGTCTTCCTCGCGAAAGAGGCGTGCGAGCCATAGAACCAGAGTCAGTTCGCGCAAGGGATTCAGGCTGCGACGGATCATCGGCACCGCGCGCCAGCGAAAGCCGAGTTCGCAGAGCTTCGGACCGTATTCACCGGGCGGCGAGATCAACACGACTTCGTGGCCCATGTCGCGCAACCGGTAAGCCAGCGACAGGCGGAAGTTGTAGAGATACCAGTCGGTATTCGCAAACAGGATGACTTTGTTCATGGCCTCGTCCCATGCAGCGTGGTTGTGCCCCGACGATTGCGGACGTTCGCGCTCTGCGGCGCGTGAATGCCGGCCGCCCGCACACCGACGCGTTCGAAGAGCGCGTCCCAAAGTCTCAGCACCGCATCGACCGAATACCGTTCGCGGATCGACTGCGCGCCTTTGCGTCCCAGTTCGGCGCGCAGCCTTTCGTCGCCGAACAGACGGGCAAGCGCGGCGGCGAGCGCGTCGCGGTCGTTCGGCGGCACGAGCAGCGCGTCTTCGCCGTTGCGCGTAACGTCGCGCGGGCCGCTCCGGCAATCGACCGCCACGGCGGGCACGCCGAGCGCCATGCTTTCGGCGAGCGCGAGCCCGAAGCCTTCGAAGCGCGACGACATCGCGAATGCCTGCGAGCGCCGCATCTCTGCCCACGGATTGTTCGTGACGCCCGGCATGAAGATGCGTTCGCGCAGTCCGTGACGGTCGATCAGCGCCTGAAGCGCCGCGCGTTCGGCGCCTTCGCCCCAGATCGTCAAGTCCCACTGCGGAAAGCGCGCCGCGATCGACGCAAACGAATCTATCAGTAATCCATAATATTTCTGCGGATGAAGACGCCCGAACGACGTGAGGCGCATCCGTCCGTTCTCGCCCGTAACGGCGAGAGGCGTCGGCTCGCGGAAGAGTTCGGGCGGCAGCGGATTCGGCATGACCGCCATGTGACGCACGCCGGGCACCATCGCCCGGAAGGGTTGCACGACATTCTCCGTGAGGACCGTGACCGCGTCCGCGTGCGGATAAGCGAGACGTGTAGCGAGCCGCCAGAACAGCGGACGCCCGTCCACGGACGGATCGTTGTGCTCGCATACGATGAGCGGCACGCGCTGCCCGAGCGACGCAAGCACGCCCGCGACGTTGACGTTATACAAAAAGCACACGACCACATCGGGCCGGCTTTCGCGGATGACCGCGCGCAAGGCGCGCTGGCGGGCGAGATAGCCGAGCGCGCCGCCGCGCGGCTTCGTCACGCGGTCCGCGAGCTGCACGAAGCGCACTTTGTCGGAGAGTGCGTAGAAGCAGGGCGTGCTTCGGCGATAGGTGGCGACGAGCGTGACGGTGTCGCCGCGATCGCTCCACGCGTTCACGAGCGTCGCCGCGACGCGCTCGGCGCCGCCGCTTCCCATCGAACTCACGAGCAGCGTGATGTTCATGCGATCAGGTCTCCGGTGCGGCACGCGGGCGGCACGCGCCTCGCGATGATCATCGACAGGCAGAACACCGCTGCGTGCATCATTCCGGTGGCGAGCAACACGCCCGGCATGCCGATCCAGCGCGTGAGCACCACGTTGGCTATCACCTTCACGACGAACGCGAGCGCCGTGACGACCGCCATGTCCTTGTAACGCCCTTCGACGGACAAGAGGTTCATCATCACCAGCGCCGCGAAGTAGAAGGGCAACTGCACGAGCGCATAGCGCATCAGTTCGGCGACGAGCATCGTGTTGCCCGCCGTGAATGCGCCGCGCTGAAAGATCACCTGCACCATCCACGGCGCGAGCGGGTAAGCCACGACAGCGCACAGCGTGCCTGCGCCCAGCATCAGCAAGGACCACTGGAACGCCGTTTGCCGTGCGCGCGTGACGTCGTCCTTGCCGAGAATGTCGGAGAGCACGGGCAGCGTGCCCTGCGCGATGGCGAGCGCGCCCATGCTGATGAGCAGGCCGAACACGCGGTTCGCGTAGCCGAGCGTGGCGACCGCGCCATCGCCCAGATGCGCGACGAAGTATTGATCCAGCGCGGGCGAGCACGATACGACAAGCTGTCCCAGCATGAAGACGCGCACCGCGTGATAGATGGGCTGCCAGCGGTGCGAGCGGAAGGTGAGCGAGAGGCGCGCGTAGTGGCCTTCCACCTTGCCGCCGAGCGGCCACACTACCAGCACGAAGACGGCATAGCCGAGCAGCGTGCCCCACATGAGCGGCACCATCGCGCTTTTTTCCGTCATGAACAGCACGAGCAGCAGCGTCATCACCGCCGGCAGTCCGTCGAGCAGCGTGCCGATATGGCGCTCTTTCGACTGCAAACGCGTGCCGTACGCGGTCTCGATCATGATGAGTACCCCGATGGGCGCCATCACCAGCAGCATCTGACGCGCCATCTCCCTCGTCGTCACGGAGAGGCCGCCCGCCATGAATTGGAGGGCATACGGCCACACGAGATAGAGAATCGCGGTGAAGAGAACGCCGACGACCATTGCCCACGCGACCAGTTCACCCAGAAACTGCGACTCTTCTTTCGCCGACTGGCGGCGCAACTCCACGAATGCGGGCACGAGCACGATGGCGAACACCGCTGAGCACGCACCGGGCAGCCAGGACACGAGCGTCAGCGTGATCTGATACGCATCCACGACGTGACTGATGCCGTAGCGATAAGCGATCACCATCTCCTTGGCCGCGCCCGCACATCGCCCGAGCAGGACGAAGACGGCGACCCGCGCCATCCCGCGTGCGGCGCGCAGGTGATCCGGGTGAAGCTGTAGAAGCCGTTCCCTCAATGCCGCGAATTGTGAGATCAACGCAGAGGCCTCATGGTCCGCCGCCTGCGGCCGAAAGCGCCCGTGCGCTGATTGGCTCGCGGTCAGCTTGTTCTGAAAGGAAGCGGACATACCAGGGCATGGCTCTCTCGATGCCATCCGCGAAAGCGATCTTGCGCCCGTAGCCGAGCAGACGCTCGGCCTTGGAAACATCGGCTTGCGAATGGCGCACGTCGCCCGCGCGGAACGGCCCGTACTCGGCTTCCCGGCGGCTCTCGATGCCATGCGTGGCGAGCGCCCGCTTGAGTGCTTCGTGTAACTGCTTGAGCGTCGTGCGGTTCCCGACCGCGACGTTGTACACCTGTCCCTTCGCCTCCGGCTCGGCCATGGCGGCGAGGATGTTCACCTGCACGACGTTGTCGACATAACAGAAATCACGGCTCGTTTCGCCGTCGCCGTTGATCGTGATGACGTCGTCTTCGATCAGCGCAGCGGTCCACTTCGGAATGACCGCCGCATACGCGCCGTCCGGGTCCTGACGTTTGCCGAACACGTTGAAATAGCGCAGACCCGTCGCACGAAAATCATAGGTGCGCGCGAAGACCGACGCATACAACTCGTTCGCATACTTGGTCACGGCATACGGCGAAAGCGGCTGCCCGATGCGGTCCTCGACCTTCGGCAAGCCGGGATGGTCGCCATAGGTGGAACTCGACGCGGCGTACGTGAAGCTCTCGACGCCCGCTTCGCGCGCGGCACACAGCATGTTGAGAAAGCCGCTCAGGTTGACGTCGTGCGTGGCGATGGGATCGCGCACCGAACGCGGCACGGAGCCGAGCGCCGCTTCGTGCAGCACGTGATCCACGCCTTCGAGCGCGGCCTTGCAGTCCGCGATGTTGCGGATATCGCCTTCGATGAAACGGAACCGCCGCCACTGCCGCTCATCGACGAGGCCGCGCACTTCGTCCAGATTGCGCCGGTGGCCGGTGGCGAAGTTGTCGAGGCCGATCACGCGTTGATCGAGCGCGAGCAGGGCTTCGAGCAGATTCGAGCCGATGAAGCCGGCCACGCCGGTGACGAGCCACGTCTGCGGCTTCTCGCGCAACGCTTCGCATACGGTTTCGTATCGGTCGAGGTCGGGCATCGTCGTCGTCCGTGAAGGCGTCACAGGCGCAAATCGCTCGCGTCGGCGGGAAGGACGTATTTCAGGTCGTACACCACATGCTGGGCCTTGCCGAAAGCATGCAGCGCGTCCGCGCCCATTTCCGCGAATTGTCGATGCGACACGGCCACGATGATCGCGTCGTACACGCCTTTCGCGGGTTCTTCGATCGGCTGGATGCCGTATTCATGGAGCGCGTCTTCGCGCGAGATCCACGGGTCGTACACATCGACGGTAGTGCCGTATTGCTTCAACTCCGTGACGATATCGACCACGCGCGAGTTGCGCATGTCCGGGCAGTTTTCCTTGAACGCGAGCCCCATCACGAGCACGCGCGCGCCGGGAATATAGATGCGCGCCTTGGTCATCGCCTTCACGAGCTGCGAGACCGCATAGCTGCCCATGCTGTCGTTCAGGCGCCGTCCCGCCAGAATGATTTCGGGGTTGTAGCCGATGGATTGCGCCATGTGCGTCAGATAATACGGATCGACTCCGATGCAATGCCCGCCGACGAGCCCGGGCCTGAAATTGAGGAAGTTCCACTTCGTGCCGGCCGCGAGCAGCACGGCTTCAGTGTCGATGCCCATCTTGTTGAAGATGATCGACAACTCGTTCACGAGCGCGATGTTCACGTCGCGCTGCGTGTTCTCGATGGCCTTCGCCGCTTCCGCCACGCGAATGCTGCTCGCCTTGTGCGTGCCGGCCGTGATGATCTGCCGGTATAGCTCATCCACCGCGTCCGCGACTTCCGGCGTCGAACCGGACGTGACCTTCTTGATGTCCGGCAGGCGATGCAGCTTGTCGCCCGGATTGATGCGCTCGGGGCTGTAGCCCGCGAAGAAGTCCACGTTGAAGCGCAGTCCCGACACGCGCTCCAGCACGGGCACGCATTCCTCTTCGGTCACGCCGGGATAAACGGTCGATTCGTAGATGACGACATCGCCCGGCTTCAGCGCCGTGCCGATGGTTTCGCTCGCGCGCAGCAGCATGCCGAGATCGGGGCGCTTGTGCCGGTCGATCGGCGTCGGCACGGTGGCGATGAATACGGTGCAGTCCTTGAGTGCTTCGCGGTCGTCGGTGAAAGCGAGCGAACTCGCCGCGCGCAGCTCTTCGTCGGACACTTCGAGTGTCGCGTCGTGCCCTTCGCGCAGCGAGTCGATGCGATGCCGGTTCACGTCGAACCCCACGACTTCATGATGCTTGCTGAACTCGACGGCGAGCGGCAGGCCGACATAGCCGAGCCCGATCACGGCGATCTTCTGGTCAGTAAGCGAACGCATGACGGTTTCTCCAGTCTCGAAGCAACGCTTGGTTTGGGTGATGCCAACGTTTCGTGTGCTGTGGCCCGGCCACGCGGGGCCGGGACGTCACATGAATGCGCTCACTCGGGTGCGGACTCGTAGTTGTGCGCGACATACGCGCTGCTGCCGTAGCGGCCCGCAAGCGCCTTGTTCGCCGTGTGCAGCGACACGCCGTTGAGCAGCACGCCGGTCACGCGCGCGCCGGTCTGATTGAGCCGCTTCATCGCTTCCTTGATTTCGCCGACGCGCGTGCGCCCATAGAGCGAGACGAGGAAGATGGAGCCCGCCGCCGGGGCGATCGCGCCGGCATCCGATACGGCGAGCACGGCGGCGGCGTCCACCAGTACGATGTCGTAGCTTCGCGACGCATCCGCGATCACCTCGCGATACTTCGTGCTCAGCAGCAGTTCCGCCGGGCTCGCGGGGTACGGTCCGCCTTGCAGCACGTCGAGATTCGGCAAGACGTTGCGATGCACCGAGTCGTCGAACGTATGCGTGCCGAGCAGAATGTTCGCGAGCCCCGGCCCCTGCTGAATGCCGAACTGCCGATGCAGATAGCCTTTGCGCAAGTCGGCGTCGATCAGAAGTACGCGCGTGCCGCCCGACGCCAGCACCGTGGCGAGATTCGCGGACAGAAACGACTTGCCGACGCCCGGCAGCGGCCCCGCGATCATGACGACGTTGTTGCGCGCGCCGACGAGCGTGAACTGAAGCGCCGAGCGCAGAATGCGCAATGCTTCGACAGTCGGGTCTTTCGGGAACTGCGCGGCGAGCACCGCCTGACGCGGCGACGTCCCGTTCACGACGCTCGAAAGCGCCGGCTGACGCGCGCTCTGCGGAATCGTCGCGAACACGCTGAGACCCGTTTCGATCTCGATTTCCTGCGTATCGGTGACGCCTCGGAAGATGCGGTCGAGCAGCATCGCGAGGCCCACGGCCGCGAACAGGCCGAGCGCGAGCGCGACGGCGAACGCGAGCCACTTGATCGGCTTCACCGGCAGTTCCGGCACCTCGGCGGTGTCGATCAGCTGAACCGACGCGGCCTTGCCCGCCTTGATGAGCATCATCTCTTCGATGTTGTTGCGCAGCGCCGTGTACAGGTCCGTGCTCACGCGGACGTTGCGCAGGAGGCGCAGCGCGCCTTGCTCTTCCATCGGCATGGAACGCGTGCGGTCGTTCAGCTTGGCGAGAAACTGTTCCGTCGCGGCAATCTGTTTGTCGATCGCGACGATTCTCGGGTGCGCGCTGGAGAACGTCGTCGACAGCTCGTCGCGCGAATGGCGCAAGGTCAGCAGTTGCGTGTTCGCGTCGACGGTCTGCTTGAGCAGCAGGCGATTCGCTTCATCGGTATCGAGCAGCGAGTTCCTGTCGCGATAGGTGTTGTACGCGTTTTCGGCGTCTTCCATCTGGCGCTTGAGGACCGGCAACTGGCGCTGCAGATAGGTGAGCGAATTCTCTGCAATCACGGCCTTGCGGTCGCCATTGAGCCGCACGTACTGCCGGCCGATCTCGTTGATGGTCGCCGCGACCTGCACTGCGTCGGCGCTTTCGAGCGTCGCCTTCAGCACGCTCGATTTGTTTCCCTGCTCGCTGATCTTCATCTGATTCTGGATCGCGTCGATAGTCAGTTGACGCGAGTCGTGCACGACATCGAAGCCGACGCCCGGGTTGCCGCGCAGCGCGGTGACGAGCAGGCGCACCGGCCCTTTCGCCGTCTGCACGAGCAGCACTTCGCCGACCGTGCCGATGACCGGCGTGCCGAGCGCGGGGTTGCTCAGTTCGTACTGTCCGTTCTTGCGCGCCGTCACCGTGAACTTGCTGCCTTCGAGCTGGCGCGGCACGTCGAAGTCGGGGACGGTGATGGATTCGTCGCCCCACGCGTAATCGCCGAAACCGAGGAAGCCCGGCTCCGACAGCTCGCCGTTGTGATGCGAGAACCGGTTGCCGAAGATCGGCAGGCGCCGCGGCTCGGCGCTGATATAGAGCTTGAGCGCATCGACCGCGCGCGAGATGACGAGCTTCGAGCCCAGCACCTGCATTTCGCCTTCCGCCGACGAGCGATCGTCGAGCGTCGGCAGCATGTTGCTCAGCGGATCGCCGGGACGCGAATTCGACACGTCCTTGTTGTCCTCGACCTTGATCAGAATGGCAGACCGATAGATCGGCGGGCTGAGATAAGCGTAAGCCGCGCCGAGCAGCAGCGCGAAGATCACCACCATCGCAATCAGCACGCGGTGGTTGATCACCGTGTCGATCAACGAGGCAAAAGGAATCTCGTCGTCGGTTTCGGTAGCGGCTTCGTCGGACGTTCTGGCTTTGGCAATCATGTTAAGCAGTTCCGGGCGCTTATAGTCGGTTGAAACGGCGAGGAAGAGACTTTTGAAGCGGATACTTAGGGATGCGTTTCTAAGGAAAGCAAATGATTGTTCTTTGTATGCGTCAGCGAAATCGCGCGTGACGCAACCGTATCAGTCTGCATTTGACGGGTATGCGCGGAACCCCACACTCGCGCTCGCGGTATGTCGGACGGCGAATTGATCTGCCTGAAGAATGCGTTCTTCCGCGCCCGTTTAGTTAATTCGGGTTGCTAATGCAAGTGCATTTGCGTCGGTATTTGTACCGAGAGCCTTTCCATCTAACGAATTGGGCGCATTTAACTGGCCGTGACGACTTTCGTATTTAATGCGGCCAAGTATTTCGGAAGCGCTTGAATTGAACGCCTGTGCGAAACTGATCGTCGGAAGAATGAACGCGGTCATTGCGTAAGTTCGGATGACGTAACAAATGAGCGGCGCCCGATGCAAACGAGCAGTTGTTGGCATCCACCTGCGGCTTTAGTATGCGAATTCTCCCGTGCCGATAATCTCGCCTCCATGCACATCGCCATTCTTACCTTCGAAGGCTTCAACGAACTCGACTCGCTGATCGCGCTCGGCATCCTCAGCCGGGTCAGGAAGCCGGGATGGACGGTGTCGATTGCAAGCCCCTCGGCCGAAGTGCGCTCGATGAACGGCGTCGTGCTGAAGGCGCAGGCGTCGCTCGAAGACGCGGCGCGTGCGGATGCCGTGATCGTCGGCAGCGGGATGCTCACGAGGGAAGTCGTCGCGGATGCGGGCTTGATGGCGCGGCTTGCGCTCGATCCGGCGCGTCAGCTCGTCGGCGCGCAGTGCTCGGGCACGCTGCTGCTCGCGAAGCTCGGCTTGCTTCAGGACGTGCCGGCCTGCACCGATCTCACGACCAAACCCTGGGTTCAGGAAGCAGGCGTCGCCGTTCTCGAACAGCCGTTTTTCGCGCGCGGCAATGTTGCGACGGCGGGCGGCTGCCTCGCGTCCCAATATCTCGCGGCGTGGGTCATCGCGCGGCTCGCGGGCGCCGACGCGGCGAAAGCCGCCCTGCACTACGTGGCGCCCGTGGGCGAAAAGGACGCCTACGTGGACCGGGCAATGGGCAACGTCACGCCCTATCTGGAAGTGGCGGGCGTCGCGTGAGCCGGCTTCGGGCAGGCGCTTGCGCGACGCGTCGGACGCCCGGCTTATGCGCTCATCTGCCGAAAAGAGCGGCATAACCGGTTGCGCCGCGCGGCGGTTATGCGTTACAAACAAACGACCGTCAGCGGCCGCAACGCTGAACGGGCAGCCGCGCGAACGGGGCGACGCGGCATTCATCTGGAGACGGGGACATGAGGGTTCGGGCGACGGTGTTGCTGGTTCGCCAACACGCAGTGCTGCTAGTCAAGGAACGCGGAGGCCCGTGGTTCTTGCCGGGCGGCGAGGTCGGTCACGGCGAACTGGCGATGAGCGCGGCGATCAGGGAGCTTTACGAAGAAACCGGCGCGGAAGCCAGCGCCGCAGCGTTTCTATGGCAGCACGTGTCGGCGCAGCACGTGCATCACGTCTATCGCGTGGCGATTCCGGCCGACGTGCGCCCTCATGCGAACTACCGCGCGGGCATTGACGAAGTGCGCTGGGTCGAGCTGTCGCAGCTCGCCAGCATGCCGGTCACGCCGGGCACGCGCGCCATTCTGAACCGCGCGGCCGGCGGCGGCGCGACGCGCTCGTCGTGGCGCGACATCGGCGCGGGTCCTGGAGCGTCGGCGGGTTTCTGAGGCGCGAAAGCCGCGTCGTCCGGCTTGCGCTACGATCGCCACTGCGCGCCACCGGATTGTCTCCGCGCCGCGGAGACATATCGGCGAGCGTGCGATCCCGCGCTTCCTGGCCGATCCCGAACCGCATCTTATGAGCGACCTCATTCCTTCTTCGCTTCTCGACGAAGTCCGCCAACTGATCGATTCCGCGCGCGAACGCGCGGCCGCCGCCGTCAACGCGGAACTGACGCTGCTCTACTGGCAGGTCGGAAACCGCGTTCGCACCGAAGTGCTGCGCGGCGCGCGCGCCGAATACGGGCGGCAAGTGGTCGCCACGCTGGCGCGCGAATTGAGCGCGCGCTACGGGCGCGGCTGGAGCGAAAAGCAGCTGCGCCACTGCATGCGGCTCGCGGAGATCTTTCCCGACGAGCCGAAAGTCTCCGCAGTGCGGAGACATTTGAGCTGGACGCATCTCAAGACCCTCATTTATATCGACGATCCGCTCAAGCGCGACTTCTATATCGAACTGGCGCGTGTCGAGCGATGGTCGTCGCGGCAACTGCAGGAACGCATCCATTCGATGCTGTTCGAGCGCAGCGCCATTTCGCGTCAGCCGGACGCCGCCATCGCGCAGGACATTGCCGTCATGCGCGACGAAGGGCGCGTCGAACCCGCGACGCTCCTGAAAGACCCGTATGTGCTCGATTTTCTCGGGCTGAACGACCATTACCTCGAGAAGGATCTCGAAGACGCGATTCTTCGCGAGATGGAGCAGTTCCTTCTCGAACTCGGCGCGGGATTCACGTTCGTCGCGCGGCAGAAGCGCCTTCAGATCGACGACGACGATTTCTACATCGACCTGCTGTTCTATAACCGCAAGCTGCGGCGCCTCGTCGCCATCGAACTGAAGCTCGGCGCGTTCAAGGCGGAGTACAAGAGTCAGATGGAGCTGTATCTGCGCTGGCTCGCGAAACACGAGCAGGAACCGGACGAACTGCCGCCCCTCGGCATCATTCTGTGCGCGGGCAAGAAGCAGGAGCAGATCGAGCTGCTGGAACTCAACAAGAGCGGCATTCATGTCGCGGAATACCTGACCGTGCTGCCGCCGCGCGAGACGCTGCAGGCGAAGCTGCATCAGTCGATTCAGGCCGCGCGGTCGCGTCTTTTGGACCACGAACCGGACTGAAGCGTGCCTTCATCCGATGAAAGCGGGGCGCGAGCGCCAACTTGTTGGATAATCCTATCTTTCGTCTGGCAAGTCGTTGCCCGATGCCTGTAATTCGAGGCGCCTATGTTCACAGAAGCAGACAACATCACCGAAGAAGAGATCATTTCGACCGTTCAACGTCTGACCGATGCCGGTCGTCCGGTGTCGCCCGTGACGGTCTGGTCGGAACTGCCGGAGTCGCGTCGCGGTTCGATCGTATCCGTTGCCGCCGCGCTGGAGCGCTGGCGCGACGCCCGGCAGCCCGCAATGCCCGCCGCGCAATTCCCGGCCCACATGCCGCAGGAATTCGCCGACGCGCTGATGAGCGCCGCGCATCGGCTGAGACAGGCGTCGTGGGACGAGGCGCAGAGCGCGATCGCGCATCGCGCCGACATGCTCGGGCAACGGCTCCAGACCGCGCTTTCCGAACGCGACGAGGCGCTCGCCATCTACCAGCAGACGGAGGGCGATGCCGCGAAAAGCCGCCGGCAACTGGAAGAGTTGATGCACGCACTGCGCGCGTCGGAAGAAGCCGTCGCGCGTCTGCAAGGCCAGCAGAACGCGGCGAACGAACGCGCCGAGGCCGCCGAATCGCGCGCGGGCGAACTCGCGCAGCGTGTCTCGGCGCAGGACGCCGAACTGAGCGCGGCGCGACTTTCACTCGACGGAGAGCGCAGGGCGCGCGAGGCGTCGAGCGCCGAACTCGCGAGCAGAAGCGAAGAACTCGCGAGCATCGCTCGTGAGCGCGACGAAGTGCGCCAGCACCACGCGGCGACGTCGCAGGAACTGGAGCGTGTCTCGCAGGAAGCCAGCGCAGCGGCGGCGCGCGCCGAAGCGGCGACCGCGCAGGCCGGCGAGAACGCCGCGCGCGTGACCACGCTCGAAGCCGAACTGGAAACCGCGCGCAACGCGCTCGCCAGCGAACGCGAGGCGGGCGCCGCGCGCGCGACCGAAGCCTCCGCCCGCGACGAAGCGTTGCAGCGCGCCACGCACGAACTGGACGAAGCCCGCGCGGGTATCGACGAGAGTCAGACGCGCATTGCGATGTTGGAGACCGAACTCGCGGCGCAGCGCGAAATGAGCGCGGCGGCAGCCGGCGCGCAGGAAGCGTTGCAGCACGCCACGCGCGAACTCGAGGCAGCACGCGCCAACATCGCGACCCTGGAGCCGGAACTCGCGACGCTGCGCGAAACGAGCGCGGCGCACAGCGCGCAGGCATCGGCGGCGCAGGATGCATTGCAACACGCGACGCGCGAACTGGACGAAGCACGCGCTCAGATCAGCGAGAGCCACGCGCGCATCGCGGCGCTGGAGTCCGAATTGACCACGCAGCGCGAGGCAAACGCGGCGCAAAGCGCACAGGCATCCGCTGCCCAGGAGGCGTTGCAGCATGCCGCGCGCGAACTCGATGAAGCCCGCGCCCGCATCGACGCGATCACCGAAGAGAGGAACGTCGCGCAGGGCGAACTGGCGCGCGTGTCGCAGGAAGCGGCCGCCGCGCTCGCCCGTGCCGACGAAGCGCAGCAGCACGCCGCGTCGCTCACGCAGCAACTCGCCGAGCGCGAGAAGAGCGAGGCCGCAATCCGTGACGAACTGCGCGATCACAAAATCGCGTTGCAGACGGCGGGCGCGGCCAAGGAAGAAGAAATCGCGGCATTGCAGCGCCGCATCTCCGCGCAGGCGCAGACGCATTCGAAGGCCTACGACGAGCTTCGCGCCAACGCGGAGCAGTGGGTCACGTATGCGCGCGATCTGAAGCAGCGGCTCGACGTGGCGAACGAGAAGATTCTCTTTATCGATGCCCGCAGCACCGGCGAAGTCGCGCTGCTGCGCCGTCTTTCGACCGAACTGGAGCGCCTGAAGCCGGATCACGAACTCGTCTTCCGCGAGGCGCAGCAGAAGGTGATCGGCGAGAAGATCGCGCAGCAGCTTGCGCAGAAGGGTTATCGGTACGATCCCACGACGGCTGTGATGTCGAAGATAGAAGGCTGACGCACCGCGGGTCGCGCACCGCTTCGTCGCGTCGAGGCGGTGCTCGCGGTTCCCGCCGCGCACAGGAGCCACGCATATGGAACGCAGCGGCCTCGCGGACATCTACCGCGATTACATCGCGTGCCTGAACGAGCAGAACTGGCCGATGCTCGGCGCATTCGTTCACGACGACGTGATCCACAACGGTACGCGCATCGGACTCGCGGGCTACCGGGACATGCTCGAACGCGACTTCGCGCAGATTCCGGATCTTCGCTTCGATATCCGGCTGCTGACCGCCGATCCGCCTTTCGTCGGGAGCCGGCTGTTGTTCGACTGCACGCCGAAGCAGCACTTCATGGGGCTGCGCATCGACGGCCGGCGTGTTTCGTTCGCAGAGAACGTGTTCTACGAATTCCGCGAGCGCAAGATCGCGCAGGTGTGGTCCGTGATCGACAAAGCCGCAATCGAAGCGCAACTCTGAACCGCCGCCCTCATGCTGACAATCGACGCATCCTGCCATTGCGGCGCCATCCGCTTCACGCTTGCGGCCGCGCCCGCCGAAATCAACGAATGCGATTGTTCGCTCTGCCGCCGTTATGGCGCGCGATGGGCGTACTACGCGCTCTCGCATGTCCGCTTCGCGCCCGACTGCGGCCCGACCGACGTGTACATGTGGGGCCCGCGCCGGCTCGAATTTCATCGCTGCGCCGCGTGCGGATGCATGACGCACTGGCGCGCCGTCGACGTCCATCGCCCGGTCATGGGCATCAACACGCGGATGATGCCGCCCGAGGCCGTCGCCGGGGCGCGCGTGCTTCATAACGGGCAGGCCGCCGACACTTGATGCGCTGACGCGCCGATTCAGTCAATCTGCTTCTGCCACACGGCGATCGCGCTCGCGCACAGCGCAACGCCGATCAGAAAATAGAAGCCGTCGAGCGAACTAAGAAAGCTCGCTTGCTGCGTGACCATGCGTCCCACTTCCGCGAGCGCCAGACTTTTTGCCTGCGCCACGCCGTAGCCGAGCGCCTCGAATCCGCCCGTCAACTTCTCGTACGTGGTCTGGAACATCGGGTTGAACGCGTTCACGGATTCCGCGAGCCGCGCCTCGTGCAACGCCATGCGATGCTGTTCGAGGATGATGATCGTCGCCGTCGAGAACGAATACGTCAGTTGCTTGACGATGTTCTTGAAGCGGTAGCCGTGATTGAACTCTTCGATTGCGAACAGCCGAAACGTCACATTCGCGACCGGCAGCGCGATGAACAGCAGCAACAGGCCGCGCAGCACGAGCGGCGCAACGAGCCATTGCATGCTGACATCCGGCGGCATGCTCACCATCCAGGCGCCGACGAACGCGGCGAGCAGAAACCCCGGCACGATCATCCATTTCTTGTGCGTGATGCGCGCCGAAAAGCGGAAATACACGAAGGCCATCACGACCGCGAAGAGCGACGAGAGCCCCACGAGCCGCCCCGCGTTTTCAACGGGATAGCGCAGCCCGCCTTCGAGAAAGCGCGAGACGAGAAAGCTCATCGCGTTGCTGACGTAGTAGAACGCGATATACAGCATGATGCCCGCGCGAAAGGTCTTCTCGCGCAGCGCGTGCAGCCGGAGCAGCGGCTGCGGATGGTGCCACTGGTGCCACACGAACCAGCCGAGCGACAAAAGCCCCGCGACAGTCAGCACGATCAATTCGGGCGACGTGCTGAACAGCTCGAAGCGCACTTGCTGCATCACGATCTGCAGCGCGCCCTGCGCGAACGCAAAGATGATGTACGGCCAGAAGTGCGCATCGCCGCGTTGCTCGCGCTGCACGTGGCCCGTGTGCGGCACCGCGAGCAAGGCGAATACGCCCATTGCGACGCCGCCCGCCGCGCCGCAAGCGAAGAGGGCGCGCCAGCCGAACCACGCGACGAAGTAACCGCCGATCAGCGGCGCGAGTCCGCTGCCGAGCAGGATCATCAAGAGGAAATAGCGCACGGCGGTCGCGCGCCGTTGCGGCGTGATCTGCGTCTGAATCAGGATGCGGCACGCGCTCATCATCGGGCCGATGAAATAGCCCTGAAAGCCGCGCGCGAACGCCAGTTCCAGCGACGATTCCGACGCGGCAGCCGCCACCGCGCCCGCCGCGAACAGCAGCAGACAGCCGCCCACATAGCGCCGGTAGCCGAGCCGCTCGACCCACCACTGCTGCTGGAGAATGCCGAGCACCGAGGCGACGGCATACGCGCTCGACGCCCATACGAGTTCGTCCGCCGATGCATTGATGCCGCCCGCGATATAGCTCGTGAAGAAGGAGAACACCGCGTTATCGAAATAGTCGAGGCCGGTCGCGAGCGCGATGGCCCACGGGAAGGCTTCGTCGAGCAGGCGCGAGGCGAACGGACTGCGGGAAAGCGGCACGGCGCTCATTCGGCGGCGTCCTCGCTGCCATGAGGATTGCGCCGGCGCCGCGCCGCGAACCGCTCTTCGAGCAGCGTTTCCTGCGCTTCGCCGGCGATACGCCGCCGGATGTAGTCGAGGTCGTCGCCGAGTTCGCTGCGCACGGCCTGCGCTTCCTTCAGTTCCCGCCGGACGCTCGCGATGCGCGCGTCGAGCGCCTCGACCTGCTGCGCGAGCGCCGCTTCGATCTCCCGCAGCGATTCGCTGGAATAACCTTTGCGTCCGTCGCCGATGGGTTCGACCGGCCGCTTGAGCAACTCCACGATGCCTTGCAGCGAGAACCCGAGCGAGCGCAGCCGCAGGATGCGCGCGAACCGTTCGAGGTCCTGCTCGCTGTAAAGCCGGTAACGCCCCTCGCTGCGGCTCGGCGCGACGAGCCCGCGCTCCTCGTAGTACTTCAGCGTGCGAGGCGTGACATTCAGACGCTCGGCGGCGGCGCGGATGGTGAGCAGCGCGGGTTTCGTGGAAGACATGGCAGGGCGCACTGAATGACGGCAACCGGCATTATATCGTCAACCTGTACGTTCACGTTCATGTTGACGCGAGCCGGGCCGAATGAGGGCGCGATGATAGACTTGAACCCGATCCGAGGCCGCCGCGCCAGGCACAGCCGGCCGCTCGACTCAAAACGACCGACATACCGCGAAGATAAAAAGGCATGAAACGTTTCTCGATGATCCGGGATTTCCACCTGGCCGACTGGTTCACGCTCGGCAACGCCATCTGCGGCACGGGCGCGCTCTTCTCGACGATGAGCTACATCGACGACGCCGACGTCCTGCATATTTATCTGGCGTGCGCGCTCGTGTTCGCGGCGCTCGTGTTCGACGTGCTCGACGGGCGCATCGCGCGCTGGCGGCAAAAGGCGTCGCTGCTCGGCAAGGAACTGGATTCGCTCGCGGACGTCATCTCGTTCGGCGTCGCACCCGCGATCATCGGCTATGGATTCGGCATGCGCGGCCTCTACGATCGCGTGGTGCTCGCGTATTTCGTCGCGTGCGGCGTGTCGCGGCTGGCGCGCTATAACGTGACGACCGAGGAAATGTCGGGCGGCACCGGCAAGGTCACGCACTTCGAGGGCACGCCGATACCGACATCGTTCGCCATCGTGCTGATGCTCGCCATCGCCGCAGCGTTCGGCGCGCTTGGGCCGCATATGTGGTTCGGCGAATGGCGTATCGCGGGATTCACGCTGCATCCGCTCGTGCTGGTCTACGCGCTTTCCGGCTCGCTGATGATCAGCCGTATCCGCATTCCGAAGCCGTAGCGCTGCGTCCGCCGCTATCAAGTTTCATTTTCCCCCGCCGTATACACGTGGATGAATGGCGCCGCCCGCTGCGGGCGCGCCGCCCAGACGCCGAGGCTCGCCGCGCTTTGCACGCGGCATCCCAGCGCGGCCCACGGGATTCTGACGAACCCGTTTCGAGAGCCCATCCACGCAATGCAATTCAATCGCAAGACTGTGAGTCTCGCCTGCGCCATCGTATGCGCAAGCGCCGGCCTCGCGACCGTATCGACGTCGGCACGCGCCGACGACGCACCCGAAGCGCCGAATGTGCCGCTCACGAGCGGCAAGCTGCTCTTGACCGGCGGCGTGTCGCAGGTCGAGGGCGCGGCGGGCGGCGGCCTCACGCCGTGGGCCGTCATCGGCGGCTACGGCACCGCGCGGCAACTCGGCGCGAATGTTCACGGCACGTATCTCCGCACGCAGGACTACGCGCTCGGCACGTGGGGGCTGACCGTCGGCGTGGCGAACCGCGTCGAACTCTCGCTCGCGCGCCAGCGTTTCGACACGCGCGACGTGGGCGCGCAGCTCGGTCTCGGCAAGAACTACGCGTTCAATCAGGACATCTTCGGCGTGAAAGTGCGTCTGCTCGGCGACGCGGTGCTCGATCAGGACACGTGGCTGCCGCAGATCGCGGCCGGCGTTCAGTTCAAACACAACGAACAAGGCGCGGTGCTGAAGGCCATCGGCGCAGCGAGCAATTCGGGCACGGACTTCTATCTTTCGGCGACCAAGCTGCTGCTCGCGCAGAGCCTGCTGCTCAACGGCACGCTGCGCTTCACGAAAGCGAACCAGTTCGGCTTGCTGGGATTCGGCGGCGACAAATCCAATGCGTATCACCCGGAATTCGAATCGTCGGTGGCGTATTTGCTCACGAAGAACATCGCGATTGGCGGCGAATATCGCATGAAGCCGAACAACCTCTCGTTCGCGCGGGAGCAGGACGCCTACGACGCGTTCATCGCGTGGGCGCCGAACAAGCACATCTCGCTGACGGCGGCGTATGTCGCGCTCGGCGATATCGCGACGATCAAAAATCAGCGCGGGCCGTACGTTTCCTTGCAGGCGGGGTTCTGACGATGATCAAGCTACGCCACGCCGCGCTCGCCGTCTGCGCATTCGCCGCTTTCAGCGGCACCGCTCACGCTACCGACGACACGCTCTATCGCCAGTTCGGAGAGCAGGCCGGGCTCGTCAGAATCGTGGACGATCTGTACACGAATGTGCTCGCCGATCCCCGCACCGCGCCGTACTTCGAGAACGCACCCATCAAGCGCATCAAGACCAAGCTCGTCGAGCAGTTCTGCGTGCTGCTCGGCGGTCCGTGCGAATACACCGGCCGCCCGATGCGGCGCACCCACGAAGGTCAGAACATCGACCGGGCGGCGTTCAACGCGCTCGTCGAAGACTTGCAGGCCGCGATGGACAAGAACGGCGTGCCGTTTCACGCGCAGAACAAGCTGCTCGCGAAACTCGCGCCCATGTACCGCGACGTCCAGGACCGCGAATGACATCACGCCTTATCATCTCTTCCCTGCTGTCCCTGACGGCGCTCTTCGCCGCGTGCGCACACGCGGCGAGCGTGCATGTGCAAGTCGTGGATCAGGCGGGCGCGCCCGTGCCGGATGCCGTCGTGTATGCCGTGCCCGCAAACGGCAAGCTGCCCGCGGCGAAACCGGCCAGCGCCGTCATCGATCAGGTCAAGCGCCGCTTCGTGCCGCTCGTGTCCGTGGTCCAGACGGGCGCATCGGTCACGTTTCCGAACAAGGACAACATCGAGCACGATGTTTATTCGTTCTCGCCGGCGAAGCGCTTCGAGCTGAACCTGTACCACGGCATTCCGGGCGCGCCGGTCGTGTTCGACAAACCCGGCCTCGTCGTGATGGGCTGCAATATTCACGACGCGATGGTCGCGTATCTGCTGATCGTCGATACGCCGTATTTCGCGAAGACCGACGCGAAGGGCGCGGCGACCATCGACAATTTGCCCGCCGATGGCTACAAGCTCATTGCGTGGCACTTCCGCCTGACCGATCCCAACGCGCAGCCCGCGCAGAAGATCAGCGCGGCCTCGGATGTCGCGGCGAAATTCGCGCTGCAACTGAAAGCCGCCGAATAACATGCGCCTGCACAGCCTGCGTGCGCGCATCGCGCTGGTGTTCGTGTTGCTCATGCTCGTCGCGCAGGCGGCGGCGTATGTCGTCATCAATTCGGTGATTCTGAAGAACGCGCACCAGAACGCGGAAGAGCAGTTGTCGGTCGCCGAACGCGTCTTCGGGCAAGTGCTGCGCGGCAACAGCCAGCAGTTGACGCAGGCGGCGAGCGTCGCCGCATCCGACTTCGGTTTTCGCGAAGCGGTGGCGACGCACGACAGCAAGACCGTCGCGTCCGCGTTGCAGAATCACGGCGACCGCATTCACGCGGATATCGTGATGCTCGTCGATCTCGACGGCACGCTGATCGCCGACAGCGGCGGCGCGGGCCATGAGGGCATGGCCTTTCCGTTTCCGCATCTCATCAAGACCGTGGCCCAGAAGGGCGATGCGTCGTCGTTCGGCATGATCGGCGGCAAGGCGTATCAGCTTGTCGCGGTGCCGGTGAAGGCGCCCATTGTCATCGCGTGGGTCGTGATGGGCTTTGCCATCGACGACGCGCTCGCCCGCGAGATGAGCTCGCTGACATCGCTCGATGTGTCGTTCCTCACCGTGGACAAGCGCGGCACATGGGGCGTGCTCGCAAGTTCGCTGCCCGACGCGGCGCGAGCTAATCTGAAAAATCAGGCGCAACTCGCCGACGACGGCTACGCGACGCGCGTGCTGCATCTGCATTCGGAAGGCCAGACCGTCGCCGTTCTGCTGGAGCGTTCGCTCAGCCAGGCGCTCGCACCGTTTCATCGCCTGCAGACGGCGCTTCTCGTCATCACGATGCTAGGCGTGATCATTTCCATTGCAGGCAGCATGTTGACGGCGCGCTCGGTCACGCGCCCGCTCGCGGCGCTCGCGCAGTTCTCGCGGCGCGTCGGGCATGGCGATTACAGCGCGGCCATCGAAGTGCGCCATCAGGACGAAATCGGCGAACTGGCGAGCGCGTTCAATCAGATGCAAGAGGGCATTGTCGAGCGCGAGCGGCGCATCACCGAACTCGCTTACATGGACCGGCTCACGGGCTTGCCGAATCGCGCGCTCTTCGCCGATCGCCTCCAGCAGGCAATTGCGGCGGCGCGCCTCGAAGGCCGCGCGTTGTCCGTGATGATGATGGACCTCGACCGCTTCAAGCTTGTGAATGACACGCTCGGGCATCCTATCGGCGACATGCTGCTGTGCGAAGTCGCGAAGCGCTTGCGTGCGGCGTTGCAGCGGTCCGACGACACGGTCGCGCGTCTGGGCGGCGACGAGTTCGCCGTGCTGCTGCCCGCCGACGATCTGCCGGCGGCGCGCGCAATCGCTACGCGCATGCTGCGCGCGCTCGAAGAGCCGATCATGATCGAAGGCCAGCTTGTGGATGTGGGCGCGAGCATCGGCATTGTCACGTATCCCGAGAACGGCAGCGACATGAACGTGCTCTTGCGACGCGCCGATATCGCGATGTATGTGGCGAAACGCGCGAATCTCGGCTATGCGCTCTACGACGAGCGGCACGACCAGAACAGCGCCGAACGTCTCTCGCTGATGAGCGAATTGCGGCAGGCGGTCGAGCACGATCAGCTCACGCTCTACTATCAGCCGAAGATCGATCTGGCGACGCATCGCGTGAAATATGTCGAGGCGCTGGTGCGCTGGGACCATCCGACGCGCGGGTTCGTGTCGCCGGACCAGTTCATTCCGTTCGCGGAACAGACGGGCTATATCAAGACCGTGTCGCGCTGGGTCGCGGACAAGGCCATCGCGCAGTGCGCGGCATGGCAGGCGCAAGGAATCGAACTCGCGGTGTCCGTGAACGTGTCGGCGCGCGAGCTGATTCAGTCGACGCTGCCGGAGACGTTCCAGAGCCTGCTCGAGCGGCACGGCGTCGCGCCGCAATGGATACGCGTCGAGATCACGGAAAGCGCGATCATGGACGACCCGAATCACGCCATCGAGACACTCGACCGTCTGCATGCCATCGGCATTTCTCTGTCCATCGACGATTTCGGCACCGGCTATTCGTCGCTCACTTATCTGAAGCGCATGCCGGTGGACGAACTGAAGATCGACAAGTCGTTCGTGATGGGCATGACGCATCACAAGGACGACGAGACCATCGTGCGATCCACCATCGATCTCGGGCACAACATGGGACTGAAGGTGGTCGCGGAAGGCGTCGAAAACGAAGCGACGATGCAGTGCCTCCGCGCGCTCGGCTGCGATCTGGCGCAAGGCTTTCATCTGAGCCGTCCGCTGCCGCCCGCGCAGTTAGTCGACTGGCTCGACGGCTGGCGCAGAGAGATCGGCGTCGAGCGGGAACCGTCGCTGTCCGCTTGAGTGGCTTCCGGTTGCGCGACGTGCCCGGCATAACGTAGAACAACGAACGGGCACGACACGCGCAAGCGTTTAGAACATCTTCTATGGACGGCACGCTTCGCGTGTGGCGTGCTTTTCGCGTGCCGCTCCTTCACTCTTCCTGAAACACCCGTTGCGCCGGCGCTTGTTCCACCGCATTTATAGGGGACAGGGTTTTCAACATCGTTCTATATGACCGAATTTGCCGCGCCTTTATCGTTCAATGCAAGTCACGACAACATGGAAGTGGACGAAGAACGTCGATAGACAGACGCTTCCATCGTAGCGCCGTGACGACTTCGCAGCGCGCGTCGATCGCGTTCCTGCGACGCTCGCCGAGCAATCGGGCTAACGGTTGAGGCCTCCGCGAGCCAGTTGATGGGGTGGCCCCGTGGGGCCTGTCGGGAGATGTTTGGATGGGAAAGACAAGAATCGCGGTCGTCGACGATCATCCGCTCGTGCTGTGCGGAATTCTCAAGACCCTGGAAAGCGCGGACTTCGATGTATTGGGCGCGGTCACGAGTCCGGCGCAATTGCTGCAACTGTTGAGCGACGAGCCGTGCGATGTCGTCGTCAGCGACTATTCGATGCCGGGCGATCAGACGCTCGACGGCTGGCGTTTTCTCGCCACTGTGTCGAGTCAGTTTCCGGACACGCGTGTACTCGTCTATACCGAGTTCGATGACCCGTTCCTCGTGGGCAGTCTGGTGCAGCGAGGTGTCGCGGGTATCGTGAGCAAGCGCGACGAGATGCACGAAGTGCTGGCCGCGACACGCGCGCTCGCCAACGGAGGCCGTTATCTGTCTCCCATCGCCCATGCGTCGCTGGAACGGTTCGGCACGCTGCCGGAATACAAGCGGTTCATGGCGCTCACGCGCCGTCAGATGGAAGTGACGGGCCTCATGCTGTGCGGCCTCACAGTCTGCGAGACGGCCCGCCTGCTTCACCGGCGTGTCAATACGATCAGCGCACAGCGCAGCGAAGCATGCCGCCGGCTGGGCTTTTCGGGCGAGTCGGAGATGTACCGTTTCGCGGTCGGCCACGGTTTGTGGCTGGATCGCTCGATGGCCGGGAGCGAGCTTCGGCCTGCGTAACCCGGTTGGATGGTGTGTGCGGAGCACGGGCGCAATCGAGAGCGGCTTCCCGTATTCATGCCGTTGGAGGCGACGGCAAAAGATCCGTCTGGTTGGAGATAACAATAATGCTAAAGAAACGCATCAGCGTCGCGATTGTCGACGATCATCCACTTGTGGTGTGCGGACTGCGTCGCGCACTGGAAGAAGCGGGTATTCGTGTCATTGGGGCAGTTAGGAATCCTGCCGAACTCATGACGCTTCTCGCGAATGATCATTGCGATGTCGTCGTGACCGACTATTCCATGCCCAGCGGCGGCGCGCTCGACGGCTGGCGCTTTCTATCCTCCGTCTCCGCGAGTTATCCGCACCTGCCGGTTCTCGTCTACAGCGAATTCGACGATCCATTCCTTGTCGGCACGCTCGCGCAACGCGATGTCGCGGGCATCGTGAGCAAGCGCGAAGAAATGTCCGTGGTGGTGGATGCGGTGTCCAAGCTTGCGATGGGGCAGCACTATCGGTCGCCCGTGACGGTGCGCGCGCTCGCGCAGTTCAATGCCGAACCGGATATGCGTCGATTCGCGTCCCTCACGAAATGGCAGATGGAAGTCACGGGCCTGATGCTGTGCGGCATGGGCGTCGTCGAGACGGCTCGGCTCTTCAGGCTCGGCAAGAGCACTATCAGCGCGCGACGCGTGACGGCGTGTAAGCAATTGGGCTTTTCGCGCGAGGCGGAGCTGCACCGCTTTGCGGCGAACCGCGGCTTGTCGCTGGACCGCTCCGGCGCGGCGCGCGTCGTCGACGGCGTCTGACCCGTACTCCTGACGGTAATGGCACGACCGACATCAGCGGTAATTCGACGAACGGCAACGGCACGGTGATCGACCCCAACGGTTCGATCAACACGACCGAGAACGGCACGACGAATATCTCGGGTAACGCATCGGGCAACCGCCCTCATCGGTCACGTCGAATCGAGTTTGCCAAGACGCTCGGGCGTCTCCGGGTGCATCGATCCAAATCGCTCTTAGCGCATTGGGCCGCCGTTGATTGATCAACGCGGAACGCTTCATCTCTCTCATTAATCTCTGTCTCTCTTATGAACAAGAATCGGTTTCGTCGTGTCTTTAGCAAACGACTCGGCATGTTGGTGGCTGTAGCAGAAGACGTGGTCAGTCAGGGCAAGGCGCCGGGCGAAGGCACGGCCCCTCAGGCTGCCTCGAATGAAAGCGCGTTCGGCGTCGTCTCGGCGATGACCGCGTTCGCCGCCGCCATCCTGGCGACGCAGCCGGGCGTGAGCTTCGCGCAGGCGTTGCCGACGGGCGGCCAGGTCACGGCAGGTCAGGCGAGCATCTCGCAGAATGCCAACACGATGACCATCAATCAGGGCACGCAGCGTGCCGTGATCGACTGGAACTCGTTCAACGTGGGCGCCGGCAACACGGTGCAGTTCAATCAGCCGAACGCCCAATCGCAGGCGCTCAACCGCGTGACGGGCGACCAATGGTTCCGGCGTGATCGTCGATCCGAATGGGGCGATCAACATCTCGGGCAACGGTGCAGCTGACATTTCGGGCGACTCCAAGAACGGCAACGGCGCAGTCATCGACGGCGACGTGAACGTGACGGACAACGGCACGGCCAACATCTCGGGTACGTCGACCAATGGCTCCGGCGTGATCGTCGACCAAAGCCTGACGAAGATGCGCACGACGAGCACGTAGCACGCTCGTCGTGTGTCTGAAGCAGACGCAGTACCAGAGCCCGGCTTTCGAGCCGGGCTTTTTTATGCGCGCTCGGGCAAACGCCGTCGAGAAGATTAGAACTTCTTCTATTCGTTGCCTCGAGACGAAACCTTAACCTTCTTCCTGTCAGCGCCGAAGCGATTCCCGGGCATCAGCGGAACAGCGGTCAGCGGCGTGCGGATCAATCGACCAGGAAACGAATCATGAAATTCAGCATCGCAAAGTTCGAACACCACTGCTATCGCCGCGAATACGAAAAGGCGAGCCGGATGCTTCTCGAACTGCTCAACAAGATCGACCAGAATTACGGCGTTCTCATGGACGTCGACGTGTGGGCGCAGTCGGCCGAAGCACACGACATCATGGACGAACACCTGCTCACGCGCCTCGCCTCCGCCATCACCGCGCTGGCCTCGGATCCGAAATTCACGATTTCCGATCACGGCATCGGCAAGCTGATGCTGTTTCAGCGCTGGCTCGCCGCGCTGTTCGCCGCGAGCCCCTTTCGCAACGCGGACCACATCCTGCGCTCGTTCAGCGCAAACGAGGAGTCGCGCAACTCGCTCGAACTGCGTAACGCTGAATTCCGCAAGTTCCAGCTTTTCTATCTGCCCGAGTCCGAAGTGCGCCTCGACTGGGATCTGCTCTGGAAGCACGACAAGGTGATGACGGCCAGCATGGCCACGACCATCATGTCTTCGCGCTTCCTCGCGACGCCTTCCGCACACGCGAAGCGCGAATTCCTGCTGCGCTGGCTGCCCGAACGGCTGGCGGAAGTCGAAAGCTTGGACGTGCTGCCGGTCGGCGTCTTTCACGACATGTACATGCACTGCAGCTACGCGGACTTCGCGGGCAAGCACGACATCAAGAAGCCGATCAACACGCTCGTGCGCCGCAAGCTCGCAAGCCTCGGCATTCATGACGTCGAACGCCGCGCGCAACCCGCGAAGAAGGGTGAAAAGCCCGTGCTGCTGGTGGTGCTCGAATGGTTCTCGAAGAATCACTCCATCTATCGCACGCATTCGCAGACGATGGTCGCCATGCGCGACAAGTTTCATATCATCGGCATGGGCTACGACGGCCGTGTCGATGACGCGGGCAAGGCCGTATTCCACGAGTTCATTCCGCTGCAAGGCGCGAACCTGTGGGAAGTCGCGCGTCACGTTCGGCAGACGAGCGAAGAACGCAACGCGCAGATGATGTACATGCCGAGCGTCGGCATGTTCCCCATCACCATGGTGCTGGCATGCTTGCGCGTCGCGCCGCTGCAATTGATGGCGCTCGGCCATCCGGCGACGACGCACGGTCATGCAATGGACTACGTGGTCGTCGAAGAAGACTATGTCGGCGACGAAGCCTGCTTCAGCGAAAAGCTGCTGAAGCTGCCTTCCGACGGCATGCCGTACCGCGCGCCCGCTGCATTGCTGGAACTCGAACTGCCGCCTAAGGAGCCGACGAATGGCGTGGTGAAGATCGCCGTCGCCGGCACCACGATCAAGCAGAACCCCGGCTTTCTGAACACCTGCGCGCAGATTGCGCGGGAGTCGAAAGTGCCGGTTCACTTCCACTTTTTGATGGGCCAGGCCAACGGCCTCATCTTCCCGCAAGTGCGCAATCTCGTTCGCCGTCTGATGGGCGACAAGGCGACGGTTCACAAGCACCAGAACTACGGCAGCTACATGAAGGTGATCTCCGGTTGCGACATGTTCCTCAACCCGTTCCCGTTCGGCAACACGAACGGCATCGTGGATACGGTGTGGGCGGGGCTCGTCGGCGTGTGCAAGACGGGGCGCGAAGTGCACGAGCATATCGACGAAGGCATGTTCCGCCGCCTCGGCTTCCCGGAATGGACGGTCACGAAGACCAACGACGAGTACAAGGCCGCGGCCTTGCGCCTGATCGAGAACGCCGAGGAACGCAACGAACTCGCCGCCAAGCTGGCAGGACCGCAAGCCATTGAAAAGCTCATTTTTAAGGGCCGTCCCGAGATTCTGGGCGAACGCATGCAGGCGCTTTTGCAAGCGCAGCTGCAAAGCACGAAGAGCGTGAAAGGCGAGTCACTGCGGGCAGAAGCAGCGGAAGCGATCGCCTAAGGTCGCAGCGCAGTAGACGCATCACGGAAGAGAGCCCGGCCATCGCGCCGGGCTTTTTGCGTTCGGGGCGCACGCCTGCATCACGCTGCATGTATCGCAATGACGCGTTTCATGCTTGCCTGAAGGCACTTTAGAACTTGTTCTATTCGGATTGAGCGAGCGAATCCTTAACCTTTGTTCTGAGAACGATACGCGGACAACGGTCGATGAAACCAGGCGCGACGTTCATGCGTATGGGTTCAATGCAAGGATACGGTCAATGTTGAAGATGAACGAAATTGCGGCAGCGGTTCGCCGCATGGTGTGTGTTGGATCAGTCGTGCTGGTCGGTGTGGCAGGCACGGAGCGCGTGATGGCATCGGAAGTCGCGGATGCCGATGCGGTCGTCCAGAAGTCGATGCCCGCCACAACCGATTCGGCGGCGAGCGAAACGCGCGTCGGCGTGAAGGTGATCCCTGCCGAAGGCGCCGACGCGCTCGTCGTGAAGCAACTGATCGAGGCAGACATCAGGAAGCTGGGCGATGCGCCGCGGTCGCTCAAGGAAGTCGATCGGTGGTCGGACGTTCTCACCACGGCGCTGCGTCAGGGCGGCTTTCCGCTCGGTCAGGTGCTCATGACGGATGTCGACTGGCGCGCGGCGCAGAAGGGCGGCGAGGCGCAATTCACGGTGATTCCGGGGCGTATTCGCAACATCGTCGTCAATAACAAGTCGCGCGTCGCCGATGCGCGTCTCCAGCGGCTCATCGCGCATGCGCTGTGCGGAAGCGCTCGCGAAAGCGGCGTATGCCTATTGCGCACGTCGCGGCTCGAGCGCGCGACGCAATTGCTGCAGGATGTGCCCGGCGTCGCGATCGACGGCGCGCCGCACTTCTCACGCGGCGCAGGCACCGGTGACGTCGATGTCACGTTCAACATCGCGCAAAAGGGCAAGCCCGCCTCGCTTGATCTGATTCTCGACAATAAAGGCGTCGAGTCGACCGGTACGTATCGCGCGGGCGTGACCGCGTCGGCGAACAATCTCTTTCACGCCGGCGACGCCTACGCATTCACCATCACGAGCACCGACAAGAAAATGTGGACCGGCTCGCTTACCGGCAGCGCGCCCATCTTCGACGACGGATTGCGCATGACCGGCGGCGTTTCGCGTCAACAGTATTTCATCAACGCGGGAACGCCGGTCAAGGGCGTGGCGACGACGGGTCAGGCCGGCGTGCAGTATCCCTTCGCGCGCGGGCTCGACGCCAACGTGTGGGGCGGCGCATCCATTCTGCACAGTCAGACATCGACAGATCTCACGTACTACGACGCCACGACGCACAGCAAGCTCGACTCGCTGCAACTCTCGCTGACCGCCGATAACGGCGAACGCGCCCGCGCCCTGCGCACGAATCTCGCGGCCGGGCAGATCGCGCTGACGCTCGGCCATCAGCGCAACGACGATAAGTCGGATCCGGTCACGCAGCGCTCGGGCAATTACGCGAAGTTCACCGGCACGGCGTTCGGCACGTATGCGCTTTCGAAGAGCGGCAACACGTTCATCTCGGGCCGCGTCACAGGCCAGCTCGCGAGCCGCAATCTCGACGCGAGCGAGAAGCTCGGCCTCTCCGGCCCCGACGCGGTGCGCGCATACCGCGCCGACGAAGCGTCCGCCGACGAAGGCGTCGTGGCGAGCGTGGGCCTTTATCAACGCATTCCCGTCGCCTCCGGGCACCAGATTCAACTCGGCCTCTTCAACGACTTCGCTTATGGCCGCGTGAATCACTCGCCGTGGGATGGCTGGCAGAACACGTACCCCGGCGTGGACGGCGTGACCAACAACCGCGTGCTTGCCGGCTACGGCGTGAGCGTCGACTGGCTGACGCCGATCGGCGCGACGGTGTCAGCGTCGGTATCGAAGCCCTATCGCTTCTCCGAGAGTTCGTGGATGGAACCCGGCAAGAAGCCGGCGCAGTACTGGCTCTCGGTCACCTGGAGCCACTGACCGAGCGGCGCTGCCGCAAGCCCGACGGGCGACCCTCATTTGCAGTACCAACCGGAAACGAGATCATGCAGTTCAGCATCAACAAGTTCGAATATCTTTGCTATCGACGCGAAAAGGAAGCTGCGGGCCGCGAGCTGTTGAAGCTGCTCGCGAGAATCGACCAGAACTACGGCCTCTTGATGGATGTCGACAGCTGGGCGCAATCCGGCGAAGCGTCGAACATCATGGATGACCATTTGCTCACGCGCATCACGTCGGCCATCACCGCGCTGATGAGCGACCCGGAGTTCCGTCTGTCGGAAGACGGCATCCGCCAGACGCAGCTCTTCCAACGCTGGCTTGCCGGCCTGTTCGCGGCGAGCCCCTTCCGCAACGCCGATCACATTCTGCGTTCCCTGGGACTCGATCAGGAAGCGCGCTACTCCGTGCAACTGCGTGCTGGCGACATGCGCAAGTTCCAGTTGTTCTACACGCCCGAGTCCGAGGTGCGGCTCGATTGGGATGTGCTCTGGAACCACGACAAGGTCGCGACCGCGAGTCTCGCGACGACCATCATGTCGTCGCGCTTTCTCGGCACGCCGGCCGCGCACCAGAAGCGTGAAATGTTGCTGCGCTGGTTGCCGGACAAGCTGGACCAGATCGAGAGCATCGACGCGCTGCCGTTCGGCGTGCTGCACGACATGTACATGCATTGCAGCTATGCGGACCTGCCGGCGAAGCACGACATCAAGAAGCCGATCAACGCGCTGATTCGCCGCAAGCTCGCGAGCCTCGGCATCCATGACGTGCAACGCCGTGCGCAACCGCCGAAGAAGGGCGAAAAGCCCGTGCTGCTCGTCGTGCTCGAATGGTTCTCGAAGAATCACTCGATCTATCGCACGCATTCGCAGACCATGGTCGCGATGCGCGACAAGTTCCATCTGATCGGCATGGGTTACGAAGGCCGGGTCGATGAAGCGGGCCGCGAGGTGTTCGACGAATTCATCGCGCTCGACGGCGCGACCCTGTGGGACCACGTGCGCCAGGTGCGCGACGTGAGCGAAGCGCGTGCCGCTCAGGCGCTGTATATGCCAAGCGTCGGCATGTTCCCAATCACGATGGCGCTCGCCTGCCTGCGCGTCGCGCCGTTGCAGATGATGGCGCTCGGGCATCCCGCCACCACGCACGGCCACGCGATGGACTACGTGGTCGTCGAGGAAGACTATGTGGGCGACGAAGCGTGCTTCAGCGAGACACTGCTGAAGCTGCCATCGGACGGCATGCCGTATCGTCCGCCCGCAGCGATGCTCGAGCTCGACCTGAAAAAGCGCAAGCGCTTGAAGGCCGATCCGGTGAAGATCGCCGTCGCGGGCACGACCATCAAGCTGAATCCGGGTTTCCTGCAGACGTGCGCGGACATCGCCCAGCAAGCGCCGGTGCCCGTCGAGTTTCACTTTCTCGTCGGACAGGCGACGGGCCTCACGTTCCCTCAAGTGCGCAACCTCGTGCGCCGTCTGATGGGCGACAAGGCCGTCGTCCACAAGCATCAGGACTATGCGAACTACATGAACGTAATTGCCGGTTGCGACATGTTCCTGAACCCGTTCCCGTTCGGTAACACGAACGGCATCGTGGATACCGTGTGGGCGGGCCTCGTCGGCGTATGCAAGACCGGGCGCGAAGTGCACGAGCATATCGACGAGGGCATGTTCCGCCGCCTCGGTTTCCCGGAATGGACCATCGCGAAAACGAACGACGAGTACAATGCGGCGGCGCTGCGTCTCATCGAGAACGAAACGGAGCGGCGCGATCTGGCGCGCACGCTGGCAGGCAGGAAGGCCATCGAGAAGCTGATTTTCAAGGGCCGGCCCGAGATTCTCGGCGAGCGCATTCAGGCCCTGTTGAAGGACTTGTGCGCCGCTGATGCAGCCACCACGACGGGTGCGGCTGTCACGGCAATCTGAGGCAATCATGAAGGAAACCAGCAAAGCAAGTCTGCGCCGTTCGCGTGAACCGGCATTCGTGCAGCATTATCTCGTGGGCGACGGTCTCGATATCGGCGTGACGGACGATCCGCTTTCGGCGCATGCACACGTCTTTCCGCGCATGGGCAAGGCCACGGCGTGGGCCGCGAACAAAAGCGACCTTTCGTCGATGGACGGCGCGGCCGACGCGTCCTTCGACTTCGTCCATGCGAGCCACGTGCTTGCCCAGCAGAACAATCCGCACAAGGCGCTCGCGCGATGGCTCGATCTCGTGAAGCCGGGCGGGCATGTCATCGTGACCGTGCCGGACGAGGACCTCTACGGCAAGGGCGTTTGGCCGAGCCGTTTCAATGGCGCGCACAAGGCGAGCTTCACCATCTATAAGGCGGAGTCGACGCTGCCGCGTTCGGTGAACGTCCTGGAGCTGGTGCAGGCTATGTCGCAAGTGGCGGAGTGCGAGCGCATTGCACTCGTGCGCGACAATTTCGACGCGACGCGAGCCGACGCGGACCAGACCGCCGACAGCTATGCCGAGTGCGTCATCGAAATCGTGCTGAAGAAGCGTGCCGTTGCGACGGCGCACGAGATGAAGCATGCGATGGAACACGCGCGCACCGCGGCGGACGGCATCGCCGCGGCGCAGGCGGCCGTGCGCGTGTATCCGTATCGTTTCGATGTCTACCATCGCGCGATGATGCAGTTCCTGCGCTGGGACGCGCCCGAACATGCCGACGCCATGTGGAAGCAGTGCGTCGAGCGCTTGCCTGGCGAGCATCTGCCGCGCCTTGATCAGGCGCTGCATCTGATCGCGCGCGGGAAGCTCACTGAAGGCTTCGCATTGCGCGAAACGGTGATGGGACCCTTCGGCTGGAAGCGTCGCACCACCGTGCAGCCTCCGCACAACGTGCCGGAGTGGAAGGGCGAATCGTTATCCGGAAAGTCGATCGCGATCTGGAGCGAGTTCGGGCTCGGCGACGAGATCTTCTTTCTTCGCTTCGCGAAGATTTTCCGCGAACAATGCGGCGCGAAGCGTGCGGTCGTCGTGTGTCAGGCGCCGCTCGTCGAGCTGTACGAGGCGTCCCTCGGCGCCGACGATGTCGTCAATGTGCAGGACGCGGCGAACATGGCCGGCATCGATTACTGGGTGTTTCCGCACGCGATTCCCGTTCATCTGCCGCTCGAACTGGATGCACTTCCGCGCACCGTTCCTTATCTGCGCGCGCCGGCGGCGGTTGCTTCCAAGCTGCCCGATGTCGCGGCCGGCAAGCTGAAGGTCGGCGTGGTATTCAAGGGCAATCCGACGCACGAAAACGACGCTAACCGCTCGCTTCCGTCGCTGGCCGTGCTGAACGATCTCTTCGCGATGGACGGCATCGAGTTCTTCAGTCTGCAAAAGGGCGCGGGCGCGGACGAAGCCGCGCGATACGCGACCGAGCGCGCGAACTTCCACGACGTGGGCGCGCGTCTCGACACCATGGCCGAGACGGCCAGCGCCATCGCGGCGCTCGATCTCGTGCTGACCGTGGACACGTCCGTTGCGCACGTCGCGGGCGCGATGGGCAAACCGGTGTGGCTGTTGCTGCCGGCCTTCGGCGACTGGCGCTGGCATTACACACGCGAAGACAGCCCGTGGTATCCGACCATGCGCCTCTTCCGCCGCCGCTTCGGTGGCGACTGGGCGGAAGTCGTCGCGCGCATCGGCGGGCACTTGCGGTTTCAGCTGGCGGCGAAGGCATCCGAAGCCGGTTCTAGTGAGGCAGCGGGCACGGCCATCCGATGAATCGAAATCCATCTATATCGCGGGAGGTCACGCCGGCGTGAAAATGTAAGCGACCTGCGATGTACGGGAAAGGTCGTCCGCGTCTGCCCTGCATTGCGCGTCCGACCGGAGTGAAGCGAGCGGTGCGGTCGTCGCCCGCGCGAGCCCACTGCCCCGGACCCGATTTTTTCGACCCAGTTCGCCGCCTTACCAGGCGGCTTTTTTTTGCTGCAAAAGACTGCTAGACGAGCGAGAAAGTGCGTTGCTCGCGTGGCTGCGCGTTATCGACATTGTTCGATATATCGCGCGATAACGTTTGACTAAAGTCATGTGAATCATGCCGCAGGGGATCGATGCGACGCGCATGTCGCGGACATGGGCGAAGGCTTCGGCTACTTCGGTTACACGCAAAGGCATCGAATACGGGAAGGCGGTCGCTTACCCGTCGCCAGCCGCTTTTTAGTCAGGTGCTCTTATGTTCGTTTCGGATTCGATCTGCCAGGCCTTTCGCAAATGTTGTGAAGCAGTGGGAATCGCATCGACGATTCTGGTGCCCGTATTCTTCGCGCTGTCGTTCGTCTTGCTCGCCGTTCTCGGATCGGGCATATCGGAGTCCGTAATAACGATATCGGTTGCCGTCGTCTTCACCGGGGCGATGATCGTGATCACGGGCATGCTGTTCGCCGAAAGCCGGCGATACAAGAAGCGAAGGACCTCGCTCGTCGCGTCGATGCCGCTGCGCGATCTGGCGCAGCCCGCACCGCAGCCGGACCATCCACCCCATGCGAACGGCGAACGATGCGACGGCATGAAGCCGCGCTGCCGCTTATGCCGTACCGGCAGCCGGCGCGTGCGCCTCGGCTGCCTGACCCCTGGAGCCTACTGTGAAGACCGGAATGAATAGCGCCCCTCGGGACCGCGCCGCGCTTGCATGCGTGCAAGCGCCGTTGCCCGTCTTTCCATGCGATTGCCCGTATCCTAGAATGACATCACGGCAATCATGCCGAATCGGGGGACGTGGCGATGAACCGGTTTGTTCGTCAGTTGCATCGTTCGCGCAAAGCAGCGCGTCTGTTTCGTTTTCCGATGCAAACCTGCACAGGGCCGGCAAGGGTGTGCTCATGAGTGGACACACGGGTACCGTCCGCGTGGTGCTGGCCGATGACCACCCCATCGTTCTTCTGGCCGTCTCCGATCAGTTTTCACGGCTTCCCGGCTTCGCGATCACGGCTACGGTGAACTCGGGTGCGGACCTCGTGCGCGCGCTCGAGAAGGAACCCGCTGATCTCGTCATTACGGATCTCGTGATGCAAGGCGACGAAGAAGTCGAACTGGACGGCTTGCGTCTCGTGAGCAAACTGCGCCGCTCGTATCCCGATGTCCCGCTCGTCGTGCTCACGATGATGACGAGCGGCGGCATGTTCCATGAGCTCTGCAAGCTCGGCGTCGCCGCCATCGTCAGCAAGGAAGAGCCGGCGAGCGAACTGGCGCAGATCAGCGTGCGCGCGCTCACCACGAAGGAAACCATCTTCTCGCCGAAGATCCAGCATCGTCTCGCGCGGGAAGGCTCGACCACGAAGGACCTCGCGCGCGAACAGCCGCTTTCGCCGCGCGAACTGGAAGTCGTGCGCCTCTTCGCGCAGGGACTATCCGTGACCGAAATCGCGCGGACGCTGAACCGCTCCGTGCCGACGGTCGCGACGCAAAAGCGGTCCGCCATGCGCAAGCTGCATGTGGAGAACCATGTCGACCTCGTGAAATATGCGGCGAAGACAGGGTTGGCCTGATGGAGCGTTTCTTCGCCGCATCGCAGAATTCCCCTCTGCAAATGCTGCGGATGCTCGAAAGCAACCTGAAGCGCGAGCGGCGCATCTTCGCGATTGCCGTTGGACTCTTGATCTTCGCGGCGTTATGCGGCGCCACCGCCACTGGATTCTTCCTGTTGACCTCGACCTTGAAGACCGAAGGCGAGTTCGCGCAGACGGCAATGCGCGGCGTCAACGTCAACGTATTTAGCCGCTACAACATGCTCACGCCGGGGAGCCTGCTGCTGGACGTGGGCGCGTCGCCGCCGGACATGGGCGGGTCGAAACGTCCCGGCACGCCCAGGTGCGAGGCTTATCCTCCGGCCGGGGCGGATCACGCGCTCGCCTCCGCATGTCAGGCTGCGCATCAGATGATCCCGGAGGAAAGCACGCCGCCCGTGCTGCAGTACGCGAACTACGAAGGAACCGTCTCCTATGGATTCGGCTTTTTCACGGATACGGACAACAAGCTCCCGCCGCCGCAAAGGCTTGCTGCGCTCACCGGGATGGCGAAGATTTACATGAGCGCGCATCGCATCACGCCGCTCGACGCCGCGCGTGCCCGGCGCGTCATGTGGTTCGTCGCCCCGGCGTCGATCGGATTCCCGTCGCCGACGGTCGTCATGTTCATGGTGGTGGCGCGAGACAGCGCGCCTTACGGGCTCGTCTTCACACGAATGACGTTGCAGACGGCGTTGCGCAACGCGACGCCGCCTTCGCTGGAATCGCAGATCGCGATCATGGATGACGAACATCACGTGCTTGCCGGCGACGACACCGCTGAACTGCGATACGTCAACGCCCGGCTCGCGAAGGCGCAACCTGGCGTGTTCCACTGGCTCCCCGGTCGAGGCTGGGGCGCGAGGCTCGACGCGCTCGCGCTCGGCATCGGACATATCGTCGTCGCGCTTCCGCTTTTCACGGAACTCTCCGCGAAGCGCGTCCAGTTGTCGATTCTGGTGATCGTCACGGGCGCGCTCGTCGCCATGTTGCTCGCGATGTATCGCTACTGGAATTTCCGCTTCCTCACGCGTTCGTACGAGCAGGCGTGCCGCGCGGTCGAGGGCGAGATACTCAATCATCTGCTGGTGCATGCGACGCCCGTGGGGCTGTGCATTGCGCTGAAGGAAGATCTGACTGTCATCGCGGCGAACCAGGTCGCGCGCTCGCTCTTCGGTCTGACGGACACGTCCATGCGCCTGCCCGCCGGCCTGTGCGACGCGTTCCATGCCCACGGCATCGCGCCGCCGGAGGAAGGGCGCGAGGCGGCGATACGGCAGCTTCACTACACGCTCGACAAGCCCGACGACGGCACGCTGCATCTGAAAGTGTCGTACGCGTCGGCGGTGTTAAACAAGACCGACGTGCTCTTCTGCGCCATCGCGGACATCACCGAGCAGCGCGAAGTGGAGCGGCTCTTGCGCGAGGCGAAGGAGAGCAGCGACGCAGCCGCCAAAGCCAAGCTCAGCTTCTTCGCTTCCATGAGCCACGAGATCCGCACGCCGCTCTCGTCGCTCGTGGGCAATCTGGAACTCGTCGCACTCGGGCCGCTCGCCGCCGAACAGGAAGCGCGCGTCCATGCGATGCAGGCGTCGGCGAGCGCGCTGTTGCAAGTGGTCAACGACGTCCTCGATTTCTCGAAGATGGATATCGGCGAAATGCGGCTCTCGGAGGAATGGGGCTCCATACGCGCGCTCGTCGTGCGCGTGATGGTGGCTCATGCGCCGCTCGCTAACCGGCAGGGCCTGCGCCTTTTCGTGGTGATAGACCGCTCATGTCCCGCGAAGCTCTTCTTCGATCCGATCCGCGTCTCGCAGATTCTCAACAATCTGCTCGGCAACGCGCTCAAGTTCACGTATTCGGGAAAGATCGTTGTGCGCGCCCGCTGGGTGAACGACGCGCTGGAACTCAGCGTGGCGGATTCGGGCATCGGCATTCCGGCGGCGCAGCAGCAAAAGCTCTTTCAGCCCTTCGTGCAGGGCGATGCGCACCGCCTCACGCAAGCGCGCGGCACGGGGCTCGGCCTGTCCATCTGCGTGCGGCTCTGTCAGTTGATGAAGGGGCGGATTTCGCTCGACAGCACGGAAGGCGTCGGCACGCGCATTCAGGTGTCGCTGCCGCTTGCGGTCGACGCATCGGCGAACGCCGGCGACGCCGCCTTGCTCGACGGCAAGCCGGCCATCTTGTGCCGCGCGAGCGAATATCGGGAATGGTTCGAGAACCTCTACGACCCGGAGACGAGTGCCGTGACGTACATGAACCACCCGGACCCGGCGCTCGCGGAAGGCTGCGACTATCTCATCGCCACCGACGAATTCACCGAGCAGGATATACAGGCCGCGTGGAAAGACGGCTCGCGCGTTATCCGCATGACGCAGGACGGCCCGCTCGTGCCCGTGCATTGGGGCGACGGCGTGCTGGAAGTGAGCATCTTCAGTCTCAAGGGGTTCAAGGACGCGATCCAAACCATCAAGGGACGCCAGCGCGGGGCGTTGCTGCCCGGCTCCGGCGACACGCCGGCTGCACGCAAGGCGGGGCCGACGGTCGTGATCGCCGAAGACAACCGGCTCAATCGCGGTCTTCTGCGCGATCAGTTGCTGACGCTCGGCGCATCGGTGCTGGAGGCGCACGATGGCGAAGAGGCGCTCGACCTGCTGCGCAAGCATCGCGTGGATATCGTGCTGACCGACATGGACATGCCCAAGATGTCCGGCGCGGAATTGCTCGTCGCGGCCCGCGCGCTCGACCCGGCCATGCGCATCTACGCGATCAGCGCGAGCGCGAGCGCGCAGGATGTGGAACGCGGGCGCGCGCGCGGCTTCACCGACTATCTGACGAAGCCCGTTCCGCTCGCGGTGCTGGCGGGTGTGTTGCAAACCGCCGGCGCCGATGCGGCCCCCGTCCCGGAACCGGACGCGCACAGCGCGAGCGATTCCCCCGCTGACGACGATCTCCCGCCGCGCTTTCCGCCGATCCCCGCGGCCTATATGCCCGATCTCGCCGGACAAATCGACGAAGACATCGTCGCGCTCGACGACATCTGCAAGGACAAGGACGCGCGCAGGCTGCGCCGCTGGGCGCACAAGCTCGCGGGTGGCCTGACGGTGCTCGGTCCGTCGATGCTCTACGACCAGTGTCAGGAGTTGCGCGCGCTGCTGAGGGAATCGGAGACTTGGGCGGAAGACGTCGACACGTTCACCGCGCTGATCCGCGCGGACCTCATCGAGCTTCGCGACATGCTGCATGCGGCGCTGGACCCGCAACGCGGCTAGCGCGAGCGGTCACATGCGATGCGCAGGCGTGCCGACCGCTTCGAGTGCCTCGCGCGCAGCGAGCGCGTCGTTTTCCGAGAAGCGGTATCCGCCGCGTCCTTCGGTCTTCGCCTCGTACAGCGCGATGTCGGCGCGTTTGAGCGCGCGCTCGAACGATTCCCCCGGCTTCGCGAGTGCGATGCCGATGCTCACGCCGACTTTCGCGACCATGCCCGCGTCGAGTTCGTAAGGCAACGACAGATCCCGCACGATGCGCCGCGCGAACGCGACGCTCGCCGCATTCGCGATGTACGTCGCGACGATGGCGAACTCGTCGCCGCCCAGACGCGCCGCGAGTTCGCCGTATCGCATCGCGTTGCGCAGACGGTCGGCGACGCGCCGCAGCAGTTCGTCGCCCGCGTTGTGGCCGTGGGAATCGTTGACATGCTTGAAGCCGTCGAGATCGATGTACATCACCATGACCTTTTCGCGATTCGCGCTGCCCGCCATCAGCCGCTCGGCGTGATCGCCGAGATAGCGGCGGTTCGGCAGACCGGTGAGCGAGTCGTGATGCGCCCAGTGCAGAATCTTCGCTTCCGCGCGGCGCCGCTCGGTCACGTCCTGGACGATGATCACGGCGCTGCCGTCCGGCACCGGATCGCGGCTCAGCTCGAGCTGACGGCCATCGGGCAGCGTCACGTCGAGCGGCGCGTGGCCGTCCTTCAGCCATTGCGCGCAGCGCGCGGTCACGCTCGTGCGCAAAGCTTCGCCGTGCTGCGCGAGCGCGAGATAGCCGATGAATTCCGGCAGCGGCACGCCGAGACGCAGCATGTCGGCGGTCGCACCGAACAGTTCGGCCACCTTCCGGTTTGCGATGACGACGGCGCCCGCCGCGTCGATCGAGGAAAGGCCGTGCGGCATGTGCGCGAGCGCGGCGTCGAAGCGCGCGGCCAGTTCGGCGTGCTCTGCTTCGGCCGTCATCAGCGCGACGAGATTGCGAAAGTGGCGGCGCACGACCACGGTCATCGCCCCGATATAGACGGCGAGCGGCGGCACGAGCATCCAGTAACCGGCGGGGCCGAGGAGCGCGCCCGCGGCGATGGGCAGCGTGCCCGCGCAGATCTGGGAGGTCGCGAGGTGCGGCACGCCCGCGTTGCGCGACGCGATGCCGCCGAGCATCCCCGCCGTCACCATGATGGCGAGCGAAGCGAGCATGGCGTCGCCGGACATGACGCAGGCCATCGTGCCGAGGCCGGTCAAACCGCAGGCGGCGAGCCCGAACGGTGCGTAGCGCCGCGCCCACGGTTCCGGCGCGGGCGCCTCTCGGCGGCGCGCGGCGCGATAGCGGCAGACGACGACCACGCGCGCCAGGAGCAACAGCGCGTCGGCTAGGAACCAGACGACGGCCCACGGCCTATGCACGCGCGTGAGCGCCGCCAGCGCGACGAACGCGGTCGACCCGCCCGCGAGCAACAGCGGACGGATGTCGTCGAGCAGAGTGAGGAGCAGCGAGGAGCGAATGCCCGGCGTGATGCGCCCGTCGCTCGCTGGCGGCGTCGCCAGGAGGGAATCGAGCAGGGACGAAGAGCCTGACATGCGAATGACCGGCGAACCGGAAGAATGCGGAAAAGGCATCGGTGAGGCGCGGGCGGACCGGCGTGGACCGTCATACGCTTGTTTACGGCAGCAAGCCGGAGAACTGAATGCGCGTCAGCGGGCGCGATGGCCTAATGTCTATTGTCATCGCGCGAGCCGGCCTTCAGAATCTGCGGAACCTCAAGCCCGCTGCTTCTCAATCAAGGACACACCATGGCAAAGATCCTGACGCTGCACGGCGTCAACCTCAACATGTTCGGCAAGCGCGACCCGAAGCAATACGGCACCGCGACGCTCGCGCAGATCGACGAGCAACTGGCCGCGCTCGGCAAGGAGCTGGGCGTGGAGGTGGAGTGCTATCAGACGAACATCGAAGGCGAGATGTGCTCGCGCATCCATCAGGCGTTTACCGAAAACGTCGATGCCGTCGTCATTAACGCGGGCGCGTGGACGCATTACAGCTACGCCATCCGCGACGCGCTCGCCATTCTGACCGCGCCCGTCATCGAAGTGCATATGTCGAACGTCCATGCGCGGGAGGCGTTCCGGCATGTGTCCGTGTTTTCCGAAGTCGTGAAGGGACAAATCTGCGGCTTCGGCGTGGAAAGCTACCTGCTCGGACTGCGCGCGGCGGTTTCCGCGATCAAGTGATGCCGCGTGCAACCGCGCGTCGGGTTCGTCACGCGGCGCGGCTCGCGTCCTTCACGGCGGAGGCGGCGGCGCGGCGCGTGCTGCTTTGCACCGGCACAGGCTTCCGGTCGCGCAGCGTCGCGCCACGGATGAACAGCACGGCGAAGAGTGCGCAAACGGCCCAGACGGCGGCGATGATGGTCAAGTAGTTCATTTTCGTTATCCTGATTCGGTGCTCGTTCTGTGTGCTCGGTGGTGCTCAGAACCGCTCAGAATGGCGCGACGGGCATCGTGAGCAGGCGGCCGATCAGCCGTTGCGCGATGGCGTGCTGCTCGGCGAGCGTTTCTGCGGCGTCGGCGTCGGGCTGCGCGCGGACCTGAGCGGCGAGGCGCAGCACGTTGTCCGATGCCGTGCGCAGTTCCGCGAGCAGATCGGCGTCGAAACCCGCCATGCCGGCCTGCGATTCGATCGCGCCGAAAATCGCCGTCTGTTGCGGCGTGCTGTTCGTTTGCATCGTCTGGAACATGTTGGCTTCCCCCGTGAGTGGATGAATGGATTCTGCGCGGCGCGCTTCGAAATCAATCCTCCGAAAAAGACCTGATTCCGGCCTCAGTTTGGTTGGTTGACGGCGGCGCTTCGCGCCGCGTGAACGCACGAGGTCCGTCCGGCAAGGCTTTGCGGGCAGCGGGGCGGTAAAATCGCGTGTTTTTTCGGCTCGGCCGGACGCATGAGTCGGCTAACGCGCCCAGTGCGCGCTGGCCCGTCGTACAAAAAAACAACACTTTTCGCGTTTTTTCCGGCGCGCGGCGTCAACGCGGCGCGCGTCCTTCGCAGTTCAGGCAGACATCGACAATGGCTTCAGGCAAGAACCCGGCAACACCGCACGACACCCCGCAGCACGACACCCTCAGGCGCGGACTCAAGAGCCGCCATATCCAGTTGATCGCGCTGGGCGGCGCCATCGGCACCGGGCTTTTCCTGGGCGTCGCGCAGACCATCAAACTCGCCGGGCCGTCCGTGCTGCTCGGCTACGCGATCGCCGGGCTGATGGCGTTTTTCATCATGCGGCAGCTGGGAGAAATGGTCGTCGACGAACCCGTGGCCGGCTCGTTCAGCCATTTCGCCGACAAATACTGGGGCCACGCGGCCGGCTTCGTCTCCGGCTGGAATTACTGGGCGGTGTATATCCTCGTGAGCATGGCGGAGCTTTCCGCCGTGGGCATCTACATGCAGTACTGGTGGCCGGCGCTGCCGCCGTGGGTATCGGCGCTCGCGTGTTTCGTCATCGTCAACGCGATCAATCTCACGAGCGTGAAGTCATACGGCGAGCTGGAATTCTGGTTCGCCATCGTGAAGGTCGCGGCCATCGTCGGCATGATCCTTTTCGGCGGCTATCTCCTCGCGTCGGGCCATGCCGGGCCGCAAGCCAGCGTCACGAACCTCTGGCGGCTCGGCGGCTTCTTTCCGTACGGCGCGAGCGGTCTCGTGATGTCGATGGCCGTCATCATGTTCTCGTTCGGCGGGCTGGAACTCGTCGGCATCACGGCGGCTGAAGCCGAAGACCCGTCGCGCAGCATTCCCCGCGCGACGAATCAGGTCATCTACCGCATCATCATTTTTTATATCGGCGCACTGGGCGTGCTGCTTTCGCTGTATCCGTGGGACAAGGTCGCGACCGGCGGCAGCCCGTTCGTGCTCATCTTCCGCGAAATGAACAGCACGGTCGTGGCGAACGTGCTGAACGTGATCGTGCTGACGGCCGCGCTCTCCGTGTACAACAGCGGCGTGTATGCCAATAGCCGCATGCTCTACGGTCTCGCGCAGCAGGGCAACGCACCGCGTGCGCTGCGCGGCGTGAGCGCGCGCGGCATTCCGCTCGCGGCGCTGTTCGTCTCGGCGGTCGTCACGGCCGCGTGCGTGCTCATCAACTATCTGATTCCGGGCCGCGCGTTCGGACTGCTGATGGGGCTCGCGGTAGCGGCGCTCATCATCAACTGGACGATGATCAGCATCATTCATTTGAAGTTCCGCCAGCACAAGCGCGAGCGCGGCGCGGTGACGTCGTTCAAAAGCCTCGGTTATCCGTTCACCAACTATCTGTGCCTTGCGTTCGTCGCGTGCATTGTCTGGGTGATGTACGAAACGCCGGATCTGCGGCTTTCCGTCTATCTCATCCCGCTCTGGCTGGCGGTTCTCGGAATCGGCTACTATCTCAAAACCAGGGGCGCCGCGCGCCGTCCCGCCGATCCTTCGTCCTGACTTTTCCCCTGATTTCGAGACCATGTTCGAACATATCGATGCCTATCCCGGCGACCCGATTCTCACGCTGAACGAAAACTTCCAGAAGGACCCGCGCACGAACAAGGTCAATCTGAGCATCGGCATCTATTTCGACGACGCCGGCCGCTTGCCCGTCATGCAGGCGGTGCGCGAAGCGGAACGCTCGATTCTGCAGGAACTCGGCCCGAAGCCGTATCTGCCGATGGCCGGTTTCGCGCATTATCGCGACGCCGTGCAGGCGCTGGTGTTCGGCACGGGCAGCGCGGCGCGCGCCGAAGGACGCATTGCGAGCGTGCAGACGCTCGGCGGCTCGGGCGCGCTGAAAGTCGGCGCGGACTTCATCAAGCGATACTTTCCGGCGTCGAAAGTGTGGGTGAGCGATCCGACGTGGGAGAACCATCGCTTCATCTTCGAGCGCGCGGGCTTCGAAGTGAACACGTATCCGTACTACGACGAAGCCACCGGCGGTCTGCGTTTCGACGCGATGCTCGACGCCATCGACGCGCTGCCCGCGAAGAGCGTCGTGCTCCTTCATGCGTGCTGCCACAATCCGACGGGCGTGGACCTCGACGAAGCGCAGTGGGTGCGGATCATCGACGTGCTGCAAAAGCGCGACCTGCTGCCGTTCGTCGACATGGCGTATCAGGGCTTCGGCTCGGGGCTGGACGACGACGCGTTCGCCGTGCGTGAGCTCGCGCGCCGCGGCGTGCCGGCGTTCATCGCCAACTCGTTTTCGAAGAACTTCTCGCTGTACGGCGAGCGTTGCGGCGGCCTGCATGTGATCTGCGACGACGCCGCCGAAGCGGACCGCGTGCTCGGCCAGCTGACGAGCGCGGTGCGTGCGAACTACAGCAATCCGCCGACGCACGGCGCGAAGATCGTCACCAAGGTGCTCACTACGCCGGAACTCGCGCAATCGTGGAAAGAAGAACTCGCCGCGATGTGCGAGCGCATCGCGCGTATGCGCCGGGCGATCCACGACGGACTGCGCGACCATGTACGCGGCGAAGCATTGTCGCGCTACATCAAGCAGCGGGGCATGTTCACGTACACGGGCCTCGAGGCGCCGCAAGTGGACCGTCTGCGCGAGGAATTCGGCGTGTATATCCTGCGCTCGGGGCGCATGTGCGTCGCGGGCCTGAACGAGAGCAACGTGCAGACCGTCGCCGATGCCATCGGCAAGGTGCTGGCGAAGTAAGGCATCGTTCGACGCTTTTGTTTCACCACGCGGGACACGAGAGCACCTGCTGCGGCGGCAGCGTGCCCGGTCCCGCGTCCACTTTCGAACCGCGCGGCGGCGTCGAAATCAGGCGCACGCTGTTTCTCCGGCGCCTTCTCCTGCAGTCGCGAGCACGTACTGCTCGGCGCTGCCGTCCGGCTGCCAGTACACGCGATACACCGCGCCATCCTCATAGATATGCAGCGTGCCGTGCACGGCCTTCCCGCCTTGCACGAGATCGGCGCGCGCGCCTTCCCGCAACGTCAGCGCGTTGCCCGAATCGCCTTGCAGCACGCCGCACGGAGTCTGGTCGGCGTGGGCGTGCGCGCTTACGAGCAAGGCCGCGCAGAAAAGCGCGTGTCGGAATGGCGAAACGTTCATCGGCAATACCTTTCGGAAATGAATTGGCCGTGGCTTACAGCAAGTTGCGTGCAGCTCGTGTACGCCTAGCCGCGCACCCGACGCGATTCGTTTCGCCGTTCCTGCGCGCGTGTGCTACCTTGAATGAGCAGCGTTTGATGACGCAGCGCCATGTCAGTGACCGCTCCTGACGAAAGGGCGGACTCCTCGCGTTTCGCGCGCGTTACCGGCTCGGATATCGCGTGCAGAGGCAGGCGAATCGGATGTCGTGGACGATGGCTATTCGCTGCGGGAGCACGTGAACCGGTCACGGCACGGCATGGGTGGCGGCGTTCGAAAAGGACCTCAATATGGGCGCGTTCGGCTGAGTCCACGTGCCGCGCAAGTGTTTTCAACGCATCTTTTTGAAGCGGAGCACGCGATGAGACCGACCGAATTCGCATCGTTCAGGGCGCACCTTGGCATGCTGCTTCGCGACCTTCCGCGCGGCATGACCGCCGATCTGACCGATGTGGCCGTCGCGTACTGGAACGGCAAGCAAGTGGTCGGCGCGTATTTGCGCGACAACGGCTGCATCGATGAAGACTTCGACTTCGACGAGAACGCCTGGGGCGTCTGGCGCGACGAGTTCCTGCTCTGGTTCGACGCGCCGCGTTTCTCGGAACGCAGCGATCTAAAGGCCGCGCTCGTTTCGGGAACGCATTGCGCGACGGTTCATGGCGGACGGTGGCCGCGTCCACGCTAATAGCACGACGCACGGACTCGATACATCGCAATAAGCCGCTTCGTCTTCCTTCTTCCTGCTTTCCCGCTTCCCTGTGTGCCTTCCCTACGGCGAACGGCACGTGCCTTGCTGCCGCAAGCGCGTCTGGCAACGTCCGAACCCCGGCCGATGACGGCCGCGTTCCGCCATTCTTCGTCAGGGAGGGTTGCAGCATGGCGAGTACATCAAGACTTCACCCGCTCACGTTCGGCACGGCGATCGCGTTTATCGTGATCGGCGTGGTGCTCGCGGCAGGCGGCGCGTATCTCGTGACGCTCAATGGATCGTGGTACTACGCGATCACGGGCGTCGCCATCGTGCTGACCGGGCTCTTGCTGCTCATAAGGCGCCGCTCGGCGCTGCTGCTTTTCGCGCTCGTGCTGTTCGGATCGACGATCTGGGCCGTGTTCGAAGCGCGCTTCGATTTCTGGCAGCTTCTGCCGCGTTTGTGGATCTGGGTCTTGCTCGCGCTGTGGCTGCTGATTCCGTACGTGCATCGCGGTGCGCTCTTCGGTCCGCCCGCGACCGCGCGTGCTGCGCGCGTGCCGCTCGCGGCCGCTATCGTTCTGGCGGTGCTGCTCGGCATCGGCACGTACTTCACCGATCCGCACGATCGCGCGGGCAGTATCGACGTGAGCGTCGCAGCCGATCCGAACCAGCCCGACGCGAACGCTGCGACCGCACGGCAGCCGGGCGACTGGATCGATTATGGCGGCTCGCCGCTCGGCCAGCGCTATGTGCCGGTTGCGCAGATCACGCCGCAGAACGCGCATCAGCTGAAGATGGCGTGGACGTTTCGCACGGGCGACATGCCCGGACCCGGCGATCCGACCGAAACCACCGACGAGAACACGCCGCTGAAAGTGGGCGACACGCTGTTCCTGTGCACGCCGCACAGCAAGGTGTTCGCGCTCGACGCCGCCACCGGCAAGGAACGGTGGCATTTCGATCCGCAGATTCAAAGCCCGGTCGGTTTCAAGCACTGGGAGCATATGACTTGCCGCGGCGTCGCTTATTACGATCCGGCGATGCACGCGGCTGCGGCTGCGGCGGCACCGGCACCAGCCGCGCAGGAAGCGGCATCCGATGCACAGGCTTCCGCGCCTGCCGCCACGGCGGACGTCGGGTCCACGCCGGCCGCGTCCGGCGATGCCGCCTCGACGCCCGCCGCATCGAGCGACGCCGCCGCGTCCGCACCCGCACAGGCCGCCGATCAGACGGCCGCGCAACCCGCCGCGCCCTCGAACGAATGCCCGCGCCGCCTCTTTCTCCCGACCGCCGATGCGCGCCTCATCGCGCTCGACGCCGACACCGGCAAGCTCTGCACGAGCTTCGGGAAGAACGGCACCATCGACTTGCGCACGAACGTCGGGCCGTTCACGCCGGGCGGCTATTACTCGACCTCGCCGCCGGCGGTTGCGCGCAATCTCGTGATCGTCGGCGGTCACGTGACGGATAACGAATCGAATAACGAGCCGTCCGGCGTGATCCGCGCGTATGACGTCAACGACGGCCATCTGGTCTGGAACTGGGATTCGGGCAACCCGGACGCCACCGAGCCGATTGCGCCCGGCGGCACGTATGTGCGCAACTCGCCGAACATGTGGTCCGTCTTCAGCGTCGATGAGAAGCGCGGCATGATTTATCTGCCGATGGGAAATCAGACGCCCGATCAATGGGGCGGCCAACGCACGCAGCAGGCCGAGCGTTTCGGCGCGGGCGTCGTCGCGCTCGATCTCGCGACGGGCAAGCTGCGCTGGAACTATCAGTTCACGCACCACGATCTCTGGGATATGGACGTCGGCGGCCAGCCGACGCTCGTCGATCTGCAAACACCGCAGGGCATGCAGCCGGCGCTGATTGCATCGACCAAGCAGGGCAGCATTTATGTGCTCAACCGCGAAACCGGTCAGCCGATCTTCCCGATCAACGAGGTGCCGGTGCCGCAAGGCGCGGCGCGAGGCGACCGCACCTCGCCGACGCAGGCCGTGTCCGCGCTGAACTTCAATCCGCCGCGCGTGCGCGAAGCGGACATGTGGGGCACGACGCCCTTCGATCAACTCTGGTGCCGCATCAAGTTTAAGAGCCTGCGCTACGAGGGGCCGTTTACGCCGCCGTCGGAGCAGGGCACGCTCGTGTTCCCGGGCAATTTCGGCGTGTTCGACTGGGGCGGCGTGTCGGTCGATCCGGTGCGGCAGATTCTCATCGCGAATCCGGATTACATGGCGTTCACGTCGAAGCTGATTCCGCGCGAGAAGCTGGACGAACAGGCGGGAGAGAAGAAAGGCAGCGAGACGAGCGGCATCAAGCAGGCGCGCGGCACGCCGTTCGGCTTCGAGCTGAACGCGTTCTTGTCGCCGCTCGGCATTCCGTGTCAGGCGCCGCCCTGGGGCTATATCGCGGGCGTCGATCTGCGCACGGGGAAGATCGCGTGGCAACACAAGAACGGCACGATTCGCGACAGCGCGCCGCTGCCGATTCCGATGCCGCTCGGCGTGCCGAGCCTAGGCGGAACCATCGTGACGGCGGGCGGCGTCGCGTTCCTTACTGGGACGCTCGACCAGTACGTGCGCGCCTACGACGTGCACAACGGCAACAAGGTGTGGGAAGCGCGTCTGCCGGCGGGCGGCCAGGCGACGCCGATGAGCTACGCCGACGCGAGCGGCAAGCAATATGTCGTGGTGACGGCGGGCGGGCATGGTTCGCTCGGAACCAAGGCGGGAGATTACGTGATTGCGTACACGTTGCCGTGAGCGTGTAGCGTGAGCGCGAGAGGAACGGGCGGCCGCGCGAAGCACCGCCGCCCGCTCTGGGCTTACGTCGCGCGGCGATAGGCTTCGGCCATCAACGCGCTCACCTTCGCGCGGGCCTTGAGGGCGTCGCGGACGGCATCCGCGATAAACGAAAAAAGCGGGGCTAGGATTCCCATGGCAACTCCTTGAATCGGTGGCGTCTAGGTTAACTACCTAGGTAGTAACCCGTATATTAGCAGGTTTGATGCGCCGCAGCAAACGCCCGTCCGATAAGAGTTAAACGGACGGCGCGCCGCGAGCCATAATGGAGCGCATCCGCGTGCCCGGTTCGTCGGCGAAAGGAGAATGCACATGAGATGGCATTTTTCGAATGGCGCAGTGCTGTCCTTCCTTGGCGCGGCGATGATCGCGGCGGCGATCGCCGTCGGATGCAGCGGAGGCGGTTCTTCTTCGACGAGTTCGTCAGCAGCCGGCGGCGGCGCGGCCAATCCCGCGGCGGCGTCGGGTGCATCGGGCCCGGCCACGGACGGCACCGCGCCGCAGCCGGTCGCGCACGCGATGGACGTCGCCACTTACCATAACGACATCGCGCGCACGGGCCAGCAGCTCGCGGAATCCGCGCTCACGACCGCGAACGTCAACGCGGCCGCCTTCGGCAAGCTCGCCGTGTATGCGGCGGACGGCCCCGTCGATGCGCAGCCGCTTTTTTTGGCCGCTGTCTCCATGGCGGGCGGCGCGCACAACGTGCTGTACGTCGCGACCGAGAAGGCGAGCGTCTTTGCGTTCGACGCCGACACGGGCGCGACGCTCTGGAAAGCGAGCACGCTCGCAAGCGGCGAGACCCCGAGCGACGACCACGGCTGCGGTCAGATAACGCCTACCATCGGCATTACGGCTACGCCTGTCATCGACCGGGCGCGAGGCGCGATGTACGTCGTCGGCATGTCGAAGGATGGTGCGGGCCGCTATCACCAGCGGATTCACGCGCTCGACATCGCCACGGGCGCGGAGCTTTTCGGCGGGCCGACGGAGATCGCCGCGTCGTATCCCGGCACCGGCGCGGGCAGCCAGAACGGGCGCGTCGTCTTCGATCCGGGCCAGTACGCCGAACGCGCGTCGCTCCTGCTGCTCGATGGCGTCGTCTACACGTCGTGGACGTCGCATTGCGATTTCATGCCGTACACCGGCTGGGTGATCGGCTACAACGCGGCCACGCTGCAACAGGCGAGCGTGCTGAACGTGACGCCCAACGGACAAATGGGCGCGATCTGGATGAGCGGCGCGGGCCTCGCATCGGATGGCACGTCCATCTATTTTCTGGATGCCAACGGCACCTTCGACGCGACGCTCGACGGGCAGGGCATGCCCATCCATGGCGACTTCGGCAACGGCTTTCTCAAGCTCGGCGTGACGCCGACGCTCGCCGTCACCGATTATTTCCAGCCGTCGAACACGGTGCAACAGTCGAGCGCGGACGAAGATCTCGGTTCCGGCGGCGCGCTCGTGCTGCCCGACTTAGCCGATGCAAGCGGCACGGTCCGCCGTCTCGCGCTCGGCGCGGGCAAGAACTCGGTGATCTACGTGGTCGATCGGGATTCGATGGGCAAGTTCGACTCGAACGCCGATCACATCTACCAGGAAATTGTCGGGCAGATTCGCGGACCGATGTTCAGCATTCCCGCGTACTTCAACCGGACCGTCTATTTCGGCGCAATCGGCGACAGCATCAAGGCATTCACGATCACCGACGCGCGCCTTTCGTCCACGCCCGCCAGTCAGACGCCGACGAGCTTCGGCGCGCCGGGCGCGACGCCGAGCGTGTCGGCGAACGGCGCGGCGAACGGCATCGTGTGGGCGGTGGAAAACGGCACCATCGCGGCGCTGCACGCATACGATGCATCGAATCTCGCGCGCGAGTTGTACAACAGCAATCAGGTGGGCGCGCGCGATCGGTTCGGTCAGGGCAACAAGTTCATTACGCCGACCATCGCGAACGGCAAGGTGTACGTGGGCACGCGAAGCGGCGTAGGCGTGTTCGGTCTGCTTTCGCGATAGCATCGGTGGCGGCATTGGACTGTCATGAGTCGAAGTCTCAACAGCATTCGCTCCTTCGGCAAGCGCGCTACCATCGCGCTTCAGACGTCCCCGGCGGCACCGACGGCCTCTCGTAGCCCGCAGGCGTGCGCTCGAGTTGCGCGCTCGGCCGCACCGCTTCCAGTTCACCGAAGCCGGACGGCACGCGCTCCAGAAACGGTGCGAGATCCGGCTTGGGCGTGCTCAATCCGCCTTCGATCCGGCCGAGTCCGCGCAACCACTGTCCCGTCCGCGCGAGCGATACCTCCACGTGCCAGCTTCCGCCTTCCCGCTGCTGCCTCCAAAGCGCCGCCGCCGCGCCGAACGCCATCAAGAAGCCGGTTGCCATGTCGAGTATCTGCATTGGCAGCGTGCGTGGCTTGCCGGCGCCTTCCGCCTCGCCTTCCGCGGCGTTGAAGCCCATCGCGGTCTGCACGAGCGAGTCGAAACCGCGCCGCCCGGCCCACGGACCCGCCGCCCCGTAAGCCGTCAGCGACACCTGAACGATGCCCGGCCGCCGCGCGGCCAGCGCTTGTGGCCCGAAGCCGAGCGACGCCAGCCCGCCCGGCCGATACCCTTGCGAGAACACATGCGCCTCGTCGACGAGATGCCACAGCGCCGCGCGCCCTTCATCGGAGCGCAAGTCCGCGTGCGCTGAGCGCTTGCCCCGGCTCGTATCGGCGATCGCGGAAATATTCGGCAGATGCGGCGAGTTCACGAGCAGCACGTTAGCGCCGAACGCGGCGAGCGCGCGGCCACCGACCGGGCCGGCCAGAATGCGCGTCAGATCCAGCACGCGCACGCCGCAAAGCGGACGCGCGGCTTTGGCGAGCGGCGGCAGCGCAAGCGGAGGCGCATCGCCGATGCGCGTGAACGTCATGAGTTGCTGCTCGGCGAGCGCGCGGCCTTGCGGCGTCGCGTCCCACTCGTCGAAGCGGCGCAGCTTCGCGACGACGAGGCCGCGTTGCGCGCAGGCCTCTTCGAAATCGCCCGCGCGCCAGTCGAGGAGCGCGCGCTCGGCGTCCGCGCGTGTCGCCGTGGCGGGATCGAGACCGAGCACGCGCAACGCGCCGTCCTGATGATGCGCGAAGTTCGCATGGATGCGCACGTAGCCGTCGGCGGTGCGGTAGAGCCCGGAGAACGGTCCCCAGGTTTCCGGTTCCTTGCCGTCGAGCGTGAAGTAACCGGTGCATTCGACGGCCGCGTGCGTCATATCGACGGTCACGCGCTGACGCGGCGCGCCGCGCGCGTGCGCGAGTTCGCAGGCGGCGAGCGCGGCGGCGGCGATGGTGGACTGGGCCGCCGTGCCGACCGCGAACGTAGACGGAAAGACCGGGTCGTGGCCGGTCAGGTCGACGAACGAAAGCGCATCGCCGGGCAGACCGGCAATGCGCCAAAGGGAAGCCAGGGTATCGAAGGAGGCGGTCATGGTCGACGCTGAGCGGACGGGGAAGCGCCATTGTCGCGCCGATTAGGCTTGGCTTCCCGTTACGGTTTGGTGCGAGTTTGCCGTGCCGGCGGCGCTGCGGAGGCTTATCGACCGCGAAGCGTCGCCAGTCCGCGCCCGGTCGCATCGCCTCGAGCATGCTGCCTTCATCGGCGATGCCTTTGCGCGCGATATCGAACACCCAGTTGCCTGGGCTTCCATCGGAATGAACCGCGCCACGCTGGCGGTTCCGTGCCGCAGCGCTCCGCCTCAGCCGCACCGCGTAGCCGGTTCCGCGCCTTGCCTCAGCGCTCCGCCTCAGCCACACCGCGCCGCCAGCTCCGCGCTTCGCCGCTGCGCCTCCGCCATGCCTCCTTCATCGGCGATGCCTTTGCTCGCGATATCGAACGACCAGTTGCCTGCGCTTCCATCGGAATGAAACGCGCCACGCTGCCGGTTCCTTGCCGCAGCGCTCCGCCTCAGACGCGCCTTGCCGCAGCGCTCCGCTCAGCCGCGCCTCGCCGCAGTGCCACGGCAAGCTGCCTTCATCGGCGCTGCCTTTGCGCCGCGATATCGAGCGCCGAGTTGCCTGTGCTTTCATCGCAATAAAGCGCGCCGCGCTACCGGTCCCTTGCCGCAGCGCCACGGCATGCTGCCTTGATCGGCGATGCCCTTGCCCGCGATATCGAACGCCGAGTGGCCTGCGCGTCCATCGGAACGAACCGCGCCGCGCTACCGTTCCGTGCCGCAGCGCTCCGCCTCACCCCCGCCGCGTCGCCAGTTCCGCGCCTTGCCGCAGCGCCTCCAGCATGCTGCCTTCATCGGCGATGCCTTTGCCCGCGATATCGAACGCCGTGCCGTGATCCACCGACGTGCGGATCACATCCAGCCCGACCGTCACGTTCACGCCCGCTTCCAGCCCCAGCACTTTCACCGGGCCGTGCCCCTGATCGTGATACATGGCGACAACGAGATCGAAGTCGCCGCGCCCCGCGCGATAGAAGAGCGTATCGGCGGGCAGCGGGCCGGTCACGTCGAGGCCGCGCTCCTGCAATGCCTTGACCGCCGGAATGATCTTCTCTTCTTCCTCGCCGTAGCCGAAAAGCCCGTTCTCGCCCGCGTGCGGATTGATCCCGCACACGCCGATGCGCGGTTTCGCGATGCCCGCTTTCTTCAGCGTCGCGTCGCCGCGCTCGATGGTGCGCTGCACGAGCCCCGGCTCGATCTTGCGGATCGCGTCGATGATGCCGATGTGCGTCGTCACGTGGATGACGCGCAGCTTCGGCGCGACGAGCATCATCGACACTTCGTCCACGCCCGTCAGATGCGCGAGCATTTCCGTGTGGCCCGGGAACTTGTGGCCGCCCGCGTGCAACGCTTCCTTGTTGAGCGGCGCGGTGCAGATGGCGTCGATCTGCTTCGCCTGCGCGAGCTCGACCGCGCGCGCGATATAGCGGTAAGCGGCGTCGCCCGCGACCGGCGAAAGTTGGCCGAACGGCAGGTCGTCGGGAATCAGTTCGAGGTCGATGCAGTCGATCACGCCCGGTTCGTAGCGCGCTTCCGACGCATCCTGAATGCGGCGGACGGTCGCTTTCACGCCGGTGATGTCGATAGCGCGTTCGAGGCGGCGCGCATCGCCGATCACGAGCGGACGGCATTGCTGATAAACGGTGTCGTGCGCCAGGCTCTTGACGACGATTTCCGGGCCCACGCCGCTCGCGTCGCCCATCGTGATGCCGATTACGGGAAGATAGTTGGTCATGATGGTTGGTGAATGTTGAGGTTTCGCGTGGTTTTAGCGGGCGGCAACGGTCGAGGCCGCTTCCGCGCTTGCGTTCGAGAGTCCGCGCAGGTGCCGGTATGCGCCGTAAAGCGCATGCTCGCTGCCGAACGCGCCCGCCTTCGTGACGATGGCCGCGCCGTTCGTTGTTGCGGATGCGCCCGTGCTCGCCCGCCGAGCGCGACGCCGGCTTCGATTTCGCGCACGAGTTCGAGACTGCCGACGTTCGCCGCCGCGAGCATCGCGCGCGCGGTTTCGCCGCCGGTCGCGATCAGCCCGCCGAGCGCGTCGAAATGCGGCGCGACGAGCGCGGCGAGCGCGGTGGAGAGGCGCGCGCCTTCGGCGGGATCGAAGGCATCGTCGCGTCCGATGCGCACGATCAGGTCCCGCCCGCCGCGCAGCGTTTCGCCGATGCGCTCGCCCCACATGCGCCATTCGGCGTGACGCTCGCCGTTGCGCAGCACCGCGGGCGGCAGAATGAATTCGACGAGGCCCGCTTCGGTGCGCAGCATCGCGCATTGCCGCTCGGACACGGCCGACAGACTGCCGACGAGCGCGAGCACCGGACCGTGCGCGACATCCGCCGATGCAGACCGCGCCGCCGCCGCAGCCGATGCAGCCGCGTCGAAAAGGTCGGGCAGCGCGGCGAGTTCGCGTGCGAGTCCGCCCGAGCCGACCCAGAAGAACGGCGCATCGAGCGATGCCGTGATGCGCGCGAGCGCGGCGAGATCGTCACTCGTTTCGGCATCGACGATCAACGCGCCGATGCCTCTCTCCGCCGCCGCCGCAAGGGTCGCGGCGAGCGTTTCGGGCGCGCCGCGCAACGTATCGAGCCCGATGTGAGCGGTCGAGAGTCCTGCCGCTTCGAGCATCGGTCCGAGGCGCGCGTCGCGCCCGGCGTGCTCGAGCTGCCACGTCTCGGTCTCTTCGAGCGGCACGCCATGCACGAAGACGATGCCGTCGCGCACGGCGCGCCCCGTCGCCGGAAACGCGGGCGCAACGATGGCCGGCCCCGCGACGCGCGCGAGCGCCGCGACTTCGGCCGTCCAGTTGCCGCGCAGCGTCGAATCGATCTTCTTGTACAGACGCCGGCCCGGTGCGAAGAGCGCGTGCCATGCATCCGCGACGCGCGCACCAGCGGCTTCGGGCGCGAGACGGCGGGTGTCCGTGTCGGCGGCGATCACGGTCGCGTCGTCGCACGAGGCCGTGACGTCCAGCGTGACCACCGTCTTGCGTCCCGACGCTGCGAACGCGATGGCGCAATCGGCGGCGCCGGAGAGGTCGTCGGCAAGAATCAACATGCTCGCCGCTCTGGCTTCGTGCGCGCTCATTGCGTGGCTCCGCGCTTGTCGCGAGCGCCCACTGCCACGCGCGCATCGCTGCGTGCATTCACGCGCTTGGCAATGGCCGCGGTCACGATCGGCGTGACGATTGCCGTCACCACCACGCAGGCCGCCACGAGCAGCGTCGCGGACTTCGCCGCCGATTCGTACACCGGATTGGCCGCCGCGATCAGCGCCGGCACCGCCGCGGCGTTGCCCGCGGTATTCGCCGCCGCCGCGCCCGCCACGCCGGTGCCGCCCGTCAGACGATCCGCGAAGTAGAGCGGAATGCCCGTGACGACGATCACGGCAAGCCCGAGGCCGATGCCGAGCAGGCCCGCCTGCCAGACCTTGTGCAAGTCGAGGCTCGCGCCGAGCGCCAGCGCGAAGAACGGAATCATCACCGGCACCGCGCGGCCCAGAAAGTCGCGCATTTCGCGATCCAGGTTGCCGAGCAACATGCCGATGGCGAGCGGCAGAATGCTGCCGACGAGCGTCGGCCACGGAAACGCCGAAAGGCCCGCGACGCCGAGCGTGACCATGGTGAGGAACGGCCCCGATTCCAGCGACATGATCGTGTAGGCGCCCACGTCTTCCGAGCGTCCGTACTGGCCCATCAGCGCCATGTACAGGCCGCCGTTCGTGTCGTTCATCGCGGCGACGACGGCAAGCGTCGAAAGACCCGCGAACATGCCCGAACTGATCGGCTGCTCGCCGAGAAAGTGCCCGAGCACGATGCCCGTCAGGATCGCCATGCCGACTTTGGTCGCGAACAGCGCGCCGCCTTTCTTGAGCAGGTAAGGCGTCGCCTTGACGTCGATGCCCGCGCCCATGCAGACGTAGAACACCGCGAGAATCGGCAGCGCGCCGGTGAAAAGCGCGCTTGTGAACGAGCCGAAGAACTTCGGCATACCTGGCAGGAAGGTCGCGATCAGCGAGCCGATCAACAGCGGCACGATCATCATGCCGCCGGGTACGCGCTCCACCGCGCGCTTGATGGGAATCTGGGCCATGGGTGTCTCCGGGAGGATCTTGTTTGGTTCGATCAAGAAATGATTATTTCGATCAATACCGAGTGTAGCCTTTGATCGATTCGAGCGCAATTCCGTGAGCGTAGGCGTTAACACTGAGCGAATCGCGCAAACGTTCCGAACGAGAATGATCGGAACGATCAAAATGACAGGCAGACCGTTGGCATGGATGCAGCATTGACCGCGCCCGAAAATGCCGCCCGATTCGCTACACTTTCGGACCGCCGCCAGCACGCACGCTCAATCCGCGCTCAACCGAACAGGAACCGCATGAAAGTCGAAAAACGCCGCGAAGCCATGTTGAAAGCCGTGTTGTCCGGCATGAACGACGTGGCCGCGCTTTGCGAACATTTCGGCATGTCCGAGGCGACGGTGCGGCGCGACCTGCGCGCGCTCGCCGACGAACGACGCATCGTGCGCACTTACGGCGGCGCGGCGTCGGTCGGCGTCCATGAGCCGGAGGAATCGCTCGACACGCGGCGCGCGAGTTTTCGGGAGCAGAAGGAAGCCATCGCGCGGGCGGCGGCGCGGCACGTGCAGGACGGCGACACGCTCTTTCTGGACGGCGGCACCACGACCGCCGCACTCGCGCGATGCCTCGCCGGGCGCAAGCAGATTCAGGTCGTGACGAACAACCTGCTCGCGGTGAGTGCCCTCGCGGCGGCCGACGTGCAGGTGACGCTGATCGGCGGCGACGTGCGGCCGTCGAGCATGAGCACGCTCGGGCCGATTGCGCAGCTTGCGCTGTCGCGCGTGACTTACGACAAGGCGTTTCTCGGCGCGGATGGCGTCGTGGCGGGACGCGGCCTGTGCGAAGCGACGGCCGAGCAGGCGTTTCTGAAAGAATGCATCGTCGCGCAGGCGGCGAGCGTGTTCGTGCTCGTCACCTCCGACAAGCTCGGGCGCGCGAGCCAGCAGCACTGGACGCCGCTTGAACGCGACTGGACGCTCATTACCGATTCGCTGGCGGAACCGGCCGCTGCTAGCCGCTTCACGGAGCGCGGAAACGTGAGCGTCGAGCGCGCTGAGACCGACGCCCGCTAGAACTGAGGACAGCTCACTTCACGGCGAGCGCGAGCACCGCTTCGACTTCGTCCAGATCGACGGGTTTGACGAGGTGTGCATCGAAGCCGGCGGCGCGCGTGCGGGCGATGTCCTCGTCGGAGCCGAGCCCGGTCATCGCGGCGACGATGACGTGCCTGCCGCCCTGACTGCTCACTTGCTCGCGAATGCCACGTATCACGTCGAAGCCCGTCAGCCCCGGCATCGAGAGGTCCAGCAGCACGACCTGCGGGCGGCACGCGCCGAATTGCTGCAATGCGTCCTCGCCGTCGTAGGCCGGGCGCGCGGTATGGCCGAGCATGTCGACGAGCAGCGTCATGCTGTCGGCGGAATCGCGATTGTCGTCCACCACGAGCACTTCGAGCTGCCGATCCGCCGATGCGGCAGGCTCCGCAGGCGTTTGCGCGGTGCCTGCGGGCGCCTGCGCGAGCGGCAGCCACAGCGTGAACGCGCTGCCTTTGCCCGGACCGCTGCTTTTCGCCTCGACGTGGCCGCCGTGCAGTTCGGCGATCGCGCGCACGAGCGTGAGGCCGATGCCGAGCCCGCCTTCGTCCAGATGCGCGCCCGGCGGATGCTCCTGCACGAAGAGATCGAAGACCGTGGCGAGCGCGTCGGCGGAAATGCCGCGTCCCTGATCGGCCACGCGCAGCATCGCGGCGCCGCCGCGCGGGCCGACTTCCAGTGTCACCGTCGAGCCGGGCGGGCTGAACTTCGACGCGTTGTTGAGCAGATTGTTGAGCGCCTGCACGAGGCGCGTGGGGTCGCCGTTCACGTGCATGCGCTGGCCGCTGTCTTCCACGACGAGCTGCTGGCCGCGCGCATCGAACAGCGGCTGGCTCGCTTCGACGCTCAGATGCACGACGTCGGCGATATCGACGTTCTCCGTCGACAGGCGGATCTTGCCGGAACTGACGCGGCCCGCTTCCAGCAGATCGTCCACGAGCTTGGTCAGATGCGCGAGCTGCCGGTCGACGATCATCCGGCTGCGATTGACGTCGGCGTCGTCGGACGCCTTCAGCTTCAGAATGCTCACGGCGTTGCGAATGGGCGCGAGCGGATTGCGCAATTCGTGACCGAGCAGCGCGAGAAATTCGTTCATGCGCCGGCTCGACGCTTCCAGTTCTTCCAGGCGGCGGCGCGTGGTCATGTCGCGCGTGATCGCGACGAAGTCCTGCTCACGGCTATGGTTCGACGGCAGCGCGCTCAGAATCGCATGCGCCCAAAATGCAGAGCCGTCCTTGCGCATACGCCAGTCTTCGTGTTCCACGCGGCCTTGTTCGGAGGCGCGGCGCAGGTCGTCGCCGGGGCGGTCGCGGCCCAGTTCGTCGGTCGAATAGAACAGCGCGAAATGCCGCCCGACGGCTTCCTCGGCCGTGTACCCGTAAAGCGCGCGGGCGCCGTCGTTCCACGACTGCACGATCCCGTGCCGGTCCAGCATGCAGATCGCGTAGTCGCTGACCGAATCGATCAGAAGGCGCAGGCGCTGGTTCGCCTCCGTGGCGCGCAGCCGGTCCGTGATGTCGTGAATGAAACAGGCGAACTGGCGCTGGCCGTCGAACCAGACCTCGCTGACGCTCACTTCGGCGGCGAATTCGGTGCCGTCGCGGCGCAACGCCGGAAGCTCGACCCGCGTGTCGATGACGCGCGCTTCGCCCGTCGCGAGATAGCGCGTGAGCCCGCTGCGATGCGCGTCGCGCAGGCGCTCGGGCACGATCAGCTCCGCCAACTCGCGATTCATCGCGTCCTGCGCGCGCCAGCCGAAGAGCGCGGCGGCCGCGGCGTTCCAGTCGACGATCATGCCCGCTTCGTCCATCGCAACAAAGGCGACGTTCGCGTTGTCGAGCACCGTGCGGCGGCGGCGCAGCGCATCGGCGAGCTTTTTCTCGTACTCGACGCGCAGCGACGATTCCACGTTCAGGTTCTCGCTCACGCTCGCGTTGACGGCGAGCAGCTGGCGGTTTTCTTGCGCGGCTTCTTCTCGCGCGATGGTTTCCGCGATGCACGCGCAGAATGCGTTCAGGATCGCGATGTCCGACTGGTTGAACTGGTCCGGCTCACCCGAGATGAGCTTGAGCACCGCGACGGAGCGGCCGTCGTAGATGACGGGCGCCACGACCATCGAGATCGCGCCGACGGCCTGACACGCGACGCGATCCACGCGATGGTCGTTTGCGGTGTTGCGGCTAATCAGCGCCTGCTGGCGCGTGATGCACAGGCCCGACAGGCTGCCCGCGCTGCGCAGCCGCACGCCGACATGCTGCGCGGCCGTGCCGCTCGCCGCGCGATAGACGAGTTCGTCGCCTTCGATCCACTCGACGACCGCGGACCCGACGCCCGCGACCTCCTTCAATGTCTCCGTAACTTTCTGCAGATAGGCCGGAAGCGGCAGGCGGGAGTGCGCGAGGCTGGCGAAGGTGACGAACCATCGCTGAAAATGCGCGTGGCGTTGGCGGTCGGGCTTGTCCCTTTTGTCGGATGCGGAAGCCCCATACTGAAAGCGCATAGCTCGTGTTCCATCGATGAAGCGCGGACTTGGGCGCGCTGGATTCGTCGTATCGGTGGCGGAAGGGCTTCAATTGGAACACAAATGAAACGAAAACGTTTGCCCTAACGAGCGTTTTTTTGAGATGTGAAACGGTGTGCGGATGGAGCGGACAAATTTGCCTTTTCTCTGACTAAAGAGGTAAGAAATGGCCTTAGTGTTACAGGCTCAACCCGTCGCCAGCGCCGTGTCCCGCTCGCGCGATTTCTTCCATCAACAACCGCACGCCGGGAGACAACGGCGCATCGCGCCGCGTGACCATTTCGTACGGCTCGCTCTTCAACGAAAACGCGAGCGGCAGCGTACACACGACGCCATGCGCCGTGCAGAATCGCGCGACATCCACCGAGACGAGCGCCACCAGCGACGGATTCTTCTGCAAGAGCGCAAGCGTGGCGAACGCGGATGTGGTTTCTAGCAAATGCGCCGGGAAACGCAGCCCTGCATCGTGAAATTCGCGTTCGAGGAGAAGGCGCATCGGCATGTTCGCGCGATACACCACCCAGCGGTGCTTCGCGAGGTCTTCGAGCGCGACTCGCCGGCGCTTCGCCAGCGGATGCGCCGTATTCGCGATGACTGCAAGCGTCTCCTCCTGCACGACGACGCTGTCGTACAGATAGGGCGTCTGGCTCACGCTCGTGCGGCAGACGGCGACGTCCAGCCGTCCTGCATCGATGAGACCGAGCAGCGTCGCGCTCGTATCTTCGACGATCTCGACCGACATCTCCGGCTGACGCGCGCCGAGCGCCGTGATGGCATCGGTGACGAGCGGCACCGCGCCCATGATGACGCCCACCGAGACGCGCCCGCCGAAGCCGCGCATGATGCCGACGATCTCTTCTCGCAGATGCGCAAGGTCCGTCTGAATCAGCCGCGCATAGCGAATCACGCAATGGCCGACGGCGTTCGGCTCGAGTCCACGATTCGTGCGCACAAAGAGCGGCGTGCCGAACGTGGTTTCGATTTCGTGCAGCGATTTGCTCACGCCCGGCTGCGTGAGCGCCAGCTGAGCCGCCGCGCCCTGCAGGGAACCGCGTTCTTCCAGCGCGATAAGCAGGCGCAGTTGACGCAGGTGCAGCCGCGAGAGAATCGAGTTGAGCGATGGCGTCATGTGCCGTTCGACTTGAGTAAAAGTTATGCCTGTATCACCTGCCGTCAGTATCGCGGAACGGCACACGCCCGTATACTCGACCGACGCGCTATAACTTTTACTCATTCCGCCATGCCGCTCATTAACTACATCACCCAAATTCAGTTCGACTTCGGCGCGGTGCGCCTCGTTGGCGGCGAGTGCGAACGCATCGGCATCCGACGCCCGCTCATCGTGACGGACGCAGGTATCCGTGCGGCCGGTCTGCTCGACACGATCGTCGATGCGCTCGGCCCGGCATTCCATGCGCCCGTCTTCGATGCAACGCCGCCGAATCCGAACGAGGCCGCCGTGCGTGCGGCGGTCGAGATGTATGGCGCGAACGGTTGCGATGGCGTGATCGCGGCGGGTGGAGGCTCGTCGATCGACCTGGCGAAGGGCGTCGCGGTTTGCGCGACGCACGAAGGACCGCTGCAGAGCTTCGCCGTGATCGAAGGCGGACTGGCGCGCATCACGGCGGCGACCGCGCCGGTGATCGCCATTCCGACGACCGCGGGAACGGGCAGCGAAGTCGGGCGTGGTGCCATCCTGATTCTCGACGACGGCCGCAAAGTCGGCGTGATCTCGCCGTATGTCGTGCCGAAAGTCGCCATCTGCGATCCCGAGCTCACGCTCGGCCTGCCGCCAGCGCTCACCGCCGCGACCGGCATGGACGCGATCGCGCATTGCCTCGAAACCTTCATGGCGCCGACATTCAACGCGCCCGCCGACGGCATTGCGCTGGACGGACTGTGGCGCGCGTGGCGATTCATCGAGCGTGCGACGCGCGACGGGTCGGACCGCGCCGCGCGCTGGAACATGATGAGCGCGTCGATGCAGGGCGCGCTCGCGTTCCAGAAGGGTCTCGGCTGCGTGCACAGCCTGAGCCATTCTCTCGGCGGCATCAATCCGAAGCTGCATCACGGCACGCTCAACGCCATCTTTCTGCCGGCGGTGATCGCGTTCAACCGCAGCGCGCCGTCGATGCAGGAGGAGGGCAAACTCGACCGCATCGCGCAGGCAATGGGCCTTGCATCCGGCGACGAAGTCGGCGACGCGATCCGCGCCATGACGGCGAAACTCGGTCTGCCGCGTGGCCTCGCGGAACTGGGCGTCACGCGCGAGCTATTTCCGCGCATCATCGCCGGGGCGATGAAGGATCACAGCCACAAGACCAACCCGCGCGAGGCGTCCAGCGACGACTACGCGGCGATGCTGGAAGCATCGATGTAATTGCGCGCCGGAAGCGCGCATGGCGGATTTGCGGCGTTGCAACAGAACACTAGGGGAAAACCCTAGGCTTTGTTACAATGTCGTGCAAATTCAGGAAAGAAAGCCATGCGCCACCGTTACCTCATTCTCGAAAAACTCGCTTTTACGCTTCTCACGCTGTCCGCCGTCGCCGATGCAAGCTACATCACGTGGGAAGAACACCCTAACTTCCGCGAAAACGTCACGGCGTTCGTCCAGATGAGTTCGGAACTCAACTACGCGACCGCCACGGTCGACGGCTCGACGTTGATGCCGATGGCGTTCAACTAAGCCTTATCGCATCGCCCGCCGCGCCCAGCGGTGGGTTTTTGTTTCTCGTCCCGCATACCCGTTATTCGGCCCGCCGTCGCACGGCGCGCGCCGCTTGTCCTATGCTGGCGGCTCCGTTTCACGCAGCCGCCGCGCATGTCTACCGTTGTTCGTTCCGACGCCGTCTTCGTCGAACCTGTTCGCAGCTTCGCCCGCAGCATCGGGCAGGTCGTCCTCCAGCGAAACGCGCTGACCGGCGCATTCGTCTTCGCGGGCGTGCTCTGCGCGAGCCCGCGTCTTGCGTGGGCGCTGTTGGTCGGCGCGCTCGCGGGCAGAATCGTGACGGCCATTACCGATGCCGCCGATTCGCCCGCCATGCGCGACGACCTGTACGGCTTCAACGGCGCGCTGGCGGGTCTTGCTGCGTTCACGTTCATTCGTGATATGTCTCAGGCGGCGGCGGTCGCCATCGTCGCCGCCGTCTTTGCTACGTTGCTCGCCGGCTCGCTCACGCGCAGGCTTTCGCGTCTCGGCTTGCCGATCTTTTCGAGCCCGGCGATTATCGTCACGTGGTGCTGGATGCCGCTTTTAGCCGACCGGGGCGAAGTCGGCGCGCTCGGGCCCGTTTCGACAAATATCACCGCGCTGACGAAAGCCGCTTTCGCGGGACTCGCGCCGATTGTGTTCGCGTCCGGCGCGCTTGCGGGCTTGATGATCGCCATCGGACTCTTCGCCGCGCAACCCGCGCGCGCCGGTTGGGCGCTCGCCGGCAGCGTGTTGGGTGCCGCGTTGCATGGACTGGGTGGCGCGGACGACGCCGTGCTGCTGTCGGGCGCGTGCGGCTTCAACGCGGCGCTTGCGGCGCTCGCGACCGCGCCGCTCGGCGCACGTTACGCATTCATCGCCATTGCGGTGGCGGTACTGATCGAGCGGATCGCGGATAGCATCGGCATTGCCGCGCTGACTGCGCCGTTCGTGTTGGCGTCGTGGGCGACGATTGCGTTCGCGCGACGGCTGGAAGGGGCGTCGCGTGAAGAAGTGTGCTGCACGAGGGCACGGTAGACGACAATCGGTTCGCGCGGGACAGGAGTGCGGTGTTGGGCCGGCGATGCGTCGGCTTTGGCCGACCGCCTTGTATGAGGCCGAAGTCGGCGCGAAAGCGCCAACTCTGCCGGAAGGTTTGCGTGGAGCCACAATACGGTGATAAAGCACGAACTCTGGCCAACAGCTTTACATGGTGCCAGAGTACGCGGCCAAAGCGCCAAGTCCGCCCAAGCTTTGCATGAAGTGAGAGTACGGCGTTGAAGCGCCGACCTTGGCCGACAGCGTTGCACGGGGCCAGCACGGCGCTAAAGCGCAATTCTGGCTCACAGCTTTGCATGGGGCCAGAGTACGGCGCCAGCGCGCAAACCTGCCCGACACGTTTGCATGGAGCCGGAATACGACGCTAAAGCGCCAACTTCGGCCGACAACTTTGCATGAAGCCGAAGTACGGTACTAACGCGCTAAGTCTGGCTGACCGCGCCGCATGACGCCAGAGCACAGCGCTACAGCGCCAACTCTGGGCGACCGCTATTCATGGGGCAGAGCACGGCACTAAAGCACCTACTCTGGCCGACAGGAGATCCGAATGTCTTTCACTCACACCCCCGAGCGCCGGATCGACGAGACCGCGCCACGCTCCGCCGCCGAAGCCGCGACGCGCGTCGAACTTGCTGCTGCCTATCGGCTCATCGCGCTCAACGGCTGGGACGATGTCGTCTATACGCACATCTCCGCGAGCGTGCCCGGCGAGCCAGGGCGCTTTCTCATCAACCCGTTCGGACTCGCGTTCGACGAAGTCACCGCGTCGAATCTCGTGAAGATCGACGTAGAAGGCAACGTGATCGGTGAAAGCGCGCACGGCGTGAACGCCACCGGATTCGCGCTGCATGCCGCCGTTCATGCCGCCCGCGCGGACGCTGCGTGCGTGATGCATCTGCACGTGCGCGAGGCCATCGCGGTATCGGCGCAACCGCATGGTCTGTTGCCCGCGTCCCAGCACGCCATGCGATTTCACGGACATCTCGCGTATCACGATTACGAGGGCCTCGCGTTCTCGCCGGCCGAAGGCGAGCGGCTCGTCGCGAGTCTCGGCGCGCATCGGGCGATGCTGTTGCGCAATCACGGTCCGCTCACGCTCGGGCGCACCGTCGCGGAAGCCTATGTGCTCATGGATATGCTCGTGAAAGCATGCGACATTCAACTGCGCGCGCTGGCGGGCGTCGGCAAGATGATCGTGCCGACGCCGGACGTGGTTGCCCGCACGGCAGCGCAGTTGCATGACGACGACGCCATTGAAGGCGCGCTCGAGTGGCCCGCGCTCATGCGCAAGCTCGACCGCATCGACCCGTCTTACCGCCATTGAACATTCAATAGGATAACGAAGCAATGCCGACTTTCAACATTCAGCTATTCGAAGGCCGCACCGTGGAAGAGAAGCGCAAGTTCGTCGAAGCGATCACGCGGACTACCTGCGAGACGCTCGGCTGCGAGCCCGGTTCGGTGGACATCATCCTGACGGACGTGAAGCGCGAGAACTGGGCGACCGCCGGGGAGTTGTGGTCGGACCAGTAAGTCGACAAAAGCGAACGCAGCAGCATGACGCTGCTGCGTTCATCTCAGCGATTACAGCGTCTCTTTCGCGGCCAGACGGAACTTGTGCAAGAGCGGCTCCGTGTAGCCGTTCGGCTGCGTGCGGCCTTCGAACACCAGCGCACACGCGGCCTTGAACGCGTACGAGCTATCGAACGCAGGCGCCATCGGACGATAGTACGGATCGGCGTCGTTCTGCTTGTCGACCACAGCAGCCATGCGTTCCAGCGTCTGGCGCACCTGCTCTTCCTTGACGATGCCATGCCGCAGCCAGTTCGCGATGTGCTGGCTCGAAATGCGCAGCGTTGCGCGGTCTTCCATCAGGCCGACGTCGTGAATGTCCGGCACCTTCGAGCAGCCGACGCCCTGATCGATCCAGCGCACCACGTAACCGAGAATGCCCTGCGCGTTGTTCTCGATCTCATTGCGGATATCGTCTTCCGACCACGACGGATTCTCGACGACCGGAATCGTCAGGAGTCCATCGAGAAGTTCGTTCTTCACGCCTTCGTAGTCGATGCTCTCCATCTCCTGCTGAACCTGCTGCACATCGACCTGATGGTAATGCAGCGCGTGCAGCGTCGCGGCGGTCGGCGATGGCACCCAGGCGGTGTTCGCGCCGGCCTTGGGATGCGCAATCTTCTGTTCGAGCATCGCGTGCATCAGGTCGGGCATCGCCCACATACCTTTGCCGATCTGCGCGCGCCCGCGCAAGCCGGCGGTCAGGCCGACGAGCACGTTGTTGCGCTCATACGCCTTGATCCATGCGGACGACTTCATGTCGCCCTTGCGCATCATCGGGCCAGCTTCCATCGACGAATGCATCTCGTCGCCGGTGCGGTCGAGAAAGCCCGTGTTGATGAACGCGACGCGCGCGCTCGCCGCCGCGATACACGCCTTGAGGTTGACGCTCGTGCGCCGTTCCTCGTCCATGATGCCCATCTTGATAGTGTGACGCGGCAGGCCGAGAAGGTCTTCGACGCGCGTGAACAGCTCGTCCGAGAACGCCACTTCGGCCGGCCCGTGCATCTTCGGCTTCACGATATAGATGGAGCCGGTGCGCGAGTTGATCTTGTTCTTCAGGTCGTGCATGGCCCCGAGCGTGGTCATCACCGCATCGAGAATGCCTTCGGGCACTTCGTTGCCGTCGCGATCGAGCACGGCGGGGTTCGTCATCAGATGCCCGACGTTGCGAATGAAAAGCAGCGAGCGGCCGTGCAGCTTGAGCGTGGAGCCGTTCGGCGCGGTGTATTCGCGGTCCGGGTTGAGGCTGCGCGTGAACGTCTTGCCATTCTTCGTGACTTGCTCCGACAGTTGCCCTTTCATCAGCCCGAGCCAGTTACGGTAAAGCTGCGTCTTGTCGGCGGCATCGACGGCGGCCACCGAATCCTCGCAGTCGATGATCGTGCTCACGGCCGCTTCCATCAGCAGATCCTTGACGTGCGCCGCATCCGTCTTGCCGATGGAATCGTTGGCGTCGATCTGAATCTCGAAGTGCAGGTCGTTGTGCTTGAGCAGCACGGCGTGCGGCGCGCTGGCCTCGCCCTGAAAGCCTGCGAACTGTTCCGGATTCGCGAGGCTGCTGCGGCCGTCACGCAAGGTCACGACGAGTTGGCCCTGCTCGACGCTGTACTTCGTGGCGTCGGCGTGCGAGCCGTGCGCGAGCGGCGCGTTGTCGTCGAGGAACGCCCGCGCGTAGGCGATCACTTTCGCGCCGCGCTTCGGGTTGAACTCGGCGGTGCGCTCGGCGCCGCCGCTTTCGTCGATGGCGTCCGTGCCGTACAGCGCGTCGTACAGGCTGCCCCAACGCGCGTTCGCGGCGTTGAGCGCATAGCGCAGGTTCGACAGCGGCACCACGAGTTGCGGGCCGGCCTGCTCGGCGATTTCGCGGTCCACGTTCGCCGTGGTCGCACGCACGTGCGCAGGCGTCGGGACGATATAACCGATGTCTTCCAGAAACTTGCGATACGCGCGCAGGTCGCGCACCGGGCCGGGATGGCTGCGATGCCAGTTGTCCAGTTCCGTCTGCATGCGGTCGCGTTCGGCGAGCAGTGCGCGGTTCTTCGGCGCGAGGTCGTGCACGAGCGCATCGAACCCTTGCCAGAAGGCCGCGGCATCGACGCCCGTGCCGGGAATCGCTTCTTCTTCGACGAACTGGGCGAGGCTCGGTGCGACCTTCAGGCCGTGCTGTTGAATCATGTCGTTCATGGGCACTCCGGCTGATTGCTGCTTCCAAAGAATAGGGGCGGGGTGGCTTATGGTAGCGCGGATCGGGGGCGGGATCGAATCTTGACGGCGCGCAAGCGCTGTGCCTACGCGGGCAGCGACAGGCACTAATCGACGGGAAGTTGCGGTGGCCCGGCCCGTCGCGAGCGACGCACGACAAGCCGGGCGACGAACGGCCAGTGACTAAGCGCCGAGCAGATCCTCGATCATCACGGGCAGCTTCCTGACGCGCACGCCGGTTGCGTGATACACGGCTCCGGTAATGGCCGCCGCGATGCCCGCGAGGCCGATCTCCGCGATACCTCGCGCGCCGAGTTCGTTAAACACGGTGTCGGGATGGTCGAGAAAGGTCACATCGAGCCTGGGCGTATCCGCGTGCGTGGCGACGATGTAGTCGGCCAGATTGTTGTTGACCGGCGCGCCGCTGCGCTCGTCGTAGACGGTGTGCTCGAAGAGCGCCATGCCGACGCCCATGACGATCGCGCCTTCCACCTGATTGCGGGCGGCACGCGGATTCAGCATCTTGCCGCCGTCGATCACGGTGACGACACGGCTCACGCGCAGCCGCGCGGTCTCCGGCTCCCACGTCACTTCGGCGAAATGCGCGCCGTATGAGTGGATGGACCACTTCTTCTTGAGCGGATCGTCGAAGCCGCCCTTCGCGCTCGCGCTTCCCGACGCCGCGTGCATGCGCGCTGCTTCCAGAATGCGCGCGAACGGCACGCCATTCTCCGACGCCTCGTTCTTGCGATGCACGCGCGCGCCGCTGAACCCAAGTTCCTCCGCTTTGGCGCCCGCGAACGGCGAGCCCTCCGCCTCGGCCGCCCGCGACAGCACCATCTTGATGGCGGCGCGCGTCGCGTCCGTGACGGCCGGAATGACCGATGCCGTCGCCGCCGATCCGCCGGAGATCGGGCCGAGCGGCAACGCCGTATCGCCCAGAACGACTTCGATCTTGTCGAGCGCGATGCCGGTTTGCTCCGCGACGAGCTGCGCGAGAATCGTGTACGTTCCGGTGCCGATGTCCTGCGTGCCGCACACCACGCGCGCCGTGCCGTCCGCGCGCAGATCCACGCTCGCTTCCGCCGAGAAGCGCAGTCCCGGCCAACTGCACGCGCCGACGCCCCAGCCGAGCGTCAGCCCATCGCGTTTCATCGAGCCGACTTCCGGCGTGCGCTGCGACCAGCCGAAGCGTTCCGCGCCCGTTTTCAAACATTCGACGAGATGCCGCGACGAGAACGGCAAGCCGCTGCTTTCATCGACAGAAGGCTCGTTGCGCAGCCGCAATTCGACCGGGTCCATCTTCAGCGCGATGGCGAGTTCGTCCATTGCCGATTCCACCGCGAAGAGGCCGGGCACCGCGCCGGGGCCGCGCATGGCAGTGGGCGAGCCGACATGGCGCTTCACCGTGCCGCCCGTCACGCGCAGATTGGGCGTGCTGTACATTTGCGGCGTGGCTTCGCCGCAGTCTTCCGTGTAATCGTCAGCGAGCGACGTGTGATTCAGATGGTCCTGCTGCAAGGACACGAGCTTGCCGTCGTGCGTCGCCGCGAGCCTCATGCGCTGCTGCGTTACCGGACGGTGCCCGACGTTCTGAAACATCATTCTGCGGCTCAGCACGAGCTTGACGGGCCGGCCCGTCAGCCGCGTCGCGGCGGCGGCGAGCAGCGAATGCGGCCACATCCATAGCTTGCCGCCGAAGCCCGAGCCGAGATAGCGCGAGATCACGCGCACGTTTTCTCTCGGCACGCCGAGCATCTGCACGAGCGTGCCCCGATGATTCGACACCGCCTGGCTGGTCTCATAGAACGTGTAGTCCTGGCCGTCCCATTGCGCGACGGTCGCATGCAGTTCTATCGGATTGTGCGTCTCGACGGGCGTCACATACGTCGCGTCGATTTTGACGGGCGCGCTCGCGAAAGCGCCGTCCGGGTCGCCGCGTTCGCTCGCGACTTTAAGCTTCTTGTCGGGCGCGAGCGTCGTGCTCACATCGTGCGGCGCGACTTCGTAACCGACCTTGATGGCGGCGGCCGCCGCACTCGCGGCCTCGAACGTGACCGCGATCACGCACGCTACATATTGCCCGTAATAGCGGATCACGTCGTCTTCGAACGGCGGGCGCTGTTCATCGACATAGCCGTTCTCGAACGAGTTGCCGGGTATGCGATACAGCCGCCCGATATTGCCGCGATGCAGAACGAGCTTCACGCCCGGCATCGCTTCGGCGGCGGCGAATTCGAGCGACGTGATCCTGCCGCTCGCGATGGTGCTGCAAACCGGCACGGCGTACAACATGCCGGGCAGATCGACGTCGGAGGTATAAGTCGCGCGGCCGCAGACCTTGAGCGGCCCGTCGATGCGCGACTGCGGCCGTCCGATGACGCCGTTGGCAGACGGCTGAATGTCTGGCGCAGTGGACATGTGTGAGTTCCTCGGTCGTGTTCAGACGGATTCAGGACGCTTGCGTGGCGAGCTTCAGCGCATGGACGATGCAGCGCTTCGCAAGCTCCACCTTGAAGGCGTTGCCGGTTTGCGGCTTCGCGTCGGCCAGCGCGGCGTCGGCGGCGCGGCTAAAAGCGGCTTCGTCGGGCGCGGCGTTCAGCAGTTCGTTCTCGGCTTCGCGCGAGCGCCACGGCTTCGTGCCGACGCCGCCGAGACCGACGCGCACGTGCGTGATGCGCCCGTCGTTCACGCCGATCACGATGGCCGCCGAGGCCAGCGCGAATTCATACGACGCGCGGTCGCGCAGCTTGAGATACAGCGAACGCGCGCCCGCGACCGGCGGCGGCAGCGTCACATGCGTGATGAGATCCCCCGCTTCAAGCACGGTCTCGCGATCGGGCGTGGCACCGGGCAGCAGGTGGAAGTCATCGAACGGGATCGCGCGCTTGCCAGCCGCGCCTTCGACGTGCACCGTCGCTTCGAGCGCGGCGAGCGCCACGTTCATGTCCGACGGATTGCTCGCGATGCACGCTTCGCTCGTGCCCAGAATCGCCTGTGTGCGGTTGAAGCCGCCGATCGCGGAGCAGCCCGTGCCCGGCTCCCGCTTGTTGCACGGCGACGCGGTATCGCGGAAATAGACGCAGCGCGTGCGCTGCAAGAGGTTGCCGCCGGTCGTCGCCATGTTGCGCAACTGCACGGACGCGCCCGAGAGCAGCGCCTGCGAAAGCACCGCGTAACGCAAGCGTATCAGCGGATGATGCGCGAGCTCCGAATTGCGCGACGTCGCACCGATGCGCACGCCGCCTTCGTCCGTCGCTTCTATCGTGTCGAGCGGCAACCGGCTGATATCGACGACGCGCGCGGGCTGTTCGACGTTGAGCTTCATCAGGTCGATGAGCGTGGTGCCGCCCGCAAGGAAGCGCACTTCGGCGCCTTGTTGCGCGGTATGCGCCGATGCGCCCGCGTGGATGGCGTCCGGCAAGTCGCGCGCGCGGGAGAGCTGGAACAGTTCCATGTCGCGCTCCCTAGCCCTTGTTGCCGCGCACGGACTGAATTGCCGCGACGATGTTCTGATAGGCGCCGCAGCGGCACAGATTGCCGCTCATGGCTTCGCGCACGTCTTCGTCGTTCGGGCCGATGGGTTCGTCGAGCAGCGCCACCGCCGACATCAATTGCCCGGCGGTGCAGTAGCCGCACTGATAGCCGTCGCATTCGACGAAAGCCGCCTGCAGCGGATGCAGCGCTTCCACTTCGCCGATGCCTTCGATGGTCGTGACCGCATCGCCGTCATGCGCGGCGGCGAGGCACAGGCACGCGTTGACGCGGCGGCCGTTCACATGCACCGTGCATGCGCCGCATTGGCCGTGATCGCAGCCTTTCTTCGTGCCGGTGAGATGCAGATGCTCGCGCAGCGCGTCGAGCAGCGTCGTGCGCGGATCGAGCGATAGCGTGATGCTGCGGCCGTTCACCGTCAGCGTGACATTGGCCTTGGCATCGCTCGTCCTGGCCGATGGCGGCGTGAGCACGTCGGCGGGCGCAGCGTGAGTCGCGGACTCTGTTTGATGAACGCGAGCGGGTGTGCGCGGTATGACGCGCGTGCTGTTCGATTGGGGAACGGGGTGTTGCATCGAGCATTCTCCTTTTCGACCGGCGCGGCGGCGCGTCCGGTTCCATGCAAATGCATTGCGGGGAATGGCGAATCTTGCAGCGCGAAAGGCGGCAGATACGTCCGGGCTTGAGAGACGAAGATGCGGTGAAGCAATGTGGGGCGTGAGCCGAACGGCCCCGAGAGTGAAGATGCGGCGAGCGAGCGGGTCTGCACGTGAAAGCGTCAGGACCGTTCTCGCTTGCAATGCAAAACGAGAAGACACCAGTCAGTATAGGCAGACGCCGTTGATCTTTCAGCAATGAGTTGCACGCGCGTGCCTTTTTGCAGGAACCATGCCCGGACGAGGCAATGGTAGCGTTCGCAGTGTCGCTTACATTCCGTGTCCATCCAATGAACGAAAGTCTGTCTGTCTCCGACGCCATCGCTACGCGCCGTTCCATTCGCGCATTCTTGCCCGATCCCGTCGATCGCGGCACGCTCGAAGCGATTATCGAGCACGCGTGCCGCGCGCCGTCAGGCAGCAACATCCAGCCGTGGAAGGTATATGTGCTGACAGGCGACGTGAAAGCGGCGCTCTCGCGCGCCATCCTCGACGTGTTCAACGATCCCGATGCCGACCGCGAGCACGAAGAGGAATTTGCGTACTACCCGCGCACGTGGACGTCGCCGTTCATCGAACGCCGGCGTGCGCTCGGCATCGGTCTCTATACGCTGCTCGGTTTGACGCGCGACGACAAGCAAGGCATGCATGCGCAGATGGCGCGCAATTTCGAGTTCTTCGGCGCGCCCGTGGGCATCATCTTCACGACGGACCGCACGATGGAGCGCGGCTCGTGGCTCGACTACGGCATGTTTCTTCAGAACGTGATGTTGATGGCGCGCGCGTTCGGACTCGATACGTGCCCGCAGGCGGCGTTCAACCGTTATCACCGCATCATCGCGGCGCAGTTGGAGCTGCCGGACAACGAGACCGTCGTGTGCGGCATGAGCCTCGGTTTTGCGGACGCGTCGCAGCCGGAGAATCAGCTCCGAAGCGCACGCGAGCCGCTGCACAACGTCCTGCGCTTTCTCGACTCGTCAGTGAGGCATGATGCCGCCAGCCAGAAGCGACAGAAGTAGTTCGCCTAGCGTGACGAAAACGACGAGTACGACGATTACCGCGAGAAGGCGCACGATCAATTGCATTGCATTGGCCTAAAAAAAAAGGGCCGCTTGCGCGGCCGGAAGGAGGGGTGGGTCAGTCCAATCAAGACTACGACCCGTTTCTTAATCCGAGCTTAAGCATGTTTAGCGCAGCGCGTCGCTATAACGGTCACGCAGCGGGAAAATCGTCAAAAGCGCGACCGCGCTGCCGAACATCACGTAGTAGCAAATCGAAAGCGGATCGCCCGTCGTCATGGTGAGCCATTGAACGATGGCAGGCGCGAAGCCGCCGAAGATCATCACCGCGACGTTGTAGCTCACGGAGATGCCCGTCGAGCGGACGCTGGACGGCAGCAGCTCGGAGATGAACGCCGGATAGCAGCCCTGATACGCGCTGAGATACAGCATGAGCAGTGCCTGACAGGCGATGAGCGTCGGCAGGCTCGGGTGCGTGGTCAGGAACGAGAAGATCGGATAGGCGCTCACGAGCGAAAGCGCAAGCGCGGTCGCCATCACCTTTTTGCGGCCCACGCGGTCCGACAACTTGCCGAAGAACGGGCAACAGACGAGATAGACGAGCGCGCCGATAGTCGAGCTGATGAGACCGTCGGTCAGCGCCATGTGCAGCACGCGCGTCGCGTGCGTCGGCAGGTATAACAGGAAGATATAGGTGCCGATGGTGCCGAACACCGTCAGCCCGAAACCGGCGAGCACGGGCAGCCAGTGTTTCGTCGCGGTATCGCGAATGGGGCTCGCGGTCAGTTCGTTTTTCTGCGCCTTTTCGACGAAAACCGGCGATTCATCGAGCTTCGAGCGCAAATAGAGACCGACCGGCACGATCAGCAAGCCGATCACGAACGGCACGCGCCAGCCCCAGCTATTCAGATGCTCCGGACTCAGCGTGCGCGTGAGCACGGCACCGAAGAACGATCCCGCGAGGCTCGCGGCGGCCTGCGCGACCATCTGGAAGCTGCCGAAGTAGCCGCGCTTTTTCGCGGGCGCATATTCGACGAGAAACGCCGTCGCGCAGCCGACTTCGCCGCCCGCCGAAAAGCCCTGAATCAGCCGGCCGAGCAGCATCAGCAACGGCGCGGCGATGCCGATTGCCGCATACGTCGGCGCAAACGCGATGATCGCGATGCCCACGGCCATCAGCGAGATGGTGAGCGTGAGCGCCGACTTGCGCCCGACGCGATCCGCCACCGCGCCGAGCACGATACCGCCGAGCGGCCGCGTGAGAAAGCCCACGCCGAAGGTCGCCCACGTGGCGAGCAGCGAGATGGTGGGGGTCGTCGCCGGGAAATACAGCTTCGAGATGATGACCGCGAAGAAGCCGTAGACCATGAAGTCGAACCATTCGAGCGCATTGCCGATGGTCGATACGACGATGGCGCGTCGCCCGGAAAGGTTGAGCGCAGCGGTGTCGCCGGCGGCATGGGATGCAGGTAGTACGGTGCTCATCGAATGGACTCCGTGGGCTTGGGGTCGAAATTGTGTGGGCGAGAGCGCGGTGGTTGCGCGCTTCGTTGCGACGACATCCGCTTTGACCTGATACGACACCTCAAGACTACGCCTTGCTGAAATAAGAAAATATAGAATTTCTGAACTCACACTCAAGGAAACCTGATTACAACGTCAGTGCTTCCCTAATACGCCATGAGCAACATCCGCTTTCTGCGCACATTCATTGCCGTGGCGCGGTACGGCTCCTTCGCCGCTGCCGCCGAGAAAGTCGCGCTGACGCAGGCGGCGGTCAGCATGCAGATGCAGTCGCTCGAAGACGACCTCAAGCGGCCGTTGTTCGACCGCGTGGGCCGCACGAACCGCCTGACGAGCATCGGCAAGCAGGTGCTGCCGCAGGCGGAGCGCATCGTCGCGCTGTACGACAGCATGCGGCTCACCGGGCTCGACGATGAAATCGCCGGTTCGGTGTCCATCGGCGCGGTGGATTCGGCGATGGGCGCGCTCGCATCGGTCGTGACCGAACTGAAAGGGCAGTATCCCCGGCTCGACGTGCGGCTTTTCACCGGCAAGGCGCTCGCGCTCGCGCCGCAAGTGGAGGCGGGCGAGATCGACGCGGCGGTGATCGTCGAAATGGCGGGCAAGACGCCCGCGAGCCTCGAATGGACGCCGCTCTATTCGGAGCCGCTCGTCGCGATCGGATCGTCGGCGAGCACGCACACGAACGCCGCCGATCTGCTCGCGAACGCGCCGTTTCTGCGCTTCGACCGCGCGCAACGCACGGGTGCGCTGATCGATCGCGCGTTGCGGCACAACCGGCTCGCGGTGAACGAGTTCCTCGAACTGAATTCGCTGGAAGTGATCGTCGAACTCGTGCGGCAGGGCGCGGGCGTTTCTGTCGTGCCGCTGCTCGAATACGGATCGTGGGCGAGCGATCCCGCGCTCGCCGTGCTGCCGCTCGCGAAGGACACGCCGCGCCGCGTCGTCGGCATGCTGGAGCGCAAGATTCACGACCGCCACGCGGTCATGCGCGTGGTGCAGGACAGCATTCGGGCGCGTTCGCAAGCCGCCGACGCGACACGCCATCCATGACTTTTGCTTAAGTCATGGACAAGAAATATCAGCTTTCCCTGTGAATTACGGCCATCGACAATGCTTCATTCTTCATTCGACTCAAGAGGACAGCATGTCGATCATTCCCGAGATCGCAGACGCGCAGGACGAACTGAAAGCCATCCGTCGCGACATCCACGCGCATCCTGAGCTTTGCTACGAAGAAGCGCGTACCGCCGACCTCGTTGCAAGCACGCTGGAAAGCTGGGATATCGAAGTGACGCGCGGTCTCGGCAAGACCGGCGTGGTCGGCGTGCTGCGGAAGGGCACGAGCAAACGCGCAATCGGCTTGCGCGCAGACATGGACGCCCTGCCGATTCCCGAGCTGAACACCTTCGCGCACGCGTCGAAACACGAGAACAAAATGCACGCGTGCGGCCACGACGGCCACACCGCGATGCTGCTCGGCGCCGCGCGCTATCTGTCGAAGCATCGCGATTTCGACGGCACCGTGGTCTTCATCTTCCAGCCTGCGGAAGAGGGCGGCGGCGGCGCGAAAGCGATGATCGACGATGGCCTCTTCCGGCAGTTTCCCGTCGATGCCGTGTTCGCACTGCACAACTGGCCGGGCATGGCAGCGGGCAACTTCGGCGCGCGCGTGGGCGCGACGCAGGCGTCGAGCAACGAGTTCGAGATTCGCATCGAAGGCGTGGGCGCACATGCCGCGATTCCGCACGATGGCGTCGATCCTGTCTTCACCGCGCTGCAGATCGGCACCGGCTTGCAGAGCATCGTCACGCGCAACAAGCGGCCCATCGACGCCGCCGTGCTCTCCATCACGAAGATGGAAGCGGGCCACGCGGTGAACGCCATTCCCACGACCGCGACGCTCGCGGGTACGGTGCGCACGTTTTCCGTCGAGGTGCTCGATCTGATCGAAACGCGCATGAAGGAAATCGTCACGGCGACGGCGGCCGCTTACCGGTGCAAGGCCGAAGTGAACTTCGTGCGCAACTATCCGCCGACCGTCAACACCGAAGCGGAAACGCAGTTCGCTCTCGGCGTCATGCAGGAAGTCGCGGGCGTGGATCACGTCAATACGAACGTCGATCCGACGATGGGCGCGGAAGACTTCTCGTACATGCTGCTCGAACGCCCTGGCTGCTACGGATACATCGGCAACGGACTGGGCGCGCATCGCGAGCACGGGCATGGCATCGGCCCGTGCATGCTGCACAACAGCAGCTACGACTTCAACGACGAAGTGTTGCCGCTCGGATCGACGTACTGGGTCAAGTTGGTCGAGAAGTTCCTCGCGCGAGGCTGACCGTACATTAGCGCAGTTCCAGCCACATCGGCTGATGGTCCGACGAGCGGCTTCGCTGATCCGCCTCGCAGCCGACGATGCGCGGCGCGAGGTCATCGGTCACGAAGATGAAGTCGCACGCGAACGGGCCGTCGGCCCATTGTTCGTGGTCGTAGAGGCCGACCGTCGCCGCGCGCGGCTCGTTCGGATGCGCGTGCGACCAGGCATCGACGAAAGAGGGCGCATCGGGCATTGGGTCCAGCATCGCGCGATACGCCGGACCTTCGTATGCGCTGTTGAAGTCGCCGCAGACGATGGCCGACATGGGCCGCGCCGTATCGGCGAACGGGCTCGCCTGCGTCTCTGCTTTCGCGGGGCGGCGCGCATGTTCGCACGCCTCGCGATGCAACTCGCGCAGCCGCGCGACCTGCGCGAGACGCTGCACTTCCGAGTAGAACTCGAGATGCGTGCTGATGACACGCAGCGGACCCACGTCGGTTTCGATGACCGCTTCGAGCGCCATGCGCAGCATTGACGGCTTCGCGGGATCGGCGGGCCACGGCAGCGAATGACGCAGCACTTGCCGCACCGGCAGCCGGCTCACGATGGCATTGCCGAACTGCCTGCGCGCGCCGCCTGAACCCACAGGCGGCAGATCCGAGCCGATTCCTTCGACGATGGTCGCGCCCGGCATCAGGCTCGCCAGTTCCGCGAACTGATCGGCGCTCGGGCCGCCCGCGAGACCACCCGCCTGCGCGCCTTCGTGGAAGCCGCGCGTGACTTCCTGCAGGCAGAGCACGTCGAAGTCGCATAGCGCCTTCGCTTCCGTCACGATGCGCGAAACATCGACGCGGCCGTCCACGCCGCGTCCCCACTGCATGTTCCAGTCGACCAGCCGCATGTCGATTCTCCTTGCAACGATGTATTCGGCGCGCGCGCCCAGCCTGCGGTACGCCTGACGAAACGCTGAATTTCAGACTGTCTCATAAAAGCGCGGCCTACAATGGGTGCGAACCAATACGTAGTCCTCAGACACCATGAATACACGCATGAAGAAGCGGTGGAGCGCACTCGCGCTGATGTCCCTGGCGATGATTGCGCACGCGCAGCCGGCGCCGTCGCTCACGCGCGAGCAACAGGCGGGCCTCGACAAGCAGGACCATGACATCGCGCAAATGGCGGATGTCATCGTGAAGATGATCGATCAGAACAAGACAGGCGAGGTGTGGGACGCGGGATCGGCCGTCGCGAAGAAAGTCATCACGCGCGAGGACTTCGTGAACAAGGTCATGCGCGACCGCGCCGCGCTCGGCACGCCGGGATTGCGCATGCCGATGGGCGTGAAGCATCTGCACTTCGACGGCACCGGCAACATGCCCGCAGGCTGGTTCATGAGCGTTTCGTTCGATACGCAGTTCAGCCAGGCGCGGCAGTCGGCGCGCGAAGTGGTGACCTTCATGCTCGACCCGGACAGGGTATGGCGATTCGTGGGGTATTCGGTCCGGTGAGGGCGGGCGAGCGGCTATCGCCTCACATATTCGTCCACGAAGCGCACCACCCGCGCCCGGCCACCAGCTTCCCGCCGAACAGCGTGCAACCGCCCCACGCATCCGTGGATTTGCCCTGAAACAGCGAGCAATTCGCGCAGGTCTGATCCGCCGCGTAGTTCGGGTACTTGGCTTTATCGACTTTCGCAGCGTCTACTTTATAGCCGACGGCCATCGCCGCTGGATCGGTTTCGCTCAGGTGCGGGGCGTCGGCGCTGGCTCGCGTGAGCCAGAGCGATGCACCCGCGCCCGTCGTCACAAGGAGGAACTTGCGGCGGGACGTGTTCATGGCAAAGAAGAAGGTTCGTCAGGGGACGCGGCTTTTCGCAACGATACGCCGAGTCGCACGTTCCCGCACGCGCGGTCTTTTCCATCGGTCGAAAAAACGCCGCTCAACCCTGGCGCGCGCCTGCCGTTAATCCTTCCAGAACGGAGAACTGACCTACGATCTACGCAGCGCCCGCTGCATACCACTTCAAGGGAGAACGACAATGACTGGAGCTGACTGGATGATGGCAGGCGTATATCTCGTCGAACTCGTGGCCGGCACGCTTTTCTTGAGCGCGCTCGCGCGACGCAGCTTGAGCCGGCAAGCCAGCGCGGACGATAACCGGCCACGCGGGGCCGCGCGCCGAATGCGTCATTCGGCGCGCTGAAGAGGCGTTATCTAAAGAGCTTCACGGCCTGCGTGAGCGTGTTCGTGATGCCCCACGCAAGCGGAATCAGCACGTAAAGCCAGAAGATCAGCAACAGCGCCTTGTTCGACGCGCCGCCTTCGTATCGATCGTTCATGCGGGTCTCCTTGTGCGTCTCGTTGATTCAGCCGGCCGTGGCCGCCGTGTCCATGTGATGTTTTTCATGCACGCGCTTGATGAGAAGGTTGCACACGAAGCCGATCACAAGCAGCGCCGCCATGATGTGCAGCGTCATCGTATAGGCATCCGACTTCGCGACACCGTGCGCCACTTCATAGGCGCGGATGTAGTTCACGAGCACCGGACCCGCGATGCCCGCCGCCGCCCACGCGGTCAAGAGACGCCCGTGAATGCCGCCGACAAACGCGGTGCCGAACATGTCCGCGAGGTAAGCTGGAATCGTCGCGAAGCCGCCGCCGTACATCGACAGAATCACGCCGTACGCGAGCACGAAAAGCGCGATGTTGCCGGCCTGCGCGAATTGCGGCACGAGAAAGTAGAGCACGGCGCCGAGCGCGAAGAACACGAAGTACGTGTTCTTGCGCCCGATCCAGTCCGACGCCGACGCCCACACGAAACGCCCGCCCATGTTGAACAGCGACAAGAGGCCGACGAAGCCCGCCGCCGCGCCCGCCGTGATGGACGACTTGAAGCTCTCCTGAATCATCACGGAGGCCTGGCCGAGCACGCCGATGCCCGCCGTCACGTTCAGAAAGAGGACGAGCCACAGCAGATAGAACTGCGGCGTCTTGAGCGCCTGATCGATGTGCACGTGGTTCTTCGTGATCATCTTGTTGGCAGTGGCGGGCGGCGTCCAGCCGGCCGGCTTCCAATCCGCCGGCGGAATGCGGATGGCGAGCGCGCCGATGGTCATCGAGATGAAATAGAGCACGCCCAGCACCACGAAGGTCTCGGCCACGCCGACGCTCGTGGAGCTTTTGAAGTAGTTCATGAGCGCCACGGACCCGGGCGCGGCGATCATCGCGCCGCCGCCGAAGCCCATGATCGCCATGCCGGTGGCCATGCCTCGCCGGTCTGGGAACCAGCGGATGAGCGTCGATACCGGCGACACATAGCCGAGCCCCAGGCCGATGCCGCCGATCACGCCATAGCCGAGATAGAGCAGCACGATCTGATGCAGATACACGCCGAGTGCGGACACGAGAAAGCCGCCGCCGAAGCAGCACGCCGCCGTGAACATGGTGCGGCGCGGGCCGACCTTTTCGAGCCACTTGCCGGCGAACGCCGCCGACAAGCCGAGAAACACGATGGCGAGCGAGAAGATCCAGCCGAGCGTCGTGAGCGACCAGTCGTCCGGCGTGGACTGCGTGATGCCGACGACTCGCGTCAACGGCGCATTGAACACGGAGAACGCATACGCCTGGCCGATGCAGAGGTGCACGGCGAGCGCCGCGGGCGGCACCATCCAGCGCGAGAAGCCGGGCGGGGCGATGGTCGCTTCCTTCGAAAAGAAGCCATGCGGGCCGTCTGCGGCCCCGTGCTTGATGGTGCTGTTCATCGTGGTCTCCGTGGCGCGCCGGTCGCCTTACGTGCAGCGTGGCGCGCTCGTCTTTGCTTTGTCGTGGGCTGTGCGCGGAGGGCCGCACCCTTACGTGTTCCGGCGACAAACATGCGATGGAACGACATATAGGCGCGACATTCCGTCACGGCTGCGCATGACGTTAGACAAGACCGTTGCGCTTTGCAATATGAACCCAGGCGCCATAAGCGTTTGCCCCAACCCGGCGGGCGGACACCGAACGGATCACCAGCGCGGCGGGCGCTTCTCGATGAACGCTTGCGTACCTTCGAGCGCGGATGCTTCCATCATGTTGCAGGCCATCGTCTCGGCGGCGAGCGCATACGCGTCCTCGACGCCTGTTTCGAGCTGCCGGTAGAAGAGCCGCTTGCCCGCCGCGACCGCTTCGCGCGGTTTGCCTGCAATGCTCGCGGCGAGCGCCCGCACCGCATCGTCGAGTTCGTGCGCAGGCGCTACGCGATTCACGAGGCCGCGCTCGCACGCGGTCTGCGCATCGATGAAGTCGCCCGTGACCAGCATCTCGAACGCGGCCTTGCGCGAGATGTTGCGCGAGAGCGGCACGCTCGGCGTCGCGCAGAAGAGGCCGAGATTTACGCCCGATACGGCGAAGCGCGCTTCATCGGATGCGACCGCGAGATCGCACATCGCGACCAGCTGACAGCCCGCCGCCGTCGCGATGCCATGCACCCGCGCGATGACCGGCTGCGGCATGTGCTGGATCGTCATCATCATGCGCGAGCAGTGTGCAAAGAGTGCGCGATAGTAGGCAAGCGAAGGCGTGGCGCGCATCTCCTTCAGATCGTGGCCGGCGCAAAATGCGCGTCCCGCGCCCGCGATGACGACGACGCGCGCATCGGATTGCGCAACGCGATTTAGTTCGGACTCCAGCGCATCGAGCATGGACTCCGAGAGTGCATTGAACGCGTGCGGGCGGTTCATCGTGAGCCGCACCGCGCCTTGGACGCCGTATGCGTCGTATTCGACCTGAACGAGTGCTTCTTCGTTGTTCATCTCGTCTCCGTCAAACGTCGATGGCCCCGACCGAGCCCGCGCGCTTGCGCAACTCGAACTTCTGAATCTTGCCGGTCGATGTCTTCGGCAACTCGCAGAATTCGACTGCGCGCGGCACTTTGAAGCCCGCGAGCAGCGTCTTGCAGTGCGCGATCAGTTCTTCGGCGCTCACCTGCGCGCCCGCCTTCAGTTCGACGAATGCGCAGGGCGTCTCGCCCCAGCGCGGATCGGGCTTCGCGACGACCGCGACCGCCATCACGGCTGGATGCCGGTACAGCGCGTCTTCCACTTCGATACTCGATATGTTCTCGCCGCCCGAGATGATGATGTCCTTGCTGCGATCCTTGATTCGCACATAGCCGTCGGGATACGCGACCGCCAGATCGCCGGTATGAAACCAGCCGCCGCGAAACGCTTCTTGCGTCGCGCTCGCGTTCTTGAGATAGCCTTTCATCATGATGTTGCCGCGAAACATGATCTCGCCGATGCGCTCGCCGTCAGCCGGAACCGGCTCCATCGTCAAGGGATCGCGCACGCTGACCGCATCCTGCAAGTGATAGCGCACGCCTTGACGCGCATTGAGCCGCGCGCGTTCGCCGATATCCAGCGTGCTCCATTCGGCTTGTTGCGCGCAGACCGTAGCGGGTCCGTAGACCTCGGTAAGACCATACACATGCGTCAGTTCGAAGCCGAGGCGCTCCATGCCTTCGATCATCGCGGCGGGCGGCGCCGCGCCCGCGACCATCGCGTGCACCTTCTGTGTGATGCCGGCCTTCACGTCGTCCGGCGCGTTGACGAGCAGGTTCTGCACGATGGGCGCGCCGCAATAATGCGTGACGCCCTCGCTGCGAATGAGATCGAAAATGGTCTTCGCGTCGATTTTGCGCAGGCACACGTTGACGCCCGCGCGCGCGGCCACGGTCCACGGAAAACACCATCCGTTGCAGTGAAACATCGGCAGCGTCCAGAGATACACCGCATGCTTCGGCATATCCCATTCGAGTATGTTGCTGACCGCATTCGTATAAGCGCCGCGATGATGATAGACGACGCCTTTCGGATTGCCCGTGGTCCCCGACGTGTAGTTCAGGCAGATGGCGTTCCATTCATCGGATGGCGGCAGCCAGTCGTACGCCGCGTCGCCACTCGCGAGCAGCGACTCATAGTCGATTTCGCCGATGCGCTCGCCTTCGCCCGTGTAGTGCGGATCATCGACGTCGATCACGATCAGCGGTTGCGGCACGTCCGCGAGCGCCTTCTTCATGACCGCCGAGAACTCGCGGTCCACCAGCACCGCTTTCGCTTCGCCGTGCGTCAGCATGAAGGCGAGCGTCGCGGCATCGAGGCGCGTGTTGAGGGTGTTGAGCACGGCGCCCGTCATCGGCACGCCGAAATGCGCTTCGACCATCTCGGGCGTGTTCGGCAGCATGGCCGCCACCGTATCGCCGATACCGATGCAACGCGATGCCAGCGCCGACGCGAGACGCCGCGTGCGTGCGTAGGTCTCGGCCCATGTGCGACGCACGTCGCCATGCACGACCGCGAGCCGCGTGGGATACACCGACGCCGCGCGTTCGATGAACGTGAGCGGCGTGAGCGCGGCGAAGTTCGCGGCGGTCTTGGGAAGGCCTTCGTCGTACATGTTCGCGGTCATGATCGTTTGCCTCGTGCGGATTCGGCGGTTATCAGGCCAGATCGTCGAGCTTCACTTCGAAGCCGCGCCGCACGCCGTCACGCGCGAACAGCGCTTCGTACCAACGCTTCACGTTCGGATAATCGTCGAGCGAGACTTGATGCCGCTCATGACGCCACGCCCAGCCGAGTATCGCGAAGTCGGCAACGGACAAGGTACCCGCGACGTACTCGACTTCGCCGAGCCGCTTGTCGAGCACGCCGTACAAGCGGCGCGTCTCGTCGGAATAGCGTTTGAGGCCATAGCGCCGGTCGCTTTCCGCTTCGACCATGCGAAAGTGATGCACCTGTCCCGGCATCGGGCCGAAGCCGCCCATCTGCCACATCAGCCATTCCAGCACGGGCACGCGTTCACGCAGACTCGCTGGCAGGAACTTGCCGGTCTTCTCGCCGAGATACAGCAGAATGGCGCCGGATTCGAATACGCTGATCGGCTGGCCGTCAGGACCGTCCGGATCGACGATGGCGGGAATGCGATTGTTCGGGCTGATGCGCAAAAACTCAGGCGCATGCTGCTCGCCCTTCGTGATGTTCACGGTTTTGACCGTATAGGGCAGTTGCATTTCCTCGAGCGCGACGCTGATCTTGCGTCCGTTCGGCGTGTTCCACGTATGCAGTTCGATAGTCATGGCGTGTCGTTCTCGATAGGGTGACAGTCAGGTCAGTTCCGGCGCGACATAGCGTTGAAAGCCCGCGCGCGCAGACTGCCGCGCGTACCAGCGTTCGAGCTCGGGCAGTGACGGCCGCACGAGTTCCGCGATGCCGTACCAGCGACGCGCATACGCCGCGATGACGATATCGGCGAGCGTGAACGTGCCGCCTTCGAGATAGTCGCGGCCCTTGAGATGCGCGTCGACCATGCGCCAGAGCTTCTCCACGTCGGCGGCGTCCGCTTCGAGCTGTTTCACGTGACGCTTCGCCTGCGGCGTGCGGATATAGCCCCAGAACACGGGCCGTTCGGCGGGTTGCAGCGTCGACAGTGTCCAGTCCAGCCAGCGGTCCACGCTTGCACGCACCTTCGGTTCGGCGGGATACAGCGCATCGTCGCGGCCATATTGCATGACCAGATAGCGGATGATCGAATTCGATTCCCACAGCACGAAGTCGCCGTCCACGAGCGTGGGTATGCGTCCTGTGGGGTTCATCGCCAGATAGCCGGGTTCGTGATTGCGCCCGAACTGCATGCCGGCGTCGATGCGCTCATAGTCGAGACTCAACTCGTCGCAACACCACAGCACCTTCTGCACGTTGACCGAATTCGCGCGGCCCCAAATGGTCAGCATCGACGTCACCTCCGTTGAGTATTTCGTTCATCGACAAGCATAGCGTCTAACGATGACGCGCTGTACGTTGCGGCTTTGCAGCATGACATGCGCGATCCTTTCTATCGTAAGTACTGATTCAGCACCTACTGAGCGAATGCTACTGTTGGGCGCGCATCCTTAACAGCTGCACTGTATTGGGATGACGTCGGTCCATAACGATCAAAGCGCAGTTCCTGCATGGGCCAGAGAGCGCGCGCTCGAGCGCCGGCTCTGGACGACAAGGAGACGAGACATGTCCAGGTGCAAGACGTGGCGACTGCATGGTTTCATGGCGACGGGCGCCATGATGACGGGGCTGGGCTTGATCGGCACGGCTCACGCGGCGGGGGAGCCGCTCAAGATCGGCGTGATCAGCGAGGAATCGTCGGTGGCGGGCGCGTCCATCAGCAAGTCCGCGCAGATGGCCGCCGACGAAATCAACGCGCACGGCGGCGTGGATGGCCGCAAGATTGAGATCGTCGCCTATGACGATCACTCTTCCGCGTCGGACGGCGTGCGCGCGTTCCAGCGCGCGGCGAATCAGGACAAGGTGGTCGCGATCATCGGCAGCTACATTAGCGAAGTGGCGCTCGCGATGGAGCCGTGGTCCGCGCGCCTCAAGATGCCGTTCATCACGCCGGGCGCGGCGAGCAACGAGATATCGAAGCACGTCCACGACGACTACGACCACTACAAGTACACGTTCCACGGCTGGATGACGTCCGCGTTCATCGCGCAATCCATCTGCGACTTCTCGCACGATATCCTCGTCGGCCAGTTCAAGATGAAGACGACCGTGGTGATGAGCGAGGACGCCGCGTGGACCAAGCCGCTCGACGAACGCTATATGGAGTGTCTGCCGAAGGCAGGGCTTCAGGTGCTGGACCATATCCGCTTCAATCCCGATACGTCGGACTTCACGCCCATCTTTAACCAGATCGAGGCGAAGCATCCGGATACGATCACGACCGGCATCAGCCACGTGGGCGTGCAGCCGACCGTGCAATGGCACGACCAGCAAGTGCCTATTCCGATGACGGGCCAAAGCTCGCAAGCCACGACGACAAGTTTCTGGAAGGACACCAACGGCGCGACCGAAGGCGTGATTACCGCATCGGCGGCGGCGCCGGGTGTGGCGGTGACGCCGAAGACGGTGCCGTTCGTCGATGCGTATCAGAAGAAGTTCGGCGTGTCGCCTGCGTATGACGGCTTCACGAGCTACGACCTCGTCTATATCCTCGCGGATGCGATCCATCGCAATCAGGGCTCCACCGATCCCGACAAAATGGTCGATGCGCTCGAAAAGACGGACTACGTGGGCACGATCGGCCGCTGGCAGTTTTACGGCAAGAACGATCAGTTCACGCACGCGCTGAAGTACGGCCCGGGCTATATCACCGGCATCAATCTGCAATGGCAGGACGGCAAGCAAGTGGCGATCTGGCCGGCGTCCATCGCGAACGCGAAGGTCAAGTTCCCCGCCTTCGTCAAGGTGCAGCAGGCGGCGAAGTAGGTCATTGCCGCATGCATAGTCGCGCGGGCGCTTCTCGAGCGGAGAACGCCCGCATCGATACGCGGGTTCACATCGAAGGCCGGGTATGCTGCCACTGCAGATTCTTATCGACGGTTTCGCCATCAGCTCGCTCTATGCGCTCGGCGCGATAGGCTTCACGCTTATCTTCGGCGTGTCAGGCGTGCTCAATCTCGCGCATGGCGGCGTGATGCTCGTCGCCGCGCTGCTCGGCTGGATGTTCGCGGGCGAGGCGGGCTTGGGCACCTACCTCGGCACGTTGCTCGGCGTCGTATGCGGGATGATCGCCGCGTACATCACGTACCTCATGGTCGTGCGGCCCATTCAGCGTTCTGCCGCCATTCCGCGTGAAGAGAAGGAAATCTTCGTGCTCACGGGCACGCTCCTGTGGGGCATCATGATCCAGCAGGGCATGGCGTATCTCTTTACCGACAACCCCATCACGATGCGCCCGCTTATCGGTGGCGTCATGAGCATCGCGGGCGTGCGGGTGCCTTACAACGAGATCATGATCGCGGTGGTGTGCTGGGTCGTGATCGGCCTGTTGTGGCTCTTCGTCAATCGCACGCGGGCGGGCAAGGCGCTGCTCGCCGCGTCGATGAATCCGCGCGGCCTTACGCTGCTCGGCTTCGAACTGTCGGGCATCTATTTGCTCGCGTGGACCATCTACGGCGTGCTGGCGGGTATCGCGGGCGTGCTGCTCGCATCGTTTCTCGGCGTGAGCACGAACAACACGGGGCAACTCACGGCGAGCGCGTTTTCCATCGTGGTGCTGGGCGGGCTCGGCAGCGTGTCGGGGTCGCTCATGGCGGCGTATGTCGTGGGTTATCTTGAGACCGTCACCGCGTATTTGATCGCACCGACGCTGCGGCCTTTGCCCGCGTTGCTGCTGCTGGTGCTCGTCGTGTATGTGCGGCCGCAAGGCTTCCTCGGGCGGCGTTGACCGGAGCACGCACATGAACAACGTGAATCGCCTGTTCCGTTCGCGCGTGCTGTGGGCCGCGGTGCTGCTCGCCGTCATTGCGACGACTTTGCCGTCGTGGCTATCCGGCTACATTCTCGGCGTGCTGACGGTCGCGTATTACTTCGGCGTCTTCGCGATGTCGTGGGATCTGCTCTTCGGCTTCGCGGGCGAAGTGAATTTCGGACCGACGTTTCTGATCGGCCTCGGCGCGTATTCGGCCGCCATGCTCAACGCGCACTGGAGCGCACCGATACCGGTCTGCGTGATCGCGGGCGGTCTTGTCGCGCTGATCGGCGGGCTGCTGCTCGCCGTGCCCGCGCTACGCCTGCGCGGTCCTTACTTCGGGCTTGTCACGCTCGTGGCGGTGTTGCTGTTGCAGAACGCCATCGTGATCTTCGCCGGTCTGACAGGCGGCGAAATCGGCATGATGGTGCCCGACGTCATGTCCGTCGATGCGAACCACAATTATTGGATCGCGCTCGCGTTCCTCATCGTGTGCGCGATTGTGCTGTTCGGCTTGTCGCGTTCGGCCATCGGCCTCATTCTGCAAGCGAGCGGACAGGACACCGTCGGCGCGCAGGCGCTCGGCTTCAACGTGACGAAGCACAAGCTCGCGGCCTTCTGCATCAGCGCGGTGTTCTCGGGCGTCGCGGGCGCGATGCTCGTCTTTTATCAGGGCACGGCATCCGTGAGCACAGTGGTCGATCTCGGCGTGGGCGTTCAGATCATCATCGCGGCGGTGCTCGGCGGCCGGCGCACGATCCTCGGCGCGGTGCTCGGTGCGATCTTCCTGATCGTCGCGGGCGAGTTCCTGCGTCCGCTCGGGCAGATCAACACGTTCGTGGTCGCCGCCGTGGCGCTCGCGGTCATCCTGTTCTTTCCGGACGGGCTGCTCGGCAACCTGCTGCGCGTGAGGGAGCGCGAATGAACGACACGCCTTTGCTTTCCGTGCGCGGGCTGACCAAGCGCTTCGGCGGACTCGTCGCGGTGAAGGATATCGGTTTCGACATACGCCCCGGCGAGATACTCGGATTGATCGGACCGAACGGCTCCGGCAAGTCGACGGTGATGAAGCTCATCATGGGCATCGAGCGTCCCAATGCCGGATCGGTGAAAGTGGGCGGCGTCGAGATGGCCGGATGGCTGCCGCATCGCATCGCACGGGCGGGCGTCGGCATCGTGTTTCAGCATTCGCGGCCGCTGCATCGTCAGACGGTGCTGGAGCACATCAAGCTCGCGCTGCTGCCGGATTCACTGCTCAAGCTCGCCGCCGATCCGCACGTCAACGCGCGCGCCCGTGAAATTGCCGAGCGCGTCGGCCTCGGCGCGGTGATGCATCGCCATCCCGCGACGCTGCCGTTCGCCGATTTGCGCCGCATGGAGATGGCGAAGGCGATTGCGCGCGATCCGAAAGTCGTCCTCGTCGATGAACCGTTCGCCGGTCTCACGCAAGCGGAATCGCAGGCGTTTTCCGAGCTGATTCGCGGATTTCGTGCGGAAGGGCGCGCGGTGCTGCTCGTCGATCACAACGTGAAGAGCCTCGCGGCGCTCGCGGATCGCGTCCTTGCCATGTATCTCGGCGAATACGTGGCGGAAGGCTCGGCTGCCGAAGTGATGCGCAACGAAACGGTGCGGCGCGTGTATCTGGGCGGCAAGATCGAGGCGCGCGAACGCACGGCGGAGGTATCGAACACGTTGGCGCCCATTCTCGAAGTCGACGGCGTGGGCGTGCTCTACGGCAAGGCGCGCGCGCTCGACGGCGTGAGTCTTCACGTGCGCGAAGGCGAGTTCGTATCGGTGGTCGGCCTGAACGGCGCGGGCAAGACCACGTTTTTCAATGCGATCTGCGGCCTCGTGCCTTCTCATGGGAACATCCGCTTCGGCGGTCAGAGCCTAAAGGGCATGAGCGGCGCGGCGATCGCGCGTGCGGGCATCGTGCAATGTCCCGAGACACGCGAGCTTTTCGGCGACATGACCGTGCGCGAGAACCTCGATCTCGGCGGCTACCATCTATCGAACGCGGCGCGCGCGGAACAACTTGCATGGCTCTTCGAACTGTTCCCGATTCTGGAGTCGCGGCAGTCGCAGACGGCGCGCACGCTGTCGGGCGGCGAGCAGCAGATGCTCGCCATCGCACGCGCGCTGATGATGCAGCCGAAGCTCCTGATACTCGACGAACCCACGCTCGGTCTCGCGCCCGTGATTCTGGAGCAACTATCGAAGGCGCTCGACAAGCTGCAGAAGACCACGCCGATTACCGTTCTGCTCGGCGAGCAAAACGTGACCTTCGCGCTGCCGCACGCGGACCGCGTGTATGTGCTGGAACATGCGCGCATCGTGTGGGAAGGCAGTCCCGCGCGCTTCGAGCAGGAAATGGGCGAAGGCTTTCTCGATGCGCCGCCGTCGGGGACGACGCAAACCGTGGGAGCCTGAATTCCGCGCAAGTGTTGCGTAAAACACGACAAAGACCGCGCTTGCTTGCGTGGCTGCGTGCGCTGCGAAATCTGGTGTGATAAAAGTCCGCGTGCTTTTTTTGAGGCGTGCGCTCGCCGTGCGTCGAAAACGGGCGCATCACATCACCAGAAATACACGCAAAGACACTCATGAAGACGATCACCTCCCGTGCGGCGACCGCGTTCGCCGCATCGGCCATTGCACTGGCTTGCCAGCCCGCGTTCGCGCAAAGCTCGGTCACGCTGTACGGCGTCGCCGACGTCGGCGTGCGCTATCTCACGAACGCCAATGCCAATAACGACGGCAAGCTGTTCATGACGAACGGCGCGATCACCAATAGCCGTATCGGGCTGAAGGGCACCGAAGAACTAGGCGGCGGCTTGAAGGCAATTTTCCGGCTGGAAAGCGGCGTGGAACTGCAAAGCGGCCAGTATTCCGACAGTCAGCGCGAATTCAATCGCGCGGCCTACGTGGGCCTCGCGAACCAGTATGGCGCGGTGACGCTCGGCCGCCAGAAGACGCCGCTTTTCGACATGCTGGGCGATGTCTACGACCCGCTCACCGTCGGCAATTACTTCGAGAACGCGTGGCTGCCGGTGGCGCTCGGCGCGGGTCTCTACGCGGACAACGCCGTGAAGTACACCGGCACGTTCGGCGGCCTCACGCTCGGCGCGATGTACTCGTTCGGCACCAACTACACGGCGACGGGCGCGGGCGGCTTCTCCGGTCAGGTGCCGGGTCACATGGGCGCGGGCAACATGTACGGCTTCACGGCGTCGTACACGGTCGGGCCGTTGTCCATCGACGGCGGCTATCAGCAGAACAGCGACAACGCGAGCAACAAGCAGAAGATCTGGAACGCCAACCTCGTCTATGCCATCGGGCCGGCGAAGGTGTATGTCGGCTATCTGCATTCGACCGACGACACCGGCTTCGTCGATAGCCTGCTTGCGCAGCGCAATCTCGTCGCGGGCGTCGATATTCTCAAGGGGTCCGGGCGCCGCGACGACGGCCCGTTCGGCGGCGTGACGTGGCAAGTGACGCCCGCGCTGTTGCTCACGGGCGCGTTCTACTACGACCACATGAAGAACGCGGCCATCGGCGGCGGCGAGACGGGCAGCGGCAATCGCTACACGGGCGTCGCGCTCGCCGAGTACGCGCTTTCCAAGCGCACGGAAGTGTATGGCACCGTGGACTTCAACAAGGTCACGGGCGCAGGCGTGGTCGAACTGCCGGGCAGATCGAATCAGACGGGCGTATCGGTCGGGCTGCGCAACCTGTTCTGAGCGCCGCACGCGGGTGCGGAATTTGCGTCTGCGGAGTGCAAAAAACCCGGAGACGACCATGCCCGATACGGCACAACATGACCCTTGCAGGCTCGGCGTTGCGTTCATCGACGCCCAATTGCTGATGCTTTATACGCACGCCGGCCTGCTCGCCGACTGGATCGATCGAGGCGAACGCGCGCCTGACTTGAGCGCGGTCGCGCGGTTGCTCGCGCATCGGCACGGGCGGCCGGAAGCGCACACGCATAGCGAAGACGGCATGCCGATGAAGCATGACGCATCCGACGACCTTCCCGCGTGGCCGACGTTCGACGACGCGCGCGAGCGCATGGCCTTCGCGTTGCACGTGCCCTGTACGAACGCGATCCTTGCGGTCGCGGATTTCTTCGACGTGCATCGTCTGTCCAATTCGCGCACGCCCGAAGTGCAGTTCCTCATGCGTTTGCGCGATGCGGCGGTGAATGGAAACCGCTTTCGCATCGGCGAGGACGAGTACGTGCCGCACGCGGCATATGGCGGCCTCATCATCGACAAGACACTGGATGGCAAGCCCATGATGGGCGAAGGTGCGGAAGCAGGGTTTATCGCGTTCGGCGATGTCGTGGGTCTGCTTCGCTATTTGCGCAAGCTCCTGACGAGCATGCAGTCGGTGATCAGTTCGGGCGATGCCGGTTGAAAAGAAAAGCCGCTGACGATCTCCGCCAGCGGCTGCATCGCCGGACGCTTAGCGCTTACTCAGCCGCTTTCTTATGATGTTTGTGATGCTTATGCGTCTTGCTGTAGGCGGGGCGCTTCTGGTTGGCCGGATATTCGGCCGTAGCGAACGACAGCGTAGGCGCAGCGAACGCCGCGAGCACGAACAGAACGAGAGTTTTTTTAACGGCAGTTTTCATCGGAAGCTCGCAGATAAGAAGTGGCGAACGGCGGAGGCGGCGGACGAATGGTTTGCCGGCGTCGCACGTCCAGGTCACATGGAGAACTACGGAACTGCGTTGCGCAGTGTACCTGCGCAAAAAGGCAGCGTGCCACATCCGTATGACGCTGTTGCGAATTTGCCCCAGCGTCACGCGGCCACACGGTCACGCGCGCTTCACGCGTTCGGGCCTTCCGGCAACTTGCGCTGCCACGCGACGACAATCGCGCTGCCGACGATCAACGCGATGCCGGTCAGCGAAAGCGGCGCGATGACTTCTCCCCATACCGCATAGCCGAACAACGTCGCCCACGCGATGCTCGTGTAGTTGAACGGCGCTAGCGCGCCCGCGTCGGCGCGGCGATACGCCACCGTGCACAAGAGTTGCCCGGCCGTGGCGAACACGCCGAGCAGCGCCATGACGACGAGCGCGTGCAGCGTGGGCGTCTTCCAGCTGAATGCGAGCGTGCAGGCGGTCACGACCGTTCCGACCGCCGAGAAGAAAAAGACCGTTGTGCGCGAATCATCCGTGGCGCGAATGCGCTTGATCTGAATCAGCGACAGCGCGCCGAAAAACGCGCAGCAAAGCAGAAGCAGCGGCCCGAGCCAGGTCGACTCGCCGCCGCCCGGACGCACCACGAGCAGCACGCCGACAAAGCCCGCGAATGCAGCACATGCGCCTCGCGCCGTCATCTTTTCGCGCAGCAGGAAAGGCGCGAGCACGACCACGATCAAGGTCTCCGAATAGGCAATCGCGACCGCTTCGGCAAGCGGAATATACGGCAGGCCGGCGAAGAAGAAAGCCGACGCGCCCAGCAGTGTCAGCGCGCGCACGGTCTGGCCTTTGAGGTCGAGCGTTCTGATGCGCTCGCCGAGCGAGCGGGTGCCGGTGCAGCACATGGCGAAGGCGGGCACGAGACCGAACAACATGCGGAAGAACGTCACTTCGTTGGCCGGATACTGCAGCGCGACGACCTTCGCGAGCGCATCGACGATTGCGAAGCAGAACATCGACGCAAGAATGCAGCCGATGCTCGCAAGCGGAAGGCGGCCGCCCTGTGCGGCGATGGAAGTGGTCATATCAGTTCGACGTCTTGGGCTTAGGCTTGTCCTTGCTTCTCGACCTGCGCGGTTTCGGCGCCACGCCGATGCGCGGGTCGCGTGCAAGCACGAGTGTCGTCAGTTGTTCAGCGACGGTTTCGAAGTCCGGATGCTCCTGCGTCACATAGAGCCATTTGCCGAGCACCGGATGCGGCGTGAGCGCGGGAAAAGCATCGACGAGCGCGGCGTGCCGTTCCTGCGACGTGCACACGAGCAAGCCATTCCACGGCTTCTCGCGGTCCGCCGCGACGAGACACAGCATGCCGTCGATATACGCGGCGTCGCATCCGAACATGCGCTTGCGGATATACGTGGCGTCGCGCTCGAACGCTTCGAAGATCCAGACGAGCGAGTTCCGAATAGAAGAGGGCATGTGCGAGATCGTCCTGTAGCCGCAGGATTCTCGCACGGCTTTGCCGCGCTTTCGATGACGGCTTTCTTATGGGCGCGCGGCCACTTCGTCGAGATGCGCGAGCAAATCCGCCGGGTCTTCGTAGACACGCAAGGCGCCCGCGCGTTCGAGTTCGTCGCTGCCATAGCCGCCCGACAGCAGGCCGACGCCGAGCGAGCGGCAACGGCGCGCGGCCAGCATGTCCCAGATGCTGTCGCCGACGACCACCGTATGCTCGATCGGCACGTTAAGACGTTCCGCCGCTGCGATGAAGAGATCGGGGTCGGGCTTCGCGTACTTCACGTCGTCGCGCGTGACGACGACCTGCTTCGACGCATCCACGCCCAGCGCCTCGAGATTCACCGCAGCGGTTTCCATGCGCCCGCTCGTCGCGATCGCCCAGCGCGTGCCCGCTTCGGTCAGCGCGGCGAGCAGTTCGCGCGCGCCGGGAAGCGGGCAGACCTGCGCGCGCAGCCGCTGATACGCCTCGGCATGCAGCCGCCGCAAATGGTCGACGCGATCCGCGCTGATCTCGCCGTGCGTCTCGCGCAGCAGCTGGTCCGTGAAGAGCCCGCCGCTCATGCCGATCTTGCGGTGAATGCGCCACACCGACAGCTCGATGCCTTCCGCATCCAGCGCCTCTTTCCACGCCAGCACGTGCTGGTACACGCTATCGACGAGCGTGCCGTCGAGGTCGAAGAGAAACGACGTTTCGATTCGCATGGTGTTCTCCCTTGATGAAGCACCATCATACGCACCGAACGCGGCTTGCGTTCGCGCGCGCCGTCATCAATGCGATAATCGAACTTCGCAGCGGAAGACCGCAATCGCGCAAAAAATCCGCACTGCAAACGCATATCACGCACAGACAACGCATGACGGAGCCTACATTGAGCCGCATCGACAATCCCTCCCGCGATCAGGAGGCCGGCGTGGCCGACTCCACGCAAGACACCACCCGCATCGACGACACGCGCATCGGCGCAGTGCGGCCGCTCATTTCGCCGGCGCTTCTGCTCGACGAACTGCCGGTCACGCCCGGCGTGCAGACGCTCGTCGAGTCGAGCCGCGCCGCCATCGCCAATATCCTGCATGGCCGCGACGACCGGCTCGTGGTCGTCGTCGGTCCGTGCTCCATTCACGACCACGGTCAGGCGATGGACTACGCGCGGCGTCTCAAGACCGTGGCCGAGCGCCTGGCCGACGATCTCGTCATCGTCATGCGCGTGTACTTCGAGAAGCCGCGCACGACGGTCGGCTGGAAGGGCTATATCAATGACCCGCGTCTGGACGGGAGCTTTCGCATCAACGAGGGCCTGCGCCGGGCGCGCGAGCTTCTGCTGGACGTGAGCGGCCTCGGCTTGCCCACGGCGACCGAGTTTCTCGATCTGCTGAGCCCGCAGTACATCGCGGATCTCATCGCGTGGGGCGCCATCGGCGCGCGCACGACGGAAAGCCAGAGCCATCGGCAGCTGGCGTCGGGGCTTTCGTGTCCGATCGGCTTCAAGAACGGCACGGACGGCGGCGTGCAGGTCGCGGCGGACGCCATCGTCGCGGCGCGCGCGAGTCATGCGTTCATGGGCATGACCAAGATGGGCATGGCCGCCATCTTCGAGACCCGCGGCAACGACGACTGCCACGTCATTCTGCGCGGCGGCAAGAAGGGCCCGAATTACGACGCCGAGAGCGTGGCCGCGAGTTGCGCCGCGCTCGCTGCGCTCGGCCAGCGCGAACAGGTAATGATCGACTGTTCGCACGCGAACTCGAACAAGTCGCATCTGCGTCAGGTGGATGTGGCCGAGGACATCGCGCGGCAACTGTCGGCGGGCGAAAAGCGCATCACGGGCGTGATGATCGAAAGTCATCTGGAAGAAGGGCGGCAGGACCTGAAGCCCGGCGTGCCGCTGAAGCACGGCGTCTCGATCACGGATGCCTGCCTCGGCTGGACGCAAACCGAGCCGGTGCTCGACTTGCTCGCACGGGCCGTGCGCGAGCGTCGCGCCAGATAAAGCGAGGGCGCAAGCAAGGGCGCAAGAGCGGCGCACCGGCGCGGTGCGCCGCTTCACGAAAGCTTCATTCAAGTTCGTGACCTTCGCACCGTTACTCCGGACGATAGCCCGCTAATCGAAAGGCCCATGTCCGCTAGCCTCTGCGCCAATGAAGCATCGCGTCTCACCATAGAACAGCTCATCGCCTCCAACGCGCTGACGGCCGTGTTTCAGCCGATCGTGCGCTTCGCGGACGGCGAGATCATCGGCTATGAAGGTCTCATTCGCGGACCGGCCGGCAGCGCGCAGGAATCGCCTGCCGCGCTTTTCGAACAGGCCGCGCGCGAGCAACGGGGCGTCATGCTCGAACACGCGGCGGCGCGCGTGTGCATTGCCGCTTTCGCGCGGCTCGCGCGCAGCGGCCTGCTCTTCATCAATTTCAGCGCGGCCGCCATCGAAGCGGCGCTCGGCGAGCGCGAGACGCCAGGCTATCTCGCGCACGACAGCGGTTTGGACGCGAAGCGGCTCGTCATCGAACTGACCGAGCAAAGCGTGATTGCCGATGCCGAACGCTTCGGCGTGACGGTGCGGGCACTGCGCGCGTCCGGTCCGCAATTCGCGCTCGACGACTACGGCAGCGCGAACGCCTCGATGAATCTGTGGGTGCGGCTCGCGCCGCATTACGTGAAGATCGACCGCTTCTTCGTGTCCGACATCGCGCGTGATCCGCTCAAGTTCGAAGCGGTCAAGGCGATGGTTTCGTTCGCGAACGCGAGCGGCGCGCTGTTGATCGCGGAGGGCATCGAAACGGAGGCGGATCTCGAAATCGTGCGCGATCTCGGCATTGCGTGCGCACAAGGCTTTCTGCTCGGCCGGCCCGCCGCGACGCCGAGCGCGCGCTTGCCCGACGCCGTCGCGCGTGCATTCCGCTCCGCGCAGATCGCCGTGTACCCGGCGCGCACGCGCACCGGCGCGACCGCCGACATGAACGCCGTGCTGCTGGAACGCATGCTGGTCGAAGCGCCGACGCTCACCGTCAAGTCCCGCAATGACGACGTCGTGCGCCTCTTCAACGAAACGCCGTCGCTGCATGCGCTCGCCGTTGTCGACGAAGGGCGCCCGGTCGCGCTCATCAACCGGCGCTCGTTCATGGACCAGTACGCGCTGCCGTACCACCGCGAGGTGTTCGGCAAGCGGCCGTGCATGCAGTTCGCCAATCTCGCGCCGCTCATCGTCGAACGCGGCTCGACGCTCGAACAGATCGCGCGGCTCTTCGCGAACGACGATCCGCATGATCTGTCGGACGGCTTCATCGTCACGGAGAACGGGCGTTACGCCGGACTCGCGACCGGCGCGAGCATGGTGCGCGCCGTGACCGAAGTGCGCGTGGAAGCGGCGCGCTATGCGAACCCGCTCACGTTTCTGCCGGGCAACGTGCCGCTCAATTCACACATCGACCGGCTGATCGCGAACGGCTCGGCGTTCGTCGCGTGTTACTTCGACCTCGATCACTTCAAGCCCTTCAACGACCGCTACGGCTACTGGCAGGGCGACGAAGTGCTGAAGGCCGCGGCGAACACGCTTGCCTCCGTGTGCGAGCCGACGCGCGACTTCCTGGGCCATATCGGCGGCGACGACTTTCTGCTGCTGTTTCAGAGCGACGACTGGCGCGAGCGCGTGGTGCGCGCCATGCACCTGTTCAACGAAGTCGTGATGCGCTTTTATTCTCCGGAGGAACGGCTCGCCGGCGGCATCCACGGCGAAGACCGGCTCGCGCGGCCCGCGTTCTTCGGCTTCGTGCGGCTTTCGGCGGGCGCGGTGCGGGTCGCGCCGGGCGCGGCGCGCGGCAGCGCGCAGGTCAGCGCGATGGCGGCCGTGGCGAAACGCGCGGCCAAGGAAGAGGCGAGCGGCTTCGTGGTAATGGACATGCGCGAAGCGGACTCGTAGCGCCGTAATCAGCGATGCGACGCCGCGCGCAGCGCCTCCATCAACGCGGCCGGATCGTACGGTTTGCGCAGCCGGATCGCATGCGGCAACGCCTTTTGCTCCTCGTCGCTCAGTTCGAGGTCATAGCCCGTGACGAACACGACGCCGATGCCCGGCCTCTCACGCGACGCCGCTTTCGCCAGCTCGACGCCGGATTCGCCCGCCAGATCCACGTCCGTCAAAAGCACGTCGAAGCGATGCTCGCGCAAGTGCGCACGGGCTTCCTCCACGCTCGACGCCTCGCTGATATCGACTCCCATCGTGCGTAGCAATTCGGCGCTGCTCGCGCGCACCATCTCGTTGTCTTCCACGAACAGCACGGAGAGCGGCGCGGCGTCGCCGGCAGGCTTCGGCGGGTTCTCGTCGACGTGGGCGGGAGACGGCGGCGCGTTGTCCGCGCGCTGCCCGAGTACATGGCGGATCTTGCGGGCAAGCGACTCGTGCGTATAGGGCTTGCTCAAGAGGTCGATGCCTTCATCGAGCCGTCCCGCGTGGACGATGGCGTTATCCGTATATCCCGACGTGAACAGCACCGCGATCCCCGGCACGCGCTCACGTGCCTTGCGCGCAAGCTCCGTGCTGCGCAGCGGGCCGGGCATCACCACGTCGGTGAATAGCAGGTCGATCGGCACGCCGCTTTCGACGATCGCGAGCGCGCTCTGCGCATCCTTCGCGCGCAGCACACGATAGCCGAGATCCGCAAGCAGATCGACGACGGTCGCGCGCACTTCCTCGTCGTCCTCGACCACGAGGATGGTTTCGCTGCCGCCTTTCGCCGGTCCCGCGTCCACGTTGGTTTCGAGGTCTTCTTCCTGCCGCGCGCGCGGCAGATAGAGGCGCACTGTCGTGCCGTGGCCTTCCTCGCTATACACCTTCACGTGTCCGCCGGACTGCTTGACGAAGCCGTACACCATCGAGAGGCCCAGGCCCGTGCCCTGACCTTCGCGCTTCGTCGTGAAAAACGGCTCGAACGCGCGTTCCTGCACTTCCGGCGACATGCCCGAGCCGGTATCGGTGACGGCGACCATCACATACTGCCCGGGCGTCACGTCGGCGTTGCGCAGGGCATAGGTTTCGTCGAGCGATGCATTGCCGGCCTCGATGGTCAGCTTGCCGTGGCCCTTCATGGCGTCGCGCGCGTTGATCGCGAGATTGAGCAGCGCGTTTTCGACCTGAAATGGATCGACGAGCGTGTTCCACAGGCCGCCCGACACGATGGTCTCCACTTCGATGCCGTCGCCGAGCGCGCGGCGGAACATGTCGTCCAGCCCGCGCACGAAGCGGCCCAGATTCACGACCTTCGGCGCGAGCGGCTGCCGCCGCCCGAACGCGAGCAGTTGCGAGGCGAGATTCGCGCCGCGCGCCACGCCCGCCAGCGCGCTCTTTACGCGCTGTTCGGGCTTGTCCTGCCCCGCGACGTCTTTCGCGAGCAGTTGCAGGTTGCCGCCGATCACTTGCAGCAGATTGTTGAAGTCGTGCGCGACGCCACCCGTCAGCTTGCCGATGGCTTCCATCTTCTGCGCCATGCGCAACGCTTCTTCGGCGTGGCGCAGCGCGTCGGCGGTTTCGCGGTCGGCGGTCACGTCGCGGCCGACACCATGAATGCGCCGCGTGCGCGGATCGAGCGACAGCGTCCACGCGATCCAGCGCCAGCCGCCATCGAGACGCCCGAGGCGGCACTCGTAACGCACCGGCGCGCCGCTTGCGCGCAGCTTGTCGAGTTCCAGCGCGACGGCAGCGGCGTCGTCCGCATGGACGATGTCGAGCATCGTGCGCGCATGCAGGCGCTCGGTATCGATGCCGAGCACCGACGACCACGACGGGCTCACGCGCAAAAGCGCGCCGTCGAAGCTCGCGATCACGAACAGGTCTTCGCTCAGTTCCCACAGCCGGTCGCGGTCCGCGACGACTTCGGTCACGCGCCGCTCCAGCGTCTCGTTCAGATCGCGCAACGCGGTCTGCGCCTTGGTGCGCTCGGCGATTTCGGTTTGCGCCGCCCGGAAGAGCCGCGCATTGTCGATGGCGATGGCCGCCTGCGCCGCGATGCCGCTGACGATGCGCTCGGCACGGTCGGTGAACATGCCCGGCTCCGGATGGCCGAAGAAGAGCCCGCCGAGCACTTCGCCCGTGCGCGAAACGACCGGCGCGGCGAGATAGCTGCGAACCGGCAGATGTCCTTTCGGCATGCCGAAATGCGGGGCGTTGTGGCCGTAACGCGGGTCTTTCGTGATGTCGTCAGAGCGCACCATGCCGTGGCCGCCGAAGGTCGGTGCGAAGACGGCGGTGTTGCGCGGCATCGGGAATTCGGCGAACTTCTCCTTCGGCACGCCGGAGAGCGCGTACAGCGTGTAGCTGCCGCCTTCGTCGTCCAGCACGTTATAGAAGAAGGAACCGAATGCGGCGGCGGTGAGTTCCGTGGCGGCATCGGTCACGACCTGCACGACGCGCGAGAGGTCGAGTTCGGCGGCGACCGTCGTGCCGACGCGATTGAGCACTTCGAGCACGCGCGACTCTTCCCGCAGGCGCTGCTCGGTCTCGCGACGCAGGCGCGAGAGCCGCAGATTGCTCGCCACGCGCGCGAGCAGTTCGCGCGCCGAAAACGGCTTGGTCAGATAGTCGTCCGCGCCCGCTTCCAGACCGCCGACGCGCGCTTCTTCGCCCGCGCGCGCCGATAGCAGCACGACCGGCGTTTCGCGCAAGCCTTCGTCTTCGCGCAGCGCGCGCAAGAGGCCGAAGCCGTCGAGGCGCGGCATCATCACATCCGACACGATGACGTCAGGCTGCACGGCGAACGCCGCGTCGAGCCCGGCCTGGCCGTCGGCGGCGACGCTCACGTCGTGGCCCGCGGCGGCAAGCAGGCGGCGCATGTATTCGCGCAGATCGGCGTTGTCGTCCACCACGAGCACGCGGCCCGTGAGCGCATCCGCGCTCGCCGAGGCCTCCGCCGCTTCCGCGAGCGGCGATTCGAGGTCGGCGGCGTTGAGCGCGGCGGCATCGGCGGCGGTGTCGGCATCCGGCGTCCAGCGCAACGCGGCATCGACGAAGGAGCGCGCGCGGCTGCTGGCTTCGGCGCGTGGCGCGTCGGCGCGCGCGACCGCGCCTTCTTGCGCGGCGGGCAGCGTCACGCTGAAGCAGGTGCCTTCGCCCAGGCGGCTCGACACGCGGATGTTGCCGCCGTGCAGCTTCACCAGTTCCTGCACCATCGCGAGGCCGATTCCGCTGCCTTCCACCGACCGCCCCGTCGCGCCCGCCACGCGATGAAACCGCTCGAACACGCGCGCCTGCTCGTGCTCGGCAATGCCGATGCCCGTATCGCGCACGCTCGCCTCGATTTCGCCGTCGCCGTTCACCGAGAGCGCCACCTCGATGCTTCCTTCGAACGTGAACTTGAATGCGTTCGACAGCAGATTCATCACGACCTTTTCCCACATGTCGCGGTCGATGTCGGCGAGTATCGGCGTATCGGGAATATTCGTGCGAAGCGTGAGCCCGGCCGTTTCGATGGCCGAGCGGAACAGCGACGTGAGTTCGGCCGTGAACGCGGCAATGTCCGTGCGCATCCGGTGAATCTCGATGCGCCCCGCCTCGATGCGCGAGAAGTCCAGCAGCGCGTTGACGAGCGTGAGCAGCCGCATGCCGTTGCGATGCATGATCTCGACGAGCCGCATGTCTTCCTGCGGCACGCGGCCAGGATCCGCGAGCATTTCTTCGAGCGGGCCCAGCATCAGCGTGAGCGGTGTGCGGAATTCGTGGCTGATGTTGGAGAAGAACGTCGTCTTCGCGCGGTCGATTTCCGCGAGCGCCTCGGCGCGGCGGCGCTCTTCGTCGTAGGCGTGCGCGTAGCCGATCGCCGCGCCGATTTGCCCGCCGACGAGATTCATGAACGTGCGGTAGCCGTCGTCGAACAGGCGATACGGATTGAGCGCCGCGATCAGCACGCCCGCGTGGCCGGTCTCGCCGGTCGGCGCGATGGGAAGCATCACGGCAGTGGTCGGCGCGGCCTTCCATGCGCCCGTCGGCAACCGCGCGCCGACGCGCTGATGCAGGTTCGTCACGACTTGCGCGCGGTTCTCGCGCAGCACGTCCTGAAACGGCCACGGGTCGCGCGCGTCGCCGTGCAAGGTCGCGGGCGCCGCCGGATGCCCCGCCTCGATGCCGGATGCCCCGACGAGCGTCGCGGTGTCGTCGCCCGGCTCGGCGGTATAGAGGAGGGCAAAGGGCATGTCGCGCGGTGCGTTGCCGAGCGCCTTCATCGAGCGTTCGCACGCCTCGCGCCACGTGCGCGCGTCGGCGGCGGAGGTCGCCAGTTCGCGCAACACGGTCAGTTGCCGCTCGCCCAGCACGCGCTGCGTGTCGTCGCTGTTCGCACAGATGATGCCGCCTGCGCGGCCTTTGTCGTCCGGAATCGGGCTATAGGAGAACGTGTAGTAGGTTTCCTCGGGGAAACCGTTGCGCTCCATGATCAGCAGCTTCTGCTCGACGAACGTGCCTTCGACGCCCGCGAGCGCCGTGTCGAGCAGCGGCCCGATATCGCCCCAGATTTCCCGCCACACGACGGAAGCCGGCTGTCCGAGCGCCTGCGGATGCTTGCCGCCGATGATCGACCGGTACGCGTCGTTATAGAAGAAGAGGAGCTCGTGGCCCCAGCCGATCCAGATGGGCTGGCGCGACGTGAGCATGATGCGGATGGCCGTCTTCAGGCTCTGCGGCCAGTTCTGAGGCGCGCCGAGCGAGGTCCGCGCCCAGTCGAATCCCCGGATGAGCACGCCCATCTCTCCGCCGCCGAGCAGGAAGCTGGAGTCGACGCTGTTGGCGCTCGGAGCCGGGGTCAGATTCTCGGGAGTCATCGACGCTAAATCTCCTCGCTTTGTCTCTCGATCAAGCGGCATGGGTTGTAAGGCAAGCTTTGGGATGACGCTGATTGAAACGCGCGACCGAATTGGCACCGGGATTCTCGCACGGAATCCGAACCTGCCTGTGCAGGGATGCGCGGTCGCACGGCTTTAGCAAAGATCGTGACTGGGCGCGGGGCGACGGACCGGTCACGCGCGCGGTATTTATATGAATCGATTTCCAAGCCGGTATTCGCGGCGGATTGCGGCGAGTAATCCAAATCGACATATTTTTTTGCACTATACTCAGTCGAATCCGCTATCGTTTCTTTTCTCCGCGAATTGCGCAATGCGCCAAACGCTTTTTCGCGGCGTCCGTTAATCGTTCTGAATAGCAATCACGGCAATCGCCCGGTGAGACGGGCAATGGTCAATGCTTTCGCACGCAGGTTTTCCGCGCGCGCCTGATGTGCGTTGAAAATCGGCATAGTCCCATTTCGCGTTTCAGATTCGCGGGCGCATATTAAGCATTATCAATAAAACCGTCCTTGGCATTTAACTTCGTTGCACATCACGATCATGAACGAACCCCTTGATTTGAATAATTCCAGCCTGGCGGAACAAGAAGCCGCGCTTCGGCAGCAACTCGCCGTTCGTCCCGACTCGGTTGCGGTGAACAACAATCTGGGCATCGTGCTGCGGCATTTGGGCCGGCTGTCGGAAGCGCAGCACATGTTCGAACAGGCATTGGCGCTAGAGCCCGGTTCCTCCGAGATTCTCGTGAACCTTGCGCTTCTCGCGCTGGACGAAAAGCGCAAGGACGACGCTCGGGCGCTACTGGACAAGGCATTGGCTCTGCGCCCGGATTCGCCCACGGCCAAGTTCGTGCTCGCTGGCCTCTTCCAGGAGGACGGGCGGCTGGACGATGCCGCGAAGGCGCTATCGGAGGCAGTCGCCGCCCAGCCCGACTTTGCGCAGGCTCACCTTTATCTCGGCCAAGCGCTCTTCTGGCTGGGCCGCTTGCCTGAGGCTGAGGTAGCGTGCCGCCGGGCCATCGACTTGGCGCCGGACGTCATCGACGGTCATCTGACGATGGGGGATATTTTGTGCGCGGCGGGCCGGCTCACCGAGTCCGATGCCTCGTTCAATCGGGCGCTTGCCATCAATCCGCAGTCGGCGGAAGCGCACTGCGGTTTGGGCAATGTCGCGCATCGCCGCTACGACCTGCCGGGCGCGGAAGCCGAGTTCCGCAAGGCGCTGGAATTGCGCCCGGTGTTCTTCGAGGCGAGCCGCGGTCTCGGCCTTGTACTGCTTGCATTCGGCCGCGCGCAGGAAGCGGAGGGCGCGCTGCGTCAGGCGCTATCGCTGCGGCCTGACGACCCGAGCGCGAAAGGCGCGCTGAATGCCGCGCTCGCGATGCCGAGAGCGCAGCCGCGTCCTGCCGTGCAAACGAGCGTCGATACGCTGATCGCGCCGCGCAATCCGTCCGCGTAATAAGACCCGGCTAAGTCGGTCGACAGGCTCTTGCAAGGAACGAACCTTGCTTTTCCCTGCTCGGGATATGTAGGGAGAAGAGTATGACAAGCAACCAACGAACCTCGACCGACCAACTCGACACGATCCCCGACACGTCCAGCCCCGCATACGCTAAATCGCATCCGTTGATGCGCGCGTTCGACAGCTTCGCGAGCCTCGTCACGCGCTGGGCGGGTTCACCGTTCGCATTCGGGCTGGCGGTGGCCAGCATCGTCGCGTGGGTCGTGACCGGGCCTATCTTTCACTACTCGGATGGCTGGCAACTCGTCATCAATACCGGGACGACCATCATCACGTTTCTGATGGTGTTTCTGATCCAGCAGAGCCAGAACAAGGACAGCGTCGCGCTGCATCTGAAGCTGAATGAACTGCTCGCGACGCATCGGGCGGCGAGCAATCACCTGATCGGCATCGAAGATGCGAGCGAAGAGGAATTGCGCAGGCTCGCGGCGGCGTATCTGCGGCTGGCAGCGGAAAGTGGCGAAGCAGCGGGGGCCGCTTCGTCAGGCGGCGCGGCGAGCACGAAGTAGATTCGGGGCCTGGGGTTCGCGCGCGGCATGGGGGTTTCGCTGGCGATCATCGGGTCATGCCCTGTCCATCGCCGACGAATGCAGCGTCCACGCGACGCGCACCTCAATGCGTGACTTTCGCCGCCACGCCGCGCCGGTTCAACACCCGCGCCTGCAACACGATCACGAGCAGCAGAAAGAGCCCGCGAATCACCGACTGCCAATAAGCCGACAGGCTGATATAACCTAGCCCGTTCTCGAAGTTCAGCAGATTGAACACGAGCCCGAGCAACGCGACGCCTGCAATCGTCATGGCGATGGAGCCCTCGCCGCCCGTGAGCCTCGTGCCGCCGAGCACGACGGCCGAGATGGCGAACAGCTCCCAGCCGACGCCTTCGTTCGGCTGTCCCGCGCCGAACTGCGCCGCGAGAATCGCGCCCGCAATGCCGGCGAGCAAGCCGCTCAACGCATACACCGCGACCAGCGTGCGATCGACGTTGAGACCCATGAGGCGCGATGCCTCTTCGCTGCCGCCGATGGCGAGCGCATGCCGCCCGAAACGCGAGTTGCGCAGCGCGACCCAGCCGAGCACCGCCGCCACCAGCGACACGATGCCGGGAATCGGCAGGCCGAACAAATCGCCTTGTCCGAACGCGGCGAAGTTGGTGTCGGACGCGATGGCGACGGCATCGTTGTGGCCGAGCAGCAGCGCGAGGCCATGTGCGCCGAGGCTCGTCGCCAGCGTGACGATGAAGGGCAGAATCCGCATGTGCGTGATGACGATGCCGTTCAACACGCCCACGGCCAGCCCCGCGAACGATCCGGCTAACACGCCCGCCACGCCGCCATGCGGACTCGCCAGCGCCGCGACGACGCTTGCGAGCGCGGCGACCGCGCCCACGGACAGATCGATACCGCCCGTGATGATGACGAACGCCATGCCGATGGAGATCAGCGCGAACATCGAGTTGTATCGCCAGAACGAGGTCACGTTGTAGGCGGACGCGAAGTGCTCGTAGCGCACCACGCCCAAGACGAGCAGCGCGACCAGCGCGATCAGGATAGGAAGGTTTTTCTTCATGTCATGAGCCCCGGCGGCGCTGCACATAGACGGCGGCGATGATGATCGCGGCCTTCAGCACGAGCGCGGCGGCATCCGGAATGCCGTGCGCGAGCAGCGTGTATCGCAATAGCTGGATGATGAGCGCGCCGATCAGCGTGCCCGTGATGTACGCCTTGCCGCCCGTGAGCGCGGTGCCGCCGACGGCGACGGCTGCAATGGCATCGAGTTCGACGCCGAGGCCGACCACGTTCGCATCCGACGACGAATTCACCGAGATCGAAATGAGCCCGGCGAGACCCGCGAGCGCGGCGCACGCGGTGTACGCGATCAGCTTCACGCGCGCCGTCGGAATGCCGGAAAGATACGCGGCGTCCTCGTTGCCGCCCGTCACAAGCAGATACTTGCCGAACAGCGTCTTGCGCACGATCCACGTGAAGACGGCGACGAGCGCGAGCATCAGCAGAATCTGGAACGGCACGCCCGCGACCTTGCCGAGCGCGATCCACTGGAACGCGGGATTGTTGAATGCCTGCAGGCTGCCGTCGGTCACGACCTGCGCGATCCCGCGTCCCGCGATGAAGAGCACGAGCGTCGCGACGATGGGCTGCACGCGAAGCCGCGTCACCAGCATTCCGTTGAACACGCCGCACACCGCAGCCGCGAGCACCGGCAGCGTGAAGGCGAGCAGAATGCCGAGCGGCCCTTCGATGTTCATGAAGAGCATCGGCGCGAGCGCGCCGGCAATCGCCATCGACGCGCCCACGGACAGGTCGATGCCGCCCGTCGCCACCACGAGCGTCATGCCGATGCCGACGATCACGATCGTCACCACCTGCGTGAGGTTCACGTTGAACGTCTGAAGCGACCAGAAGTGCTCGGTGAAAAAGAGGTTGAACAGCACCATCGCGACGAGCACGATGATTTCCCGCTGGATCGCGATGCCGCGCCGCTTCTTGACGGGCGCGGTTTGCGCGTCCGCGGCGAGCGGCGCGGCGGGTTGTGCTACAGGTTGTGCTGCGGGTTGCGTCTTGTCGATCATGACTCGTTTCCTTGCGCGGCCGTCGCTTGCGCGAGCGTCGATGTTTCACCGGACCCGTATGCGATCGCATCCATGATCGACGCCTCGTTCATCTGCGCACCGTTTAGTTCGGCTACTGTTTCGCCGTCGCGTATCACGACTGCGCGGTCGGCCACGGCGGTGAGTTCTTCCAGCTCGGACGCCGACAACAACACCGCCATGCCCGCATCGCGCAACTCGCGCACGATCTTCGCGACATCCGCTTTCGCGCCCACGTCGATGCCGCGCGTGGGTTCGTCTAGCAGCAGCAGACGCGGATTCGTCGCGAGCCAGCGCGCGAGCAGCACCTTTTGCTGATTGCCGCCCGATAGCTCGCGTATCGGCTGATCCGGTGAACGCAGCTTGATGCCGAGCGATGTAATGAAGCCGTCGACGATCTCGCGTTGCTTCGCGACATTCACCACGCCGCGTTTCGTCAGCGCGGGCAGGCAGACGAGCGTGAGGTTGTCACGCACGGAAAGCTCCGGCACGATGCCTTCGGCTTTGCGGTCTTCCGTGAGATACGCGATGCCGCGTGTGATCGCATCCTTCGGCGACTTGAGCGTGGCGTGCTCGCCGCCGACCGTGAGCGATCCGTGCGAAGGACGATCCGCGCCGAACAGAAGACGCATGGTTTCCGTGCGACCGGAGCCGAGCAGCCCGGCGAGACCGACCGCTTCGCCCGCATGCACGTCGAGCGATACGTTCGTGACTTTCGCGCCCGCCGCGAGCGAATGCGCGCTCAACGCGACCGCGCCGCGCTTCGCGAGATTCTCTTCTTTTACCGCGCTGTCCTCGTGCACGACGGCGGCGAGCGTGCGGCCGAGCATCGTCGTCACGAGCTTGAGCTTGTCCATCTCCTGCATCGTGCTTTCGGCGACGGTCTGGCCGTCGCGCATCACGGTGACGCGGTCGCAGAGCGCATACAGTTCGTCCAGGCGATGCGACACGAAGATCACCGCGCGTCCGTCGTCGCGCAGACGTCGCACGACGTTGAAGAGCAATTCGACTTCGCGCTCGTCGAGCGATGACGTCGATTCGTCCATGATGACCATTTTCGCGTCCGAAGACACGGCTCGCGCGAGCGCGACCATCTGCTGGATCGCGGTCGAATAGTCACGCACCGGCTTCTTCACATCGATATGTAGGCCGAACGATTCGAGTAATTCAGTCGCGCGCCGCTGCACGGTCTTCCAGTCGATGAGGCCGAAGCGGCGCGGCTCGCGTCCGAGAAAAATGTTCTCGGCGACCGAGCGGAACGGCACGAGGTTGATCTCTTGGTAGATCGTGCTGATGCCTGCTTCGCGCGCTTCCTTCGGCGTGCGGAAATCCACTTCGCGTCCGTCGAAGCGGATGATGCCTCCGCTCTTGCGATATGCGCCGGTGAGAATCTTGATGAGTGTCGACTTGCCCGCGCCGTTCTGGCCGATGAGCGCGTGCACTTCACCGGCCGCCACGGTCAGGCGCGCGTGCTTGAGCGCTGCGACGCCGCCGAAGGCAATGTCGATGTCCTGCATGTCGAGTAGGGGAGCAGTGGCCATGCGGCTTTCCGTCGAGTTGAAAAAGCGAGCGCCCGAAGGCGCTCGCGAACCAACGCATCCTGCTTCGCTCAATAGCCGTACTGCATGCTCGCGTCGACGTTGCTCTTGTCGTAGAAGCGATCCGAGACCTTGACCCACGGCGGAATCGTCTCGCCCTTCGCGTACTTCTGCGCGACATCGCACGCGAGCGGTCCGAAGAACGGACTCGACTGCACGCTCGCGCCGAGTTCGCCGGCCTTGATTGCTTCGAGGCCGCCCTTGGTGCCGTCGATGGTCACGAGCACGATGTCCTTGCCCGGCTGCTTGCCCGCCGCCTTGATCGCGGCAATCGCGCCGAGCGCCATTTCGTCGTTGTGCGCGTAGACGGCGGTGACGTCGGGATGCGCCTGCAACAGCGTCTCCATGACCTGACGGCCCTTGTCGCGCGCGAAGTCGCCGCTTTGCGACGCGACGATCTTCATGCCCGGATTCTTCGCGATGACTTCATCGAAGCCCTTCTTGCGGTCGTTCGCGGCCGACGCGCCGGTGGAGCCTTCGAGTTCGATGATCGTGGCCTTGCCGTTCGTGGTTTTGACGAGCCAGTCGGCGGCGCGGTGACCCTGATCGATAAAGTCCGAGCCGATGAACGTGATGTAGTCGCGGCCCGCCTTCGCCATCGACTGATCGATGTTGCGGTCCACGAGAATCACCGGAATGCCGGCCTTCTTCGCCTGCAATACGACGGGCGCGAGCGGCTTCTCCTCGCGCGGCGGGAACACCAGCAGATCGACGTGCTGCGCAATCATGCTCTGGATGTCCGACACCTGTTTGGCTGCCGAGCTATTGGCGTCGGTGATGACGACCTGCCAGCCGCACTTCGATGCGACGTCCTTGAAACTCTTCGTCTCGGCAAGCCGCCACGGGTTGTTGCTCTCCGTCTGCGCGAAGCCCACGCGCAGCGGCTTCTTGTTCGGGATCTTGGGCAACGCGTCGTCGGCGGCGTGCGCCGCGCCGGCGGCGGCTGCGAGCGTCAGAGCGGTGAGCGCGGCGGCGAGCGGGCGCAGGCCCGAGCGGAGATTCTTGTTTAGCGACAGCATGTCTTCCTCCGATTTGGATGATTCGTCTTGTTGGTAATGCCGATGCTTGTTGTTGCCCGGTCTGTCTGATGCGAGAGAGGCTGCTGGTCCCTGTGTGCGGCTATTAGTGGTTAATCGCTAATATTATTAGTTGCGAGCTGCCTTGCTTCGGCGATGACTTTCACCGATCCGCGCTCGATCAGCGGGCCGTCCAGCTTCACGGTGCGGCGTCGCAACGGCGCGCCCACGGCGCGGTTGTGCTCCTCTTGCAGCAACGTCTCGACCGCCCACCGGCCGAGGTCGTAATTCGGCAGCACGACGGTCGATAACGGTGGATGCGTGTGGCGCGCGATCTCCTGATCGTCGTAGCCGACCACGGAAACATCGTCAGGCACGCGCAGCCCGAGCTGCTTGAGCGCCTCGATCGCGCCGAGCGCCATCAGGTCGTTCGCGCAAAAGATGGCCGTCGGCGGATTCGGCTCGCGCATGAGCGAAAGCGTCTGCTCGAAGCCGGTGCCGGAACTCCAGTCGCCTTCGCGCACGAGTTCCGGCGCGTAGGGCAAGTCCGCCGTGGCGAGCGCGGTGCGATAACCCTTGAGCCGGTCGCGCGCTGCGTCCTGATACGGCTCACCATTGATAAAGCCGATGCGCCGATGCCCCGCCGCGAGCAGATAGTCCGTCGCCGTGTGTCCGCCCGCGACTTCCGCCGGCACGACCGACGACAGGTTCGCCTCGTTCGCGTAGCAGTTGAGCAGCACTGTGGGCACCCTGGCGAGCGCCGCGGGCAGCTCCACGCGCCGCGTGTAGACGGTCGCGTAAATCACGCCGAGCAAGTTCGGGTTGCCGAGCGTCGCGTCCAGCACGCGTTCTTCGATCTCCGCGTTGCCGTGCGTCGAATACACGGCGAGGATGCGGCCGTGCGCAAACGCGGCGTCGCGTGCGCCGTCGATGGAAACGACGGGATGCGGGCTCGTCGAGATTTCATCGGCAAGATAGACGATCAGATTGCGCTCGCTTTGCGCGCCCGGTGCGTCGAAGGCATCGAGCGCGGCGGGCTCGCGCGGCGTCATGCGATAACCGAGTTCCTGCGCCGCGCGCAGCACCTTGTCGCGCGTCGTGTCCGAGAACTTCGCGCCGCTCGCGTTGTTGAGCACGAGCGAAACCGTCGATTGCGAGACTCCGGTGAGTTTCGCAATGTCGGTCATCGTCGGGCGGCGTTGCGTGGTTTTTTTCATCGGACGCGAGGGGCGTGTGAGGCTTGGCGAAAGAACTTACCACTAATATTAGTGATGAACAACACGGAAACCACCTAGCCCTACATGGATCGCTTCAGGGTTTTCACCGAGTATTACTAATAATATTGACGACCGCATTACAGCCGTGCGATTCTGTTTTCGATCGATTCACGACCGAAAGGAGCGGCGCATGGGCCGATACGACGAGACGACGAGAGACGCACTTGCACAAGCGTTCGAGCGAGACGGCTTTGTGCTGTTGCCCGACCATTTCGACCGCGCGAAGGTGGAAGCATGGCGCGACGCGTTCGCGCCATTGCTGCAGCCGCACGTCGAGGCGGCGCGCAAAGCATCGGCGAGCGGCAATCGCGGGCCGGGCCGGTATTACGTGACATTGCCGTTCGAAGGCGAGTTCGCGGACCCGTCGATCATTTGCGACGACGATATCGTCGCCATTGTCGAGCGTGTGGCGGGACCCGATCCGGTCATGTGCCAGCTCGCCACGGACACACCGGTGCGCGGTTCGGACTTTCAGGACTGGCATCGCGACACGCCGCCGCTTTTCGACGACGCGCCCGAAACGCCGTCGTTCCAGCTTGCGGTGAATTTCCCGCTGGTCGATGTGGACGAGCGCAACGGGTCGCTCGAAACGACGCGCGGCACGCATCGCGTGTCGCGCGAGGAAGCGCTTGCCGGTCTCGCCGATGGACGCTTTCCGCCCGAGCGCGTGCCGATGCGCGTCGGCGACGTGATGATCCGCGACGTGCGCGGGCTGCATCGCGGCACGCCGAATTACATCGACGAGCCGCGTCCGATGGTCGTGATCGGCTATAGCCGCTCGTGGTATTTCCGGCCCGAGGTGCATATCGACGTGCCGCGCGCCGTGCTCGCCGACCTGCCGCCGCGCGCGAAGCGCCTTCTGCGCTACAACCCGGTGGTCGAGCGGACCGAGCGCATCTTCGACGAAAACTACCGGCAGTTTGCATATTGAACGCCGATCGAACCGCACCCGGGCGCGCGGACGACGCGCTTGTTGAACTGCGCCACGGCGCGCGGCGCGTGCTGCTGGCGCCGCATGTGGGCGGCGCGATTGCGGCATTCTTCGACGCCCGCGAGCCGCACGAGGGCGGCGCGCTGCACTGGCTGCGTCCGGCTACCGTTGACGCGCTCATCGCGCGCAATCCGCTCGGCATGGCCAGCTTTCCGCTGGTGCCGTACTGCAATCGCATCCGCGACGCGCGCTTTATGTTCGACGGCGCGCTCGTCGATCTCTCCCGCGACGGCAATGCTTTTCCGCACGCGCTCCACGGCAACGGATGGCGCCGGCCGTGGCGCGTCGATGCCGTCTCGGACGCGAGCGCACGCCTCTCGCTCACGCACGTGCCGTCGCAGGAACCGGCGCATCACTGGCCGTTCGCGTTCGAGGCCGCGCAGGACATTGCGCTCGATGCCCAGTCGCTCACCGTCACGATGTCGCTGCGCAATGTCTCCGACCGTCCTATGCCGTTCGGCCTCGGCCATCATCCGTACTTTCCGCGCACCGCGCACACGGTTGTGCGCACGGGAGTCGGGTCGATGTGGCATACGACGCCCGAGCCGCTGCCGACGCACGCCGGCCCGCACCCTTGCATCGATGCACTGGCCTCGCCGCAAGGCATGTCCGCCGATGCGTTCGATCTCGACAACAACTTCACCGGCTGGTCGCGCGAGTCGACGATTGCGTGGCCGCGCGAGCATCGCTCGGTCACGCTGCGGGCAGACGCGCCGTTCGACTTCACGGTGATTTATGCGCCCGCGTCGCACGGGTCGCTGCTGTGCGTCGAGCCGGTCAGCAACGTCGCGGACTGGGTGAATCTCGATGTCGACGCGTCGCTGAAGGGAGGCGGTGTGCTTGCGCCGGGAGAATCGGTCAGCGCGCGGTTTTCGCTGACGCCGGAATGGGGTAGGGCGGTTCGCGTCGCCTGAGCCTCATTGCGCACGGACCAACCCGGCGGTGCAGCAGGGCGGTTCGTGCTCTGTTCCTCAAGCGCCGGATGATGATCAACGACATCGTCCGTGACCGGCGCGTAGGGAACTGGAATTGTGCAGTTGTATGAGGCGGTGCGACAGGCGCATGTACTTTCTGCCACGCAAGACGCCGAGGATCGGGGAAACCGCAGCGGAGCAGCGTCGGCATGCCAGTCGAGCGGTTGAGGACCCGTCGCGCCGTTGCACGCGCAAAGCGTGTCATGCGACACCGCGCGTTCGGCCGCGTGAGGCAGTTCCCGCGCCGCCGCCACTCTCAGTGCCCGAAGAACACTTCGCATCGCGGCTGGCCGCTGCATGCGTCAGCGTTCCGTCCGCCAGCCGACGCGCTCGTGCCGGCTTTCGCGCCCCCGTAGGCGTGTTCGTCCGCAGTGGCGTCGTCCGTTTTCGCGTCGGTTCGCGGGGCGGTGCGCGGCGTCTCCATGGGGCGCATCGTCTGCACGAGTTGTTGCGCTGCTTCCGGCATGCCCTGCGCTCGGGCATTGCCGGCGCCTGCGGCGAGCGCGCAGGCCGCCATCATCGCGATGAATTTCGGGTTGACGTTTGTCTTCATGTTCCAGCTCCTTAAGGAATGCACAAGCAGCCGGGAACACGTTCTCGGACTCCTTGCAGCGATGGGGTGGAGGCGCGCCGCGACTGTGCGATGCAAGCGCGCACCGGTCGGGTCCAGCGCGTTCGCCGCAGGGCGATCGCCGGCCCGCCGACCAGGCAACGACACAGACGACGATTAGCCCGTGGAATGCGATGCGGAAAAATCGCTCATATGCGTCGTGCGCGTTTCGAAAGCGCGCAGGGCATACCTTAGGGTTTGGGAAGAAGACGCGAAATCCCTATGCAGAAGGGATGCATAAGGAGGGACGGGAAGGAACTATGGATGGGATAAGCCCAGCCCGCGCAACACGCGGCGCGGACCGGGTTAAGCTGACAGAAGCGAATGCGTTATTCGGAGCTCGACGTCCCGCTGCCGGACGAGCCGGAGCCGCTCTTCTTGTGCATCTTGTTCATCTTGCTGCCCGAGCCGCTGCCCGAACCCATGGTCGAGGAGCCGGAAGCACCCGAGGTTGCGCCCGTCGTGCCATGCGCGTTCGGGGTGCCCATGCCGGTGCCGCCCTGCCCCGCGCCATTGCCGCCCGCCGTGCCGCCGCCGCCGCCCGCCCCGCCACCACCAGCGCCGCCGCCTGCACCCTGCGCGAACGCGGCGCCTGACAAACTCAGAATCATTGCAGATACGAGCAAGCTCTTCTTGGCGATCTTCATGGTTGCCTCCCTTGAATTGGATGTTTGTGCGCGCCGCTTCGATCGGCTTGCGCGGCGTCGCGCCTTACACGGTGCAATCCGTGTGCCGCACGTGTGAGGGTCTGCACATGTGACCGCCACAGTTCAGAACGCAGGCCCATGCCGTCAGGCCAGCGCCTCTTCGCACCATTCAATGGCCCACGACCGCGCGCAATGCAGCGCGTCCCATTCGTTCGGGAAGGAATCGAGATCGCCCGATTCGTGGACTTCCACGTTCGGCGTGTGTTCGTTCGGCGCGCTGGTGATCCGGGCGCGTGCGTAATAGCTGCCGTCTTCGTCGTGGCGGGCGGTGCAGTCGATGTGAAAATTCTTGTAGTCAAAACGCATGGAAGGTTCTCCGCAAAGAAGTCATGAGGTCTGCGCGAGCGCGCTGATGCGCGACACGGCGCGCGTGTGACGAAGGCTCGCTGGAGCGGTGCTTGCTCGAATCAAACCACGTTGTCGATCTCACCAATGGAGCGCGCTCATGACGACGCATGAAGCACATGGACAATCGCCGGACGGCGAAGACAAGGCGACGTTCGACGAATTCAGATCGCTCGTCAACATGACGGCGCATCAACTGGAGAAGTGGCTGGCGACGGATGAATCCCGTGCCGTTGGCCAGAAGGATGGAAACGCGGAGTCGGTAGGGCATCAGTCCGGGCGTCGGATTATCGAATTGCTCGGCGCGAAGAAGAGCGAATTGCATGCCGACGACTACGCCCACATGCGTAAGGTAACGGGCTACGTGAAACGCCACCTCGCGCAGCGCCCGCACGGCGACATCGAACATACGAAGTGGCGCTACTCGCTGATGAACTGGGGCCATGATCCGTTGAAATAGCGGCGGCGCGCCGCAAAGTTGCTGCAGCCACGCCGTTTGCAAACTTTTTCTACGACACGATTAGCATACTGTATATATATACAGTATCATAGCCAAGATGGAACTGTCCGAAAAGCTCGAGATTCTTGCAGATGCCGCGAAGTACGACGCATCGTGCGCAAGCGGCGGCGCGCCCAAGCGTGAGTCGCGCGGCGTCGAAGGACTTGGCGCGAGCACGGGTTCGGGCATCTGCCATAGCTTTACGCCGGACGGCCGCTGCGTGTCGCTGCTTAAGATTCTGCTGACTAACTTCTGCCTGTATGACTGCAGGTACTGCATCAACCGCCGCTCGAGCAACGTGCCGCGCGCCCGGTTCACGCCGGAAGAAGTCGTCACACTGACGCTGGACTTTTATCGCCGCAACTATATCGACGGGCTGTTCCTGAGTTCGGGCGTGATTCGTTCGTCGAACTACACCATGGAGCAACTCGTGCTCGTGGCGAAGACGTTGCGCGAAAAGCACCAGTTTCGCGGCTATATCCATCTCAAGACGATTCCCGACGCCGATCCCGGCCTGATCGCTCAGGCGGGGCGTTATGCGGATCGTCTCAGCGTGAATATCGAACTGCCGACGGAAATCAGTCTTGAACGGCTCGCGCCGGAGAAGAGCGGCCGGACCATCAAGCTCGCAATGGGCAATATCTGCGTCGCGCGCGAGGAGTCGGAGGCCGAGCCGCGTGCGCCGCGCTTCGCGCCAGCGGGGCAGAGCACGCAAATGATCGTCGGTGCGGACGAAACCGACGACCGCACCATTCTCGGCACCGCGGAAACGCTGTACGGCTCGTATCAGTTGAAGCGTGTCTACTATTCGGCGTTCAGTCCCATTCCGGACAGTCCGTCCGGCGTCCCGTCAAAGGCGCCGCCGCTTTTGCGCGAGCATCGCCTTTATCAGGCGGACTTTCTCATGCGCGGCTACGGCTTCAATGCGGCCGAATTGCTCGGCGATGCCGGCAATCTTCCGCTCGATGTCGATCCCAAGCTCGCCTGGGCGCTCGCGCATCGCGAGCGTTTTCCGGTGGATCTGAACGCCGCGCCCGTGCGCATGATCGCGCGCGTGCCGGGCATCGGGATGCGCAACGCGAAGCGCATCGCGGAATTGCGGCGGGCGCGGCGCGTGCGCTACGCGGACCTCGTGCGGCTGCGCTGCGCCATGGACAAAGTGAAGCCGTTCGTCGTGACGGAGGACTATCGGCCGCCGCTCGCCGAAGCCTCGTCGGAACATTTGCGAAAGGCGCTTGCCACTGAGCCCGTGCAGCTTTCGCTGATCTAGCGATGCACGTCATTACCATCGACGACGACTTCGGAGCCTGGCGCAGCGCCGCCCTCGGCGCGCTCGCTCAAGACCTGAAGCCCGAGTCGATCGAATGGCGCACGCAGCAAAGCGACACACCCGCGTTATTCGCGGCATCGGCGGAACAGGCCGCTCCGTCCGCCGACGCCGCGCAAGTGCGCGTCTCGCGTGAATTCGCCGCCTTGCTAAAGGACGCCGCGCACTTTCGCGACGAGCGCCGCTGGGGCTTCCTTTATCGCGTACTCTGGCGCTGGGCGCACGGCGACCGCTCGGTCGCATCGGCTGCGGACGAGGACGGCGCGCGGCTTTACAAGATGGCGAAGGCGGTGCGCCGTGCGCAGCACGACATGATCGCGTACGTGCGCTTTCGTCAGCGCGATGCCTCGCTCGGCGCGCCGGAATACGTTGCCTGGTACGAGCCGGATCACGACGTGCTGGCCTGGAGCGCGGAGCATTTCGCGGCGCGCATGGGCCAGTCCACGTGGCTCATCACCACGCCGGACGGCGCGGCCATGTGGAACGGCGAGCGGCTCGAGATCGAGCGCCGCCGTGCGCTCGCGTCCGATCATGCGTCCGACACGCCCGACGCCGCCGAAGCCTTGTGGATGACCTATTACCGCAGCATTTTCAACCCGGCGCGACTGAACGAATCGGTGCTCGAACAGCAGATGCCGGTGCGCTTCTGGAAGGGCCTGCCCGAAGGCGCGCTCATTCCGCAGCTTGTCAGCGATGCGCGCGGCGGCGCGCGGCGTGTCGCGCAGGCGCGAGCGGTCGGGGCGCTCCGCGGCAAGGCCGTGCAGGTCGAGGCGCAGGATGCGCAGCCGGAACGCGAGGCGCCCACGTCCCTCGACATGTGCCGTCGCTGCGATCTCTGGCGCCACGCGACGCAAGCCGTCCACGGCGCCGGCCCGGCCGATGCGCGCATCATGCTGCTCGGCGAGCAGCCGGGCGATCAGGAAGACCTCAGGGGCGAGCCGTTCGTCGGTCCCGCCGGTCAGTTGCTCGACGACGCCATGCGCCGCGCGCAGGTGCCGCGCGAGCAGGTCTATCTGACCAACGCCGTGAAGCATTTCAAGTGGGAGCCGCGCGGCAAGCGGCGACTTCATAAGACGCCCGCGCAGCAGGAAGTCGAAGCGTGCTCGTATTGGCTCGAACGCGAACTGGATCGAACCGGCGCGCGCGTCATCGTCACGCTCGGCGCGACGGCGCTCACGGCGTTGCTCGGCAAGCGCGCGACTTTGCGGGCGCACGTCGGGCGCGTCGTGCCGTATGGCGACAAGCTGATCGTCGCCACCTATCACCCGTCGTATGCGCTGCGCCAACTCGACGACGCGGCGCGGGAAAAGACCATCGCCGATATCGTCGACGCGCTCGCCAAGGCGCGCTCGCTCGTCGAAGAGACGCAGACGCTGCCGCGCTAGAACGCCGCGCGCACCACCCCGCCGTCTGCGCGCAACGCCGCGCCGTTCGTCGCCGACGACAACGCCGAGCACACGTACACGACCATGCTCGCGATTTCCTCCGGCGTAATGAACCGCTTGAGCAGCGAACTCGGCCGCGCTTCCTCGAAGAACGACTTCTCGACATCGGCCATGTTCTTTCCGCCGGAGAGCTTTTCGACGAACTCCGTCACGCCTTCCGAACTCGTCGGGCCGGGCAACACGGCGTTCACGGTGACGCCGGTGCCCGCGCACGTTTCGGCCAGGCCACGGGACAGCGCCAGTTGCGCGGTTTTCGTCAGACCGTAGTGGATCATCTCGACCGGAATTTGAATGCCGCTCTCGCTGCTGATGAACACCACGCGGCCCCAGTTTTTCGCTTTCATCTTCGGCAGATAAGCGCGCGAAAGCCGCACGCCCGACATGACGTTCGCGTTGAAAAAGCGCAGCCAGTCGTCGTCGGAAATCTCTTCGAACGGCTTCGGCTCGAAGATGCCCATGTTGTTGACGAGAATATCGACATCGGGAAAGCGCTCGACGAGCACGTCGACTTGCGCGGCGTCGGAGACATCGCCCGCGAAGCCTTCGGCCTGTGCGCCCGGCACGAGCTGGCGCAGCTTGTCGAGCGCCGCGTCCACAGACGATTGCGAGCGTCCGTTCACGATCACGCGCGCGCCCTCACGCGCGAGCGCGACGGCGATGGCGTGGCCGATGCCCTTCGTCGATCCGGACACGAATGCGAGCTTGTTGCCGATTTGCAGATCCATCGTTGCTCCTTCGAAGAGGGTTGTACGAGAAAGCGGCGCGCCGCGCGCGCGTTCGACGCATGGTAACGAGACTCGCGTGATCGCGCTCAGACGCGGCGCTCGCCGCATGAAACCCGGCGACATAAATGCTCGATGGCGTGCGCGCCGGGCATCGGCGATAGTTGCGGCACGCTGATCGACAGCCCAGCTTCAGACCGACTCTCCAGCCAACGAACCCAGGTGCCGACATGTCCCACGAAACGAACTTCTCCTTGCTCGATTCCCTCGTCCGTCACGCGCGCCGCGCCCTCGTCGCGGCAATCGTGACCGGCGTCGCGCTTTTCGCGGGCTCGGCGCGCGCGGCCGGCGCCGACGCGCAGACGGCGGCGGTCGCTTCCGCCGTGCGGTCGGGCATCATTTACGTGTATCCCTTCGCAAGCGACGCTGCCGACGTGAAGCTCGACAATCACGGCCTCGCGTCGAAGCTGAAAACGGCGATGTCCGGCGACACTGAGGCGCAGCAGCAAGCTCAGAATGCGCTGGCGGCGCGCGAGGAGGTGGCCGACGAAATTGTCGCCAAGCTCCAGTCGATGGGCCTGCGCGCGGTCCGCGCCGATGTCGCGCCGCCCGTTGATCAGAACGTGCTCGAAGTGGTCGGCAATATCGACAAGATCGACGCCGGCAATCGCCGCCGCCGCGTGCTGATTGGCCTGGGCGCAGGCGAGAGCAAGGTTACGGCGACCGTGCAGCTCGTCTTCAAGCCCGCGCACGGCGCGCCGCAGTTGCTCGAACAGTTCGATGCGAGCGCCGACAGCGGTCACGCGCCGGGCGTCGCGGAGACGGCGGGCGTCGGTGCGGTCGCGGGTCACGCAATGAGTTCGCTCGCGGTATCGGGCGGATTGCATGGCGTTTCCGAAACGAAGCGCGCGGGCGTTTCATCGGACGAACAACGTCTGGGCGACGCCATTGCCAAGCAGATCGGACAATCCGCGCAAACCTGATGGCCCGCACGTTCCGGAACCACATACACTAGCGGTTCCGGACGGATGTTCGCTTCGCGAGGCCCCGCATGCCGACGATTGCCCTGATTGCGCTGACCGTGGTAGCCACTGTGATCGTCGTGCTGGTGATCGCCAACCTGTCGAGCGGCGAGAAGAAGATCGAGCACAAGATCGAGCGGCTCTACGCGAGCGACGATCCGCAGTTCATCCGGTCGATGGGTCTGCTGCTCGGGCCGCCGGTCGTCGACGGCAACCGCTTCGAGGTGCTCGTCAACGGCGACGAAATCTTTCCCTCGATGCTCGACGGCATCCGCTCGGCGCAAAAGACGATCACCTTCGAGACGTTCATCTACTGGTCGGGCGCGATAGGCGAGAAAATCGCGCAGGCGCTGGCCGAGAAGGCGCGCGCAGGCGTCGCGGTGCATGTGCTGCTCGACTGGGTTGGCTCGTCCAAGATGGACAAGCGCTATATGCAGATGCTGCGCGACGCGGGCGCGGAGGTCATTCAGTATCACAAGCCGCACTTGACGGGACTCGGCCGCATGAACGACCGCACGCATCGAAAGCTGCTCGTGATCGACGGGCGCGTGGGGTTCACCGGCGGCGTCGGGATCGCGCAAGAGTGGACGGGCCACGCGCAGGACGAGAAACACTGGCGCGACACGCATTTTCGCGTGGCGGGTCCGGCGGTCGGCCAGATGCAGGCGGTCTTCATGGACAACTGGGTCAAGGCCACGGGGAACGTGCTGCACGGCGCCGACTATTTCCCCGAGATCGAGCGCGCGGGCGACGGTCTCGCGCACATGTTCAGCAGTTCGCCTTCGGGCGGCAGCGACGACATGCAACTGATGTATCTGATGGCGATCACCGCCGCGACCCATTCCATCGACCTGTCGAGCGCGTACTTCGTGCCGGACAAGCTGACCATCAACGCTATCGTGGAAGCGGCGCGCCGCGGTGTGCGTGTGCGCGTGATCACGCCGGGCAAGCGCATCGACACGCACACGGTGCGCGAGGCATCGCGCGCATGTTGGGGCGACCTGCTTGCGGCGGGCGTCGAGATGTACGAGTATCAGCCGACGATGTTCCATTGCAAGCTGATCGTCGTCGACGAATTTCTGGTTTCGGTCGGCTCGACGAATTTCGACAGCCGCTCGTTCAAGCTTAACGACGAAGCGAACCTCAACATCTACGACCGCGATTTCGCGCGCCAGCAGACCGCCATTTTCGATGCCGACATTGCGCATGCAAAGCGCATTACGCTTGCGGACTGGCAGCGGCGCGGCCTCGGAGAACGCATGCTTGAGCGCGTTGTCGCTTTGCTGGACCCCGAACTGTGATGCCGCAACCGATGGACGAACCCCGTGCGGTCCGGGATGTGTCGACCGCCCTAAAGATTGACCGCTTCACGCCGATAAGACGCTTACGCTAACAAGTCCCTTTCATTCCGGCACTTCATGCACGGCACTTATAACTTCTGGCTCGTCGCCGCATCGCTCGTCGTCGCGACGCTCGCCTCGTACACGGCGCTCGACATCTCCGGCCGCATCGCGATGCTGTCGCACTCGCGTATGCGCCATGTCTGGCTCGCGGGCGGCGCGGCCTCGATGGGCATCGGCATCTGGTCCATGCACTTCGTCGGCGTGCTGGCGTTCTCGCTGCCTATTCAGCTCGGCTATGACTTCCGCATCACCGCGGCTTCGCTCGCCATTGCAATGCTGGTGTCGTTCTTTGCGCTTTCGGTCATCAATCGCGTGCGGCTGACGCTCTTGCGGCTCACCGCGAGCAGCTTGCTGATGGGCGCGGGCATTGCCGCGATGCACTATACCGGCGATGCCGCCATGCGGATGCGCCCGGCCATCGAGTACGACCCGTTCCTGTTCGCGGCGTCCATCGTGATTGCGGTGGTCGCGTCCGGCGCGGCGCTGTGGATTGCGCGCGTGTTGTCGAATGCGAACCAATCGAATCTCACGAAGAAGCGCCTCGGGTCCGCGCTCGTGATGGGCATCGCGATCACGGGGATGCATTACACCGGCAACGCGGCCGCGAACTTCCTGCCGGGCGCGGTGTGCGGCGCGGCCAACGGCGTGGATGTGCATTGGCTCGCCACGACGGTCATGCTTTTTACGTTCGCTATTCTGATCATCACGCTCGTTCTGTCGCGCTTCGATGCGCAGAACGAGTTGCTCGCAGGTTCGGTGTCGCGCCTGCACGGGCAGATCGTTCACATGGCGACGTTCGATACGCTCACGGACTTGCCGAACCGGCGCACGGTGACGGAGCGCATCGGCCGCGCGGTGAGGAACGCGACGAATAACGGCAGCCGCTTTGCGATCCTCTTCATGGATCTCGATGGCTTCAAGACGATCAACGATTCGCTCGGCCACTCGATAGGCGACGAGGTGCTCCAGGCGTTCGCCAAGCGCCTGCTGCAATGCGTGCGCGGCGGCGATGCGGTCGGGCGGCTGGGCGGCGATGAGTTCGTGGTGGTGCTGGAAGGCATCGGCACGCCCGTGGACGCCGAGAAACTTGCCGAGCGCATTCTCGACGCCATGAGGAAGGGCCTCGTCGTCGCGGAACACTCGCTGCAAGTGATGCCGAGTATCGGCATTGCGCTCTTTCCCGACGACGGCGATAGCGTCGAGACGCTGCTCAAGCACGCGGACGTCGCAATGTACGAGGCGAAGCGCGGCGGACGCAGCACGTATCGCTTCTTCGAAGCCAGCATGAACGAGGCGGCGGTGCGCACGCTGCAAATTCAGCAGGCGCTGCACGAGGCTTTGAACGAAGGCTACTTCTATCTGCTCTTCCAGCCGAAATTTCGCGGCGACGGCGAACTTGCGGGCGCGGAGGCGCTGATCCGGCTGGAGCATCCGCAATTGGGCTTATTGACGCCGCTCGAATTCATTCCGATTGCGGAACGCTCGGGGCAGATTGTCGACATCGGCTATTGGGTCGTGCGCGAGACATGCCGGCATATGGTGCGCTGGCGCGAGTCCGGACGCGGGGCGGTGAAAGTCGCCATCAACCTTTCGCCGCGGCAGTTGAACGAAGCCGACCTCGTGACCCGCGTTCTGCAGATCGTGCGCGAGGAAGGCGTGTCGAGCGACCAGTTGATGTTCGAGATCACCGAGACCGTGGCGATGCAGGACGCGCCGCGCACGACCGAAATGATTCGCGCGTTCCAGGACAACGGCTGTGAGATCGCCATCGACGATTTCGGCACGGGCTATTCGAGCCTCGCCTATTTGCAGCGGTTCCGCGCCAAGCAGTTGAAGATCGACCGCTTCTTCACCAACGGTCTGGACGAAAACGGTCAGGAAGGGCGCGCCATCGTCTCGGCCATCATCGCGCTTGCGCATTCGCTCGACATGGATGTCGTCGCGGAAGGTGTCGAAACGGGCACGCAGCTCGACCGCCTGCAAGACATGCGCTGCGACGAGATGCAGGGCTTCCTGCTTGCCAGGCCGCTGTCTTCCGATGCCTTCGCTTCCTTGCTTGAGCGCGGCAAGGTCAACGTCTGACAATCATTAGGGATCCGTACGGACGTCCAAAGGCGCGTGCTCTTCGCACGCCCAATGTGCGCCAGTAGGCGCACGCGGGACGCAAGCGTCCCTATAATCGCCCGATGGAACCTCAACTCGACAAGCGCTTCGGCTTTTTGATCGCGGACGTGGACCGCCTGTGCGGCAACCGCTTCGACGAATTGGCGAAATCGTCGCTCAATCTCACGCGTGCGCAGTGTCGCGTGCTTGCGTATCTGTCGCATTACGGAGAGGTGAATCAGGCGCGGCTCGCCTCGCTACTCGAAGTGGCGCCGATTTCCGCCGGGCGCCTGCTTGACCGCATGGAAGAGGGCGGGTGGATCGTGCGGCGGCTCAATCCCGACGACCGCCGCGAGCGCCAGGTGCGCATGACCGCGAAGGCGCAGAAGGCGCTCGATAAAGCCAGGCGCGTCGGCGACGCGATCGCCGCGGAGGCGCTTGCGGGCCTCGACCGCCAGGAGCGCGACCGGCTGATCGCGCTGTTACAGCGTGTGCGGAGCAATCTGAGCCGAATCGTGGACCGGTGACAGATGGACCGCTTCTTGCAATGCGATGACTCGCCGCGTCAAGAAACGGACCGTCACGCATCGACGGTCATCCACATCGGAGAATCTTCATGTTGACAGTACGCACCGCACCGCTCGCCATTGTGGCGTTGTCCGTCGCCGCGCTCGTCACGTTGCCCGTCACGCCTGCGCACGCGCAAGACGCGGGCGCTTCGACGCCGAAGCAAGTCAAGAAGGCCGAGAGAAAGGCGGCGCGTGCCAAGAAAGACGCCGAGCTGAGTGACCTCGAGAAGAACGGCTACAGCCCGTCGGGTGAGCAGACGGATTATCCGCAGAACCTTCAGAATGCACAGCGCCGCATTAACGCCGAGAAGGCGGGACAGCCGGCGCCTGCATCGGCGCCTTAAGACTCGAACCGGCGATCGCCGCGCACGCACTTACAAGCGTGCGCGGGTTCACTCAAGCGGCATCCGCCAACGGCACCACGCGGTGTTGCTTCATGTCGACGGGCCGGATGCGGCGCGCGCCGGGGACCTTCCCGATGCCAAACGCCGGCCGCGCGAGATAGAAGCCCTGCGCGAAGGCATGCGGCCACTGAGCGAGCCATTGCGCCTGTGCCGCCGTCTCGACGCCTTCGACGACCACCGACAGTTTCAGTCGCGCCATCAGCGCGAGCACCGACGAGAACACCGTGCGCGCATCCGCGTTATGTGGCGCTTCGGCGAGCAGTTCCTTGGCGATCTTCACAGTCCCGAAGCTGATCGGACCCAAGGCGGCAAGACACGCGAAGCCGGTGCCGAAATCGTCCATGGCGACGTTGACGCCGCGAGCGCGCAAACGTTGCACGACCTTCGCAATCGACGGGAAGCGGGCGAGATCCTGGTTCTCCGACAATTCCACTTCGATGGACGAAGGCGCGATGCCGTGGTCGCGGCACACGGCATCCAGCCGTTCCGCGAAGCCCTCGGCGGCAGCGACCGAAGGCGGCACGTTGATCGCCACGGGATAGGCCGCGCCGCCGCTCGCCTGCCATGTCGCGATGTCGTGCGAAACCGCGTTCATCACGAAGTCGGTCACTTCCAGCATGACTTCTTCGTCTTCGAGTGCTTCGTGGAACGCGCCCGGCAACAGCACTCCGAACTCGGGATGACGCCAGCGAATCAGGGCTTCCATCTGCGCGAGCTCGCCGCTGTCGACTCGATAGATTCCCTGATACGCCATGCAGAATTCGCCGGCTTCCAGGCCTTCGAGCACGCGCGTTTTCAACGTGTCAGCGGTCTTGGCCGCGACAGTCGATGTGTGCGACCGGGAAAGAAATGTCTTCATGCTAAGCCGCCTTGCCAGTGGTTCCCGCGCTTAAATGCACGACTCATGCCCGAATGGGCTATTTGTCCGGCAATTGCGTGGCGGCAAGGGGAAAACCCGGACCCATGCATCATGACAGGGCACGGTTCGGACGCTTAACGTTTCAAGCGCGATACACCATGCGCCGTTCGGTAGAAAATCTTCAAGCGGGAAAGCTCGCGGCGGTAAGAAGTAGCCCTCCGCCGCGATGCCGGGAGAAGCGCAGTTTGCAGTTTCTGCTGACGTTTCGCGTTTTGTTTATAATCCGCACTAGCGGACCTATTACTGCAATCAGATGGTCGCCGCCTGCGTCATTGACCGCATGGATTCCAGCGCGCTGCCGTCCTCTCGGAAGAGATGCACGTGCCGAATGCTGAAGCCGACGTTCAGCCGCTGTCCCTCTACGGCCGTCGATTCCCCCGAACCCTTTACCTGAATCACGAGATCGTTCGGTAAGCGAACATGCAGCAACGTTTCGCCGCCGAGATGCTCGATCACCATGACATCGCCTGTGAGGCCGCTATCGATGTCGCCTCCGCGTTCTTCGATGAAATGCTCGGGCCGTATGCCGAGCGTGAGCGTTTCCCCTGGCTGCACTGAGGACGCCTTGAATGGCAACGCCAACTGTTCTCCACCCGGCAGTTCGATGGTCACGCCCGCGTTGTCCGCGCGCAATACGCGCACGTCGATGAAGTTCATCTTCGGCGAACCGATAAAGCCGGCAACGAAGCGATTGTGCGGCGTCCGATACAACTCGAGCGGCGACCCGATCTGCTCCACCCGGCCATGATTCAGCACGACGATGCGATCCGCCATGGTCATGGCTTCCGTCTGATCGTGGGTGACGTAGATCATCGTCGCGTTCAACTGCTTGTGCAGTTTGATGAGTTCGAGCCGCATCTGGACGCGCAGCGCGGCATCCAGGTTGGATAGCGGTTCATCGAACAGGAAGACCTTGGGCTCCCGCACGATGGAGCGCCCGATGGCCACGCGCTGACGCTGCCCGCCCGACAAGGCGCGCGGACGCCGCTCCAGCAACTGCCCGATCTGCAGAATGTCCGCCGCGCGTTGAACGCGTTCCTTGATCTGCGCTTCGGGGAGCTTCAGCATACGAAGGCCGAACGCAATGTTCTCGTACACCGTCATGTGGGGATAGAGCGCATACGACTGGAACACCATCGCCACGCCGCGTTGCGATGGTTCGAGATCGGTCACGTCTTCGCCACCGATCATCACCTGACCCGAGTCGCTTCTTTCCAGACCCGCGATGGTGCGCAGCAAAGTGGACTTGCCGCAACCCGACGGACCCACGAAGACCATGAACTCACGGTCGGCTACTTCGATGTCGATGCCCTTCAGCACATCGGCGCCCGCGAAGGCCTTGCGAATCTGCTGCAGATGCACTGCGCTCATGCGTGTCTCCTACCGGAACGAGTTCAAGGCTGAACTGCGCGATGATGCGCAGTGCAGCATCCGATGTCTTCGTCGATTTAGTTCTTGACAACCTGTTCGGGCCAAAATATACAATTGTAAAACGCAAATTACAAGTGAAACGGACCGACGGAACGAAAGGAAGAATCCGCACCATCAGCTCAAGAACAACAGGAGACAGGCATGAACAAACGCTTCATCCCGGCCAGGCACGTTGGCCCGCTCAAACACGTCGCGGCTGTTGCGTTGCTCGCGGCAAGCGCCGCGTTCGCTGCATCGAACGCTCATGCCTGGACTTTGAAAGAAGCGGCGCAGCCGTATTCGGGCACCACCATCAAAGCCATATTCCTCGACAGGCCCGGATACAAGGCCGCACAAACCCTGATTCCCCAGTTCGAAAAAGAGACCGGCATCAAGGTGCGTTGGGAAGTCATTCCGTACGAGAACACGCGCGAGAAGGAAGTGCTCAACTTCGTGGGCGGCGGAGACCAGGACGTGGTGCTCGTCGACGTGGTGTGGATCGGCGAATTCGCCAGCAACAAGTGGCTCGTGCCCATCAAGAAGTTCACGGACGACCCGAAGCTCGCTGATCCGAGCCTCAACCTGAAGGGCTTCTTCCCGATTCTTCTGGATTCCTTCGGCACGTGGGACAAGGTCACGTATGGCCTGCCCTTCGATAATTATTCGGGTCTCATGTTCTACAACAAGTGCATGCTGAAGGACGCCGGCTTCGACGAGCCGCCGAAGACATGGGACGAGTTGTTGAATACCTATGCGCCCAAACTCACGAAGGGCGACAAATTCGCGTTCGCGTTGCAGTCGCGGCGCGGCGAGACGCAATCGGCCGACAGCTTCATGCGCGTGCTGTGGCCCAACGGCGGCTCTCTGCTGGACGCGAAGTTCAAGTCGAATCTGATGTCGCCGCAATCGCAGGCGGGCCTGGAATACCGGCAGAAGCTGATGAAGTACATGCCGCCGGGCATCGTCGATTTCGACCATGCCGAAGCGGTGAATGCGCTTGCGCAAGGCCAGGTTGCGATGATTACCGAATGGTCCGCGTTCTATCCCACGCTGACCGATCCGAGCAAGTCGAAGCTCGGCAATTGTCTCGCTATCACGACCGAGCCCAAAGGCCCCGCAGGGCTGAAGCCCGCGCTCGGCGGCTTCTCGCTTGCGGTGAATGCGAAAGCCAGCGCCAAGAAGCAGGCCGCTTCGTGGCTCTTCATTCAATGGATCACGTCCGAGGCAATGGCGAAGCCTTATCTCGATGCGGGAGGCGTGCCCGCCCGCATGGCCGTCTATCAGGACAAAGGCGTGCAGGACAAGTATCCGTTCGTGAAGCCGATGGTGGAATCGTGGCAAGGCGGCGTGCCGGACTACCGTCCTCGCTTTCCTGAGTGGCCCGCCGTGTCGGAAGTGATCGGCGAATGGGGCAGCAAGATGATGCTCGGGCAAGTGACGGTGAAAGAGGGCGCGCAGACCATCGGTCAGAAGACCGAGGACATCCTGAAGAAAGCGGGCTATTACGACGGCAAAAAGCCGCTGCTGAAGTAAGCACGACGATCAGGAACCGGAGACATTTCGATGGCTAACAGCACTGCAACGCCCGCGACGCCAGCGCGAGGTTCGCGCAAGGGCGCCCGGCGCTTCGGAGTACTGCCGCGCTCGCCTGCGTTCTGGTTCCTGATTCCCGCTATTTTCGCGCTTGCGGTAATCGGCATCTATCCGTTGTTGCTCGCGCTCTATAACTCGTTTCATCAATACAAGCTAGCGGATCTCGCATCGGGCACGCCATTCGTCGGCTTGGACAACTACATCGCGACGCTATCCGACCCATCGTTCTGGGGCGCGCTCGGACGCACTGCGCTGTTCCTTTGCCTCACGCTGCCTATCGAAGTCGCGCTCGGTCTCTTTGCGGCGCTCATGCTGCATCGCACGGACCTGCGCTTCATGCGCGCAGCGGCGCGTGTCAGTCTCGTCATTCCGATGGCCACCACGTATGCGGTCGTCGGGCTGATCGGGCGGCTGATCTTCAACCGGCAGTTCGGTGTCGCCAACTATCTGACCAGTCTCTTCGGCATTCCTCCGCAAGACTGGCTTGCCGATCCGACGCTCGCATTCGTGTCGGTGATGATCATGGATATCTGGCAATGGACGCCGTTCTGCGCGCTCATCATGCTGGCCGGACTTTCGATGGTGCCGAAAGAAGCGGAAGAAGCCGCGCGCCTCGAGACGCCAAAATGGAGCATGATTCTCTGGCACTTGCAGCGGCCGTATCTCTTGCCCGGACTCACTGCCATTCTCATTTTGCGTTCGGCCGACATGCTCAAGATGTTCGACGCCGTGTTCACGATGACGCGAGGCGGTCCCGGTGCGGCGACCGAATTCATCAGCGTCTATATCCAGCGCGTCGGCTTTCGGCTCTTCGATCAGGGCATGGCGTCGGCACAGGCCATCATTCTGCTGATTCTGACGATCGTGCTTTCGCGTCTCTACATTCGTTTCGTCTATCGGGAGGCTGCGTGAGTACGTCGGCTTTGCAAACGTCGAACGGCGGCACCAGTCAGCGTGCGAAGCGCGCGCGTGCCGCACGAAAGCGCGCTACCGTATGGCACTTTCTGGGGCTCGTGGTCGTGTTCATGTCGTCCGTGTTTCCGTTCTACTGGATGGTGACGACGAGCCTGAAGAGCCAGGCCGATGCACTCGCGTATCCGCCGAAGTGGCTGTTCAGTCCGACGTTCCATCACTATTCCGCCGCGCTCTTCGAGCACGACGTCGCGGGCAGCTTGCTGAATTCGCTCATCATCGCCAGTTGCACGACGGTGCTCGCCATTCTGCTCGGTACGCCGGCCGCCTATGCGCTCGCACGCTACGAGTTTCGCGGCAAGGAAGACCTGTGGTTCTGGTTCATCTCGAACCGCATGGTGAGCCCCGTGGTGCTCGCCGTGCCGTTCTTTCTCATCGCGACGAAGCTCGATCTCGTCGATACGCACGTGGTCTTGATACTGCTGTATCTGACGTTCTCGCTGCCCATCGTCGTATGGATCTGCACCGACCAGTTCCGCAATATTCCGGTCGAACTGGATGAAGCCGCGCGGCTCGATGGCGCGTCACCGTGGCGCGTGTTCTGGCGCATCAATTTGCCGCTCGCAATGCCGGGTATCGTCGTCTCAGCCATCTTCGCGTTCATCTTCTCGTGGAACGATCTGCTCTATGCGCTCGTGCTCACACGTACCGATGCGATCACGTCACCCGTTGCGGCGACGAGCTACATGAGCGGCTATGAGTTGCCGTGGGGCGAGATCATGGCGACCGGCACGCTGATCGTGCTGCCGATGGTGGTGTTTGCGCTGCTCGTATCGGGCCGGCTCGTACAAGGGCTCACGATGGGCGCGGTGAAGTAGACTCGCGCCTTTTACAGTGCGTTCACAGTGAGAACATGAGCAAGACAGCACCGTCCATTGCCGTTGCAGAAGCAGACGAGTCGATCGACTTGGAAGAGGAATTGCAGGCGCGCGTGGCCTGGCATTACTACGTCGGAAACCTGACGCAACAGGAAATCGCGCAGCGCATTGGCAGTAATCGTGTGCGCGTGAATCGGCTACTTGCTGCGAGCCGGGAATCCGGGTTAGTGCAGATCACCATCAACAGCAAGATCGCGCCGTGTGTGGCGCTCGAAAACATGCTGGAACAGCGCTTCGGACTGGAATGTGCGGTCGTCGTGCCGACAGGCGCGAACACGGAAGCGAATAACGCGGCGCTCGGCATCGGCGCGGCATCGTACTTTGCCAAGCAGATCGTCGCGGGGCAGACCATTGGACTCGGCTGGGGCCGCACCATTCGCGCCGTTCTGCGCGCCATGCCGCAACGCAGTTACGGCGCGGTATCGGCTGTTTCGCTGCAAGGCGGCTTGTCGCATTGCCCGAGCATCAACACGTTCGATATCGTTTCGGACTTCGCGAACATTTGTCGTGCGGATGGCTACCTCTTTGCCGCGCCCATCTACGTCAGCAGCCAAAAGGCGCGCGACGTGATCTTGCAGGAAGGCACCGTGCGTGAGACGTATGAGCTTGCGCGCAGTGCGGACCTCGCGCTCCTCACGTGCGGCGATCTCACAGAGTCGCTCGTCGTGACCTATGGCATCGACACACCCGACCAATTGCGCACGCTTCAGAAGGCGGGCGCGGTGGGCGACATGCTCGGTCATTTCATGGATGAAGACGGCGAGCTGATCGATCATCCGCTGAATCGTCGCACGGTGGCGATCACGCTCGAAGACTTGCGCAAGATACGCCGCGTCGTTCTCGTGAGCGGCGGCGCCAAGAAGTTTCATGTCACGCGTGCGGCTTTGCGCGGGCGCTATCCGTCGGTGCTCGTCACCGATGAAGACACCGCGCAGCGTCTGTGCGACGAACCCTGAATAGTCCATGACCTCGATCGATAGAAATCGCGAGTTTGCAGGCAAGACCGTGCTCGTCACCGGCGCGGGAAAGGGCATCGGTTATGCGACGGTGCATCTGCTGATCGAGCGCGGCGCACGTGTGATTGCGTTGAGCCGGAGCGCCGCCGATCTTTCTGCGCTCGCGAGCGAGACGGGCTGCGAGACGATCACCGTCGATCTTGCGGATGCCAGCGCAGCACGCGAGGCAGCGCGCGCGGCACAGCCGGTCGATCTGCTCGTCAATTGCGCGGGGCTCGTCGAATTGCAGCCGTTTCTCGATACGACCGTCGACGCATTCGATCTCACGATGCACGTCAACGTGCGCGCTGCGATGATCGTGTCGCAGGAATGCGCGAAAAGCATGATCGCGCGCAAGACGGGTGGTGCAATAGTGAATGTATCGAGTCTATCCGCGACGGTCGGCTTGCCCCTGCATGCATCGTACTGCGCATCCAAAGGCGCGCTCGACGCCATGACGCGCGTGATGGCTGTCGAACTCGGGCCGCACGGCATTCGCGTGAACGCGGTCAACCCGGTTGTCACGATGACGCCGATGGCCGAGAAGGCATGGAGCGATCCCGCGAAGTCCGGCCCCATGCTCGAGCGCATTCCGCTTAACCGCTTCGTTCAACCTGTGGAAGTGGCGCGCACCATCGCCTATTTGCTCGGCGACGACTCGAGCATGGTAAGCGGCGTCAGCCTTGCGATCGACGGCGGCTTTCAGGCGGGATGAATTCGCGACGCATACAAGACGCAATACAGGAAGCAATCAAACCGGCTCAACGAACAGCACGAAGGAACGACAATGGAAGCACTGGTTCTCGAAGAAGCACGCCGCATCAGCTTGCGCCCGTTTAGCCTGCCGCAAGTCGTGGGTCCGCGTGACGTGCGCATACGCATTCACACGGTCGGCATTTGCGGAAGCGATGTTCACTACTATCAGCATGGACGCATCGGTCCGTTCGTCGTCAATGAGCCGATGGTTCTCGGGCATGAGGCGTCGGGGACCGTGGTGGAAGTCGGCGAGGAAGTGACGCATCTCAAGGCGGGCGACCGCGTGTGCATGGAGCCGGGCGTGCCCGATACGGAATCCCGTGCATCGCGTGAAGGCATGTACAACCTCGATCCGAAAGTGCGTTTCTGGGCTACGCCGCCGGTGCATGGTTGCCTCGCGCCTTACGTCGTGCATCCCGCGGCGTTCACCTACAAGCTGCCGGATAACGTGAGCTTTGCCGAAGGCGCGATCGTCGAACCGCTTTCTATCGGATTGCAGGCCGCGAAGAAGGCCGCGATCAAGCCGGGCGATGTCGCCGTGGTGCTGGGCGCAGGCACCATCGGCATGATGTGCGCGCTCGCGGCGCTTGCCGGTGGTTGCAGTCGCGCGATCGTGTGCGATCTCGTGCAGGAGAAGCTCGAGCTCATCGGCGCCGTGCAAGGCGTGACGACGGTGAACATTCGCGACGAGCGCGTGCAGGACGTCGTTGCGCGACTCACTGACGACTGGGGCGCGAATATCGTCTTCGAGGCGAGCGGCAATGAGAAAGCCTTTGAAGGCATCGTCGACCTGCTGTGTCCGGGCGGCTGTCTCGTGCTGGTGGGCATGCCGCAGCGCGCCGTTCCGCTGGATGTGGTCGCGGTGCAGATCAAGGAAGCGCGAATCGAATCCGTGTTCCGCTACGCAAACATCTTTCCGCGCGCGATTCAACTCATTGCATCGGGCAAGCTGGATGTGAAGCCCTTTATCTCGCGGACCTTTCCTTTCGCGGAAGGCATCAAGGCATTCGAAGAAGCGGCAAGCGGCGTGCCGACGGATGTGAAAGTCCAGATCGTGATGGAATGACGAAGCGATAACCCGAGCTGACCGGAGACGCGAGCATGAGCACGGCATCGACTGACAACAGTGGCGAAATGACGGCTATCGTATGCCGCGCACCGAAGGACTATCGCGTCGAACGCGTGCAGCGTCCCCGCGCCGGCCGCAATGAAGTGGTCATTCGCATTGCGGCATGCGGCATATGCGCAAGCGACTGCAAATGCTGGTCGGGCGCCAAGATGTTCTGGGGCGGCCCTAACCCGTGGGTCAAGGCGCCCGTTATACCCGGCCACGAATTCTTCGGTTATGTGGAGGAACTGGGCGAGGGCGCGGCCGAGCACTTCGGCGTGCAGGTGGGCGACAGAGTGATCGCCGAGCAGATCGTGCCTTGCGCGAAGTGCCGCTACTGCAAGTCGGGACAGTACTGGATGTGCGAAGTGCACAACATTTTCGGTTTCCAGCGTGAAGTCGCGGACGGCGGCATGGCCGAATATATGCGCTTTCCGCCGACCGCCATCGTGCACAAGATACCGGACGGTATCTCGCTCGAAGACGCGGCGATCATCGAACCCCTCGCGTGTGCGATTCACACCGTCAATCGCGGCGACATCCAGTTGAGCGACGTGGTGGTCATCGCAGGCGCGGGACCACTCGGATTGATGATGGTGCAGGTTGCACATCTCAAGACGCCGAAGAAGCTCGTGGTCATCGATCTCGTCGATGAGCGCCTCGAACTCGCACGCGAATATGGCGCGGACGTGACTATCAATCCGAAGACCGACAATGCGCTGGAGATGATTCGCTCGATCACGGATCAATACGGCTGCGACGTGTACATCGAGACGACGGGCTCGCCGACTGGCGTCTCGCAAGGGCTGGACTTGATTCGCAAGCTGGGACGCTTCGTCGAGTTCTCGGTGTTTGGCAGCGACACGACTGTCGACTGGTCGATCATCGGCGATCGCAAGGAACTCGACGTACGCGGCGCGCATCTTGGCCCGTATTGCTATCCGATTGCGATCGATCTTCTGGCGCGCGGGCTCGTGACTTCGAAGGGCATCGTCACGCACGGCTTTGCGCTCGAAGAATGGGACGCGGCTATCGAGGTCGCCAATTCACTCGATTCGATCAAAGTGCTCTTGCGGCCGAAGTGATCGCCGCGCGAAGGGTCGGGCGGATTTGCAGCGCACTCCGCCTACCTGTCAGCCAGCCTCATCTATTGAACTCAGTGTCCGGGTCCGCCGCCTTCGAATGAACGCGGCGGACATTTGCTTTGGCTCGCCTTTTGCTCTATCAACAAACGTATAGCCTGCTCGATACCGCTCTCCCAGGACACGGCAGTGAATTCATGCTTCCATATTCGGGTGCTGTCCGGCGCACTTTCCGGGTGTGCGGAAGACGGCATCAGAATTCAAATCGCGCCCGGCATCTACCAGGCGTACCGCGAGGACGACACACTCACGTTCGTCGATGCAGACCCGCGAATGTGCGGCACGGTGACGGTCGACTTGCGCGAATACGCCGATTTCAGCCCCATTCCGGATGACCTTACGTCCAACGGACTCATAGAGATTCTTTGATCCAAGGAGAACAACGCGTCCCTCGAAGACTCTTTTGTCGTTCAAGACCCTGCAACTAACGGTCCATCGCAACACCGTCCAGACTAATTTTGAAAGCCCGTCGCGAGGCCGAGTGAATATGCGAACATGTCATCCGTCATCCAAGCTCGTTTCTTAAACCGGCGCTACAATCCCCTGTCCCTGTAATACCTGCCAATGGCGTCCTACCGTTGAGAACGTGTCAACCACGAATCAACGCGAAGTACCACCAGACGCCGAATGCCATCGCACGCAGCCCGCGATCGCGCTGTTCGCTCAATCCAATGCATAAGCCGGAGCCGCTCATGACTACGCTTTCGATCAATGGTCAGTCACACACTGTCGACGCGCCCCCAGATATGCCGCTCCTTTGGGTATTACGCGATCTCGTCGGTTTGACCGGCACCAAATTCGGTTGTGGCATCGCGCAATGCGGCGCTTGCACCGTGCATCTCGATGGCGTCGCCATACGTTCCTGCGTGCTGCCGGTCGCGGCTATCGGCGACAAGAAGATCACGACGATCGAAGCCGTCGGTGCCACACCCGCCGGAAAGAAAGTGCAGGACGCATGGAATCAGCTCGATGTCGTTCAATGCGGCTATTGCCAGTCCGGACAAGTCATGTCCGCTGCCGCATTGATTGCAGCGGTTCCCAATCCGACCGATGCCGATATCGACGCGGCCATGACCGGCAACATCTGCCGCTGCGGAACCTATAACCGCATTCGCGCGGCCATCAAGCAAGCAGCGAAGGGAGCGTGACATGTCGCGAGGCCTACTCGAAGCAGGACGTCACGCGGCGCCTGCGGGATTTTCACGCCGCTCGTTCCTCAAGCTTGGACTGACAGCGGGCGTGACGGCGAGCGGTGGATTTCTGATTGGCTTCAGCTTGCCCGCCGTCAGTCAGGACCAGGTCAAAGGCAAGTCGGTCATTGGCGGCGATGGCGTGGAAGCGCCTCAGGCAGGCGTATTCGAACCCAATGCGTTCGTGCAGATCGACAAGACGGGCAAGGTCGTGCTCGTCATTCCGAAGGTGGAAATGGGGCAGGGCGTCTATACGTCCTTGCCGATGTTGATCGCCGAAGAACTCGAAGTGCCGGTCGAGAGCGTCACCATCGACCACGCGCCGCCCGATGAGAAGCGCTTCATGGATCCGCTGTTGGGCGGTCAATTGACAGGCGGCTCGACATCCATCCGATATGCGTGGGAGCCCATGCGTAAGGCAGGCGCGGCTGCGCGCATGATGCTCGTTGCGGCGGCGGCGCAGCAATGGCAATGCGATGCATCGACATGTCATGCGCAAGGCGGCAAGGTGATTCATGCTTCGGGCGATCGCAGCGCGAGCTATGGTGGACTCGCGCAAGCGGCGGCAAGTATGCCGGTTCCGCAAGACAAAGATATCAAGCTCAAAGACCCGAAAGACTTCAAGATCATCGGCACGCAAGTCAGGCGTCTTGATTCGCCCGAAAAGGTCGATGGCACGGCAATGTTCGGTCTCGACGTGCGCTTGCCGGACATGGTCTATGCGGCCATCGTCAATTGTCCGGTATTCGGTGGCAAGCTCGCATCCGTCGACGACACGAACGCGAAGAAGATTCCCGGCGTGCGACAAGTGATCAAGTTCGACAATGGCGTTGCAGTGGTCGGCGATCACACGTGGGCCGCGAAGCGGGGCGCCGCAGCCTTGTCGATACATTGGGACGAGGGTGCGGACGCCAAGGTATCGATGAATCAGATCATCGACGAACTGGCGCAGGCATCGCAGAAGTCAGGCGCCGTCGCACGAAAGGATGGAGACGTAGGCAAGGGCTTCGGCGATGCGAAAACACGCGTCGATGCGGTCTATCAACAGCCGTTCCTCGCCCACGCCACGATGGAACCGGTGAACTGCACCGTGCACGTGCGCCCCGATGGCTGCGATATCTGGCTCGGCACGCAAGTGCCGACGCGTATCGTCGACGCGGGCGTCGCCATTACCGGATTGCCGCGCGACAAGATCGTGCTGCACAACCATCTACTTGGCGGCGGCTTCGGCAGGCGGCTCGAAGTGGACATGGCGACGCAGGCGCTCAAGATCGGCAAGCAGCTCGGCGTGCCGGTCAAAGTCACGTGGTCGCGCGAGGAAGACATTCAGCACGACATGTATCGGCCGTACTACTACGACAAGCTCTCTGCCGGCCTCGATGCGAATGGCAAGCCGATTGCCTGGACGCATCGCATCGTGGGTTCGTCCATCATGGCGAGATTCGCACCGCCCGCCTACAAGAACGGCATCGATCCGGATGCCATCGAAGTCGCGTCCGATCTTCCTTATGACTTGCCCAATCAGGTGATTGAATACGTGCGCCAGGAGCCGCGCCATGTGCCGACCGCTTTTTGGCGCGGCGTGGGCCCGACGCGCGGCACGTTCGTCGTCGAGAGTTTCATCGACGAACTGGCCGCGCAAGCGAAGGTCGACCCCGTGCAATATCGGCGTGATCTGCTCGGCAAGACACCGCGTGCGCGCAACGTGCTGGATGTCGCGACCCAAGCGGCCGGCTGGGGCAAGCAATCAGTGCCGCAGGGTCAAGGGCGCGGTGTCTCCGTCATGCATGCGTTCGGCAGTTTCTTCTCAGTGGTCGCGGATGTCACCGTCAACAAGGACGGCGAGGTGCGCGTGAATCGCATCGTGTGCGCGGTGGATTGCGGCATGGTCGTCAATCCCAACACGGTGGAAGCGCAAGTGCAAGGCGGGATCATCTTCGGCATCACGGCGGCGCTGTATAGCGAGATCCTGATCGAGAATGGCCGCGTTCAGCAGAGCAACTTCACCGACTATCGAATGTTGCGCATAGACGAAACGCCGCCCATCGAAGTGCATATCGTCAAGAGCACCGAGGCGCCAGGAGGCATCGGCGAGCCCGGCACAGCCGCGCTTGCGCCTGCGATCACGAACGCGATCTACGCCGCAACGGGAAAGCGCCTCAGGAAGTTACCGGTCGGCAACCAGCTGCGAAGCGCCTAAGGAGACCCGCCATGAAATTTGTTCTCAAGCCTTTCACGGCCGCGCTTCTTGCAGCGAACCTCGCGCTGGCGGCAGCGCCGTTGGCTGCGCACGCCGATACGACGAACGACACTCTGGTCACGCGCGGCGCTTATCTCGCGAAAGCGGGCGATTGCATCGCCTGTCATTCGGCGCCGCGCGGCAAGCCCATGGCAGGCGGCCTGCCGATGACCACACCCCTCGGCGCCATCTATACGACGAACATCACGCCGGACCCGGACACCGGCATCGGCCGCTATAGCGAAGAGGATTTCGCACGCGCGCTGCGCGAAGGCGTTGCGAAGGACGGCCACAATCTCTATCCGGCCATGCCGTATCCGTCTTACGCAAAGATCAACGACGAGGACATGCACGCGCTCTACGCGTACTTCATGCATGGCGTGACGCCGGTGAAGCAGGCGAATCGCGCGTCCGATATCAAGTGGCCCCTTAACATGCGCTGGCCGCTCAAGCTTTGGAACGCGGTATTCCTCGACAAGGGCGTGTATAAGGACAAGGCGGGCAAGGATGTAGCCTGGAATCGCGGGGCCTATCTGACTCAAGGCCTCGGACACTGCGGAGCGTGCCATACGCCGCGAGGGATTGCGTTCCAGGAGAAGGGGCTCGACGAAAGCACCTCTACCTACCTGACTGGCGGCGTGCTCGACAACTGGTTCGGCTCGAATCTGACCGGTGAGCACAACACGGGGCTCGGGCGCTGGTCGGAGCAGGACCTGGCCACGTTCCTGAAGACCGGCGCGAACGCGCACGCAACCGCGTTCGGTTCGATGACGAGTGTGGTCAACAACAGCACGCAATCGCTCAGCGACGGCGACATCACTGCAATGGCGCACTACCTCAAGTCATTGCCGGCGGCAGGCGGAAACGGCAACGCGCCTTATTCATATGATCCGAAGGCGACAAAAGTGTCTTTGACGCGGCCCTCGGCATCGGACTCCGGCGCGCGCGTCTATGCGGCGTTCTGCATGCACTGCCATGGCGTCGATGGCCGCGGTTTCGCGCCGATGCTGTCACCGTTGGCGGGCAATCCAAACCTGTTGGAGAAGGATGCTTCTTCGCTCATCAACGTGACGCTCAACGGCACCGAAGATCTCGTCATTCAGGGAGTGCCGGCACCGTACCCGATGCCTCGCTATGCGCCGGTTCTGAATGATCAGCAGATAGCGGATGTGGTGACTTTCATCCGCGGTGCGTGGAACAACAACATGCCGGCGGTGCAGCCCGAGGACGTGGCAAAGATGCGCAAAGCCACTCAGGCTGCGCGATAGTGGCCGTTCCATCAGTTCCGACGAATCAGGAAGAGAAATCGATCACGTCGAGGTGAATCGAGTTTGAAGGATGCGCCAGGAACTTGCGATGCACGCGCGCACTGATGCGCTCGTAGCCGTCGTTGAATGCTTTGAGAAGGCGCTCGTCGCTCGCCCCGACGGGCGCCCAGAAGCATTGTTCTAGCGCCTTGCGCGTGATGTTGCAGTGAATCTCCCGTTCGCGGGAAAAGGCGACAAAACTGACGGAAGTGCGGTCCGCCGAAATCGTCGCGTTGATGCAGAGCTTGCTTGTCATGATTCGACAGGAGTGTGCGTTTCGCTGCTTTTATTTTGTCAGAAATCAGGCAGCGTGCGCGTGCTCCTTCCTTTGCAACGTACGGCAGCCGCCATAGCGCTGATAGCACTTTATCGAACGTTCGTTCGCTAAGCGGTAATCAGTGCCCGCTCGACAAAAGCGGGGCAAGAAATTAAAACGCACCTTGCTCAGGTGTACTACCCTTAGAACGGTCCTTCGTCGAAGCGGGCGCAGGCGGTCGATCGCGCTCGCATCCCTTGCCATAACGTCAACACGCGATGCGAGACGGGCGCGCATTGCGACAAGCCGGAGCGGAGCATGAAGCATCCCTCTCTGATGGATCCGTGGAGCGGTACCCTCGCTATGCTCGACGATGGATCGAGCCCCCGCGGCCGTTCGAACCAGCCGGCGTCTTCGTTGACGCAGTCTGCCGTCGCTGGCGGTTACGGCAATATGGCGGCACCGAAAGGTCATGCGCCTTCTGCGAACATTAAGTTGCTCGAGCGTTTGAGCGAGTCGACACTTGCGCTTTCCTGGCACGATCCGACGTCGTTCAATTATTCCGAGCAGGTGTGGGCGCTTTGTACCGCGCGCAAAGGCGGAGTATGCGCGTTGAGCGGCCAGGCAATCCGGCGCGGGCAACCTGTCTATCGGCCCCGGCGCGTCGGCAGCTCGGTGCCGCTCAATAGCGGGGCGATGATACTGGCACTTGCACTGGCTCCTGCGGATCGCGAAGCAAGCGAGTAGTCCGCCTCATGCTGATCCACATGAGCAGACCATTCGATTGCGTTAGCCAAGCAGCGAACTGCGCATACGCGAATAGCCGCTGGCATGGTCATACGCCAGCCCCATTTGCAGCACCGCAAGGTCCATCTGCGCCGGACCGATGATTTGCAGGCCCGTCGGCAGACCGTTGGGCCCGAACCCGGCGGGCGCGCATAATGCCGGCAGCGATGCCATCGTTGCTGGCACGACGGCTTCCATCCAGCGGTGATATGTGTCCATCGTCCGATCGCTGATCGACTGCGGCCAGTGCATCGCTGCATCGAAAGGAAAGACCTGCGTGGCGGGCATCACCAGAAAGTCGTAGCGTGCGAAAAGCGCGGTGATTGCGCGATACCACGCCGAGCGCTCGCGCACGGCGTCGTAGACTTTCTCACCGGATAACCGCAAGCCCCGCTCGACTTCCCACACCGCTTCCGGCTTGAGCTTCGCTCGTCTATCCTCGTCGCGATAGAGCGCGGCGTTGGTACCCGCAAACGTGAAACTGCGCAGATCGAGCCACGCTTGCCACAAGCGTTCCATATCGAACTCAACGCGTGCCGCTTCTACCGAGCAGCCTGCAGCCTCGAAGTGGCGCAACGCAGAAGCGCACGTATCGAGCACGCCGGCTTCCATGGGCAAGTGGCCGTCGAGGTCCGCAAGCCAGCCAATGCGCGTGCCCTTCATATCGCGTTCAAGCGCGCGTGCGAAGTCAGCAGGGTTTTCGCTTCGGCGCGAGAGCGGGGCGCGCGCGTCGAAGCCGGCCTGCACGGAGAGCAACAGGCCCAGGTCCTCGACTGTCCGCGCGACGGGGCCCGCTACGCTGAACTGCTGAAAGAAAACGTCGTCGCTCGGGCCGTAAGGCACACATCCGGGTGAACTGCGAAAGCCGAACACGTTGTTGAACGCGGCAGGCGTGCGCAGCGAACCCATCATGTCGGTGCCATCCGCGAAGGGCAGCATACCGAGCGCGACGGCAACGGCTGCGCCGCCACTGCTGCCGCCCGCCGAGCGGGAGACATCGAATGCATTGCGCGTGGTGCCATACACGGGGTTATAGGTATGACCGCCCAAGCCGAACTCGGGCGTGTTGGTACGTCCAATGAAGATTGCGCCGGCGCCGCGCATACGTTCGAACACCATGGCGTCGGAGAGATTGCGTTCGCCCGCGAAGAGGGGCGACCCTTTGGTCGTCACCATGCCCGCGACCGGAAGAATATCCTTGGGCGCTTGCGGAAATCCGTGCAACGGACCCAGGCTTTCGCCGCGCGATAACTGAGCGTCGCGCTCCAGCGCGAGCGCGAGAAGCACATCCCGATCTTGCATCGCGACGATCGCATTCACCCGAGGATTCAAACGGTCGACGTGCGCAAGATGAGCCTGCATCACTTCCGCGCATGAGACATCGCGCGCGTGAATGGCTTTCGATAGCGCACAAGCGTCCAGCGATACGATCGGGTCCAGCGGCTGCGGATCAGAGTTCGTTATAGGCATCGCGCGTCACCACGTGCTAGAGAATTTCCGTGCGAATCTGCGGCGAGCGTCGAGCGCTTGCCGGTCAGCATAGCGCGCTTGCCTGCGAAACCCCGTGTCTTCCGATACTCGAAGCCATGCTCGAGAAGCGCACGCTTCACGAGTCCTGCGCTCGTGTAGGTGGCAAACGTAGCGTCGTATGCCGCGAGGCGCGCGAGCATGGCGAAGGTGGCGGGGCTCCACATATCCGGATTCTTTCGGGGCGCAAAACCGTCGAGATAGATGGCATCGACGGTGACGTCCAGTGTCAGCGCCAAGGGCGGGGCATCGGCGATATCGCAGAAGATGAGCGTCAGGACGACCGCGCCCGAATCGAACGTCAAGCGGTGCACGCCTGCATCGAGTGGCGGCCACGCAGAAATCAATTCGTCTGCAAGCGGCTGAATGGAGGCGTCGTCGATGATGGCCGCATGCGCGCGTCGCAGATCCTCTGCGCTGAACGGATGCTTTTCGATGGACACGAACTGAAGCGTCAGAGAGCGATGCGGGTGGTTGCGCCACATGAACCATGTCGCCAGGAAATTGATTCCCATGCCGAAGCCGGTTTCAATCAGTCTGAACGCCGGCTGACCGCGCCATCGTTCGGGCAGGCCGTTGCCTCGCAGAAAGACGTAACGCGCTTGTGCGAGTGCGCCGGCGGTGCTGTGATACACATCGTCGTGCCTCGAGCAAAAAGGCGTGCCGTCTGCGCGAAACGTGAGTGACGCAGGCGTCAGGCGTGTCGTCATGTTTGCGACGGCGGGTCCAATGCAATGCCCAACTCGCTCGCCATGCGCTCGACCATTGCGCGCAGTTCCGTCACCTCTTGAGCCAGGCGCTCGTGGTCCGCTCTGAGTGCCTCGAATGCCGACGACGAATACGATTCCCCACTCGATGCCTCGCGCGTCGGCGCGTCGGCCACACTGACTTCGCCGCATAGCAGGTGCATCCAACGGCTCTCGCGCCCGCCGGGGGCGCGCGGCAGTTTGACCACGCGCGGAGGATCGCTTGCGGCGAGTTCTTCGAGGAAGCTTTCCACTGACGAGATGTCGGCAAATGCGTGCAGGCGCGCGCTATTGGCGCGCAGTTCGGCCGCCGTTTGCGGGCCGCGCAGGAATAGCGTCGCGAGCAGAGCCACGGACTGACTCGGAATGCCCAGCACGCGATTGATGTTGTGCTCGAAACGCGGCACACGGCTGCTGCTGCCCTCGATCACGAGCGAAAGGCGCTTGAGGCCGTCAATGGTGGTCAGGACTTCGTCTTCCGTGACGTTCATCACCGGCGCACGCGCGCTCTTCTGGTTGCAGCCTGCGGTGAGTGCGTTCAGCGACAGCGGGTAAGTGTCGGGCACCGTCTGCTGCTTTTCAACGAGCACGCCGAGCACGCGCACTTCGAGCGGCGTCAGTTCGCGCAAGCCGGGACGAACGGCGCTTTGAGAGGGTGTGTTCATGAAGACTCGAATTGATTCGCCAAGATGCCTATGATACCGGCGCTTCTCGCATACCAGCCAAGGCGCACCTTCCTGCGGCATCGTTTACTGTGCAGAGATAAAGCGCCGCGCCGTTTTGGTGCAGTGCCCCTTCGCGACATGCCGAATGTTCCATGCGGTCAACGAATTGGATATCGGTCATGCGTTGGCATCGAAGTTGCTCTTTTGAGTGCGGCACTGGGCCGCCCGCGCAATGGATGCAGTCACAATAAGCATCCGCTTGAGGTTGCCTATGAAACGAAAGCGGGATGTTTCGCACGATGATTCGGTGCGCCGCGTTGTCAGGCTCTTCAGTCATTGCGAGTGCAACCAGAACACCAACCAAGGGATCCCGGTCCCGGCACGCACTTGATAGGAAAGTCCGGCCATGACGCAATCGTTCTTCAATGAGATGTTCGAGCGCAGCGACCTCGAAGCGCGCGGAGTACCGGCGTCGGCCTTTCTTGAAGCGGGTGCGCCCCGCCTGCATTACCGCGAGTTCATGGAATGGCTCAGCGCACAAAGCGAGAAGCAGGTCAATCTGAAACGCGCAGAGGCCGACCTGAATTTTCGTCGAGTAGGCATTACCTTCGCGGTCTACGGCACGAGCGACGTACCGGGCATCATTCCCGAACGCACCATTCCCTTCGACGTCATACCGCGCATTTTTCCTGCCGACGAATGGAAGGCGCTGGAGCGTGGTCTCAGGCAGCGCGTGAATGCGCTGAACCGCTTCATCCACGACATCTATCACGATCAGGACATCATTCGCGCCGGCATCATCCCGGAAGCGCAGATCGTCGGCAACGCGCAATACCGGCCGCAAATGCGTGGTGTCGAGGTGACGCGCAACATATACGCGCATATCGCGGGCATCGACATCGTGCGTGCGGGGCAGGGCGAGTTCTATGTCCTCGAGGACAATTTGCGTGTGCCGTCCGGCGTGTCGTACATGCTCGAGAACCGCAAGATGATGATGCGGCTTTTTCCCGATCTATTTGCACGCAATCGCGTAGCGCCGATCGCGCATTACCCCGACCTGCTGCTCGATACCTTGCGTGCGGCGGCGCCCGCCGGCGTGGACAACCCGACCATCGTCGTGATGACGCCCGGCATGTACAACTCCGCGTATTTCGAACATGCGTTCCTTGCGCAGCAGATGGGCGTGGAACTGGTGGAGGGACAAGACCTGTTCGTGGACGGCGACTATGTCTATATGCGCACGACGCAAGGACCGCAGCGCGTGGATGTGATCTACAGGCGCGTCGACGATGACTTCCTGGATCCGCTCGTCTTTCGCCCGGATTCGGCTTTGGGCGTGGCCGGACTAATTTCGGCATATCGCGCCGGACATGTCTCGTTGTGCAATGCAGTGGGCACGGGTATCGCCGACGACAAGTCCATCTATCCTTACGTGCCGGACATGGTGCGTTTCTATCTCGGACAGGAGCCGATACTCAATAACGTGCCGACCTGGATGTGCCGCAAGCCCGACGACCTGAAGTACGTGCTCGATCATCTGCCGGAACTCGTCGTCAAGGAGACGCATGGCGCGGGCGGCTACGGCATGCTGGTGGGACCGTCGTCGAGCGCCGCGCAGATCGCGGAATTTCGCGCGGTGCTCACTGCGAATCCTGAGAAATACATTGCGCAGCCCACGCTCGCGCTTTCAACGTGCCCGACATACGTCGAGTCGGGCATTGCCCCGCGTCATATCGATCTGCGTCCCTTCGTGCTCTCGGGCACGGAAGTGCGCATGGTGCCGGGAGGACTGACGCGCGTTGCGTTGCGTGAAGGGTCTTTGGTCGTGAATTCATCGCAAGGCGGTGGCACGAAAGACACCTGGGTGTTGGAACGCTAGCCACGCACACGAGACCATCAAAACCATACGCGAGACTACCCATGCTGAGCCGTACCGCGGATCATCTCTTCTGGATGGCGCGCTATACCGAGCGCGCCGAAAATACTGCGCGGATGCTCGACGCGAATTATCAACTCTCGCTCTTGCCGCAATCGGACGAATATGCGGAACTGGGCTGGCGAGCGATGCTCTCCATCTCCGAACTGAGCGGCATTTATTCCGCCGCTCATCGCAGCATGAAAAGCCGCGACGTGATCGAGTTCATGGTGCGCGATATATCGAACCCTTCTTCGATTGTCAGTTGCCTGCGCGCTGCACGCGAGAACGCGCGGGCGGTGCGCAGTTCCACCAACAGCGAGCTATGGGAAACGCTCAATACGACGTGGCTGGACTGCCAGCGGATGCTGGACGACGGCATCCTCCAACGCGAGCCTTATACGTTTTTCGAGTGGGTGAAGTTTCGCTCGCACCTGTCGCGCGGCGTTCAGCTCGGAACGCTCGTCAAGGACGACGCGTTCTATTTCATGCGTCTCGGCACGTTCGTCGAGCGGGCCGATAATACGGCGCGCATTCTCGACGTCAAGTTTGAGATGATGGAGCAGCGCGCAGACACATCGGCACAGCCGTTCGATTATCACCACTGGACGGCCGTGCTCGGATCGGTCTCGGGATTCGAGGTGTACCGAAAGGTTTATCGCGATGTCATCACGCCCGAGCGTGTAGCGGATCTGCTGATCCTTTATCGCGACTGGCCGCGTTCGCTGGCGGCAAGCATCGCTGAAGTCGAGCAGTTGATCATTCACGTGACCCAGGGCCGCGATACCGAAGCGGTCAGGCTTGCGGCGCAACTCAGCGCGGAACTGAGAAACGGCAATATCGGCGACATTCTGCAAGGAGGGCTGCACGCGTATCTCGTCAGTTTCCTCGCACGCGTGAACGAACTGGCAAGCAGCATCAGCCGTGAATTTCTTTTGCCGATTGCGCCTGAGTTGCCTGAAGCCTCTCAATCACAGACGCAATCGCAGACTGGAACGCAGGACGGGTCGCCTGCGCTTTCCCAGTCTCAGTCGCAGCGTTCGACGAGCTGACCCGTGCGCTCAACGCTTTGCAGCCGCAGCCACGACACGATGCACGAAGCGCAGCTTGTCGATGACGGGCGGCGCAAGCGTGAACGGATAGCCGTCCGGCATGCCGAGGCTGCGGTTGAGGCTATTCAATGCATACGTGAGCGGGAACCAGCGCTTCATCAGGTTATCGAACGTGGTTTCCTCGATGGGCGTCGTGTCTGTGAGCGTCGGTTCATGCGGGCTGTCGGGCACGAGAACCAGTCCGCACGAAACGGCCGTGTCCATCGTATCGACGATATGCAGATAGTGCGCCCATGTTTCCGCCCAGTCCTCCCACGGATGCATGGTCGCATATGCGCTGATGTAGTTCTCCGCCCAGTTCGCCGGCGGCCCTTCCTTGTAATGGCGATCGAGCGCGGCGGCATAGTCTTGTCGTTCATCGCCGAATGCAGTGCGAAAAGGCGCGACGCGCGGTGTGTCGGCAATCAGTCGATCGAAGAAATAGTGCCCTGTTTCATGGCGGAAGTGGCCAAGCAGTGTGCGATAAGGCTCATGCATCGCAGAACGAACTTTCTCGCGATGAGCGTCATCGGCTTCCGCTATGTTGAGCGTGATGATCCCGTTGTTGTGTCCTGTCATGACGCCGCGGCCTTCCGCGTCGCCTTCCAGAAACTGGAATTCGAGTCCGTGCTCAGGGTCTTCCTGCCGCGACTGAACATGAAGACCGAGGTCCGCGAGCGTGAAGAGCAGACGGCGTTTGGCACCCTCCAGGCGATACCAGTAAAGGCGGTTGTCGGGCGTCTCCAGGTTGGGAATGGTGCTCGTCAACTGGCAGGACGAACACAGCGTCTCTTCGGACTCCGCAGGGACCATCCAGTTGCAGACGTTCTCGACCGCGTAGTTGTGGCACGGACGGTAAAGCTGATCCTTGGCGAGCGGATGCAGGCTCTTCCACGTGCCGTCTTCGTTTTCATCGAAAGCACTGATCTGACTAAGTTCCGGGACATAGCCGAGTTTCGCCCCGCAGTTCTCGCAATGTGTGTTTTCGAAAAAGACGAGCTGGTCGCAGCGGTTGCAGTGGAAGGTCTTCATTGTGTGTGCCGAAAAGAGGAATCGAACCGAACGTTGCCCGGAGGTCAGCGCCACCAACGCAAAGAACGTGCCTCTTGCGAAGGTCCGGCATAGACCGTTAGAAAGAAATCGAAAAGGAGTTGCGTGTGTCCATTCGCGTCGCGTTGAACCATGTCACGCATTATCGTTACGACCGGCTTGTCGGTCTTTCGCCACAGGTCGTTCGCTTGCGGCCCGCTCCCCATTGCCGGACGCCGATCTTGTCGTACTCGTTGCGCGTCGAACCGGTGCATCACTTCATCAACTGGCAGCAGGATGCGTTCGCAAACTATCAGGCGCGCCTCGTGTTTCCCGAGAAGACGCGCGAATTCAGGGTGACGGTCGACCTCGTCGCGGAGATGGCCGTCTATAACCCGTTCGATTTCTTTCTGGAACCGTCTGCTGAAACGTTTCCGTTCCGCTATCCGCCCGAACTGCTGCACGACCTCGCGCCGTACATGATCAAGCGCGAAATGACGCCGCGTTTCGCGGCATTCGTCGAAAGCATCGACTGCTCGCCACAACCCACGGTCGATTTTCTCGTCGGACTGAATCAGCGCCTTTCGCGCGAGATTCGTTATCTGATCCGAATGGAACCGGGTGTTCAGACGCCGGAGGAAACGCTCGCGAGCGCGGCGGGCTCGTGTCGCGATTCGGGCTGGCTGCTCGTCGAAACTCTGCGGCATATCGGGCTGGCCGCGCGTTTCGTGTCGGGCTACTTGTTGCAGCTTGCGCCCGATACGAAGTCTCTCGAAGGCCCGAGCGGAACCGATGTGGACTTCACCGACCTTCACGCATGGTGCGAGGTCTTTCTGCCGGGCGCGGGATGGATCGGCTTCGACCCGACATCGGGGTTGCTCGCAGGCGAAGGGCACATTCCCGTCGCGTGTACGCCCGAGCCGGACAGCGCGGCGCCCGTCTCGGGCGCGGTGGATGAATGTGAGGTCGAGTTCGGCCATTCGATGTCGATCGAGCGCGTGCGCGAAACGCCGCGCGTGACGAAGCCTTACAGCGAGGACGACTGGCACGCCGTGCTACGCATGGGCGAGCAGGTGGATGCGCGGCTCGACGCATCGGACGTGCGTCTGACGATGGGCGGCGAGCCGACGTATGTCTCCGTGCGTGACCGCGACGCGCCCGAGTGGAACACCGACGCGCTCGGACCGACGAAGCGCGCTTACGCCGTGTCGCTGATGAACAAGCTGCGTGCGCAGTATGGCGCCGGCGGTTTTTTGCATATCGGTCAGGGCAAATGGTATCCCGGTGAACAGCTACCGCGCTGGGCGCTCTCGCTGTTCTGGCGCGAGGACGGCGAGCCATGCTGGCACGATCCCGCGCTCTTCGCGGACGAGCGGCAGCCGGTGAGCTACACCTCCGACGACGCCTTGCGCTTCACTCGTCACCTCGCGGGCAAGCTGTCTTTGGATTCAAAATTCATTCAGCCGGGCTACGAAGATACCTGGTACTACCTGTGGCGCGAGCGCCGGCTGCCCGTGAACGTCGACCCGTTCGACTCGCGTCTCGACGACGAACTTGAGCGCGTGCGTCTGCGCCGTGTTTTCGATGCCGGGTTGCCTTCGGTCACGGGCTACGCGTTGCCGATCGCACGCGAGGAGGGTGCGGCGGCACAGCCGGGCCGCTGGACAACCGGCCCGTGGTTCTTCCGGGATGAACGGATGTACCTCGTTCCCGGTGATTCGCCGATGGGGTACCGCTTGCCACTCGATTCGCTGCCGTGGGTCTCGGAAGCCGATTACCCGTGGCAGCACGAACACGACCCGTTCGCGCCCTCCGTGCCGCTGCGCCGCGCCGCCGAACTGCGCATGCAATACGCTGACCGTGATAATGCATTCGGCATGCAAGATGCCGAACGCAAAATGCCAGACGACGCGAATGCGGAAGCGACCGAAGCGACCGATGCGGCCACTGCCGCAGCCCGCGGCAGGATGCCCGGGCGCGGGGAATCCGCGGGCTGGATCGCACGCACCGCGATCTGCGTCGAAGCGCGCGATCCGGCGCGCGCCGCCGGCCCCAAGGTCGAGGCGCAGACGCTCGAGAAGCGGGGACAGGCCAACAAGCTGATGCACGTGTTCATGCCGCCGCTCGTGGCAGTCGATGACTATCTCGACCTGCTCGCTGCCGTGGAAGCGACTGCCGCCGAACTGCGGATTCCCGTCATCATCGAAGGTTATCCGCCGCCTCGCGATGCGCGCCTCAAGGTGCTTCAGGTGACGCCGGACCCCGGCGTGATCGAAGTGAACATCCATCCGGCGTCGAACTGGACAGAGCTTGTCGAGCACACCGAATACCTCTACAACGCCGCGCACGAGTCGTATCTCAGCCCCGAGAAGTTCATGCTCGACGGCCGGCACACGGGCACGGGCGGCGGCAATCACTTCGTGCTGGGCGGGGCCACGCCGGCCAATAGCCCGTTCCTGCGGCGCCCCGACTTGCTGGCGAGCCTGATTGCGTACTGGCACAACCATCCGTCTCTGTCCATGCTGTTTTCGGGGCTGTTCATCGGGCCGACCAGTCAGGCGCCGCGCGTCGACGAGGCACGGAACGATCAGGTGTATGAACTCGAGATCGCGTTTGCGGAACTGCAGCGTCAAGTCGATCTGCTCGGCGGTCGCGGCAGCGCACAAGTGCCGCCGTGGCTCGTCGATCGCATTCTGCGCAACATCCTCATCGACGTAACCGGCAACACTCACCGCGCGGAATTCTGTATCGACAAACTGTATTCGCCCGACGGTCCGACAGGGCGCCTCGGCCTGCTCGAATTACGCGGCTTCGAAATGCCGCCGCACGCGCGCATGAGTCTCGTGCAGCAATTACTGCTGCGCGCGCTCGTCGCCCGGTTTTGGGAGAAGCCCTATACAGCGCGGCTCACGCGCTGGGGCACCGAGCTTCATGATCGCTTCATGCTCGGCACTTTCGTGCAGACGGACTTCGACGACGTCATTGCAGAACTGCGCGACGCGGGCTTCCCGTTCGAGAAGAACTGGTTCGCGCCGCATTTTGAATTCCGCTTTCCGCTCGTCGGTGCATACGAAACGGGCGGCATCGCGCTTACGATCCGACATGCGCTGGAACCGTGGCACGTGATGGGCGAAGAGGGGGCGATAGGCGGCACGGTGCGCTACGTCGATTCCTCTGTTGAAAGGCTCGAAGTGCGCGTGCTCGGACTGAACGGCGACCGTCATGTGGTAACGGTCAATGGCGAGCGGTTGCCGCTGCAAACCACGGGACGCGTCAGCGAGTATGTGGCGGCCGTGCGGTTTCGTGCGTGGGCGCAAGCTACGTCGTTGCATCCGACCATCGGCGTGCATGCACCGCTGACTTTCGATATTGTCGATACGTGGACGGGCCGCGCGATCGGTGGCTGCCAGTATCACGTCGCGCATCCGGGTGGTCGCAATTATCAGACGTTCCCGGTGAACGCGTATGAAGCGGAGAGCCGCAGACGCGCGCGTTTCTTTGCGAGCGGCCATACGCCCGGTCCGGTCGATATCAAGGAGCGCGAGCGCAGCCTCGAGTTTCCGTTCACGCTCGACTTGCGTCGTTCATGAACGCGATAAGACGACGCGTAAGCCTTACAAGAGAGGCCAACTTTGGCGTTCCAATCGACACTGCCCTTCGATAACCCGGCCGCGCGCATCGACGTCTTGGCGCTCCTGCGCGCATTGCCTGCGCGAGAAGGGCATTGGGACGAGTTGCGAGACGCAACCGGCCAATTGCGCGAGCCATGGCGCAGATTCTTCGAGTTGCTCGGAGAGCCCGGCATTGCGCGGCTCGACGAGGGCGTTGCAGCCGTTGCACGACAGGTGCGCGACAACGACATCACGTACAACGTCTATGCGGACAACGGCGAGCCGCGTGCATGGTCGCTCGACCTTTTGCCGCTATTGATCGAAGAGCGCGAATGGGCGGTCATCGAGTGCGGCGTCGCGCAGCGCGCGCGTTTGATGGAGGCCATCGTCGCTGATGTCTATGGCCCGCAGACGCTACTGCAAAGAGGGCTTTTGCCGGCCGCACTCGTGTTCGGCCATCCAGGCTATCTTCGTCCTGTTAAGGGTTTCGTGCCGACGAGCGGGGGCTTTCTGCAGATCGTCGCGGTCGATCTCGCGCGCTCGCCTTCGGGTGCATGGACGGTCATCGCGCATCGCACTGAAGCGCCTTCTGGCCTCGGCTATGCGCTCGAAAATCGCATGATCGTGGCGAGCCTCTTCGGCGATGCATTTCGCACCATGCGCATAAGCCGGCTTGCATCGACGTATTCGCAACTCGTTGCGACGCTCGCACACGCGGCGCGAGCGATCATGCGCGAAGATGAAGCGGACCGGGGCGACGCGCCTCACATAGCGCTGTTGAGTCCTGGGCCATTCAGCGAGACGTACTTCGAGCATATCTTTCTTGCGCGTCATCTCGGCGTGACCCTCGTCGAGGGTAAGGACCTCACGGTGCGTCACGACAAGCTCTACCTCAAGACGCTTGCGGGCCTGTCTCGCGTGCATGCCGTACTGCGCCGTCTGGACGATGCCTTTTGCGATCCCGTCGAGTTACGTGCGGATTCGAGCATCGGCGTGCCCGGTCTTTTGCAGGTGATGCGTGCGGGCAATGTAGCAGTGTCCAATGTGCCCGGCGCGGGCTTCACGGAATCGCCTGCGCTTCATGCGTTTCTGCCGGGCGTGGCTCGCGCGGTGCTGAACGAGGAACTGCATCTGTCGACCGTGCCGACCTGGTGGTGCGGCGAAGACGCGGCGCGGCGCGAAGCCTTTGAGCGGCTCGATCACGCGTTCATCGTGCCTACCTGGCCGGGCGTGGACGCGGATGGCGCACCCGGCATCGAAGCGGGTTTGCAGCCCCTTTCCGACTGGCGGCAGCGCATCGAGCGCGCACCGGATATGTACACCGTGCAGAAGCATGTGCCCTTTTCGAGCGCGCCACGTTTCGATAGTGGCGCACTCGGCTCGCGCCCATGTGTGTTGCGTGCCTATGCCATCGCGCGCGCCGACGGAAGCTGGAGCGTGATGCCCGGCGGCTTCACGCGCCTTGCGGGGGACAAGCGCGCTACGGTGTCGATGCAGCTCGGTGGCAGCAGCGTGGACACGTGGGTTCTGACCAGCCATCCCGGCCCTGTCGTGCCGCTGCGTCCATCGCCGATGCAGCCGGGCGATCTGCGCAAGCAGCGCGTCGTGTCCAGCCGCGCAGCAGAGAATCTGTTCTGGGCGGGACGCTATGGCGAGCGCGCAGAAAACAACGTCCGTCTTTGCCGCCTATTGCTCGGCACGCTCGAAGCCAGTGATGCAGACGATCTGTTTCCCACGCTCGTCGAACTCGCGGCGCAATGCGGACTGATTCCGTCGATCGATACGCTGGCGGGCCGTTCGCCGAATGCATTCGAGCGCGTGCTCGTAGCCGGATTATCGGAAGCCGCAACGACGGCGAGCATCGGCGGCAATCTCGCGAATCAGGTGCGTGCCTGCGGCGAGATTCGCGACAGGCTTTCGACCGATCACTGGCGCACGATTCTCGCCGCGCGCAACGACTTCCGCGATGCGCTCGCGCGCCTTGGGCTGACACCGCACGAGGCGGTAAGGGATTATGACCGCGTGATGCTCGCCGGCGCGCTCGAACATCTTGCCACGCAGCTTCTTGCGATCAGCGGCGCGCAGGGCGATCGGATGACACGCGATGAGGCGTGGCGCATGATTTTCATAGGCAGGATGATCGAGCGCGTGTCGACCATGGCAACGTTTCTGCGCGTCTTTGCGGCGCAAGGGACGCTGACTCATTCGGCAGGCTTCGATCTGCTGCTGCAACTCTTCGATAGCACGCTGACCTATCGATCGCTTTATCCGGGAAATCTGGATGCGGCCGCATTGATCGATCTGGTCGTCGTGGACCCGACGAATCCGCGCGGACTCTATGGCGTGTTGTCTCGCTTGCGCACGAAGCTCGACGGAATGGTGAAGGCCGCCGGCGCAGCGCGTCGCGCGCATTTCACCGGCATGGCGCTCGATGTCGAAGCCTCACCGCCACTCGACGCTCTGTGCAAAGTCAATGACGACGGACGCTTCGGTACGTTGGTCGCGCTCTGCGATTCGTTGATTGCGTCGGCGAGCGCGGCATCGAACGAAGTCAGCGTGCATTACTTCAGCCATGCGCATCCCGTATCTGCACAGGTGTCCTGATGAATGCGTCGATCGATGACACTGGCAGTTCGACGACGCTCGCGATCACGCATCGCACGGTGTATCGCTATTCGACGCCTGTCGAGATAGCGCAGCACCTCGCCGCCATTCGTCCGTTGCATAGCCCGTGGCAGCAGGTCATTGCGCATACGGAGCGCATCGAGCCGGCGCCTTCCTATGTGCATAGCCGCGTCGATACCTTCGGTAACGACCTGCTTTACTTTTCGCTGGACGCGCCGCATGAGCGTCTTTCGATGACGAGTGAAACGACGGTGCGTCTCACTCCGCGCTGGACGAAGCTCGATCCGCAGGCGACGCCGCCTTGGAAAGACGTCGCACAGCGGCTGCGGTACAGCGCTGGCGCGCCGTTCGTCCGTGAATCGGAGTTCTGTTACGCGTCGCCCAATATCCAGCTGAACCACGCGTTACGCGAATACGCGTTGCCGAGCTTTCCGCCGGACACGGCGCTAATAGCGGGCGCCATCGATCTCATGCACCGCATTCACGCGGATTTCGAATACCGGCCTGCGTCCACCGCATTCGACACGCCGGCCACGCGCGCATTCGAATTGCGGCACGGCGTGTGTCAGGACTTCGCGCAAGTGATGATCGGTTGCCTTCGGGCGCTGGGTTTGCCGGCGCGCTATGTGAGCGGCTATTTGCGCAACGATCCCCCGCCGGGACAACCCAGACTGATCGGTGCCGATGCATCGCATGCATGGGTATCCGTGCATTGCCCGCGAAGCGGATGGGTCGACCTAGACCCCACGAACGACGTGCTCGCCGATCTCGACCACGTCACGCTCGCAACGGGCCGCGATTACAGCGACGTGTCATTGTTGCGCGGCATGATACTCGGCGGCGGATCGCATCATGTCGACGTCGCAGTGAACGTTCTTGCGCTATAGCCACCACGCATATTTGTGTATTTATGCGCCAAATCAGCAGAGACAGGGCGTTTCTTCTATAGCATGACGCGTTCTCTAATGCCGCGTCCGGTTCCCTGATGACCGCGCGGCAAGCCTATGATGAGGACGCCATGGATCTGGGAATACTCGTCTATATCGACAACAGCGAGCAGATGCTGGAAGAATTCGGCTGGCTTTACAAGAGCCTTATTCATCCTCGCATTCTGGAAAGCGGTGGAGTGGTCGCGGTATGTCACCCGGAAATTGCGGGGCGACTACCCGAGGACCCGCGAATCGAAACCATTCCAAGCGCGCCTTATGCGGAACGCAATCCGCAGTGGGCCGGTTACGGCTACATCAATTCTGTCGCGAATCTCGCGGAGCCTGTCGTTCTCGAAGCATGCTCCAGGTTTCCATACGTTCTAAAGACCGATTGCGATACATTCGTCACCCCGGCGTTGAAGCACTTCCGTCCGTCGGGTCTCTGCGCAGGATTCGGCGCGTATGCTTATGAAGAGTCGGTGCGCACGCGGCTTTCTGAAATCTCCATGCGCTGGGGCTATCCGCACACGGGCCTTTACAACGTCGGCGCGTCGGTGCTTGGTCCCACGGAATGGCTGCGAAACTACCTCGTCGCGCAAAGAGATGCCTGCAATCGGCTGCTCGATGAAGAGTTTCGCGACTTTCAGGGCCAGTGGCCGGGATGGTGCAAACAGGTGCTCACCATGTACGCGGGTGAACTCGCCCTGCGCTTAACGTATCCTCAGGGCTGTTCGCTTGGCTTACTGGACCACTTTTCGTTCGCGGATCGCAAGCTGGGCAGCGACGTTCTGCACATCCACGCCTGGCACACGGACGCGTACTGGTCGAAGCATCGCTACCGCAATGGCGAATACGCGCATATGACTCTTTCGGATATCGATACCAGCATCATCGGCGGCTACTGCCATTGGCTTGCCGCGGCACCGCTCGAAGAAGTGAAGCGTCGCGCCAACGAGTCGCGTTAGGGCGCGCGTTCCGGCGCGCCCGAGACTCATCGCTTGCGTGTATAACGCACCCAAACCACATCGTTCTCCAACTTGTCGACCGAATCCAGTTTGAGATACGCAGGCTTGTGCCACTTATCCATTGCGACTTCGAATGACGAAGGATGCGCTTCCCGTCCGTCGACGAGCGGGATCAGTAAGACGCTGACTTCATCGGCCAATTGCGCGTTGACGAATGCCCCCGACACGTGACCGCCTCCTTCGACGATCAGCTTGCCGATATTGAGTTCGCGGCCAAGCGTGTCCACGACGCGTTGAAGGTCGATATCGTCCTTGCCGCCGAAGAGGTACGACGCGCCGATGGACTGAAGGTGCGCGAGATAGTCGTCCTGCACGCTTTCGGCGACAACCTCGACGATATGCGAGTCGAGCGCAGTACTGCTTTTCCAGCCGACGCGCCCTTTAGGGTCGATCGACACGGCGTACTGGCTTGCGTCGCGCATGGCAAAGTGATCGGTGCGTGGCAAGGCGCCTTTCGCAAGACCGCGCGGATAGTCGCAATCCTTGGCGTGCGAGATTTCCTGCATGGTGACGCGGCCGCATACCCATGCATCCGCGTTGAAACGGGCGGCCGTTTCCTCGTAACACGCGGAGGCGAAGTCAAGGTGCCAGCCGTCCGTAAGGCTGCGGCCATCCAGCGAGGACATCATATGGCAGACGATGTGCATCGGTTTCCCTCTGTATTCTTGCGCCTGAATCGGTCAGGCGCTGCATCTCAGGCACCCGGCTTCTCGTCCGGTGGCAAGGGTCCTTCCTGGTCGATCGTGCTGCCCTGACGCCAAACGTCTTTTCCGGCTTCCGAGAGCTTGCCGCTGCTCGAGTCTTTGCCGGCTTCGCTTCCTTCGACGGCCATTTGTCCACCCGCCTGCTCCTGAGCCGGCAGCTTCTTGCCCTTTTCGGCCTCCATGCGGTCTTCTTGCGACCGGCCTGCGTGCGTCGTCATCGTATCCTCCGATGGGTTCAATTGGACACGTCACATTCGTAGCAAACCGCAAGCCACCTCGGAGCAACGTGTGTATGAGGTCCAGATCAAGAAGTGCGCGACGCAAGAATCAATAGGATCACGAACGAATAAACGACGTCTGTCGGTGCGCTCAGAATGTCTCCCAGTCGCCGCTTGCAGCCGTCGCCGCCACGGCTTTGGGCATCGCAGGCTCGGCGCGCTTGGCCGTCGATGCGGGCTTCTGCAGGCGCGCCGTCGGCTCGATGGGACGCTGCTTCGACGTAGCCGGCACCGGGCGCGGCCCGCCTTCCCGCGGCACACGCACCAGAGTCTCTGCGCTGGCCGCTGCCGCGCTCGGGGTCGTGCGGAACACGCTCACCGCTTTGCGAAGGACCTCGGCCTGATCTTCCAGCGAGCCCGCAGCCGCAGCAGCCTGCTCCACCAGTGCGGCGTTTTGCTGCGTGACTTCATCCATCTGCGAGATGGCCTGATTGACTTGTTCGATGCCACGGCTTTGCTCGTGCGATGCCGAGGCGATCTCGCCCATGATGTCCGTCACGCGCTGAATGGCGCTCTGAACGCTGCGCATGGTCTCGCCCGCTTTCGCGACGAGTTCCGTGCCCGCGCCGACGCGGCTGCCCGACGTCTCGATCAGCGCCTTGATTTCTCTCGCCGCGCTAGACGAACGCTGCGCGAGGCTGCGCACTTCGCCCGCGACGACCGCGAATCCACGGCCTTGTTCGCCGGCGCGGGCCGCTTCCACTGCGGCATTGAGGGCGAGAATATTCGTCTGGAACGCGATGCCTTCAATGATGCCGATGATTTCGGCGATCTTTTCCGAACTCTCTTCGATGCCCGCCATGGTGTCGACAACCTGACCGACAATCGCGGTTCCCTCGTTGGCGACAGCGCTCGCGTTCTCGGCAAGATCGCTCGCCTGGCGCGCGTTGTCGGCATTCTGCTTCACCGTCGACGTCAGTTCTTCCATGCTCGCCGCTGTCTCTTCGAGCGATGCCGCCTGTTCTTCCGTGCGCGCCGAAAGATCCGTATTGCCCGCGGCGATTTCTTTTGTCGCGCCCGCGATCGCGTTGGCCGACGATGTGACGGCACCCATCGTTTGGACCAGCCGGTCCTGCATGGTCCGGACCGACGCCATCAGGCTCGTATCGTCGCGCGCAGCCACAGGCACAGCCTCCGTGAGGTTGCCCGCCGCAATGCGTTTGCACGCGTCTGCAACGTCCTTGGGGTCCCCGCCGAGTTTGCGCAGCACGCTTCGGATGATCCAGGCCATCGCGGCAGTCAGCGCCAGCCCGACCATGGAGACAATGCCGAGCATCGCGAAAAGGCGGCGCCCGAATTCACGATTGATGTCGTCCACGTAAGCGCCCGTGTAGACGTGCCAGTCCCACGCACGAACGTACTCGCCGTATGCCACTTTCGGCAGCGCCTCGGTCTGGCCCGGCTTCGGAAACAGATAGTCGGTCACGTGCGTGCCGTCGAGTCCATGTTTGACGATTGCGGCGGTGAAATGCTTGCCGGTCTTGTCGACCAGATCGTTGATCTCGTTTTCCGTTTCGGGACGCACCGGATTGAGCAATTGCAGCATCGTCGAATCGACGACGAGCAGATAGCCGCTTTGCCCGTAGCGCACCGGCCGCAAATGCGCGATAGCCGCGCGCTTCGCTTCTTCTACAGGCATTGCGCCGCTTTGCGCCTGCTGGACGTAGAAGTTCACGACGCTTACCGCCGACTGCACCTGCTCGGCCAGCGCCTGTTGGCGATCGTGCATCATCAACGTACGCGTCATGCTCGCGCTGATCAGCGACAGCACGATCAGGCTCAGCCACACGAATCCCACCGTGCTCCACAGCGTTGCCTTCAAGCTCATTCTCTGCATTTGTCTCGCCCTTGCGTTCAACGTCAGTCAGTTCTCGTTCTCGTCAGCCTTGCTTGTGGCCAACCCCCCAGATATCAGCGCATTGGCGAGAAAGTTGAATACTTGCTTTCATGCATCGCGCAGAGGACGGCGACTCGAAAGACAAAGGGCGTTTGAACGCAACGCCGTTTATCGTCAGATGAATGCGCGCTAGCGTACTTAAGCGCCAAGGGTCCCACGCTAACGTAGCGCCTAAGACATTCATGACCTCCCACGTAGGGCAAGGCGCACGCCGCACAGAGACAGAAAGATGGTACTGGTCAAACTCAGCGCACAAGAACTGCAGATCGGCACGCCACTGCCGTTCGCCGTGTATTCGGCGAGCGGCAAACTTCTTCTTACGAGAGGATATTGCGTGCGTTCCGAAGGCCAGCGCGACCGCATACTCGCGGCAGGCGGGTTCCGCGATGAAGATGCTCCGGCGGAGCGGCCGCACGCCGGAGCGGTGGCGGCAAGCAACCTGTTGATATCGACAGCCAAACACGAGGCGCCTGCCCCGCGTGCCAGCGTCGATCGCATGACTGCCACTACCGGCACCTTGCCGAAAATGCTGGAAAGCATGCAAATCACGCTGGCCGGCCGAGACCAAACGCCCGTGCAGGCGGAGTTCGTCGGCTCGGTTGCGGGCAGCGCGCTCGTGGTGACTGCAACGAATGCGCACGAGTTACTGGACGCAGGCGTAACGGTCGAATGCAAGGGGCTGCTCGGTCGCAAAATCTACCGCTTTTCCAGCACGGTGATCGGCCGAAGCGAGTCGCCTGTGAAGGTCGTGTACCTCGCGTATCCGCAGACCGTGCAGACGCATATCGTGCGCAACCACGTTCGGGTATCGACGGAACTGGCAGGCCGCCTCATTAGAAACGATTGTGTCGCGGCGGGTTTCGACGTGGCAGTGGTCAACGTCAGTCTTGGCGGTGTGGCTTTGCGTCTTGACGATGCGCTCGTCAATGTAGGCGAGCACTTCAAGCTCGCGCTGCGCCTGCGCGCCGACGGTAAGATGCATGCCGTCGTATTCAACTGCATTGTGCGCAATCTGCGTCAAACGGGTAGCGCGGTGCTAGTCGGCGCGGAGTTCAGCAACCGGACCGTCGATACGACGGCGCTGCTCAGAATCCATATGTTCGAGACGGCCACAGGCAGCGCGTCCGAGTAACCTTCGCAGCACGCTGTTATCCCGACGCGCTGTCGATCTCCACACGGCAGCGCCCGAGGCGCTTCGCGGAATAAAGCGCACGGTCGGCGCGTGAGATGAGTTCGTCTCTCGATGCCCCGGCGTGCGCCTCGGCCAATCCCGCGGAGAACGTTAGCGTGATCTGAATCTGAGCGGGCAGTCTCGATGTCACCGGGGGAATGCCGTGCAGCAAAACATTCAGTATGTCTTTCGCTTGAGCGCCGGCCGCGTTCGGGAAAGCAACGAGAAACTCTTCGCCGCCCAGCCGGGCAAAGATGCTATCGCTAGGTAAGGAGTGGATGCAGTGCTGCGCGAAGTGCCGCAACGCGGCATCGCCGGTTTCGTGGCCGAATGTATCGTTGATGGATTTGAAATGGTCGAGGTCGATCAACGCGACGCACACGTGATGCCCCGAAACCGGCGGTGACGCCAACAGGCCGTCGAGTCGCGCAAACGCAGCGCGACGATTGGGCACGCCTGTCAATTCATCCAGTCCGCTTAGAAGCAGTGCCTGATCGCGTTCATGTGAGAGCACGCTTTCATGCTTCTTGAGAACCGTGATATCGGCGCCGACGAGGACGATCCAGCCATCGGGAAACAGAGTCTCGGTGCACCAGAACCATCGGCCATCGACGAAATCCACCGGGAACGAACGCTGGCGGGGAGCGCTAATGCTCCCGCGCCGACGCATCTGCGCATCGGCGATGAACGTTTGCGCATCGGCTGTTTCGATGCGAAGTGTTCGACCGTTCTTTGCTGCATCGAGGATGAGACTGGAGAACGTGGCCACCTGTCCCGCGCGAATGCGGAAAGCACGCATGAACGTTTCATTCGCATAGCGAAGGAAGTCGTCATCGTCGTATACGCCGAGCAGGGAAGGGCCGGATGTCGAAGAAGCCAGGAGCAGGCGTACCAGCTCGGGCGCGGCAGAGTCCGCGCTTACGGATATAACCTTCGGGGCGGAGTTCATGGCTCTCACTTTACCTGTAGCATTTAAGCCATACCTGCTCGGCTGACAGCGCGATACACCGAATGCGCCGCGCATGTTAAGCGTCGAGCGAAGACACGCATACCCGGATGAGCTCTGTGGCTTACCGCACACAGAATAGTTCGGAATGCAAATAACGCATTGAACGTTCCTCGCGGTGGTCCATACTTTAATCGCCGGCACATTCAAGAAACCATCCGTTCGTTCTTGTCGTGACGCTTCGGATTCTGGGCCGCTTCGTCCATGTGATCCTTCTGCGCTCCCTGGGGGGTGTATGGTCTCCAATTCAACCAAGCGACGCGCGTTCCTCCAGGGAACGGCGTCTGCCCTCGCTGTGGCATCTCTTCCGCGGTGGGGTGCGGCTGCCACGGCCCCGTTCATCAGGCTCGAATGGCAAGCGTTCAAGACAACGCCGCACTATGCGTCGTACCTGAACGCGGTGCGCACGATGAAGGCCACCACGGACAGCAGCAAGCCGACATCGTGGCAATACTGGGTCAAGGTCCACAACAACTATTGCCCGCATAGCGTGGCGTATTTTCTGGCTTGGCATCGCGGGTATTTGTACTACCTCGAACAGCAGATCCGAGCCGTATCGGGCGATGCAACGTTCACCATGCCGTACTGGGATTACTACACGTATCCGGTCATTCCGTCCGAGTTCACCGATACCGCCCAAGGCAATCCCCTCTACGTCTCGCGCGTGAATACGAACGTTTATCAGGCGCTCGATCTCGGTCCCTTTGCGTCCAACGTGTACAACTTCCAGCGTGGCACCAACAACGCATTCGAGCCCAAACTGGAAAACGCGCCGCACAATCCGGTTCACGACATCATCGGCAACTATATGGCCGACATCGCGACGGCGCCTATCGACCCGATCTTCTATCTGCATCATTGCAATATCGATCGTCTGTGGAATGCGTGGTCGCTCCGCTTGAGTAGCCGGGTGCCCGGGGCGACCAGCAGTTACTGGAACGGCAGCTTCACCTATGCGAGCGGCTTGACCATCGCCAAGTCGAAAACGCGCACGACCACGGGGCTGAACTATGACTACGCCAACGACACTCCGCCCGCTGTGCTGCCGCGTCAGGCGCAAGAAGGGAGGATCATTCGCGTGCAAGCACAGATCGCCACTATTCAGGGGCGGCCTCAGACCGGCTCATTCACGGCGAGTCCCGGGCGCATTGTGTCGTCGACGCGCCGGGCTCTGGGAGGCGTGAGAGGAATGGCACTGGGCGAGGCCTCTGTGAGCGCGAGGATTGCACTTCAGGCCGCGAACGCCACGGCATTGAAAGACGTGCTCACAACATCGCCGGCTGCCGCTGCGAGTCAATCGGCCGATGCCTCGCAAGCTGCGCCGCAGGCGCGAAGTTCCTATCAGTACGTGAAGATCGTGCTGGATGGCGTGTCGATGCCGCCAGCGGCCAAAAAAGGCGGGTTCTTCTACAACGTCTATTTGAATCTTCCCGCCAGCGGCGATGTCGATGCCGTGAGGTCACAACATTTCATCGGCACGTTGGGCGCATTTCAGATATCGACTGCCGGACATCACGGCATGAACATGATCGACTACGATGTGACCGATGTGCTCGGACGGCTCGGTATTGCCGATACGAACGATGTAGTGATTTCATTCGTGCGCGTCAGCGCTCCGAACTTCCCGAGGGGGACAGCGGTGTCGATCAACGAGGCGCGCCTCGAACTTGGCGCAGATGCGCCTTGACCAAATGCACCGCGCGATGCGGCGGACAGTCGTCCGCCGCCGTGCGTTCGCTTCAACGCAGATTCGTTCGCGCCAGTTCCACCAGTTCGTCGCCACGTCCACTGAATACTGCGCGCAGCATGTAGAGGCTGAAGCCTTTCATCTGCGCATAGTCGATGGACGGCGGAATCGCGAGTTCGTGCTTGGCCGTGACGACATCGACGAGTGCCGGGCCGGGATGCGCAAACGCGTCCTCCAGCGCGCCTTCCAGTTGCTCGGATTGCTCCACGCGCACCGACCAGATGCCGGCACCCTTCGCGATCTGTGAGAAGTCGGTCTTCGACAAATCGACGTTGGTGTCGAGATAACCTGCAGCCTTCAACTCCATCGACACGAAGCCCAGCAAGCTGTTGTTGAACACGACGATTTTGATGGGCAATTCATGTTGTACGGCAGTGAGCAGATCGCCGAGCAGCATGGAAAGGCCGCCGTCGCCGGAAAGGGACACGACCTGCCGTTGGGGATTCGCCGCCTGCGCGCCGAGCGCCTGGGGCATGGCATTCGCCATCGAGCCGTGATTGAACGAGCCGTGCAGTTGACGCTTCCCGTTCATCGACAGGTAACGCGCGGCCCATAGCGTCGGCGTGCCGACATCGACAGTGAAGATCGCATCGTCGGCTGCGACTTCATCGACGAGCTTGGTCAGATATTGCGGATGAATGGGCCGGTTCGGTGCCGACGGTGTGGCGAGATGATCCAGATCCTTGCGCGCATCGGCGTAGTGCTTGAGTGCGTTCTCGAGAAAGCGCCGCTCGGTTTTGCGTTGCAGCTTGGGCATGAGCGCCGTGACCGTTTCCTTAACCGTGCCGATGAGACCGAGTGCGAGCGGCGCGCGCCGGCCGAGTTGCGAACCGCGCTTGTCGACCTGCACGATTTGCGCGTTCGGCGGATAAAACGGCCGATAAGGAAAGTCGCAGCCCAGCAGAAGCAGCGTGTCGCACGACATCATCGCGTGATAGCCCGAACTGAAGCCGATGAGTCCCGTCATGCCCACGTCGAAGGGGTTGTCGTACTCGATGAATGGCTTGCCGCGCAACGCATGCACGATGGGTGCGCCGAGCGTGTCCGCGAGCGCGACCACTTCGTCATGTGCGCCCGCCACGCCGCTGCCGCACATGATGGTCACGGCATCGCAGCCGTTCAGCATGTGCGCGAGTTTGTCGAGTTCGGCTTCGGCGGGCACGATGGTGTGCGGCGCGGCCGGCGTCCAGCGCGCGGGCGCATCGGGACCATCGGACAGCGCGATATCGCCCGGCAACACGATGACCGCGACGCCGCGTTCTTCCAGCGCGGTACGCATGGCGCGCTCCAGCACGCGCGGAAACTGCGAAGCATTCGAGACCAGCTCGACGAAGTGACTGCACTCGCTGAAATACGTCTGCGGGTGCGTTTCCTGAAAGTATCCGAGACCGATTTCCGTCGACGGAATATGCGCCGCAATGGCAAGCACCGGCTGACGATTGCGATGGCAGTCGTACAGCCCGTTGATGAGATGCAGATTGCCAGGTCCGCAGCTTCCCGCGCATACGGCAAGCCGGCCGGTGGTTGCCGCGTCCGCGCCTGCGGCGAACGCGGCCGCTTCTTCATGCCGCGTATGCATCCAGCGTATCGTGCCCAGCTCGTCGAGACTGTGCGCGAGACCGTTGAGGCTGTCGCCGGTCACGCCCCAGATGCGCTCGACGCCTGCGGCAGCGAGTGTTTTTGCCAGATAATCGGCGATCGAATGCTTGGCCATGTGCTTTCCCTGAAAAGAATGCGCGCCATGCGCGGTGTGATCGGCTTACTCGGGAATGATGCGCTCGCGCTTCAGACGGTCGAACAACGCGAAGAACGCATCGGGCGTGCTCTGGTAATCGAGGAAACCGGCCTTACGGCTCTTCGACATGTCCGTGAGCACTTCCATCGGCCGCCCCAGGTCCGCATCCGTGTGCCACCAGGAGACGAGCTTGTCTACCTCCGGCTCCGCGAGCGCATGCCGCGCCGCGATCTCGGTCCACGTCTTGCCCGCATGTTGCATGCGGCCTTCGAGCGGTCTCGTCTCACCATCGAAAGGGGCGGGCGCGATACCGAAGTAATCGGCGATGCGTTCCCACATCCACTTCCAGCGGAACACATCGCCATTGACGATGTTGAACGCCTCGTTGCGCGCCTCGGGCCACGTCGCTGCCCATTCCAGATGGCGCGCGAGCAGACGCGCATCCGTCATGTCCGTCAGGCCGTGCCATTGCGCCGCTGAACCGGGGAACAGGAACGGCTCGCCCGTCGCCTTGCACAGGCTCGCGTAGACAGCGAGCGTCACGCCCATGTTCATTGCATTGCCAACGGCGAAACCGATGATGCTGTGCGGCCTATGCACGCTCCATCCGAATCCGTACTGACGCGCCGCGTCGAAGAGCCGGTCTTCCTGCTCGTAGTAGAAATTGTCGACGGGTTGCCGACCCTGTTCCTCGCGAAAGGGCGTCGTCGGAACCGTGCCTTTCGCGTAGGCCTCGAATGGTCCGAGATAATGCTTGAGACCCGTCACGAGCGCGGCATGTTCGAGCGAGCCGGAAGGCCCCAGTGCCGCAAGCACGTTCGCGACCATGGCGCCGTTGACGCGAATGTTTTCTGCTTCGGTTGCCTGACGCGACCACGCGGTGAAGAAGACATGACTGAACTCGCGTCCGTTCAGTGCATTTGCTACCGACGATTCCGACGTGAGGTCGGCGACGATGGATTCGACACCGGCGGGTGCGGGTGTGCGGCCGCGCGAGATGCCGGTGATGCTCCAGTCACCGCGCGACTGAAGATGCTCGGCGAGATTGCGCCCGACGATGCCCGTCGCGCCGATAATGAGTGCTTGTCTGTTCATTGCAGCCCTGGATGGTCGATTGATCGATGCGCCAGTGTGACGGAATGCGATGAATTGTGCAGAGAGCCGGATGGGCATGGACTTAGCGCGCCCATGAGCGGCAAAACCGACTCAATGGCGTACGTTAGCGAGGTAATAACTACTGCCGTGACGGCCTGCGTACGCCAGGCCCCGCCGTGTCGCGCACAAGCAAAGTAGAATGCAGCACTCGAAATCAGCCGCACGCGCCAGGGTATTGCCACATGGATGTCAAGGGTCAAGGTCTCGTCGGTCCTGCCGGTTCAGGCAGCGGACACTTCGAGCGCATGATCGCCGGGGTCAGGGACTACGCGATCTATCTTCTTTCGCCGACCGGCCTCGTCAGAAGCTGGAACGTCGGCGCCGAGCGCATCAAGGGCTATGCACCCGAAGAGATCATTGGTCAGCACTTCTCACGGTTCTATACCGAAGAAGACCGCGCGACCGACTTGCCCGCCCGCGCGCTCGACATAGCGGTGCGCGAAGGCAAGTTCGAGTCGGAAGGCTGGCGCGTGCGCAAGGACGGTTCGCGCTTTTGGGCACACGTGGTGCTCGATTCGCTCTTCGACGATTCGGGCCAGCATGTCGGCTACGCAAAGATCACGCGGGACATCACCGCGCAGCATGAAGCCAAGCAGATCGCCGAGCGTCAGAAAGACCTGGCGCTCGACGTGCGCACGCGCGAATACCACGAGTTGCTGCGCCTCTTCGAGCAGGCGCCGGGCTTCGTGTGCTTCTTTCGGGGTCCGAAACATGCCTACCAGTTGCAGAACAGCGCGCATCACCGGTTGGCGGGGTTCAGGCCGATCATCGGCAAGCCGGTGAGAGAGGCGTTGCCCGAACTCGAAGGGCAGGGGTTCTTCGAACTGCTCGACGAAGTGTACGAAACCGGACGGCCATTCGTCGGACGTGCGGTGCCGTTGCGCGTCGATCCGCAGGCGGGCGGCGAAAGCGAAGTGCGTTTCATCGACTTCGTGTATCAGCCTATCGTCGATGACGACGGTGCGGTCGTCGGTGTCTTCTCGCAAGGCAACGACGTCACCGATCAGGTACATGCGCAAGAAGCCCTCAAGCGCAAACAAGACGAACTGGAACAGCTTATCGTCGAGCGCACCGAGGCGCTCGAGAACACCAGCAGGGCGCTCGAACTCGCAAAGGAACTGCACGTCGACAACGCGCGTCTGTTGCGGCTTTTCGAGCAGGCGCCGGGGTTCGTGTGTGTGTTGCGCACGCGCGAGCACGTTTTCGAGCTGGCGAACGCCGCGTATCGCAGACTGACCGGCGACCGCGATCTCATCGGGAAGCGCGTTCGGGACGCAATGCCCGAAGTGGTCGAACAAGGGTTTATCGACTTGCTCTCGCATGTATTCGATACGGGCGAGCCGTTCGTCGGCAAGGCGGTGCCGGTCATGATTCAGGCGGGAGACGGCGGTCCGCTGGAAACGCGCTTTCTCGACTTCGTCTATCAGCCGATCGCGGGCAACGACGGCGAAGTCGGCGGCATCTTCGTGCAGGGTCAGGATGTCACCGTGCAAAAGCTCGCGCAGGACGAAGTGGAGCGATATCAGACGAGCCTCGAAGCACTGGTGGAAGAGCGCACGCGCGAGCTCGAACAGACGCAGGCCGCGTTGCAGCGTTCGCAGAAGCTAGAGGCGATCGGCAAGCTGACCGGCGGCATCGCACACGACTTCAACAACATCCTCCAGGTGATCGGCGGCAATCTACAACTACTGAGCGCATCCGTTGCCGGCAACGAGACTGCGATCAAGCGAGTAGACACCGCAGCAAGCGCGGTCGAGCGCGGCGCGAAGTTGTCTTCACAACTGCTGGCTTTTGCACGGCGTCAGCCGTTGCAGCCGGTGGTCACGAACCTCGCGCCCGTCGTCGCGGGCATGGACGACATGCTGAGGCGCGCGCTCGGCGAGTCGGTCGTCATGGAAACCGTGCTCGCGGGCGGGCTGTGGAACGTGCAGGTCGATCCGCATCAGCTTGAAAACGTCGTGCTGAATCTCGCCATTAACGCGCGCGACGCGATGCCCGACGGCGGCAAGCTCACCATCGAGTTGAGCAATTCCATGCTGGACGACGACTACGTCGCACTCGATGCCGATCTCGAACCCGGCCAGTACGTGATGCTCGCTATCTCCGATACCGGCACCGGCATGACGCGGGAAGTGATGGAGCGCGCGTGCGATCCGTTCTTCACGACGAAGCCGGAAGGCGTCGGCACGGGTCTCGGGCTTTCGATGGCGTACGGCTTCGTGAAACAGAGCGGCGGGCACTTCAAGATCTACAGCGAAGTGGGGCACGGTACGACGATCAAGATCTACTTGCCGCGCTCGCTCGAAGCCGTGGTGCAGACGACGTCTTTCGCGGCGGCACCCGTCGTTGGCGGCACCGAGACGATCCTCGTCGTGGAAGACGATCTGGCCGTGCAGTCCACTGTCGTCGAGATGCTGCGCGAGCTGGGCTATCAGGTGCTCAAGGCCGACAATGCCGAAAGCGCGTTGGGCATTCTGCAAAGCGGCTTGTCCATCGACCTGTTGTTCACGGATGTCGTGATGCCCGGCAAGCTGCGTAGCCCCGAACTCGCGAGACGCGCGAAGGCGCTCTTGCCGAACATCGAAGTGCTGTTCACATCGGGGTATACGCAAAACGCCATCGTGCATGGCGGAAGGCTCGATGCAGGCGTGCAGTTGCTGACGAAACCGTATCGGCGCGAGCAGCTCGCGCGCAAGATCCGGCATATGTTGGCGAACCGGAAGCAGCTCGCGCTCGCGCGTTCGCATGTGCCAGTCGAGAGCGCGTCACCGGTCACGCGCTTGCCGCAGGGCTTCAGCGTGCTCGTCGTGGAAGATCACCCTGAGTTGCGTGGCATGGCGCTCGAACTCATTCGCGCGCTGGGGCATCGCGTCAAGGCAGTCGCGAGCGCGGAAGAGGCGCTGACGGCCTTCGCCGCGGACCATTTCGACATTCTCTTCACCGATGTTGGTTTGCCCGGCATGGACGGCGTGACTTTGTCGCGAAGGCTCGCCGCCGAGCGGCCCGGCTTGCGCGTCATCTATGCGACGGGCTACGGACAGACCATGGAAGACGACGCCGGCGCCATCGGCACCGTGCTTGCAAAGCCTTACACGCTCGCGAGTCTGAACGTGGTGCTCGCACAGTTCGCCGAGGCGGCGTCGAATGGCGGCATCGCGGGCGACAGCCGCGAGTAGGACGCAAGTAAGGACGCGCGCCGAGACTACCAGCGCGCCCCGAACGTCTGCCTGAGCTCGTCGATGCCGGCATCGTCGAGCGGCGCGGGGCGCGGCGTGGTCATGAGCCACAGGCGCGCAGTCTCTTCCAGTTCTTCGAGCGCATACGACGCGTGGGAGACGCTGCGCTCCCACACCACGGGTCCGAGCCGCTCCAGCAGCACCGCGCGCACGTCCGCCGCGCGCGCGGCGATCTCGGCGGCGGCTTGCGGGTCGCCGGGGCGGCGGTATCGCACGAGCGGTACGTGGCCGACCTTCATCACATAGTACGGCGTGATCGGCGGAAGGACGTCGTCGTCGCTCCACACGCCCGCGAGCGTCAGGGCGACGAGCGACGTCGAATGCGTATGCACGATGCCGCGTGTGCCCGCGCTGCCCTCGTAGATGCGCCGATGCAGCTCCAGCGTCTTCGATGGCCGCTCGCCGGACACGTGCCGCCCCTGCGAATCCACCTTGGCGATCTGCGCGGGATCGAGTCGGCCGAGACACGCGTCTGTCGGCGTGATGAGCCAGCCGTCTTCGCAGCGCGCGCTGATGTTCCCCGCCGTGCCTACGGTATAGCCGCGCGCATAGAGACTCTCGCCGACCGTGCAGATTTCCTCGCGCAGTTTCGCGTCGCTGTCCGGTCCGATGACGGCGCCGCTCATGCGCGTTCTCCTTCAATGTAGCGCAGCGCTTTGTCGAAGAAATCGCGTGCGCCGAAGTTTCCGGACTTCAGCGCGAGCGCAAGCGGCGTCTCACCGACACTGACGGTCACCGGCACGCCGGGATCGATGGGCGGCCCGATTTGCAGCATCTCGACGCCGAGCGCCTGCACCACCGCGCCCGACGTTTCGCCGCCCGCGACCACGAACTTGCGCAGGCCGCGCGCCTTCGCTTCGCGGGCGATGGCGGCGAGCGCATCCTCCACGAGCTTGCCCGCCGCAGCGCTCCCAAGTTCCTGCTGCACGGCCTTCACTTCGTCGGGCGTGGCCGTCGCGTAGACGAGCACGGGCTGCGGCGCGTGCGTGTCGATGAAGGCGAGCGCCTCGTCGACCACCGGCTCACCGCGCGAAAGCGCACGCGGATCGATGCGAAACGCGGGGCGCCTCGGGAGCCACTCCGCGACCTGCGCGTTCGTCGCCTTCGATGCGCTGCCCGCCAGCACGAGCGCCCCGCCTTCGACAGCGGGCAGGTCCGCGGCCTTGTCGTTCGGCTCGATCAGTCCAGCGCGCCGGAAGTTGTCGGGCAGGCCGATGGCGACGCCCGAGCCGCCTGTGATGAGCGGAAGTGCGGCGCAGGCCTCGCCGAGCGTGCGCAAGTCGGCGTCGGTGAGCGCGTCCGCAATCGCGAGACGCACGCCATCGGCACGCAGACGCGTGATGGCATCACGCACCGCATCGGCGCCCGCCGCGACGGTCTCGCTCGCGATCAGTCCGACCTTCGATGTCGATTGCCGCTGCAATACACGCACGAGGTTGGGATCGCGCATCGGCGTTAGCGGATGGTGCTCCATGCCCGACTCGTTCAGCAGCGCGTCGCCGACGAAGAGATGCCCGCGATAGACCGTCCGCTTGTTCTCCGGGAAAGCGGGGCAGGCTATCGTGAAGTCCGCGCCTTCCCCGGCGCCGAGCGCATCGAGCAGCGCCTCGGCGACGGGGCCGATGTTGCCGGCATCGGTCGAATCGAAGGTCGAACAGTATTTGAAGAAGAACTGGCGGCAGCCTTGAGCGCGTAGCCACTCGAGCGCGGCGAGCGATTGCGCGACCGCATCGGCCGCTTCGATAGTGCGCGATTTCAGCGCGACGACGACGGCGTCCGCGTCGAGCAGCGCGTCCGACGCAGGCACGCCGATAGTCTGGATCGTGCGCATGCCGCCGCGCACCAGCATACTGGCCAGGTCGGTTGCGCCGGTGAAGTCGTCGGCGATGCATCCCAGGACGGGACGCCGGGTTCGTGTGTGCATGTGCGACCTCCGTTGCGACGATTGTACGGGCGATCGGCGCTATGGGTCACGCTATGGGTCGCGCTTGTATCGCGCAATCGCTCGCAGCGGCAGTTCGTGCATGCAATGGTCGAGCGGCTACGGGAGCAGTCCCATGCCCGACCGTTGATCAGACGTTATCCGGCGATTCGTTGAAACACCGCTAACGCTTACGCCATCGGCCGCAGCGTTTCCCACTTGAGGTCGGTGAAACACGGCCCTTGCGTCGCTTCGCTGAATTTGACGTCGTTATGTTCGGCATTCCATTCCATGACGAGCACGTTCTCTTCGATATCGACGGTCAGATCCCAGCCGACGCAGCGCGCGAACGGTGCCTTCGCGTGCAATTCGATTGCCTTCTCGACGCACTTCGCGAACGCGGGCAAGGTCACGCCGTCGAACCTGACTTTCGAATCCGGATGCGCGTCCACGCGGGTCCAGTCGCTCAGATAGCCCGAGCTGAAGAGCCGCCCGGTCTGGAGATCCACGGGCACGCATACTTCACTGTCCGGGCGGATGTACGTGTCGGCGGAGCGGCCGAGGCGCAGGAAACAGGCGCGCAGCGAGATATTGCCGGCATCGTCGACGACCGTGGTCAGGCGCAGCGTCGCCACTGCTTTCGACGCGAACTGGTCGAACGCAGCGTGCTGCACGATAAAGCGTTGCAGCACGCCATTGCCGAGCTGGCTGATGCGCTCGGCGTCGAAATCCTTGCGGTCGATCAGGAACACGCCTTTGCCCTGCATCGAGTGATCGAGCTTGAAGGCGATTCTGTCTGTCGTGCTGAAAACAATGTTCGCGACTTGCGACTTGTGGATGGCGGTGTGATCGGCCGTATAGAAGATGCCGTTCACGTAGTAACCGAGGTCGGGGAACGCGTCGTCCTGAAAGAGCAGCCGAGACACGGGCTTGAGATGGGACATCTGCCCATAAAGTCCCTTCATCTTGGGGACGACGATCCACCCGTAGTAGTTGTCCGGAATCCAGCCTTCCTTGAACGTCCCGTTCAATGCGGTATAGACGTGCAGCCACGGCGCGTAGCAGGGGTCGCCAAGCACCTCGCGGGCGTAGGCGTCGGCCAGGCGCAGTTGTCTGGGGTTCGTCTTGCCCTGTCTGCTTTCGATGTTGCGGAGAATCTCGTTCGCTTCCCGCGCGTGCTTCCGATGGAATCGGTGACGCGACAGGTTCTTCCACGAGATCTTGACGAAGCTTTCGACGTAGGGTGCCGGCATATTGTGTTCTGCTCTCGTTGAGCATTGTTGGACTTTGTTGAGCATTAGAGCGTACCGGCCGTAACTGACGAAACCCTTAAGGAAGCGAATCGTGGCGCGAAACGGCTTAGTTTTGGCGGGCGTTTCGACGAAGCGGCGAGGCTTCTTTTCGGCATACCAATAGCCGCTTCATGCCTGTGATGACGATACGCAAGTGTCATGTCGGACGATTGCGCCGGTTGCAGCGCGCTGCAAACGAAGCCTTATTCGTCGTACCCAATGCGTCCGCAATGCGCGCTTACGTTTGCGCCCGCGAACTCAACGCGAAAGCGTATGCCAACCCTCACATCTTCACGAAGACATGATGGGCGATGGCCGCAGCCGGTCTAGACTCGGCAACACAACACGCACAGCGGCGCCATGCCATGCAGAGCGCGGCCCGACTGATGCGAGAGACCAAATAAACCACGTATCTCGGGGGTTGGGAATGAAGAGGACGACGCTCGTTGGCCTGTTCGATGCGCTCGCATCGGGCTTCATCTGGATGGTCGCAATGAGTACCTTGCCGATCGTGCTGGCGCGCGACTGGCTCGAACGCCGGTTGGCCGCTCACGGCAAGCGGGGCGCCGCGTCGAATGATCGTGATGTGGTCTTGCCCAGCGGAACCTGAGCACAGCACCGGATGACAGACGGACCCATGAAACAGGGTTCCGTCTGCGCATCGCTCATTCACGAGCCGCCTCAACCGCCTGCTTTGGTCACGCGCCACACGGCGTTGCCCGCGTCGTCGGCGATGATCAGCGCGCCGTCCTTGTCCTCGGTCAGACCGACCGGTGCGCCGCGCAGCTGCTTTTCGTCGTCCGAAACAAATCCGGTAACGACAGGCTTCGGCGCGCCGACAGGTTGACCGTCCTGGAACGCGACGTAAGTAACGGCATAGCCCGCGAGCGGCGAGCGGTCCCAGCTGCCATGCTCGCCGATGAACGCGCCGCCGCGATACTGCGCGGGCAGATTGTTACCCGTATAGAACAGCAGCCCGAGCGGTGCGACGTGCGACCCGATCGCGTAATCGGGCTTGATCGCCTTCTCGACGAGATCCGGCCTCTGCTGATGCACGCGCTCGTCCACGTGCTGTCCGTAATAGCTGTACGGCCAGCCGTAGAAAGCATGTTCCTTCACCGACGTCAGATAGTCCGGAACCAGATCGGCGCCGATCTCGTCGCGTTCGTTCGCAACCGCCCAGAGCTTGCCCGTCTTCGGTTCCCATTGCAGCCCGGTCGGGTTGCGGATGCCGGCGGCGAACACGCGGCTGCCGCCCGTCGCGATGTCCACTTCAAGCACGTCCGCGCGCCGGTATTCCACTTCCAGTCCGTTCTCGCCGACGTTGCTGTTCGACCCGACGCCCACATAGAGCTTCTTGCCGTCCGGACTCGCGAGCAGCGCCTTCGTCCAGTGATGATTGATCGTGCTCGGCAGATCGGTGAGTTCGACGCCCGTGCCGTCGATATGCGTCACGCCGGTCTTGTAGGGAAACGCGAGAATCGCGTCGGTATCGGCCACGAAGAGCGTATCGCCGATCAGCTGCATGCCGAACGGCGCATGCAGATGGTCGATCAAAACGTGCTTCTCCCATTCGCCGTTGCCGTTCGCGGGCTTGCGCAAGAGCGTGATGCGATTGCCGCCTTTCGCTTCCTTGCCCGAGCGCGTCTGCACCATGCCCGCGATCAGCTGCTTCGGCGTCGTAACCGGCTCTTCGTCCGGGCTGCTGGATTCCGCGACGAGAATGTCGCCGTTGGGCAGCGCATACACCTGACGCGGATGCTGAAGGCCCGACGCGATGCCTTCGATCTTCAGGCCGTCCGCGACCTTCGGCGTCTCGCCGTTTTTCCAGCCGACGTGTTTCGGCACCTGCATCGGCGGGGCGAAGAAGTTGCGCGCGTCCGGCAGCGGCGGATTCGCGCCCGCCTGTTGCTGCGAGCTATAGGACGCGTGCTCGTCGCACCCGCTCAGGCAGGCCGCAACGGCCATCGAAAGGACGCCTGTGCGCATGATGTTATTCACGAGCGGCCTCCGGCAGATTGAAGCGGTTGAACTTGTCGAAGGCCAGCATCACTTGCCCGGCGCTCAGGAGCAGCACCGTGACGACCGAGAGAATCACGTTAAGCGGAACCATTGCATAGGCATCGCGCGAATGGACGAAGGCGTTGAACACCGCCGCGATGATGCCGAGCAGGTTCAGCCAGAAGTCGGTGCGTTCGAGGCTCGTGACCGTGCCGCGCCCGCCGAACCAGACGTGGCCCAGATTGACGAAGCGCGGAATGATCGCGAAAAAGAGGCCGACCGTGACGAGCCACGCCGCGGCCTTCGCCCAGAAGATGACGGCCGTGTTCGTATAGATGATGTCGAAGATCAGCGTGCCGACGAAGAGGCCATACGGGATTGGATTAAGCCACTCGAAAAGCGCCGTGGCCAATCGCGAGCGGTAGCGCGGGCGAATCGGTTTCATGGACGTGCCTCATCATGGTTGAGGAAACAAGCCATGCGGCGACGCACGGCTCGTGCCCGCAATCGCCGCTTGAAACCGTTCGAATCGCCAAGAGCGTGCGTCCCTTTCGCGAAGATTCCATCTTCCCGACGCAACGCCGACGATTCGCTACGCAGCCCTTACTTACCGCTGCGGGCGAGGCAGCATGTCATGCGCTGAAGCCTCCGTCGATCATCAGGCTCGCGCCCGTCACGAACGACGCTTCCGGACCTGCGACATACGCCACCATGGCAGCGATCTCGTCGGCTCTGCCGTGGCGTGGGACGGCCATCAGTGCGTGCAGCGCGGCGCCGAATTCGCCTTGCTCCGGGTTCATGTCCGTGTCCACGGGTCCGGGCTGCACGTTGTTGACCGTGATGACCTTCGGGCCGAGATCCCGCGCGAGACCTTTCACGAGCCCTTGCAGTGCCGCCTTGCTCATCGCGTAAGCCGCGCCGCCTTCAAACGGCATGCGCTCCGCGTTCGTGCTGCCGATATTGACGATCCTCCCGCCAGCCGACATGTACGGCAGCACCGCCTTCGTCGCCACGAACACGGCGCGCACGTTCACGGCCACGGTCTTGTCGAAGTCTTCGAGCGAGAAGGCATCGATGGCGCCGAGATGCAGCACGCCCGCGTTATTGACGAGGATGTCGATCTTGCCCAAGCGGCGCGCCGCATCGTCGATCGCGCCTGTCAGTGCGTCGGCGTCGCCCGCATCCGACTGAATGGCGAGCGCTCGGCCACCGGTTTCCTCAATGTTCGCGACGAGCGCCGAAGCCTGCGCCGCCGATCCGCGATACGTGAAGGCCACTGCCGCGCCTTCGGCCGCGAGCCGGCTGACCACCGCCGCGCCGATACCACGCGCGCCGCCCGTGACGAAAGCAACTTTTCCGCTGAGAGTGTTTGCCATGATCTGCTCCTGCTGGGTGAGTGAAAGTGAGATCAGTATGGCGGTCCGATTCACTGCCCGGTAGCGCATAATTCGCGCAAGCACTTTCAACCGGCAGTATCGAATGGAGCTTGCCGTGGAATCGTTCAACTTTCTGGAATCGTTCGTCGTGACGGCGCAGACTGGCAGCTTTTCCGCGGCGGCTCGGCGGCTGGGATTGACGCCCGCTGGCGTCAGCAAGAACGTCGCGCGGCTGGAGCAGCAGCTCGGGCTGCGGCTCTTTCATCGGAGCACGCGCAGCCTGACATTGACGGACAGCGGCGAGAGCTTCTATCAGGAAGTGCATACGCCCTTCGACGCGCTGCGCGACGCCGTCTCGCACGCGGCCGAACAGAACGGCGCGCCGTCGGGCACGCTAAAGATAAGCGTGGGCGTCGGTTTCGGGCGCGAATATCTGGTGCCCATTCTGGGCGACTTCCTCGCGCGGTATCCGGCCATCGTCCCGGACGTGCACTTCGACAACCGGCCGGTCGATCTCATCGGCGAGGGCTACGACGCGGCCATCGGCGGCGGCATCGAGTTGAATGAAGGCGTCGTCGCGCGCGAACTGGCTCCCGCGCATGTGATCGTCGTGGCGTCGCCGGCCTACATGGCGGACAAGCCGATGCCCGCGCATCCGTCGGAACTCGAAGCGTTCGACGGCATCGCGCGCCGTTCGGTGTCGTCGGGACGCGTGTTCGCGTGGAAGCTGCAAAACGCGGTGGGCGAGCAGTGCGTCGTGCGGCACCGCACGCGCATGATCTTCGACGATCCCGAAGCCATGGCCGCCGCTGCCATGCAAGGGCTCGGCATCGCGCTGATACCCATGCCCCATGCCGCGCGCTGGCTCCAGCAAGGCAGCCTCATGCGCCTGTTGCCGGGCTGGTTCGCCTTGCTCGGCGCGATCACTCTGTACTATCCGAGCAAGAAGCTGCTGCCGCCGAAAACCCGCGTGTTCGTCGATTACGTGGTGGACGCGTTTCGCGCCGGACGGATCAACGCGCGCCTCGACTCGCGTTAGCCACGCTCAGCCACAGTCACTGGATCATGAACGTCTCGTATTCGAGCGAATCGAGCTTACGGTCCAGCCAGACGAGACTCACGAGCACTACCAACAGCAGCGATCCCGCGAAGCCGAATCCATACCAGCCGAGGTTCGCCGTGAGCGTCAGTCCCGTGAGCACGACGTTCGACACCACGAACAACGCGACGAGCGCGAGCACCACGCGCCGCTTGTCCAGATAGAAGAACACGTTGATCACGCCCATGAAGAGCACTTGCAGGCTCGCGGCGATCACGTCCACATAAAGCAGCGGCGAATAGAGCGTCGAAATGCGCAGCCAGCCGAGCAGCACCGCGCTGATCGCGAAGAGCAGCAGAGCGGCGGTCGACTGCACCTTGACGATCTCATAGAGTCCGTTGCGCAGCGCCTCGACCATTGCGTTGCGCATGCGCTCGATATGCTGCAACGACGCGCCTTCGCGCACCGCGCCATAGAACGCATCGTAGTATTCGACGAAGTCCGTCTCGATGCGCATCAGAAACACGGCCATGCCGGGGATAATCGCGAGGTAGGCAAGGAACACGGGAATGTCGTAGATGATCGACGCGCGCAGCGGCCCGATGACCGTCTGCCCCGTGCCCGGCGCGTACCAGAACATGTACTTGTCGACCCAGATGCCGAGGTTGTAGAGAAAGCCCGTCGCCATCAAGGTCGGATAGCGGTAGCGCCGCGAAAAGAAGTCATATGCGATGAAGCGGTCGCTCGTGTAATCGCGATAAATGAGCGTGAGCAGACCCGCGAGCAGCACCGTCTGCCCGAACACGAAGCCGCCGAGCAGACCCGTCAGCCCGAACACGTTCAGCGTGATCGCCGCGCCCGCTGTCAGCGTATAGCCGATGAAAAACACCCACAGAATGGACATGTACTGCTTCATGCCCGACAGAAAGATGGTGGCGAGCCAGATGTTGCTCATCACGACGAAGCCGGCGAGCATCAGGAGCCGATACGCCGCCGACTGATCGCGAAACAGGAAGATCACCGCGAGACCGCCGAGCAGCGTGGCCGCGACCGTGCAAACGAGCGCCGCGCCGTGATAATTCGGCAGCACCATGTCGGCGCGCTTTTCGAAGAGACGGTCGGACGTGAAGCGCGTGAAGCCGAGCTGCAGCGGCCCCGTCAGCACGAGCGACAACGAAATGAGATACGTCACCGATACCTGGAACTGCGTAATGAGTCCGGTTGGCAGCACGAACGGCAGGCTCAGAATACCGATCAGCAACATGCCGATGATCGACAGAATCCACGGTCCCGCGCTGATGAGTCCCGCGTAGGCATAGGCCTGCATCAGCCCGACGAGCGTGTCGCGCCGAAGCATCTTGCGCAGTTCGAAGCCGATTCCCGCCATGACGTTTAGTTATCCTTCATTGTTTGTGGGCGTATTGCCGCCGATCAGCCGCTCGTAAAGCACGCGATACGCGCCCACCATACGATCCTGCGTGTAGAAGCGTTCCACCCGCGCGATGCCCGCAGCCTGCGCGGCGTGCCAGTTGTTATCGTCGAGCAGATCGAGCGCGGCGTCCGCGAGCGCGCGCGGATCGGCAATCTGCACGACGCGGCCCGCCGCACCGAGCGCCGCGTCTTCGCCCGGCAGGCCGTAGATGAGTTGTCGGCAGGAGCCGACATCCGTCGTCACGGAAGGCACGCCCGCCGCGAAGCCTTCGAGCACCACGAGCGGCAACGCCTCGGAGATGGAACTGAGCACTAGTACGCCGCATTTCGGCAGTAGTTCCTCGATCTTCTGAAAGCCGAGAAACTTCACCTTGCCTTCCAGCCCGAGACTTTCGACGAGGCTGCGGCATTCCTTCGCGTATTCGACGTCCTCGTCTTCTGGTCCCGCGATCCACGCTTCGGCGAGCGGTTCCTTGCGCACGACCGTCAGCATCGCGCGAATAAAGGTCTTGATGTCCTTGATCGGCACCACGCGACCGATCAGGCAGAGCGTCTTCGGCACGCCGGGCGCGCGCTTTTCGCGCAGCGGCGCGAGTCGCGGCAGGTTCACGCCGTTCGGAATGCTCGCGGTCTTCTGCGCGGGCGCGCCGTCGGCCACTTGCCGCTGGCGGTTGCCTTCATAGAGCGCGATGATGTCGTCGGCCGCGTCGTAGCACACGCGCCCGAGCGTTTCGAAGAAGCGCACCCACAGATCGCGAAAGTAGCCGACTTGCGACACGTCGCGCTCGAAGATGCTGCGGTTATCGCGTATCCACTGGCTCTGGAACAGGTCGATCTTGCGTTCCTTCGTGTAGATGCCGTGCTCCGACACGAGCAGCGGCCGCCCCGTGCGGTAGTGCGCGAGCGCGCCTAAAAAGCCCGCATATCCGGTGGAAACCGTGTGATAGACGCCCGCATCCGGCAACGTTTCCGCGATGCGCGCGAGCAGCCAAAGCGGCTTGTGCATCACGCGCACGGTCCAGAAGTAATCGACGAAAGATGGGTCCGTGCAGCGTTCGCGGTACTGCTCCGTCACGTAATTCCATGCCTCTCGCGAGTAAAGAAATTCGCTCTCCGAAAGACGGCCGTCGGGCGAGAGGTCCTTCAGCATGTCGCGCAGCATGGAGCCTGCGGCTGCGCGCATCGCGGGATTGCGCATGGCTTCGTGCAACTCCGCGGACTGTGCGAACGCCGCGCGATCGCCGCGACGCTTCGCTACTTCGGGGTTCGCTGCGAAGTCGTACAGGAAGTGATTTTCCTGATGCACGACGTTCTCTGGCAACGCATACGAAGCCTTCGGATAGTCCTGCGGGCGGCTGCCGAGGAAACACAACGCGAAGCTCAGATCGGGGAACGCGCGGATCATCTGATTGACCCAGCTCGACACGCCGCCGCTCACGTACGGGAACGTGCCTTCGAGCAGCAGCACGACGTCGGCGCGCGACGCCTTGGGCAGCGTCGTCGTCAACGCGGGCCACGATGTTTGCGGAATATCGGCGATGTTCGCGTTCATCAGACGCCTTTGCGCAGCGTGGCGAGCGAGCCGCGCCAGTAATCGAGTACGGGTTTCATGACGGGCAGGACCGCGGACGGGCTCATCTGTCCGAGAAGCGTTTTGACGCGCGCGAAGTCGCCGCGCAGATACGCGGCCTCGGCAAGGTAAGGCAGCATGCGGTCGCGGGCGAAGCCGTGCTGAATCGCGCGTTCGAGCAGCGTGTCGGCGGCATCGAGGTCGCCGCGGTCGAGCGCGAGGCGTCCGCGCATGCGCCAGAGCGCGGCGTCCGCCGGTTCGATGTCGAGCGCGGCGGCGGCGTAGGCATCGGCCTGTTCGGCCGCGTTGCGATATACGTCGCCCTGCACGAGATGCGCGTAGATCAGCTCGCCATACAGCTCGGCGAGCGTCTTGTTGACCTGGTAACGCTCGCGCGGCGTGAGCGTCTTGGCGAGGCGCGGCCGCTCGGCGAGAATGCGCTGCGTGAGGCGCTTTTCCTGGCTGTCGAGCATGCCGTAGGCGAGCAGGCGAATATCGTCGAGCGGATCGGCGAGCATCCCGCGCAACAGCGGGCTGATGGTATGCGCGGGCATCGACTGCATGGCGAGCAGCGCCGTCATACGCAGCGACGTGGCGGCTTCCGCGTTCTGCAGCTCGGCTTTGAGGCGCGCGCCGCGTCCGTACGACACATGCGGAATCAGATGCGTCGCGAACTCCGGCTCTTCGATGTACGCGATGCCTTTCGCCGCCACGCGTCGCGGCAATGCCAGCGCCAGCACCATCGCGCCGACCGAGACGAGCGCGCCGCCGACCGGCACCGCGAAAACGAAGAGCCACAGATAGCAGTAGGCGCCCTTCGCGCGCGTCGAACGATAGCGCGCGGGCAGCGTGCGCCAGCAGGCGAATGCGATCAGCGTGGCGGCCACCGCCTGCGCGGCCAGGCACGTGAGCAGCACGCGCGTCGGCGGTCCCGCGCGCGAGGCGAGCACGAACATGCCGATCTGCGCGGCGACGCCGAGGAGCGCGGCCAGCCACGCCAGCCATGCCGTCGCGCGATGGATCGGGCGCTCACTCGTCGGCATGGCACAGCCTCAGGAACTGATGCAGCCGTTCGATAGGCGAATCGGCCGACAGACGCATCGAGTGCGTCGCGACGCCCGCCGATTCGAAGTCCGCGCCGAATTGCGCGCGCAGGTTTTCTTCGATACGCAGCAGATAGCCCGCCACCGCGCTTTCGCCGGAAAGCGGCATCAGCGTGAGCACGACGCGCTCTGTCGGCGTGACGATGGGCCATTGCGCATCGAGCGAGCGGCGCAGGCGCAGCACGTGTTCATGCAGCGAGACGCCCAGTTCGCTGGCATCGAAAACGAGCGCCACGAGCGACGATTCCACGCCGGTATCGCGCAAGAGACGCACGAGGCGCGCGTAGTCCAGCGCGAAGTCGTAGGGACAGCGCGGGAACGCCTGCAACACCGAACGGCTGATGTCCGCGTGACGCACGCTGTCCGCGTAGTAGCCGGCGAGCACGAGCAGGAACTGGAGGTTGTCGCGCGTCATCGCGAGAAACGGCATGCGCTCGACGACGAGCAGCGCGACGTGCCGCCCGCCCGCATCGAGCAGCGGCGCGACCGCGCGGTACCGCGTTTTTGCCTCCGCGCCCGTCGCTGCGTCCGACACCGCGCTCGATTCCGGATGCGTGAGCGCCAGCGTTTCGCGCGCCTCGGTGACGAGCGGATCGGCCGTATCGAGCGTGAACGGCTCGCCGACGCTCGCGACGGGCGTCGTCTGCACCGTGTTGCCGCTCCACGCGAAGAGGCTCGCGGTTTCGAGCTGGCACGCCTGCGCCGCCGTCTTCAGGAAGCGCGCGGCGCCGATGAGCGGGCCGTCGTCCTCGTCGTTGAGCGCGAGGGTGCGAAGGCGGGCGAGCGAATCGCGCAGCGTCGCCGGGCGCGCGAGCACGTCCTGTTCGAGCCGCTCATGCGACAGGCGCAGCAGGAACTGGTTCTTCGTGAGAATCGAGAGCCGTTCCGCGAGATAGTCGTTGGCGATGCGCGCCTGCCGCTGCCGGCCGATCCAGATATCGCCGAACTGCCCGCATAAGAGCGTCAGCACGAATCCGCCGAAGAAGAAGCTGCCGGGAAACGATGTATGCGCGGCATGCGTGTTCGGCGCGTACCAGGCGAGGAGCAGCAACAGCGCGCTCGCCATGCCCGCGAGCGTGCCGTAGCGCAGCGCGAAGACGACCGGCACGAGCCACACCCAGCCGAAGCCCGTGCGCAGGAGCAGCGGATCGGCGGGATCGACGAGCCACGCGATGCCCGTCATCACGAGGGTCGCGACGGCGGCTTCCATCGCGATGAACGCGGCGCGCCTGCCCGAGATGCCCGAAGGCGCGAACACGCGCGCCCACGGCATGTCGCGCGCGACGGACTGGCCGCTTTGCGCCTCGCGCTGCCGCCGGGGGCGGGCCGCGCCGCCGGCTTTGGCCGATGCCTGCGATTTGCCGTCCACGGTTCCCATCGCGTTACTTCGTCAGCGAGCCGAGCAGCTCTTTTTCCAGTTTCTGCGCCACGCCCGACAGCGCGTCGCGGCTCCATCCGGTGCGGCTGCCCGCCGCGCTCCAGACGACCTTGCCGCTCGCGACATCCACGACATCGAAGGTGAGGCCGACAGCCGGCTCGCCATCCACGCCGACCTTGTAGCGCCATTCCGTCACCGTGCCCGTCAGCGCGTAGCGGATATTCTGCGAGCGCGCCCACGCGAGCGCCTTCGTGTTGATGTCGGGCTTCGCGGTGTCGAAGAGCGTTTCCTCGTCGCCGCTGTCGGGATAGCGCGTGAGCGCCACGCCGCCCGATGCCACGAGACTCTGCGCGATGGCCGACGCACGCAAGCCCGCCTGCGGCGTTTCGGTGCGGTTGGTGATCGGCAGCACGGTCCAGCTCGCGTTTTTGTCGAGCGCCGCGCTCGCGGTGTCGCTGCGATCCACCACCGCGCACGCGTTCAGCGTGAGCGCGATGCACACGCTGCCGAAGAGGCCCGCCCATCGTTCGTATTGTCGTGTCGTTCTCATGTGTGCTCCGCTTGCTTCGTTTTTCGATGCCCGTGACGCTACCGCGGCTAATACAGCCAGCGATAGCGCACGCCGTACTCCGTGAAAGCCTGCGTGCGGCCGGACGTGACGCCGGCGTGCTCGTAGTACATGGTCGCCTGATCGTTGCCGAAGACGCTGCCCGCAAGTCCCACGCGCACCTGCGCCGTCCAGCCCGCGTTCGAATCGTGCATCGGCCCGGCGGCGAAGAAGGGCCGCCAGGCGCGCGTGTAGCCCTCTTCCAGATCGTCGCCGAACGAGAAGAGGAGGCCTTCCTGCGTGAAGGTCTGCGGCATGAACTGCTGCGCGGTGAGCGGCACGCCCCCAGGCAGGAGGCGCGCGAGCTGCCCGCCGGGATTGCCCGACGCGCTGTACTGCCCGTGCGTGAACACCGCGCGGACGGTGTAGTCCGGATACTCGGCGCGCAGCTTGTAGCCCGCGTTGAAATCCGCGACGGTGCCGGTGCCCAAAAACGACTTGTCCTGTCCGTAGAAGCGCGCGTATTCGACGCGGCCGCCGACGAACACATGCGTGTCCGGCCGGTAATTGACGCCCACGCTCGCCAGATGCTTCACGCCGCCGACGATCAACTGGCTCGTTTCGGTCGCCATCTGATTGAAGCCGAGCGCGTAGTTGAAGCTAAGGCTTTGCTGCTCGAAGAGCGTTCCGTCGAGGCGGAACGTGGTGAAGTCGTCGAGCGCGTTGCGCCGGCCGACTCGCACGCGCTCGGTGTCGTCGAGGCCGAGATGCCGCCACGCGATCGACAACTGGCGGTCGTGCCCCGGCACGTTCGGCAAAGACGCGGAGCCGTGCTGGTTGCGTTCGGCGTAGTCCAGCATGAGCGATTGCGTCGGCGACAGCCGCAAGCCCGCGCCGATGCCCGCCTCCGTGTACGACAACCCGCCTTGGTCCACCACGCGGAAACGCGGCGCGATGGCCTGCGCGTTGCGCAGCAACTGTTCGCGCAGTATCTGATTGACGATTTCGTCGTCGGGCAGGGCGAACTGCTGCTCGTAGGCGTGCGTTTGCACCTCGCCGAAGCGCCCGGTCGCGGCTTCGGCGTCGAGGCGGTTCTGGCGCGGAATCCAGTCGGCTTCCGTATCGAGCAAGCGGTTGAGCGTCGCCCGGTCGTGTTCCGCGAGCGCGATGGTCACTTCCGCATACACGGGACGCGTCGCGCTATCGATGTATTGGCGCAGCAGCCACAGGCTTTCGGCGTCGTAGGCGTCGTGCGATTGCAGCCAGCCGAGCGCCGCCTCGCGCGCCACGGCCGAATACACGCGCTGCCGCTTCTCTTCGCGATGCGCGACGTTTCGTATCGCTTCGTCGGTCGAGGCGAAGGGCGGCTGCACGGGTTCGTCGCCTGCATCGTCGCTTCGGTCGGCGCGCAGCAGTTCGATCAGCACTTCGCGCGATGCGTCGCCGCCCGCGAACTGGTCCGTGAGCCCGACCATGCGCGCGCGCAGGTCTTCGCGCTGCTCGTCGTCGAGACCGGACGGCAGCGCGCCCGCCGCACGCAACGTCATCTGCTTTCGCCACACGGCGTTGCGCACCCGCCAGGCTTCGTCGATGCGGCCGTTCAATTCCAGCGCGTCCGCGTAGCCCAGCGCCCAGAGCGGATCGTCGCGGCGGAAAGTGGCTTCCTTGTGCATCATGTGCAGCGCGCCCCGCGCGTCGCTCAAGCGCAGATACGCCGCCGCATACGGCGCCCACAGCGTGCTGTCGTGTTCGGCGTCGCGGCTGTAGCGGGCGAGGGCGGCACGCAGTTCGGCGTTGCTGCCGCGTTCGTTGAGCGCCCAGATGAGCGCGGCGCGCGCTTCGTCGTCGCCCGGAGAAAGGGCGGCGGCCGCGCGCGTGTCGGCGAGCGCGCCGTCCGGGTCGCCCGCGCGCCGCAGATGTTGCGCGCGCGCGAGCAAAAAGCGCGGCGACTGTTCGGCTGCGGCGAGGGAAGCCGGATCGAGCGAGGCGAGCATCGCGCGGATACGGCCGGTCGCCCGCGCGCGAAGATAGTCGTAGACGGCGAGTTCGAGCAGGCGCTCGTCGCCCGTCTTGCGATACGCGAATTCCGCCATACGGCCCGCTTCGAGCGGCTGATTGTCGTAGAGCGAGACCATCGCGGAGAGATCGTCGGGCGTCGCCACGCCCGCTTGCACGAGCTTGCCGTAGCCCGCGCGCGCCTTGCTTTCCTGCTGATCGACGGTTGCGAGCATCGCGTAGAAACGCCAGAAGTCGGCGTCGGATGCGGCCGCGCGGCTCTTCGCGGAATCGAGCACGGCGAGTGAGCGGTCGAAGCGCGTGCGCGTGTAGTACATCAGGCTCAGCTTGAGCGCGTAGGCGGGATCGGGACCGAACTCGCGCATCAGACGCTCGTACGTTTCGATGGCGAGGTCGTCGTCGCCCTTGCGTTCGGCGAGTCGCGCGTAGCGTTCCAGCACCGGCCGGCGATACGCACGGTCCGCACCGTTCGCGCGGGCTTGCAAGAAGCGCAGCGCGGCGTCCGGGTCGGCCTGCGCTTCGTAGGCGCTCACCACGCGGTCGAGCTGCTTCATGTCGCCCGGCGCGCGGTCCGATTCGTGGATGGCGGCGGCGAGCATCGCGTCGTTGTCGCCGAGCGCGGGCGCAAGGCGTTCGACCTGCTTCCAGTCGCGTTCGTCGTTGCGCGTGCGAGCGAGCGCGAGATAGCTGGCGAGCGCGACATCGGGCGCGTGGTTCCATTCGGCGACCTGAGCGAGCCGCTCGCGCCATTCGGTCGATGACGGATCGCGCGTCACCGCTTCCTGCGCGACGCGCTGCGCGCGCGCGAGATCCCCGTTGGCGAGAAAGACCTTGAAGCCGAGTTCGTAGTCCGACGCTTCGATGGGCGCCGACGGTTCCTGATCCGCGATGCGGCGGATCGCGAAGCCGTCGCGAGCGCGGAAGACTGCGTGCATGGGATGCGCGGTGCCGGTCATGCAGGTTCGCGTGCAGAGGAGCGGGGAGTGGGAAGGGGCGTTGGCGGAGGTCACTGCATGCATCGCGTCTCGCGGATTCAGCGCGTTGCTCACGCTTACCGGGCGCACCGCGCCTACGGCTTTAGTCGCGATCGGCATGTTCGCAACGTTCGCCGCGTTCGCAAGGCTTGCCGTTTTCGCCACGTTGGTCACTGCTACCGGGCTTACCGCGCCCACAACCTTCACCGCGCTCACGGCCTCCGCCGCGTTCCCCGCGCCCGGCACGTTAGAAATCTTCGTCGCGTTCGTCGCGTTCGCAACGCTCGCCCTTTTCGCCACGTTGGTCACCGGTACCGGGCTTATTGCGCCGATAACCTTCACTGCGCTCACGGCCTCCGCCGCGTTCGCCGCGCCCGGCACGTTAGCAGCCTTCGCCGGGTTCGCAACCTTCGTCGGGTTCGTCGGGTTCGCCGCGTTCGCGACGCTTGCCCTTTTCGCCAAGTTGGTGACCAATATCGGGCTTACCGCGCCGACGAGCTTCACTGCGCTCACGGCCTTCACCGCGTGCGCCGCGCCCAGGACGTTATTAATCTTCGCCGCGCTTGCAACGTTCGTTGCGTTCTCCGCCTTCGCAACGCTTGCCCTTCTCGCCACGTTGGTCACCGCTACCGGGCTTACCGCACCGACAAGCGTCACTGCGCTCACGGGCTGCACCGCGTTCCCCACGCTCGGCACATTAGAAATCTTCGTCGCGTTCGCAACGCTCGCCGTTTTCGCCACGTTGGTCACCGGTACCGGGCTTACGGCGCCGACAACCTTCACTGCGCTCACGGCCTCCAGCGCCTGCGCCGCGCCCGGCACGTTAGCAATATTGGTCGGGTTCGCCGCGGTGATCACGCTCGCCACGCTCATCCCGCTCCCCACGTCCTCCCGCTCCACCGCCTTCGCCGCGACACCGCCCGATGCCACCGCATCCCGCGCCCGGCTCCACGCCGCGAGCCTCGGCGCACCGTCGCGCCGCTCGCGCGACGACATGTCGAGCAGACGCCGCGCGTATCGGTCGGCGATATCCGGGCGGCCCGCCGCGAGCGCGAGCCGCGTCAGATAGCGCAGCGTCTCGCGGTCACGGGCAAGCGAGCCGACGTGCGCGTCGGCGGCGGCGAGGGCATCGGCGGAACGGTCGCCCGATTGCAACGCCTGCAACGCCGACAGGAAGAGCCGCCGCTCGTCGTCGCGCGTGGCGGCATGCGTCTGCGCCGCGAAGAACGCATCGGCGGCACCGGCATAGTCGCCCGCGGCGAGCTTGAGGCTCGCGGCCTGCCCGAGCCAGCGCGACGCCTGCGCCGGCTCCGTTTGTGCGAGCCGCTCGTAGTAACGGCCGGCGAGCGCGCTATCGTTCAACGCACGCGCCTTCGCCGCGAACGTTTCGAGTTGCGCCGCATCCCACGGCTTGTCGAGCGCGTCGGCGAGCAAGGCGTCGAGTTCCTCGAGCCTTGCCGCGCGCGCCGGATCGCCGGGCTTCAGCGCATACGCCTGCATTTCGGCGAGGCCGATGCGCGTGCGCAACGCGCTGAGTTGCGCTTGCGGATCGGGCGAAACGGACAGGCGCGCGAGCATCTTCTGTGCATCCGCGATGCGCTGCGCCTTCAGATACTCCTGGGTCAGCTCGGTCAGCACTTCGGCGTTGTTCGGCTCGATGCGCAGCCACGCTTCGAGATAGGCGACGGTCAGCGTATCCACCTGACTGCCTTCGAGCAGCCGCTCTTCGAGCCGCTCGCGCGGATACGCGAGCACGAGCATGAGCGCGACCAGCAGCCCGAAAGCCGCGACGACGAAGGGCGAGAAGAGCCGCTGGCGCTCAGGTTGCGCAGACGACATCGACATGGACGGCATTCGTTGCGTGAGCGGGACCGGACGGCGAGTAGACGCGCCGCCCCTGCGCCGTGCCGGGCGCGAGCGGGCGGCCGTCCGCTTTCACGATGCAGGCGTTCCCGCGCGCCTCGCCGCCGATGGCGAAGTGCGGCGCGACGTGCGACGCGAGATCGAAGGAGAAGCCCTGCGGCGTGCGCGCGAAGTGATCGACGACGCCGTTGGCCTCCGCGAGATACGGCAGCTTCGCGGCCCCTGCGGCATCCACCACGCGAAAGCGTGCATCGGAGCCTGTGAGATGGACATACACGCCGCCCGGTCCCGCCAGATAGCCCGCCACGCCTTTGGCGCTCGCGAGATCGGGCGCGCGTCCTTCTGGCAGCCGCACGGTGCGCAGCGCGCCGCTGCCGTGAATGCGCCAAAATTCGCCGTCGCGCGACACCTCCATGCGTTGAAAATCCAGCACCTTCTGCGCGTATTCGGACGCGTAGACGGGCATCAGCGGCTGCGCTGACAGCGTGCGATACACGTCCGACAGCGCCTTCACCGACGCGTACTTGGTCCCCGAAAACATGTGGTAGTAGACATCGACTGGTTTGAAGCGGATGGGATGCTCGGTCATCTCGAACGTCTCCAGCACGCGCTCGTAACCGTAGTACGGCCCTTGCCACAGCGCGGTGTACGGCTCCTCGTTCTGGTTCGGTGCGAACACCTGAAAGAAGCCGTTCTTGTTCACGCCGAGCGGCGCGATCGCGGCCCAGCTCGGATAGCGTTTCGTGATGAGCGTATCGCCGCCGTTCATGTTGTACACGCCCGCCTTGTCCGCCGCCTCGATGACCGGCGCGGGCACCTGACAGTCGCCGCTCCAGAGCAGCACTTTGACGCGCTTGCCGGCGGGCGCGAGGCGGTCGATATAGCGGATCGAGCCTTCGATCTCCCGGTCGGTGTCGTACCGGTAGCCGGGAATGTCGATGGACAGGCCGTTATAGTTCGCACGGCTGCCGCCTTCGGCGGTGTCGGTGTCGCTGGCCGCTCTGCCGAGACCCGTCACGCGCATCCACTGCAACGGATGCGTGTACGTGTGGCTCGCCATTTCGACGTTCGGCAGCGCGAACATTTCCCGCGCAATGGCGCGCAGGCGCGGCGCTTCCTGCGGGTACGGGCCGTCGTCGGAGATTTCGCCTTCGATGACGGAGACGGTCGTCGGCAGACCGAATTCGCGGATCACGCGGTAGAGCGCATCGCCCGAATATTGCGGCGGGGCGGACGTCGCCACCTTCATCGGCCCGCCGTCCACGTTGAACTCGGCGCGCGAGGCAAGGCCGTCGCCGTCGATATGCGTCAATAAAAGACGCCGGCCGTTTTCGGTCGTGGGATCGGGCGCGGGCAGGTCCTCCGGCAGACGCAGCGCCGCGCGAAAGAAGCGTATCGGTTGCAGCACCCAGCGTGCTTCGTTGACCATCGGCATGTCGAAGACGGCGAAGGGGCGCATCGCGTAGCCGCCCCACGGCGTGATCGCGGCGGCGTCGATGGCGAAGTCGTTGCCCGCATCCGCCGACGCGAGCCGCAGCAGCGAACGGCTATGCGGGCCGGCGCGCAGATTCGTCGTGTCGCGGGGATCGGGCTGCGGCTTCATCTCGAAGCTCATCATCGAGCTATCCATCGACTCGACGCGCAAACGATTGCCCGGCCGCCCCGCGACTGGCACGAGATCGAGCTTTTGCGCGAGTTCGCCGCCGACGTCCATGCCGAAGGTCGTCAGCATCGCGACGGGAACGTGGTGATCGACCTGTGCTTCGAGCCAGTCGTGGAACGCCGCGCGATCGGGCGCGGGCGAATCGAGCCACATGACGATGCCCGCGTACCGGCCTGACAAGTCGCCTTCAGGGAGCGGTTTGGCGATGTCCGCGAACTCGACGCGGTAGCCGAGCCAGTTGAGCGGCATGGAGACGTAGCGCACGCCCGGGGTCACGTTCAGGCTGACGCCGGGCGGCACGTTCTGCACGACGAGGATGGTTCGCGGCACACCGCCTCGCGCAGCGGTATCGGCAGGAGCGAGCGGCGACGCCGCAGCAGGCGCGGGCGCGGGCGCTTCGCGCATGGCCGCCGTGACTGCCGGGCCGGTTCCGACGGTCTGCAACGCGCCGTCGGTCACGTACGGGATGATTCCTTGCGCGCTGATTCTGCGGACCGCGTCGCTCGCGCAGGCTCGGTCCGCCGGCGCACAGTAGTCGATGGACAACACCGGCAGGCCGTATCGCTCGCGCAGCGTCCGGGTTTGCGCGAGCAGCCATTCGCGTTCTGCCTGCGGCACGGCCACGTAGCGCCGCCTCGCCTGATCCCAGCCGCGATACAGCGATTCGAACGCGACCGCATACGCCAGATCGTGCAACTCGGGCAGCAGCTCGAAGCCGCGGTTGAAAACGAGCCGCGCGTCGGGATACCGCGCCTTCACCGCACGAATGACCGCGACGAGTCCCGCCTGTTGGCGCGCCACGTCTTCATCGGTGGCGGCGATCGACTGGTACGAATCGAGCGTGTCGAGAAAGAAGCCGCGATACCCCGTCTCCCACAACGGCGCGATGACGTGCTCCACGAAGAACTGAGGCCATCCGGGCGCGGACTCGTCGATCACGCGGGAGCCCCATGTCGTATTGGTGCCCTTGAGCCACGCAGACGGCATGTCGTTGAAGTAGGCACGCGAAGGCGTCACTTCGCCGACGCTCACGTACGCAAGCCATTTCGACGGGCCGGAAGCCGGTGCGTGCGCGGCGGGATCGAAGCCGCTGTCCGGTTCGACGACGACGCTGTCGAACGATGCGAGCTGGCCGACCGGCACGGGCGCGCCGTAGAAGAGCGCGATGGACGGCTGTGGCTGCGGTCCGGACGCAAGCGGGGGCGCGGTGTCGTCGGCGCGCGCGCTGGCGAGCGTGAGCGAAGCGGCGAAGAGTGCCGCGGTCTTGCGCAAGACGCCGCTCATCGAGTCGGCGCTGCGCTCGCGCATGATGCGGGGAAGACGCCGGTCCGGCGGGCGGCTTTGTGTCCTTCAACGGCCTCGCAGTGAATGTGCTGTCGTCTCATATCGCTTGAGCCTTCACGATTTTTCATGGCGTTTCGTTCGATGCGTCACGCTGGCGCGCCGGGCGTCGGGTCGGCGTGACACAGGTAGCGCAGCAGCGGGGCGAGCTTGTCGGCGTCCGTCGGCTTGGAGCAATAGGCGTCGAAGCCGGCGTCCTTCGCTGCCTGCAGATCGCCGGGGGCCGACAGGGCGGAATGGCCCACCAGTATCGGTTGCACAAGCATGGCGGACGCGCGCAACGCGACGGCCACCTGAAGTCCCGACAAGTCCGGCATCCAGATATCCAACAGCACGATGTCCGGACCCCAGCGCTCCGACGTCTCGATGGCTTGCCGGCCACTATAAACGACTTCGGTCTGAAAGCCATCGATGGCAAGCACCATCCCAATGGCATCGGCGGTATCGACGTAGTCATCGACCACGAGCACGCGTGGCGACGGCGCGCTGTCGCATCGACGGCGCGTCCAGATCGCACACTTGGGAGAAACTTCAAAGGCATCGCGCATCGCAGTGCGCCCCATAATGTGCGAAAGCCGCGTCTGTCCGGCACGCGGCTGGTTGGCCAAGCCCGCATCGGCTGCGGGCTAGCGTTGATCCTTCTTCACGTCTTCCTTGACGTCGCCGTACTGCTTACGGGCTTCGCCTACGCCCTGCTGCACCTGACCCTTCACTTCCTGGCTCGTGTCGCCCGTCATGTTGCCGACGGCTTCGTTCACATTCCCCTTCACCTTCTCGGCAGTACCCTTGACCTGGTCCTTGTTCATGGTGTTTCTCCTATCGGTTACGTGGGGAACCACGCAATGGTATGAGCAAGGAGCGGGCCTGCCAGCGGTCGTGCGCCATGCCGACGGGCGCGAGCCGCCGCAGGCATCGCGCGCTGCTTATTGCGTCGTGGTACCCGAGCCGGTGGAACCATCGCCGGACATACGCGATTTCTTGCTCTTCGAGTGCTTACGCGTCGCATGCTTGCCCGTGGGACCCGACGGCGAGCCGGTTTCGCCATTGGCATTGGGCGTCCCCACGCCGACGCCGCCCTGGCCCGCGCCGTTGCCGCCCGGAAGGCCGCCGCCCGAGCCTTGTGCGAACGCAGCGCCCGATACGGCCAGCGCCAGTGCAGAAACCAAAATGCTCATTTTTGCCGTCTTCATGTCGTCCTCTCTTTGATGGATGGTGGACCGCACCGGAGTCGATGCGGCTCGGAGCCGACGAGCGCAATCGCTGTGCCGCAGCGCGGCGTCGCTGTAGTCGGAAGACGGTCGCAAGCTGTCGATGGCTTGTCCACTCTCACCATCTCGATGGCGAAGTCGCCGCACAAAGCGCGGCGACCGGCCGAGAAGCGACGTTATACGCTCGATCTGCAGAGCCGCGCCGTCTTTCAAAGAGCGCTGCGTCGTCGTCGCACGAAGGGAAGCAAAACAGAGCGCGTTCGATGCCGGGAATCCCCGCGTGATCGTCCCGGCAGCTTGCGAGCTATCGCGCGACGATCACGCTCATCACCACCTCAATCGTCGCTTCGCTCCCCGTTCCCTCGAAGCAGCAGCGACAGGTCGATCGCATTCGCCATCGCCACATAGCCCGCGTCGTTCGGATGCAGATGGTCGCCGCTGTCGTACACCGCCTGCATGTCGTTCGGATGCGCGGGGTCGCGCAGCACCGCGTCGAAATCGACCACAGCGTCGAACGCGCCGCTCGTGCGGATCCATTGGTTCACCGCATGACGGATGGCTTCTTTCTGCGGCGTCCAGTAGCCCTGGTTCACGGTGCCTTCCAGCGCGTTCCTGAACGGCGTCAGCGTCCCGCCCATGATCTTCATGCCGCGTAAATGTGTGCGCGCGATGATCTGCCGGTAGCCGTCGATGATCTCTTCGGCGGAGACCACGCGCCCGCTCGGGTCGAGCGCCGTGTTCGGCCAGCCGATATCGTTGATGCCTTCGAGAAAGATCACCCATTTGACGTCCGACTGACTCAGTACGTCGCGATCGTAACGCGCGAGCGCGCTCACACCCGCGCCGTCGCTTACCACGCGATTACCGCTGATGGCCTCGCTCAGCACCGCATAGCCGCGACGAGGGCCGCCACCGCTATTGAGGCGCGCGGACAGATTGTCGGGCCAGCGGCGGTTCGCATCGACTGTCGATGCGAAGCCGTCGGTGATCGAATCGCCGAAGGTGACCACTGCGCGCGTCGGACGGTCGGTGTCCGTTAGGATTGCAGATAAAAAGAAGCGATTCGTGTATTTGTGGGGAGAAGGCTGGTCGGGTGACGCGGTGTTGTCGCCGCTCGACACATACGCGTTCTGCACGGCGAGTTGGTGCACGGTATAGGCAGGCGTGGCGTCGGGCAGGAAGAAAGTGATCGCCACGTTGGACAGAGGCGCAAGGCGCATGTCGATGGGATCGCTCAGAATGGGCGCGCCCGCGTACAGCGTCACGGTCGTTTTGCCGCCGAATGTGAGAGTACGGTCCGTGTTGGGCGCGATCTTCGCGCCGCCGGCGGATAGCGCAATGTGCACCGGCCCGACCGTCACAGGCGCGGTGCCGAATTCGTTTGTCAGCCTGACGCGCACGCGATCGCCGCCCACGCTCACATGCTCGATCTGCCGAATGGTCGTCGCGGCAGGGAAATTCTGCGGCGTGGTGACGTTGTTGTTTCGATCGGCGCTGGCGGTCCACGTGGCCACCCAGCCGTCTCTTGCTTCGGCATCCGGACGGTCTGCCGAGGCGAGCGGCGCGACGAGCATCAACAGGGTCGCACCGCAAGCGGCCAAAGTGCGACGCGATGCATGCTGAAAGTATGCGTCTTTCATGTGTCCCTCCATATCGATTCGTGTAGTTGTGTACGTCAGTAAAACGAAGTAAATATGGACGACACACCGACTGATGTCACTATCGTTTACCCGTGACATCGTGGGCATGAGCATTGACCGCGCGAGCGGAACGAACGCGCTTCATCGAACCGGTTCGTCAGACGAAACGTGAACGCGAGCGACCTGCACGTGGCAAGTGGCTTTCGCGTTCACCAACGATGATTTGTTACTGCGAGTCGCGCACGAGATGATCGGCTGTCGTGCGCGCAAGCCACGCACGCCATCCGCCGAATGCGGAGATGTCTTCTGCCGACTGGACGCCATACGGTTCGCAGAGGAAGCCGATTACCCACGAGCCGTCGTCCAGTTCGACCTTGCCCAGAGCGAGCGGCGACGGCACGGTCGCGAGGAATGAGCCGAGTTCAGCAGCGGGCATTTCCCACACTTCGACCGCTATCGCGCCGCCGTTTTGCGCGACGCGCCACATGCCGGGCCGGCGTGTTCCATCAGGCGATGCAGGCAGTGCGCCAAGCCGATACGACGGTGCCGTGCGCGTCGCCTGCACGAGATGCGCGCCTCGCGAAAGCAAGTCCCGATTGAGCGGCAAGCCTTGCATGTGGGCGCCGCACACCGCGATGCGAACGCGATCGTTCGCGGCGATTCCTCGCTTGGCCGCGGATATTTCGTTGCCGCCGACGCACGCGATGCCGCTCCTCCGCTGCAGCAAGTCGGCGACGCCTAGTAGATATTGATCCGTGAAAGCGCGGCCGAACACGGTCACGCCCCATGGCAGACCGTTCTGCATGAAAGCCGTCGGCGTGGCGACGGCTGCATAGTCGAGCAGGTTCATGAAGTTCGTGTAATGACCGAGCAGCGAATTCGGCCCGATGGGGTCCTCCTCCAATTCGGCGAGCGTGACCGGTCGCGGGTAGGTGGGCGTGAGAACGAAGTCGAGCGATTCGAGCGCCGCGTCGCAGACGGCCTTCAACGCCTGCAAGCGATATTGCGCGCGAAACAAGTCGACGGCGGTTGCCGTGGGCGCCTTCGCCAAAACATCGCGAATCACGGGAAGCACCGCGTCGGGCTGCGCCAGCATCAGGTCGCGCACCACGCTATAGCGCTCGGCAACCCACGGCCCTTGATAAAGCAACTGCGCGGCCTCGACGAACGGCGCGAAGTCGATCTCGACCGCCTCGCCGCCGGCGGCTTCCAGCATCGCACGAGCGTCGGCGAACAACGCGGGACTCTCTGCGCATCCGGCAAATTCCAGTTGCGCCGGCACGCCGAAGCGAAACGCGGCGGGCGTGCCGAACGCGCGCGCCGTATTCCATTGCGGGTTAGGGCGGCTGTAGGCATCGCGAGGATCGGAATGCGCGGTCAGCGCGAGCAATTCGCTCGCTTCTTCCGCCGTCGCCGTGAAGTAGGTGACGCAATCCAGCGTGCGGCAGGCGGGCACGACGCCGGCCATCGAAAGCAGGCCCTTCGTCGGCTTCAGACCGACGAGGTTGTTCAGCGCGGCCGGCACGCGGCCCGAACCGGCGGTGTCCGTGCCGAGCGCAAAACTCGCCACGCCGAGCGCGACCGCGAGGGACGAGCCCGCGCTCGATCCGCCCGACGGGTATTCAGAATGCACGCTGTTGCGGCACTTGCCGTAGGGCGAACGCGTGCCGTTCAGACCCGTTGCGAATTGATCGAGATTAGTTTTACCGAGCGGGATAGCGCCGAGCGCGATCAAGCGCGCGACGACGCTCGCCGAGTCCGACGGCGTGTACGCGAACGCGGGGCACGCGGCTGTCGTCGGTATTCCCGCGAGGTCGATGTTGTCCTTGATCGCGAACGGGATGCCGTAGAGCGGCAGGCTTTCGACGTCCAGCGCGTCGAGCGCGTCGAGGTACGGAGCGAGTTCCGCTTCGCTCAGGAGATGGATGAAGAGATTGAATTCTGCATTCAACTTCACAGCTTTGTCGCGCAATTGCGCGATCAGCACGCGCGGCGTGAGTGCCTTCGCGCGATAGGCGGAGCGAAGCGTGGACAAGCGAAGATCGAATGACGACATGATTTTGTATTCCGGATTCAATGGCGTTGGATGACCGCGACGCGTTGTCCCGCGCGCACCGGCGATCCCGGCGCGACGTGGACCGCGCCGACCGTACCGGCGCACGGCGCGCAAACCGAGATCTCCATCTTCATCGACTCGATGACGAACAGAACGTCGCCCGCCGACACTGTGCTGCCGGACGAGACTTTCACTTGCCATAGGCTGCCGGCAATCTCGCTGTCCACCGCGACTTCGCCGTCCTCGAGCGCGGCGAATGCCGCTTCTTCGACGACCGGCGCGTCGAGCGCGTCATCGGATGCGCCCGCTTCCCGCCAGCGTTCCCGCTCCGCCTGGAATGCCGCTTGTTGCCGCGAACGGAAGGCGTCGATGCTGGTCGATTCTTCGGCGAGAAACGCCTGATAATCCGAGAGCGACAGCTCCGCTTCCTCGATGCGCAGTGGATAACGGCCGAGCGGAAAATCCGCGCGGATGCGAAGCAGCTCGTCGGCCGGGACTTCGTAGAAGCGAATCTGGTCGAAAAAGCGCAGCAGGAAGTGCTGCCCCGCGAAATCCGCGACGTCGCGATAGCGGTTCCACATCTGCAACGTGCGGCCGACGAACTGATAGCCGCCCGGGCCCTCCATGCCGTACACGCACAGATACGCGCCGCCGATGCCCACCGAGTTTTCCGCCGTCCACGTGCGCGCCGGGTTGTACTTCGTCGTCACGAGCCGGTGACGCGGGTCGAGCGGCGTCGCGACGGGCGCGCCGAGATACACGTCGCCCAGTCCCATCACGAGATAACTGGCGTCGAAGACGATGCGCTTCACCGCATCGATTGAGTCCAGATCGTTGATACGGCGGATGAACTCCAGGTTGCTCGGGCACCAGGGCGCATCCTTGCGCACGGTGGTCATGTACTTTTCGATGGCGAGCTGGCACGCCGGGTCGTCCCACGATAGCGGCAGATGAACCACGCGCGACGGCACGCGCAGATCCCGTTGCAACAGAACCTGCTCCCACGCCTGCCCGACGATATCCAGCAGCCGATCGAGCGGCAGATCGTCGGGCCGATAGTGGACTTGCAGCGAACGAATGCCCGGCGTGAGGTCGATCACGCCGGCAAGCGCCTTCGCTTCGAGCGCCTGCATCAGCGCATGTCCGCGAAACCGCGCGACGAGGTCGAGTTCGGCCGGCCCGATTTCGAGCAGCAGATGCGTGTCGCCGGAGACGCGCGCAACGAGCCGTTCGCGGTCGCGGCCCACGTCGAGCACGATGGGCGAGGTCAGCGCTGCGTCGCGCTCAGTAATCGCGCTCGGTCCGATGCATAGCGTTTCGATCTCCCGGCGACGCTCGTGCGCGGCGTCGCGCGCTTCGTCGATACCGACCGGCACGAAGCGCACCTTGTCGCCCGCCTTCAACTGGCCGATTTGCCACAAGTCCGCCTCGATGATCGTGACCGGACACACGAAACCGCCGAGGCTCGGGCCGTCGGGGCCGAGAATCACGGGCATGTCGCCGGTGAAGTCGATCGCGCCGACTGCGTAAGGATTGTCGTGAATGTTCGACGGATGCAGTCCCGCTTCGCCGCCGTCCTCGCGCGCCCATTGCGGCTTCGGGCCGATGAGACGCACGCCGGTGCGGCTGGAGTTGAAGTGAATCTCCCACTCGGTATCGAAAAATCGCTCGATATACGACGCCGTGAAGTATTCGGGCGCGCCGTGTGGTCCGTAGATCACGCGGATCGTGCGCACGCTTTCCAGCATCGGAACGTTGCCGAGCGTCGCGCCCGCCTGCGTGTCCGTGAGCGGATACAAATGCAGCACGTCGCCCGCGCGCAGCGCGCGTCCACCGTGTCCGCCGAACTGCCCGAGCGTGAAGGTGCTGCGGCTGCCGAGATACGACGCGACATCGAAGCCGCCGCGCACGCACAGATAGGCACGCGCACCCGCGCCGCGTATCGTGCCGAGCGCAAGCGCAGCGCCCGCCGGAACGTGGATGCTCGTGTTGAGCGGCTGTTCGACGTCGTTCAGATGCACGGGAATCTGCGCGCCCGTGATGGCGACGACCGCGTCCGTGTTGAAGCGCAGCGTCGGGCCGCTCATCGTGATTTCGAGCGCGGCGGCGTCCGCGGCATTGCCAAGCAGCCGGTTGCCGAGCCGCATCGCGAGGTCGTCCATCGGTCCGGACGGCGGGATGCCGACTGCCCAATAGCCGAGCCGCCCCGGATGATCCTGCACGGTCGTCTGCGTGCCGCCGCTCAGGACTTCCACGGAGGTTGCGCGATAGGCGAGCGCCTCCAGGCATCGCGTCCACGGTTCGCCCGACGCGAATGGCGTGTCCTGCACGATCTGGCGCAGATAGTCGCGGTTCGTCTCGACGCCGTAGAGGCGCGTCTTGCTGAGTGCATCGTCGAGCGCGTGGCGCGCTTCGTCGCGCGTCGGCGACCACGCGATGATCTTCGCGAGCATCGGATCGAAGTAGGGCGGCACTTCGCACCCGGCTTCGATCCATGTATCGATGCGCAGCGCGCGGCCGTCGGCGGACGGGAACGCCACGTCGGTGAGAAGCCCCGGACTCGGCTTGAAATCGCGCCCCGGGTCTTCGGCGTAGAGCCGGGCCTGTATCGCGTGGCCGCTCGGCGTCAGGCTCGCGGCGAGTTGCCTCAAAGGCGCGAGCGTTCCGGCCGCGAGTTCGATCATCCAGCGCACGAGGTCGACGCCCCAAACCTGCTCAGTGACGCCATGTTCCACTTGAAGGCGCGTGTTGACTTCAAGGAAATAGAACTGACGCGCGGCGCTGTCGTAGACGAATTCGACCGTGCCCGCGGAGCGGTAATCGACGGCTTTCGCGAGCTTCACGGCGGCATCGCACAGTGCGTCGGATATGCCTTCGGGCAGACACGGCGCGGGCGTTTCTTCGAGCACTTTCTGGTTGCGCCGCTGCACCGAGCAGTCGCGCACGCCGAGCGCGATGGCGTCGCCGTGGCCGTCACCGAACACCTGCACTTCCAGATGCCGCGCCCGCTCGATGTACTTCTCGAGAAACACGCCCGCATCGCTGAAGTTGTTTTCGCCGAGACGCTTGACCGCATCGAAATGGGTGGCGAGTTCGTCGGCGTTCCAGCACACGCGCATACCGATGCCGCCGCCGCCCGCCGTGCTCTTCAGCATGACCGGATAACCGATGGCCTGCGCCGCTTCCAGCGCCGCTGCGACGTTTTCCAGCAAGCCCGTGCCTTCGAGCATCGGCACGCCCTGACTCGCGGCGATCTCGCGCGCCGTATGCTTGAGACCGAACGCGCGCAATTGCGCGGGCGTGGGTCCGATGAACGCGATGCCCGCCGCTTCGCAGGCTTCGCCGAACGCCGCGTTTTCCGACAGAAAGCCGTAGCCCGGATGAATCGCCTGCACGCCCTCGCGACGCGCAATGGCGAGAATCTTCGCCGTGTCGAGATACGTCGTGGCGGCGGGGCCATCGCCGAGCGCGTGTGCTATCGGCGCTTCGCTGACGTGACGGCTTGCGCGGTCGGCTTCGGCGTAGACGGCGACGCCGGTGACATTCAGTTCGCGCAACGTTCGAAGAATGCGGCACGCAATCGCGCCACGATTGGCAATGAGGATCTTCTCGAACATGGAAGCAGTCTTGATTCGGAGGCGGGCCGTCCCGCCGTGAGAATGGCGAGCCGTGGTCGTCCACGGCCGACACGCGTTCAGCGATGCGCGTGCGTTAGTTCTTCGCGCGTGAGCGGGAAGCATCGCCCCGAGCGAACGAGCATGATGTGATAGATAAAGCTACGGATGCGCTTCAGTTCCATATCAGCAGCTCCGCGGGCGTCGGGTTATAGGCGTTGCACGGGTTGTTCAGCTGCGGGCAGTTGGAAATCAGCACGATCACGTCCATTTCCGCGCGCAGTTCCACGTACTTGCCCGGCGCGGAGATGCCGTCTTCGAACGTGAGGCCGCCTTCTTCCGTCACGGGCACGTTCATGAAGAAGTTGACGTTCGCGCCGATGTCGCGCTTCGAGAGCCGCCCGTCGTGCGCGCATGCCCGCAGGAAATTGTCGCGGCAGCTATGCATGTAGCGCTTTTCGAGCGCGTAGCGCACCGTATTGCTTTCCTGCGCGCAGGCGCCGCCGAGCGTGTCGTGACGCCCGCACGTATCCGCGACGATGGTCAGCATCGGATTGCCGAGATTCGAGTAGAGAACCGAGCCGGACGTGAGATAGAGGCTCTGTTGCCGGCGCAGCGTGCGTTGCGGATCGAACCGTTCGCGCGGATCGGCGAGACTGTAGAAGAGCGTATCGACGGCCTGATTGCCTTCCAGATCGACGATGCGCAGCGTCTGCCCGGCCTTCACCTCGTGCAGCCAGGGTTCGCCTGCGGCGAGCGTTTCGCGATACACCGCGCTTTCGGGCTGTTTGTCGCTGACGGTAAGCGTGCTGGTCATAGTGGATCCGTGCTCACAGAAAGAAGCGTTCAGTGTTGATGAAACCGCGTACGTTCTCTTCACATGCGGTGCGGCAGATTTCCGCGACGTCCGGTTGCGCCGTGCTCAGTTCGAGCTTGACGGGTCTCGGCGAATACTCGGGGTTCGGGTCGAGCGGATGTTGAATCGCCGTCAGTACGACGAGCGTGTTCATCGGCGCGTAAAACTCCACGTAGTCGCCGGGCTTCGAATTGCCGGGAACGAAGCGCAGCGCGCCGTCGTCAGTGACATCCACGCGGCTGAAGAGATTGAGCGTCATCATCAGATCGGAAATGCCGAGGCCCCACTTGCCCATCTCGACGAGCAAGTTGTCCGTGCCGTTGCGATAGAACGCGTTACGCAGCTCCTGATAGCGGCCCACGCCGTAGCGTTCGGCCACTTCCTGTGCATTCGATACCCCGCCGATGCTGTCGTGCCAGCCGCACGTATCCGCGACAATGGCGGCGAGCACGCGGCCCATGTCGGAATACAGGCAGTGGCCCGCCGTGAGCTTCGCGGTGTGCTGGCACTTGAGCGAATCGGGCAGATTGAGCCGTTCGCTTTTCTCCGTGGCGTTCACCATCATTACGCTGACGTTCGCGCCGCCGCGCAGGTCCGTCACGCGCAGCGACTGTCCGCGTTTCACGATGAGCGACGTATGTCCGCCGCCGGGGACGGTTTCTTCGAGCAGCAATGTCATGGACGAATCCCCTCTATTGAAACAAGTTCGGTGTCCGAAGCACCGCTTACCGCGGCCTGCGCGATATGCACGGCCGAAGCAGACTCGCGGGTGCGGTCGAGCGGAATGTTGTAGGTGATGCGCGCGCCATACGCGCCCGGCGCTTGCGGGTCCACGCGCACCTTGTCGAATACGAGCACGCGGCTGCCGAGCGTGAAGCCTTCTTTCAGGTCATGCGTGACCATGAAGATGGTCAGCTTCGACTCGCGCCACAGCTCGGACAGAAGCGCGTGCATGTCCTTGCGAATGCCCGGATCAAGTGCGCCGAAGGGCTCGTCGAGCAAGAGCACACGCGGTTTCATCATCAGCGCCTGCGCGATGGCGAGCCGTTGCTGCATGCCGCCCGACAACTGCTGCGGATACTTGTCGAGCGCTGCGCCCAGACCCACGCGCTCCAGCATGGCAGCCGCCTCGTCACGCGCGGCGCGCCGCTGTGCGCCGAAAAGCCGGCCTGTGAACTTAGCGCGCGGGAGTTCGAGACCGAGCATCACGTTATGCAGCGCGTCCAGGTGATCGAACACGGAATAGCGTTGAAACACCACGCCGCGATGCGCGTCCGGTTCCTCTGGTAGCGGCGCGCCGTCCAGCAGAATCTCGCCGCGCGTTACGCGTTCCTGCCCGAGAAGAAGCCGCAGAAACGTCGATTTGCCGCAGCCGGACGCACCGACCATCGAGCAGAATTCGCCTTCCTTGATGGTGAGATTCAGGCGTTCCAGCACGACCTGATCGCCGTATTCCTTCCATACGTTGCGGACTTCGATCATCGCGCGCTCCCGCCGTACCACGGAAAGCACCACTGCGTGATGCGCCGAAGCAACTCGTCGGTGAGCCATGCGAGCAGCGTGATCCACGCGACGTAAGGCAGGATCAGATCCATCGACAGATAGCGGCGCACGAGAAAGATGCGGTAGCCGAGGCCATCGGTGGAGGCGATTGCTTCGGCTGCGATCAGAAAGAGCCACGCGGCGCCGAGCGAAAGACGCAGCGCCACCAGCAAGCGCGGCAGCAGTTGCGGCAGTACGAGCCGCAGGATGAGCGTCCAGCTGCTCGCGCCGAGGGTCTGCGCCTTGACCCATAACTCGGCCGGAATCTCGCCCGTGCGCGCGTGCAGGTCTCGAATGATCATCGGCGTGATGCCGACCACGATAAGCACGACCTTCGACAACTCGTCGAGCCCGAACACGATGAACAAGATGGGCAGCACGGCGAGCGGCGGCACCATCGAGATGACCGTGACGAAGGGACTCAGCGTCGCGCTCACGAGTGGAAACGAACCCGTCGCGATGGCGATCACGAGTGCGATCGCCGCGCTCACGACGAGCCCGATGCACAGGCGCCGCAAGCTCGACAGCGTGTCGGCCCACAAAAGGTACTCGCCCGTGCGCTTGTCCTCGGTGAAGGCGACCGACTTCACGGCATCGCTCATCTGCGTCGCGCTCGGAAGCAGCTTGTCGTCGGGATTGACCGCGAGCCGCATCGACGATCCGGTGAAATAGACCGCGAACAGCACGACGAACGGCAACAGCAGCAGCATCAGGCCGCCGGTCCGGCTCGGATGTCGATTGATGAGTCGCATGGGAACTGCCTCGTATGAAGCCTGGAAAATGGCTCAGAGCTTGCCTGCGGCCGCCATCTCGACATAGGTCGGATCGAAGCGCAGCTTGACGTTGCCCTTGTTGCCGACCACGACGCCCTTGTCGAACGCCATGCCGACGGCGTCCGCGCTCTTTGCGTCCTGACCGAGCAGGCCGTGATCGAACGAGAACTTCGCGACGCGCGTCATGATCTTCGGCATGTCGGGGCTCGTGACGAAATCGAGCGCGGCTTTCGGCGTGTAGAAGAGGGCGGTGGTGGACAACTGGCCCTTGAAGTTGGCGAGATCGGTGCCGGAGGACTTCGCCATCGCGGTGAGCGCGTTCGTGGTGTCAGCGGAGTTGCCGTGCATCAACGCGACCATCTCGAACCATGCGCCGGTCAACGCCTTGCCGAGCGCAGGATTCTCCTGCAGCGTCTTCGTGTTCACGACCATCATGTCCATGATTTCGCCGGGAATCTTGCTGGAATCGAAGACTTCGGTGACGTTCGGCTGTGCCTTGAGATCGGCGAGCATCGGGTTCCACGTCACCGCGTTGTGAACGGCAGGCGTCGCGAATGCGCCGGAAATATCGGCATCGGATGTATTGACGACCTTGAGATCGCGCTCGCTCATGTGGGCGCTGTCGAGCGCGCGTGCGAGCAAATAGTGCGACACGGAGAACTGCACGAGGTTGACCTGCTGGCCCTTTAGATCGGCGATCTGCTTGCCCTTGCCCTTCATGAGCACGCCGTCGTTGCCGTTGGAGTAGTCGCTCACGATGAGCGCCGTCGAATCGACGCCGCCCGCGGCCGGAATGGTGAGCGCATCCATGTTGGTCATGGCGCAGCCGTCGAACTTGCCGGCCGTGTATTGATTGATGGACTCGACGTAGTCGTTCAGTTGCACGACATCGACGTTGATGCCGTACTTCTTCGCCCATTTCGATACGATGCCCTGGGTCTTTGCCTGACCCCACGGCATCCAGCCCGCATAGATGGTCCAGCACACCTTGAAGTCGTTGCGAGGCGCGGCGAACGCGGCGCTCGAGGCGAAGGTGACGAGGGAAACGGCGGCGATGCCAAGACAGCGGACGAGCTTGCGCATGAGGTTGACCTCGGAGGAGACGGTTAGCGACGGCAGGGAGCAGCGCGAACATCGCGTTCTCTCCCGGGCTTTTGTCCCGCCGTGTAACCTCGTTCGAGGTCGACAGCTCTCGGACCAGCGTCTGCGAGCAGACCGGAACCCTAGCCGTCCATTTCAAATTTTTTGTGAACCGGATGGTGCGCCGGCTCCTTGCGCAACGTTTAAAGCGGGAAGCGTGCCAAGCGCGAAGAATCAAGGCTGCCGCGCTTTGGGCGGGCATCGGCTGCGCGCTTCGGGTGAGGCGGCGCACATGAAAGCGTCACGATGCACCGTTATCGGGCGCGTTTGGTGTGCGGCGCATCTCTGAGGGGAGCGGCTCGTTGCGACGCTTCGGCGATCGTCTTGGCATCGTCGATGGACAACGTCGCTTGCATGAGGCGAGCTATGCCGCAACAGCGACAACCCGTGGAGTTATCACACGAACTGATACGAGCATCGCAAGCGAACACCTGCTTGCTTTCCGTGTCGCGACCGATACGCGTGCAGCTTCGAGCCCGCCTGTTCGAATGACGAGCTTTCCGCGTTGCTCGCCCGCCGACGCGCCCGCTTGCGCCTCTGCCGCATTAGCCGCGAAACGGGGACGAGCGCGCGAAAACGCCTCGCCGATTCCCAAAGTTGACGTGATCATCGAACAGTGCGCCGGAACTGACATACATGGACATTCGTGTTCGCTAACGGTGCTGTCGCGTATGGCAATCGCCTCTTGAGCATCAGGCATAACGCAACGCGTCCCCGTCTGTCCGCGCGCCCTGAGTTTGCGGAGCCACAACAAGAAGGCCGTTTCTCGTGTCACGTCACGCTTCATCGCCGTGAATTCCGCTGCTGTTGTTCAGCGTCGCAGAACGCAGCGAGTTGAAACATTTTGGTTCACCGGAACCGAGGAATAGCGGCAGGAAGTAAAGTGCGCGGCGTCATGCCGGCTGTCTTGCCTGAGTCAGAGCCGGATGAAAAGAAATGACTGTCGCCCAAACGCTATGGATACCAGACGAGTCGTCTTTTTCTTGCACGCGGTCATAGCCGCCGAACTCATCGTAGTTTCCGAACTCAGTCACAGTGCCATGGCTGCATGATGAGTCGAGAGCGAGCGGTATCCGGTGGATGGATTGCAAGTCCGTGAGTTTTGCGAATACGGTGGGAATGCGTTGGGTCTGGATACGCGGAACGGGCTGTTCAGATGCCAACGGAAAGGGGAAGGGTAGGTATGAAGAGAAGAGGTTTTCTGACACTAACGGCGTTTGCGCCGTTCCTATTAAGCGGTTGCTTGACATCGCAGCTTATCGATGAAGCGAACTCCGACAACGTACGGCAATACACTGAGACGATCGACAGCGTATTGATTTCGGCTGATCGGAAGAAGCTCGTCTTTCTTGGGGCGGAATATCACTACATCTTCGATGCACCGGAGCATTTTGTGGAGCTTCTTGCCTCGCCGTTGCATTCGCTGATAAGAGCAGATGTCAGTAGCTTTAGCGTGATTCCCGATGAGAACGTTGACGGTTATATCGACTTGAAGGTGCCTAAATCATCGGCCCTTACGCCGCAACAGAAGGAGCAGTTGGTCGACTTCGGCTTTTCCGGAACGGAACTGGTCCGGCAGATTAGCCTGAAAGGTGCACGTTATGACGCAAGGAAGTTTGAACGGTCGAGACTGAGTTCGACGTCACTGAACCAATCTTATAGCGTCAGGGTGCACGAGACGCAGCATTCGAGTGCGAAGAAGGCCATGCTGTTGATGACGCCGGTCACAGTCGCGCTGGACGGAGCTCTGATGATTCTCGCTGTTCCACTGATTCCTGTCGGAATATACCTGTTTTCCAACATGCGACTTGTTGGATGAGATCGGTCTGAGCATCTTAGCGGGTGCTCGACACTATGCAGTTGGAACTGACCGATCGAATCTGCGTCGAGGAGGATGCGATTGACATCGATCACCACGTCGCGCATCGATATAGTTATGCGCCAGTCCTGTTCGTGGCCCGTGCCCCAGAAACGCTTGTCTGGCCACGAACCTACGGCAAGATGCGATATCTCTACTTAGCAGAAACACGACATTTGAACTTGGGACCTACAACTCGAAATGCGCTAATTAGCATTATGTCAACAATACCTACGGCGCGAATGTTTTCCTCCGACCCGCGTCGAAGTCGAACACGCGCACTGGCTGAGTACGGCACATGTTGACAACGATCGTCGCCTGCCGAAGCGCCGTTAAGAGCGGGCCGCCGGAAAACACGAGACTTAGCGCATAAGAAAGCAATGACGAGGCAAGCAACGTTTTTGCATTCGCTAAATCGCCCGACGCCTAGCCGCATCACCAACACTGCGCCCCGGCAAGTCCAGCACCCACGCTCGTGCCGCCCGCGCCAGCACTTCAAACGTCCAACACCGTTCCCGGCCGAAGCCAACTCGACACACAGGCCCACCTTAGCCCGACAAATAGTCAGCGAGCCGAAGCAGCATGGCGTCGCAGGCGCGTAATTGCTCGACGGTGAGGTACTCGTCGGGCTTGTGCCCCTGATCCATGCTTCCCGGCCCGCAGACCACGGTCGGTATGCCGGCCTGCTCAAACAAGCCGCCTTCCGTGCCGAACGCGACCGTGTCGAATGCTGTCGATCCCGCGAGAAGCGCCAACAGCCGCGCGGCCTCACCGTCGGGCGGCGTGGCGAGAGCTGGATAAGCCGACAACGGCTGCATGCTGATACCGGTATCAGGCTCCACTGCGCGCATCTTCGGCAGCAGTTGGGTCTCGGCGTAGGCCTGCAGGCGCTGCACGACCTCATTCGCATCGAAGCCGGGCAAGGCCCGCACTTCGAAGTCGAAATCGCATTCGGCGGGCACGATGTTAAGCGCACGGCCTCCTTTGATGACCCCCGTCTGCACCGTCGAGTAAGGCGGATTGAACCGTTCGTCGCGATGCTCCGGCTGTGCGAGTTCCTCGCCGATGTCGTCAAGGTAATTGATCATGCGCGCCGCGTATTGAATGGCGTTGACGCCATACGGCGCGTAAGCCGAATGACACGGCGCGCCTTTCACGCAACAGCGCACGGCGAGCTTGCCCTTGTGTCCGAGCACGGGCTTGAGCTCCGTCGGCTCGCCGATAAGACACAGCACGGGCTTGTGCTCCCGAAGCGCGAGTTGTGCAAGCATCGGACGTACGCCCAGACACCCGATTTCTTCGTCGTAAGAAAACGCGACATGCACGGGCATCTTCAAGTCACGTTCGACGAACGTCGGCACCGCTGCCAAGACGGATGCAAGAAAGCCCTTCATGTCCGCCGTGCCGCGTCCGTAAAGACGCCCTTCCTTTTCGACGAGTTCGAACGGATTGACGGTCCACGCCTGGCCATCCACAGGCACGACATCCGTATGTCCCGACAACGCAATGCCGCCACGATCGCGCGGGCCGATGGTCGCAAAGAGACTCGCCTTGGTGCGCTCGTCGTTATGGAAGAGTTCGCATTCGACGCCATATCCAGCAAGATAATCGCGAACGAACTCGATTAGCGCGAGATTCGAATCGCGGCTGACCGTCGCGAAGCCGATCAGCTTTTCGAGCAGCGCACGGCTTCGCATTTCATTCATCGCCCGGCACTCCGTAGCTCGGCGCGGCGGTGGGATTCAATGCGCGCGTCACATAGTCCTTCATCTGCGGCGCGTAGGCGGTCCACAAGTCGCGGAGCTTGCCGATTGGATCATCGTCGGCCCAATCCACACGCAAATCGACGATCGGCCAACTCAGATCGCTCACGATCTTCAGCGCGGCCGAATGCACGGGGCCCGCCTCCCCGCCCGCCGCCATGGCCGCTTGCATGGCGGCCAGCAAGCGACCCGCGAGCAGGCCGTCGGCTTGCGCGAATGCGGGTGGCATCGCGTCGATGACATGCGTGCCCGCCAGCATGTTGCCCGCCGCAACGCATTGATCGCCTGCCACTGCGTGATGCGTGCCGAGCGCTTCCTTACCGCTGAAAAAGGCGGTGCGCCCCTGCGCGTCGATGACCGTGACCTGCCGGTACTCGCGCCATTCATTCGCATCGAGCGCCTGTTTCAGGGCCTCCGATGGCCCGAGCCGCTTGTCCGCGAGAAGCTCGAGAATCTGCGGCCCGAGCGCGGGCAGCGTGACGTTTTGCGTCGCGACAGCACCGACGCCCGCGCGCAGCCACGGACAACGCGCGCCGACCGCGATGCTCGACGAACTGATCGCAATGCCGAGCTGTCCCGTTCTCTCACACCGACCGACGATAGAAAAAGTCATTAGCTATCCTTCACGATTAGCGCGTCCAGCCATCGGGAATAACGGCGATCACGTCGATCTCCATGAGCCATTGCGGCTGGCCCAGCGCAACGACGGTCAGCCCGGTCGAGATGGGAAACACGCCCTTGAGCCACTTGCCGACTTCCCTGTAGACCGGCTCGCGATAACGCACGTCGGTGAGGTACGTCGTCGTCTTGACGATGTGCGAAAGGTCGCTGCCCGCTTCTTCGAGCAACTGCTTTACATTCTTCATCGCCTGTTCGGCCTGCGCGCGCGCATCGCCGAGGCCTACGAGATTGCCATCGAAATCCGTGCCCACTTGCCCGCGCACATAGACGGTGTTGCCTGCGCGGACGGCCTGACAGAGATCGTTGTCGAGCGTCTGATTGGGGTACGTATCCTTCGTATTGAACATGCGGATACGCGTATGCGTCGGTTGGCTCATGAGTTCACCTGATACGTTCAGTTGGCTTGCACACTTTCTTCGTTCCGTGGCGCTTGCGCGTGACGATGCGGCGCGTCGTAGTACGCCTGATACTTGCGCTGCGTAACGATGTGATCCGCGACGTGTTTCGCGTCGTGCCACACGCCCCATATGAACGCGGAGCCGCGTCGCGAGAGCCACGGCAAGCCGAGAAAATAGATTCCCGGTTCCTTCGACACACCGCGCTGGTGCTTGGGCTTTCCTCTATCGTCGAAGGCATCGACCTGCAGCCAGCTGAAGTCGTTGACATAACCCGTCGCCCAGATAATCGAGGTTACGCCCGCTTGCGCCAGATTCAGTTCGAGCAGCGGATTCTTGAGGCAGTCGGGGTCGGGCGGGATCATGCGCGCTTCCGGCTCGGCAGGAAGATCGAGGCCATTGCGGGCGGCATACGCGTCGGCAGCGTCGAGCAGCGACAGATAATTTTCGTCGCCTCGCGCGATGTTTTCCGCGAGATCGTCGTTGAAGCGGGCCACGCCGTTCTCGAATGCTCTCGTCAGACCCACGAGCGTGATGCCTTGATGTGCAAGCCGGCGAAAGTCGACGGTTTGCCCGCCGCGTGCGCCGCTCACTGCGATAGTCACGTGTTCGCGGCCCGGCTTCATGACTTCGGCGTCCCACTCGCCGAGCACGCCGAGCCACCAGCAAAAGTCGCGTCCGCGATACGCGCGCGGCGGCCGATCGTGCGCGCCCACGGACAGATACACGGGTCGTCCCGCACGCTGCAGTTCATCGGCGATCTGCACGCCCGACGATCCCGCGCCCACCACCAGCACGCCGCCTGCGGGCAATTGCTGCGGATTGCGGTAGTCGGCGGAATGAATCTGCGTTAGCGAAGCATCTTGCGGTGCGATTGGCGGCATCACGGGCTTCTGGAACGGCCCGGTCGCAACGACGACGCGCTTTGCATCGATCACGCCATTCGACGTCTCCACAGTAAAGCCCGGACGTCCCACGTTGCGCGCGACCTTTTTCACTTCCACGCCGGTGTGTATGGGCGCATCGAACTTTCTTGCATAAGCGACGAAATAATCAGCGATTTCCTCTTTCGGCGCGAAGGCGTCGGGGGCGGTCTGCGCGAACTCGAGATTGGGAAAGCGATCGTGCCACGCGGGCCCGTTGGCCACGAGCGAGTCCCATCGACCCGTGCGCCAGCGTTCCGCGATGCGCGCGCGTTCCAGCACGAGATGCGGCACACCGTGCCGGGTCAAATGTTCGCTCATCGCGACGCCGGCCTGGCCTGCGCCGACCACGAGCGTGTCGATCGAAGTGGGGTCCATTGTCATGGCTGTGTCCTTCCGAGAGGCTCGTATGGCCGTTCCGATGCCGACAGAATCTACGCGCCGTGACCTGATCAATAAAATATTTTCAAAAAATGCATAGCATGGGATTTACCTATGCAGGCTTTTTTGTACGCCGCACAATGCGGTGCATTTAGGTTCTAGCGAGGACGCATTGCCGCGATGGAAAGTCATTCGTTACGCTACTCGCTGCGCCAGTTGCGCTACTTCGTGGTCGCGGCAGAAGCCTTGTCATTCACTGCAGCGGCCAGAAAGCTGCATATTTCGCAGCCTTCGATATCGACAGCGCTGGCGGACCTCGAAGTGTCCTTCGGTGTTCAGCTCTTCATCCGGCATCACGCGAGCGGCTTGTCGCTGACGCAGGCTGGTCGCGATCTTTTGGGGCAAGCGCGCAATCTGCTGAAGATCGCCGAAGAATTGCAGATGGCCGCAAAGGAACTGGATGGCGGTATGACCGGTTCCATTGCGCTCGGCTGCCTTGTTTCGCTCGCGCCGCCGCTCATGCCGGGCCTCATCAGCCGCTTCACGGCCGATCATGCGGGCATTGCGTTTCGCACGGTCGAAGGGAACCAGGATGTTCTGCTGCGCGGACTGCACGACGGCTCGCTGGATCTCGCGCTGACCTATAGCCTCGATCTCACCGAGGATATCGCCTTCACGCCGCTCTTGTCGTTGCCGCCTTACGCCATTCTGCCGCGCACGCATCGCCTGGCGCGCGCCCGCAAAATCTCACTGGCCGATCTGCTGCCCGAGCCATACGTCATGCTCGATCTGCCGCATAGCCGGGAGTATTTCGCCGCCCTCTTCGATGCGGTCGGCAACAGGCCAGTGCCCGCGTTCCGCTCGTCGCAGCCGGAAGTAGTGCGAGGCATGGTGGCAAACGGCCTCGGCTATAGCCTGCTCAACTTCCCGCTCAAATCGAACCGCACGGTGGACGGCGAAGAGTTCGTCATTAAGCGTTTCAAAGACAACGTGAACGCGACGATGCTCGGCATCGCGCAATCCCGCACCATGAAGCCGCGGCAGGTGGTTCACCGTTTCACTTCGTTCTGCGAGAACTACATACGGCGGCTGCGTATCGACGCATAACGCCCGTGCATAGGAAAAAGCTTTGCGCTGTATCCGAAAACAATATTTTGACTGGCATATTGGCTTGTTAGATTGAGTGCATGCCGGGTGCCTGCCAAGTGAAAAGGCGCTCCGGCTCACTGCACGAGGAAATCGTCATGGCCCATCTGCACGAGTTGATGAACGCATTGCGCGACGGATGCGATCGCCCGTTCAGTGACGCACGTGCGATGCCGCCCGGCGTCTATACGTCGGCGGAGTTCCTCGCGCTCGAAGAAGAGCACATTTTCTCGCGCGAATGGCAATGCGTCGGGCGCGCGAGCGCACTGAAAGCGCCCGGCGATTACCTCACTGCGCGCATCGCGGAACAGCCGGTCGTCGTCTTGCGAGACGAGCACATGCAGCTCAAGGCGATGTCCAACGTATGCCTGCATCGCATGTCTCTATTGCTCGAAGGACGCGGCAACGTGCGACGCATCGTGTGTCCATATCACGCGTGGAATTACTCGCTCGACGGCGCACTGAAGGGCGCGCCGCTGATGGATAGACAAGAAGGCTTCTGCAAGGAAAGCTATAAGTTGCCCGCCGTGCGATGTGAAGAATGGCAAGGCTGGATCTACGTGACGCTGGACCCGAACGCGCCACCCGTCAGCAAGCAGCTCGGTGAATTGGACGCGCTGATCGAAGCCTACGGCATGACTGATTACATCGAAACGTTCTATGAAGAGCATGTGTGGGACACCAACTGGAAGATCCTCGCCGAAAACTTCATGGAGAGCTATCACCTGCCCATGCTGCATCGCGCGACGGTAGGCCCGCATTCGCGGCTCGAAGAGATGGAATGTCCGCCGGGTCGCGCGGCGTTCAACTATCACTGGATCACTAAGGAAGCCTCGCTGCCCATCGGGAATGCGCACGCGGACAACACGCGCTTGTCCGGGCACTGGCGCAAGACGACCGCGCTGCTCGCCATTTACCCGACGCATCTGATCACGTTGACGCCCGGCTATTTCTGGTATCTCGTGCTTCAACCGCAGGGCGTCGGCCGCGTGCATATCCGTTTCGGCGGCGGCCTTGCGCCGGAGTTCATCGCCGATGCCGAAGCGAATGCGCACATGGCAACGCTCAAGAAGCTGCTCGACGAAGTGAACGCCGAAGACAAGCGCGGCGTCGAGGCCGTGTTTCGCGGCGTGCATGCGCCGCTGGCGAAGCCCGGGCACCTGAGCCATCTGGAACGCCCCAACTATGACTTCGCGCGGTATCTCGCGGGCAAGCTGAAACCGCAGTAAGAACGACAGGACGCCATCACGATGTCGAACCCTTCCTTCATCTCATTCGCGGGCGTGAGCAAATCGTACGACGGCGCAAATTACGTCGTCGAAGGCTTGAACCTCGACGTGCGCAAGGGAGAATTCCTGTCGTTGCTCGGGCCATCCGGCTCGGGCAAGACCACCACGCTGATGATGCTGGCCGGCTTCGAATCGCCGACGCAAGGCGAGATCCGGCTCGACGGCAAGCGGCTCGACGACAAGCCGCCGCATCGGCGCGACATCGGAATGGTGTTCCAGAACTACGCGCTGTTTCCGCATCTCACGATTGCGGAGAACGTGGCGTTTCCGCTTTCGGTGCGGCGCATGAGCCGTTCGGAGCAGAAGGCGCGAGTGAACCGCGCGCTCGAGATGATCGAATTGCCGCATCTGGCTGACAGAAGGCCCGCGCAGCTTTCGGGCGGGCAACAGCAGCGCGTCGCACTGGCGCGCGCGCTCGTGTTCGAACCGAGCGTCGTACTGATGGACGAACCGCTCGGCGCGCTCGACAAGCGCCTTCGCGAGACCATGCAATACGAAATCATGCGGCTGCACCGCGAGTTGGCTCTGACCATCGTCTATGTGACGCACGATCAGGCTGAGGCGCTGACCATGTCGGACCGCGTCGCCGTTTTCTCGGATGGGCGCATACAGCAAGCGGCCACGCCGAGCGAGCTCTATGAAAACGCGCAGAACGCGTTTGTCGCGAACTTCGTCGGCGAGAACAACGGCCTGACAGGGCGCGTCGTGAGTTGCGACGACACATGGGCGACGTTCGCGCTCTCCGACGGCAGCGTCATTCGCGGTCGATGCGAGACCGGCCTGCGCGTCGGCGACGAAGCCATGCTCGCGCTGCGCCCCGAGCGCGCGCATATCCCGAGCGCGGAAGGCTTGCATGTCGACGAACACGACAATGTCGTGCGCGCCCGCGTGGATGAACTGGTGTATTGCGGCGATCATCATCGTGTGCATCTGACGCTCGGCTCGCGCGACGCGATCGTCGTGAAGCTGCCCAATACGCAGCGTCATGCATTGCCGGCATCCGGGGAGATGATCGATGTCGCATGGCGTCACGACGACTGCAAGATTCTCGCGATGAGCGCCCCGCCTCGCGCCAGCGCGACCCATAGCCCGATTTCGCCAACCCCTTCTCTCATCACGACCGCACCCGCAGGAGCCAACTGACATGCGCACCCAACTCAAAGCACAATGCGCCGCACTCGCCCTACTCGCCTTCGGCACCGTGACGTCGCACGCGGCGCAGACGCTGAACGTGGTGACGTTCGGCGGCGCCTTCGAAGCCGCGGCCAAGAAGGCGTGGATGGACCCATTCACGCAGGCCACCGGCACGCAGTTCTCGCTCGAATCGTATGACGGCGGCCTCGCCAAGCTCTCCGCGATGGAACAGGCGAAGAACACGACATGGGACTTGATCGACCTCGAAACGAACGACGCAATCACCGCATGCGACGAAGGATTGCTCAAGAAGTTCGACAAGAAATCGCTCGGCAATACCAGCGACTTCATATCTGGCTCGCTGAGCGATTGCGCGGTCGCGAGCATGGTCTGGTCGACGGTCTATGCGTATGACACGAGCAAGCTCAAGAACGCGCCCTCCACGGTCAACGACTTCTTCGACACCGCGAAATTTCCCGGCAAACGCGGCCTTCGCAAGTCGCCGAAGGTGACGCTGGAGTGGGCGCTGATCGCCGATGGCGTCGATCCGAAGGACGTGTACAAGGTGCTCGGCACGTCCGCAGGCGTCGATCGCGCGTTCAAGAAGCTCGACACGATCAAGAAGGACATCGTGTGGTGGGAGTCGGGCGCGCAGGCGCCGCAGCTGCTCGCCGATGGCGCCGTCGTGATGGTGCAGGCCTATAACGGGCGCATCGACGATGCCGTGAAGAAGGACCACAAGCCGTTCAAATCCGTGTGGGATGCGCAGGTCTATGACTTCGAATGGTGGGGCATTCCGACCGGTGCGAAGAACGCTGATCTGGCGGCGAAGTTCATCGTGTCGCAGGCGCAGCCGAAAGCATCGGCGGACCTGTCGAAGTACATCGCCTATGCGCCGCCGCGCAAGGAAGCCGTTGCGCTCGTCGACAAGCAGCGCCTCGCCGACATGCCGACGGCGCCCGCCAACTTCAAGCGCGCCGTGCAGATCAACGCCGGCTTCTGGGCGGATAACGCAGACGCCATCAACAAGCGCTTCCAAGTTTGGCTGACTCAATAAGCGGCCGAGGCAGACGAGAGGACGAACATGCCCGCATTGATTCACGCCACGACCGGCGGCGCTCGTGCGGGCGCCGAAGGCCGCGCGTCGTATGACAAGGCGCAACGGCGCGCCTCTCTTCGGGCGCTTCTGCTCGCGTTGCCGCTGATCGTGTTTCTGCTGTCGACCTTCGTCGCGCCTATTGCGCTATTGCTCGCGCGCAGCGTGCAGAACCACGAAGTGCCGGACGGCATGCCCGCGCTCGCGCGCGCATTGAACGCATGGGACGGTCAGCGCGTGCCGGACGAACATACGTTCGCCCTCCTCGCAAGCGGCCTGAAGGAAGCACAGGCAAGCGGTCAGCTCGGTACCATCGCGCGGCGTCTGAACTTCGCGCAGCCGGAGTCTCGCAGCTTGCTGATGCGAACGGCGCGCCGACTTCACGACGACACGCCCAAAGCGTGGAAGCCTGCGCTGATCGATATCGACGAACGCTGGAATTCACCGGAAACATGGCGCTTGCTCAAGCGTGCCGCACAGTCCCCGACGCCAGACTATCTGCTGGCCGCCGTCGATGCGCAGGTCACGCCGCAAGGAACGATCGCGCCGTTGCCGGCCAACGCGTCCGTCTATCGCGAAGCCTTCGGACGCACCGTGTATATCAGCGCGACCGTCACGCTACTGTGTCTCGTGCTCGGCTATCCGGTCGCGTGGCTGCTCGCGAACCTGCCCGCGAAAACCAGCAATCGGCTGATGCTGTTCGTCATCGTGCCGTTCTGGACGTCGCTGCTCGTGCGCACGACCGCGTGGTATGTGCTGCTGCAACCGGGCGGCGTGATCAACAGCGTGCTGTCGGGACTGGGACTCGCAACGCATCCTGTGCCGCTCATCTTCAACCGAACGGGCGTGCTGATCGGCATGACGCATGTGCTTCTGCCCTACATGATCCTCGCGATCTACTCGGTGATGAAGAGCGTGTCGCCTGTTTATATGCGCGCTGCCAAGTCGCTCGGCGCGCATCCTTTCACCGCGTTCGTCCGCGTGTATGTGCCGCAGACGCTGCCGGGCGTCGGCGCCGGATGCTTTCTCGTCTTCGTCCTTGCGCTCGGTTACTACATCACGCCCGCGCTGCTCGGCGGCGCCGGCGATGAGATGATCAGCCAGCTCATCGCCATCCAGACGAACACGCAACTCAACTGGGGCCTTGCGGGCGCGCTGTCGGCCTATCTCGTGATCTTCACGGCGGTGTTCTATTTCCTGTTCAACCGCATTGTCGGCATCGACCGGCTGCGCTTCGGTTGAGTCGACCCATCCGGAGAACATCTCATGCAAGACAGACGCAACACCGTGCTGACGGAACGCATTGCAGCAGGCTGGGTGCGCCTGCATACCGCGCTCGTCCTCTTCTTTCTGATTGCGCCGATTCTCGCCATCATCCCGCTATCGTTTAATTCGGGTTCCTACTTTTCGTATCCGATGGAGGGCTTCTCGTTCCGATGGTATGAAAAGGCGCTGACGAGCGGTGACTGGCAGCGCGCGTTGTTGAACAGCATCGGGATCGGCGCGGCGTCGACGTTGATCGCCACGTGTCTCGGCACGCTTGCGGCGCTCGGCCTGTCGCGCTCGCAGTTTCCGTGGCGCTCGGTCATCATGCCCATCATCGTCTCGCCGATGATCGTGCCTATCGTCGTCGTCGCGGCCGGCTTCTATCTGATCTTCGCGCCGCTCGGGCTCGTGAATTCGTATCCCGGCGTGGTCCTCGCGCATGCCGCGCTCGGCACGCCGTTCGTCGTCATCACGGTGACGGCTTCGTTGCTCTCCTTCGATCAGAGCCTGTTGCGCGCCGCATCCGGCCTCGGCGCGACGCCGTGGATCGCGTTTCGTCGCGTCACGCTGCCGCTCATCACGCCTGCCGTCGCGACGGGAAGCGTGTTCGCGTTCGCGACATCGTTCGACGAGGTCATCGTGATCCTGTTCATCGGCGGCCCGGATCAGAAGACCGTGCCGCGTCAGATGTGGAGTGGGATTCGCGACGCCATCGACCCTTCCATTCTCGCGGTGGCGACGATGCTGATCGTCTTTGCCGTGCTGCTCTTCGCAAGCATCAACGTGTTGAGGGCGCGAGCCTCGGCTGCGAATCTCGCGCTCAAATGATCGGCGACGTCCGGGAAATGCGTCTGGCTTCATGCGGTGGCATCACGCCCGCGAGATCGACGCCGCAACGCCGCAACGCCGTGAACTGGCGCGCGTCGGCTACGGCGCCAGCGCGTCTGCTACTTCGTCGTTCCAATAGGCGGGAAGCGCGTTATAGGGATTCGATCCGGTCCGCGACGTTACGTACACGCTGCCTGCACCGTGCGTTTTCGCGTAGGACACGACAGTCTGCAGCTGCGCCGCACTCGCGTTGTAGATGATGTGCGTGAACCGGCTTCTCGGATAGTTCGCCTGCCAACTCATCGGCCGGTAGCTTCTATAGTCTTTCGCGTTGCCCTCGAAGACGACGAACGCGTCCGCCGTCGGCAACGTCGCATAAAGCTCGGGTATGTTCGTGCCCGGATTGCCTGTGACCGAATAGGTCTGCCCAAGTCCCTTGATGTAGTTGTAGATGGACTGGTAGAACTGAATGTGTGCGGTCCGACTGTCCGACGTCATTTCATCGATGAAGAATCCATCGACTTTATAGAACGCGACGTAGCTATTGATGTCGGCCACGACCGCCGAAAGCGGGCGTTTTGCGTACGACGTCGACACATATCCGATCACCTTACCGCCCGCTGCATGCAATCTGCTGACGGCAGCGGCGTAATTCGCATCTGCGCTCGTGCCGGGGCCGCTGTTCGGATTCAGGATCGCAGTCGTGGGTACCTTGCGCGCGGATGCCGCGAGGCTGGCCCAATTCGCCACGCTTTGAGTCGCGTTGAAATACGACGGCACGACGAGGCCGACCGAGTTACCGGCCGCGGCCGTACCGCCCGCCGCGAACGCCGCGCCACTCAGCGAAGCCGCTCCGAAACCCATCGCTAAGCGCGAATACACTCGATTGATCGACATTGCGCCTCCTGACGCGCCCATTGCACCGCCGTCGCTTGGCCTGCCGCAGAGACGGCGGGCAACTGCGAACTCACGGATATCAGGCGCGAGTCCGTTTAGTGTGGCGTAGCCGGATCGGTCCGGTTCTGCCTAATCCCGCATTAACGGCGCACCTCGGAGTTTCTTGAATGGACTGGGCGCGCGAGAGCTTGGCAAATCGCACAAGCGCGACAAGGCAATGCAGAGCCGCCGCTTATCGCAGCGGCGCAGTTTCGCTTCGTACTCGGGTTCGTGCATGACGGAGCTACTCGCGGTCTTCACGGTTAGCACGACATCAGTACGAGTCAGCGCGCGTGCCGGAAGCCTCGGTAAGCCTGCTATACGTCGCTGCTTCACATGGGCACGGACGCATACGGCTAGCGCGCCGAACGTCGGGAACGCGTCGACCAGCGATTCCAGCACTGGAACGTCGATGAACGGCCGTCATGCACGATCACCGGCCTCATCCACCGAGCTTACGGACGGTGGCGAACCGCCCGATAGTAAGCGGTTCGCTATTCGACACGCGAGCTCGGCAATGAGGCCCGGAGATGCTGCCGCGACAACGCACGACCTGACGAACGCTCTTCTCGTTCGTCAGGAAACGCAAGCAGCGGGACCCCGAGCTTAGCCAACCTTGGGATTCACGACCGTGACCTTCGGGGCGTTGCTGTCCCAGTTGGTCAGATACCAATTCTTCTTCCACACCGGGTTCGTGCTGGTGATCGCGCCCGTAACGACGCAGCCGTTCAGCCTGCAGCCGCCGACGGCAAACGAATCGCTCGTGCAGGTGTCGGTATGGTTCGTGATCTGGATGTCGACGTTCTTCGAGACCGACCCGGGGAACGCGCCGAGATAGACCAGAATGCCGCCGCCGGAGCAACCGCGAGTCGTCGGGCTGACGATCTTGATGGCCTGCAGCACGGCATTGTTGTCGTTCGGCTCGATGTCGAGACCATACGCCGGCGCCGTTCCCGAGATGTTTTCCCACAGCGGGTTCGTGAACGTGATTCCGCTGCCGGACGTAATCGTCGCGCCTTGACGGCGGCAGCCGTTCGCGTGATGGCCGCTGATCGACACGTTCGAGCTCGGCTTGTTCGAGCCGCTCTGGCTATTGCCGATGTAGATGCCGTCGCCCCAGCAGTTGATGGTCGTCGGGTCCGTGATCGTGACGCCGGTGGCGCCGTTGATCGAGATGCCCATGCCCCATTCGCCCGAACCGGCGGAGTTCAGTTCCTTGCTGCCGTCGAGGTACGGTGCTTCGATGTTCACGTTGCTCACGTCCCACACGCGCATCATCTGATACGTGCCGGTGTTGTGCGACAGCATCTTGATGGACGCGCCCGGCGCGAAGCGGATATGCGTGTTCGAGCGCAGCGTGAGACCGGTCGTGTCGATGCGGCTCTTGCCCGTGATGAGCAGAATCTGGCCGACCGAGCCGTCGATCGCAGCCTGCAGCGCCGCGCGATCGTTGGTCGTGCCGTCGCCCTTCACGCCGAACGACTTGTCTTGCAGCACGCCGGCCGTGCTGCTGTTGCTGGCGCCTTGCGAGCCGGTGGTGCCGCGAGGGTCTGCGGTGCCAAGGTTCTGCCACGGCGAAGTTCCGCTCTTGAACCAGTTGCCCGCCGAGTTTTTGCCGTAGACGGCGCCGTTGTAGTACAGGAGCGTGGTGTAGGCGAGCGGCGAGCCGGTGGGCATCGTTACGCCGTTGCGAGTCGCGTGGCCACCGACGAGGGTCCAGATGGCGCCCGAACTATCGGTGATGGACGCCGCAGGCGGAATAACCGTTCCGCTCGATGATGCGGCCTTCGCGACGGCCGCGGTATCGGCCACGTCGCCCATCGCTTCGCTGCCGCCGCCGCATGCGGCCAAGGCTGCGCTACCGGCGCCCGCCACCAAGTACGACAGGAAGTTTCTACGCGTAAGGGGCGCGTTGAGCGGCGCGGATGCGTTGAAAGAGGAAGTTTCGTTTTGAACTTTAAATAGACGATTAGACGACACGGACAAATTTTCACGTTTGCTTAGGGGAGGCCGAAGTATAGGGTCCCAAAGCGACCGAAAGACGTTTCTGAACGTAACAGTCGGAAGAAAGCAAAGGCTGGTTTCTGGTCATACCGTAGGGAGAAATAATTTTGCGAAATCGTTTGAATTTCGCGCATACTTTAAACGTCATTTATCAGAGGAATCCTGCCTAATCAGTATTTTTCGCCACGTTTCCAAAGGCGGTGTGACGCTTCGTTGTAGATATTTCCGAAGGCGTGATCGGCGCGTCGTATTAGGCCGTCCGTTCGTTCAGGAATCCGCAATGTTTGGCGTAACTACATAATTTCACGGGGGTTTTCTGGTGCTCTCGCATCGGTACGGTTCGTAGAAATTCCCGGATCAGTGCGCCGCACGCATAGCAGCGCTAAAGCGCTGATGTGGAACCGATTCAGAGAACTGAGATGAGCGACCGAGTCCGCAGAGGCATGTCGGTGCTAAACGGCTACTCGATTGATATGGGTGCCGCATCAGGAGGCGTTATAGCCGTGGCGGAAGCCGAGCGAAGTCGAAACGTCCTGTTTTCCCGCAGGAGCTTCGCGATGAAATGATTAGAAGAACCTACGGTAGGAACGCCGAGCAAGTCGCAACCGACCGTTCTGATTACGTCGATTACGGAAAGCAAAACACCTTGCGACTCAGCGCGAGAGTCGCGGATTCAGCATGAGCGAAGGGGAAGGCACTGCTGGTTGCGGAAGCGAACTACCGCAATGGGTAGCGCCCCCGCTCGTTCGAGCTTCGTCGTATGTACTCAATGCGGTCGCGAGGCTTGCGCATCAATGCTCGTGCGCGCCGGAAGCCGACCGCAGCAGGTCCGCGAGCTTTTCGTTTTCGTCGATGCGCGCCTGTTCGACCGCCACGTCCGCTTCGTTGCCCGCGCGTTGCGCCCACTGCTGCCGCTCGCGCGCGAAGATGATTCGCTCATGCACGGCGCGCAGCGCGCTCCAGATCGCGTCGTCGGCCTTCTGTGCGGTTGCGTCCTCGAGCGACAACACTGAAAACGCATGTCCGGTATGGCACCGGTAGCGCAAAGGCCGGTCATCGTTCAGCCGCCAAAGCGTGCCGTTGCAACTGGGACACGTCAGCGCGGAACGCTGACCGATCTCATCGAGCACCTGGGGTGCAACGAGCCCGCTTTCAGCGATTTGCGCCTCACGATCGAGGTCAGGCCGGTTCGTCATGGGATGCTCCTTGCGCCGCTTTGCCCCGTTGACGGCTGCACGCAGGACGGCCGTAAGCTCGTCCAGCTTGGCGACGACGTCCACGCCCCCGGCGGCGATCGCACTGCGCGGCATCGATGGCGCCTCGCAGTCATCCGGATCTTGAGCCACGCCATATCCGCCGCGCGCACGAACCGACGCGAGTCCTGCGGCGCCGTCGTCCAGATCGCCGCTAAGCACGACGCCCACCACCCGGCTTCGATACTCGACGGCGGCCGACCTGAAGAGCGGATCGGCGGCGGGCCGTGCGAAGTTCTCGGTGGCGGTATCGAGAAGGCACAACTTGCCGTCGCGCAAGACCATGTGGCGATCGGGGGGCGCCACGTAAATTCTGCCACGCTGCACCGCCTCTCCATGCTTCGGGTGGCACGCCTTGTTGGAGCCCCAGCGCGTCAACAGCTCGGGCAAGATGCTGTGATGCCGGCCGATATGAAGAACGATACAGATGGTCGCGTCCAGATCGGGAGGCAACTGTGTCACGAGCAACTTGAGGACGGGAAGCCCGCCGCGAGACGCCGCAATGACAACCATATCTCGATGTTCCATAGCGCCTCCGTCAGATCCGGCTAGCATTTCTTGCGCCTGTCCTCGTGCTTCGCGACGAGCCGCCACGGCCCGTGTGTCGTGCAAGAGCTGCAGTCTTCGTTGGCGATCAGGACCGTTCGCCTTGGTATCGCGTCTTTCCAACAGGCCGGAACTGCTTGGCGAAGACCCGGCGAGGGCGAGACTTAGCCGGTAATCTGGCTTCGCTGATCGGGCGTAAGAACGCCGAGCGCAATCAGCAATTGCGGGAAATCCAGCGGTTTTGCCAGATGCACGTCGTAGCCGGCTTCGTGCGCGCCTTGAACATCCGGGTAGCGGTCGTGTCCACTCAGCGCGATGCAGCGCAGCCCCGCCCATTGCGGATTCGCGCGGATCCTGCGCATCATTTCATAGCCGTTCATTCCCGGGAGGTCGATGTCCGACACGACCGCATCGATCGGCGTTTCCGCGAGGATCTGCAGCGCTTTCGCCGCGTCCGTGGCCGCTTGCACGACGGCGCCTTCCAGTTCGAGCAGCGTGGTTAACGAAGCGCCGGTTTCCATGTCGTCTTCGATGAGAAGAATCCGCAGTCCCGCGATGCTGACGACCTCTTCGATGGCGACGTCGGCCGGTGCGGGAGCGTCTGCCGCCGGCAGCCACACCGACATCGTCGTACCTTTGCCCGGGCCTTCCGACGCCGCCGCGACTCTGCCGCCATGCTTCTCGACCAGTTGTTTGACGAGCGCGAGGCCGATGCCCAGACCGCCGCGGACACGGTCGCGCGGGCCCTGGCGGAACATGTCGAACACGAATCCGACCAGCGATGCGTCGATGCCCTGCCCATCGTCGGCGACGTCGATGCGCAGCATCTCGCCTTCCTGCGACAGACTCAGACTCACATGCCCGCCTGCGTGCGTGAACTTGAGCGCGTTAGACACGAGGTTCCAGATAATCTGCTCGCAGCGGACGGGATCGGCGAGCGCAATGGCCGGTCCTTCCGGCAAGCGGGCGTCGAGCGAGATGCCGCGCGCACCGGCGTCCTCCTCGCAGGCATCCGCGATACTGTTCAGCATCGCCGACAGGTCGACGCGCTCGACTTCGAGCGCGAGCTTGCCCGTCTGGATGCGTGACCAGTCGAGCAGATCGTCGATGATCTGCGCCTGACTGCGCACCGCCTGCTTGATCGACAGCGCTGCCTCCCGCACCGCGGCGATGTGCCGGACTTCCGGCAAGCGCGGCAGCATCTCCGACTTCACGCCGATCAGATTGAGCGGATGCTTGAGCTCGTGCGAGAGCACTGCAATGAATTCGTCTTTGAGCTGATTAGCGCTCAACGCCTGTTCGCGCGCCGTCTGTTCCTGCTCCAGCGCCTCGCGGCTCGCGTCCTCGCGCAGCTTGCGCTCGGTCAGATCGCGGACGATCTTCCCGAAGCCGCTGAACGATGCGTCCGAAATCGGCGTGACGACACCGCTGCAATAGATGCGCCGGCCGTCGCGCGTGCGATGCCAGCGTTCGTCGTCGGCGCGGCCTTCCTTGAGCGCCGTTTCCCGCTCGCGCGCGGGGACTAACGCGTGCCGGTCGTTGGGCTCATAGAGCATTTCGATGTCCCGGCCGAGCACTTCGTCTTCCGTGTAGCCGAAGATCCGCTCCGCACCCGCGTTCCAGCTCACGATCAAGCCGGCGCGGTCCTGGATGATGATCGCGTAGTCCTTGGTGGATTGCGCGACCAGACGCAGCCTTTGTTCGTTTGCGTGCGCCACCTCTTCGGCCTGGTGGCGGTCGGTGATGTCGATGAGCGTGATCACCGCGCCGTCGATATGATCGTCCGCGGTCCGGTACGGCAACAGGCGCATGAGATACCAGCGGCCCGTTTCGCTCTGAATCTCGCGTTCGGTCAGCCGCAAGGACTGAAACGACTGCCGCACGTCGTCGGCGAGTGTCGGATAGCGCAGCGAATGCGTGATGTGAAACAGCGACCGCCCAATGTCGCTATCGATGAGGTTGAAGATAGCCGTTGCGTTCGGCGTAAAGCGCTTGACGCGAATCTCCTTGTCGACGAACACGGTCGCGATCTCGCTCGACTCGATGATGTTGTGCAAGTCGTCGTTGGCCTTCGCGGTGTCCTCGATGCGGGCCTGCATCTCTGCGTTCGCGGTGGTCAATTCTTCATTCACCGACTGCAGTTCTTCCTTGCTGCTTTCGAGTTCCTCGCTCGTCGAGCGCAGTTCTTCGTTGATCGCCTGCAACTCTTCGTTCGAAGCCTTCAGTTCCTCCACCGACGTTTCATACTGTTCGATGATGGTCGCCAGTTGTTCGCGGCTGTGCTGCAACTCCTGTTCGAGTTGCGCGAGCACCGGGTCCTGTCCGGCGGATTCGGCCTGCTCTTCGTCGGTCATGCGCGCCGCGACCTCGTCGAACACGATCAGCATGAATTCGGCGTTGGCGACCTTGTCGTGAAACGGCCGAACGGTCATGTTGATCCACGAATCGCGCGGTTCGTGAACCCATTTGACCCTGCGCGCCTCGACGCTCGCGCCGGTCTGCATCGCACGGAAAATCGCCGTGCGCAGATCGAGACGCAAGTCCGGCAGCACCAGCGACATGATGTTGCTCGACAGTTCGCCGCCCGGATGGCGCAGGAAGCGGCCCGCGTTGTCCGACAGATGCACGACGTTCGAGTCGCGGTCGACTATCACGCTCGGCGGCGAATAGGTTTCCAGCGCGCGCTGATGCAACTCCGTGAACGAGAAGCTGCGCTGCGCAGGACTTGCCGGCGCTCGCAGCGGCGTGGCCGGCGCGGCACGCTCGGCGGTCTCCTGCTGGAACAGCGGCGGAAAGCCAACCGGCGACTTCCCACGATGTGCAACCGCGCGGGCGCGGTAGATGCGCCATTTCTTGTCCACGACGACGAAGAGGTCGTCGGCGGCGTCGGCTGATTCCGCCGTGCCGAGGAAAAGAAACCCGTTCGGCCGCAACGCGAAGTGGAACATCTCGAGAATCTGCCGCTGCACCGCACGCTCGAGGTAAATGAGCACGTTGCGGCACGAAATCAGGTCGAGGTGCGAGAACGGCGGATCGCGCAGCAGGCTATGCGGCGCGAAGAGAATGCGCTCGCGCACGGACTTGGCGATGACATAATGCCCACCCTCGCGCATGAAGTAGCGCTGCAACAGCGCAGGCGGAACGTCGTTTGCCACGGTGAGCGGATAGGAGCCCGTTCGCGCGCGATAGATCGCGGCTTCGTCGATGTCGGTGGCGAAGACCTGGATGGAGCGGTTCGAGCCCGCTGCATCGCGTGCCTGCGCCAGTTGCAGCGAGATGGAATACGCTTCTTCGCCCGTGGCGCAACCCGCGACCCACACACGCACCTGGCCCTCGCCTGGCTCGTCCGCGAAGAACGTCGAGATCACTTCCCGTTCGAGATAGTCGAACGCGTCGCGGTCACGGAAGAACTGCGTCACGCCGATGAGCATGTCGCCGAGCAGCGCGTTCGCTTCGTCGGGCGTCGCGCGCAGATAGTCGCGGTATGCCATCAGATTGCGCTGTCCGTTCACTTGCATGCGCCGCTCGATACGCCGCAGCACCGTGGCGCGCTTGTAGAGCCGGAAATCGTGGCCCGTGCGCACCCGCAGATGCATCAGAACGTCGGACAGCGCGCGGTCGGGGTCGTTGGCGAGGGGCTTGGCATCCTCTTTCCCTCTCTCCGCGACTTCCAGCGTCTGCATGTCGATGCGCTGTTTGTTCGCCCACAGGTCAAGCAGCTTCTGCGGCATTTCCGACGCGGGCAACACGATGTCGACCTGGCCTCTTGCGATTGCGTTCTGAGGCATTTCCGCGTGCTCGGCGTCGCTCGGAGTCTGCGCGAGGGTGATTCCGCCCGCTTCCTTGATGCAGATGAGACCTGCTGCGCCATCCGACCCCGCACCGGACATCACGATACCGATCGCATGCTGCTCGTGAGCGTCCGCGAGCGTCCGGAAAAAGTGGTCGATGGTGAACGGCGGGCTCTCGGATAGGTCGCGCTCAGTGGCTCTGATACACCCGTCCGACATCTCGAGCCGCTTGCCCGGCGCGATCACATAGACATGGTTGCTCTCCAGCGGCAGCGTGGATGTGACCTGCCGCACCGGCATGCCGGTGGTGCGCTGCAGGATTTCATCGACATGGCTCGTCCGTTCCGCCGCGAGGTGCACGACGATGACGAACGCCATCCCCATGTCGGTTGGCGCATTTTCGAAGAAAACCTGCAAGGCTTCGACGGCGCCTGCCGACGCACCGATACCGACTACTGGAAAACGCAAGTCGCTCTTGACCGTGTTCGTTGGACCCGTCGCTCGCTGAAGTGTCGACTTCGGTTTTGCCACTGCGCCTCTCCTCGTTTCATGCGCGGCTGCTTGATCCACGGCGAATGCCGAACTGTGTACTGCGCACCTATTGCAAGGTCCGGTGCGCTACAGCACGTATTGTAGGGCAGCAGTTGCCGCTCGACGTCTGACGCTGAATGCGTCAGACGCTGCTCGGGCCTGCACTGTTGCGTTCTAGTGAACGGGCGGCTCGGAAGGTATCGGTCGGCGGCAAAAACGATTTGTCGAAGGTCGGATGCGACCGTATCAGGCTGCCGGCTGCCTCGCATGTTCAGAAGTCCGACAGAAAAACAGCACGAACGTCCGCAACAGGCCGACTTGGTGAGTCGTCGACGCATGAAGGCCGCATGGTCGGCATGGACTGCTTTGCGCAAGTCCGGCACCCGCCGCGTCCACGACAGGGTTCCCAGGAGGTCAAACCAAGAGACGTGGCGCCCGCAGCGCGGCCGTCAGGTCGCTTGTATTAACGGAACACACGGCGTACAACTGTTGAACACAACAAGCGTTAGACGGTGTGCGCACTCGCAAATACAAGTGCGCGATTCAAATTGCAGCGGGGCAAGTGCAGCATCGAGGGGCGGTTATGACGCGTCGGGTACCGTTGGACGATGAACAGGAGTGCGCGTTCTGGCGGTCGAACGCAAAGGCTGAAGAAGCATCGGCGAGTTGGCGAATCCTCGTTGGTCACAGGGACGAAGCCATCGGCGCATCGCTCACGTTCCTGCTGGCGCTCAAGAAGTACGAGGTCGTTCACGCCACCGGAATTTCTGAGTTACGTCGCTACATGGCGAGTTGGCGTCCCCATGCAGTCTTGCTCGATACCCGACTGGATGCGCAGTCGAACTATGCATTCGTTCGGAGCCTACGCAAAGGCGATCAGGCCCACCGACTGCTGATTCTCGCGATGAGCAACATCTGTCCGTTGGACTCTCTCGCCACTTTGAAAGAGGCCGGCTTCGATGGGCACGTGCGGCGCCCGTGTTCGGTATGGCGTGTGACGGACTTGCTCGACAGTCATTTCAGCCGCCGGGACGGTTGAGGGTCGACGCCGGCATTTGTAGCCGTTGCGGTGCCATAGCCGCGTGTCGCGGCTTCTGCATCGGTGGCGCGTCGCGCCAATCCAACGAGTGCGCTAAATCTCGAACTCAAAAGCGCATGACAAGCGCGACCCCCGCCACCATCAACACGGTGCCGAGCGCCCGCAGCCAGCCGAGCGGATGCTCGGCCACGCCGATCCAGCCGAAATGGTCGATCGCAACCGATGCGACCAGGTTCGCGCAGATCGTCAAACCATTGAGCGTCCCGACACCTACCTTCTGCACGAGCGTCAGACCGGCGAACACGGCGACGGCTCCGACGATGCCTCCAAGCGGCGCCCACCACTTCATGCTGCGCAGATCATCGAGTGTCGGCAACGGCGTCGGCTGCATCCAGAACAATGCGATGGCAAGGAAGGTGACGAGCAGGAACGACACGCCCGACGCAAGCCACGGATTGACGAGCGCGCTCTTGAGTGCGCCATTGATCGGTGCGCCCGCAGCCTGCAGAACGCCGCCCAGGATGATGAAGGGATAGATCCACGTGCTGCTCATCTTGCTCTCCTCTGTCCAGGTTGATCAGTGTCCGATCAGGAGCCGGCTGCCGAGCGCCAGGACGAGCGCAGGAAGCATGACGACGATGCCGACCTTCAGGAACTGCATGAAGCTCACTTCCTCGCCTTCCCGGCGAATCGACGAGAGCCACAGAATCGTCGCGAGGGAGCCGGTGATCGAAAGATTCGGGCCGAGGTCGACACCGATCAGCAGGGCATCGACGACGCGCGCCGGACTATGCGCCTGCAAGGCCGTCGCACTGGCGATGAGTCCGGCGGGCAGATTGTTGATCGCGTTGCTTCCGAAGGCGATCAAGAGACCGGATGCCGCAGCAGTCAGCGGCTGATTCTGCTGGCTTGCCTGCTTGAGCAACGCCGAGATCTCGCGTATGACGCCCGTGTGATCGAGCACTTCGACCAGCACGAAGAGACCCGCGACGAGCGGCAACACGCTCCACGATATGTCGCTGACAAGCCTGACCGGTGACTCGCGTTCCTTGATCAGAACGATCAGTGCCGTGAGGATGCCGAGAATCGCGGTCGGCAAACCGAGTTGCAGGTCGAACGCCGAGACGACGAGCAGGGCGACGGCCGTCACGCCCATGCTCGCCAACGTGACCTTGCCGTTCGTGCTCAGTCGTTCGACAGGCAGGTCGCGCGCGCACTCGCCGTTCAACTCCGCACGCTGCGTCCAGCGCAGCATGAAAAACGTCGCGACGATCGACATGACCGAAGGCAAGGCGAAGCGCGCGACCCAAAGACCGAGCGCCGGCGTGTGGTTCGCGTAGAGCACGAGATTGGCCGGGTTCGAGATCGGCAAGACGAAGCTCGCTGCATTGGCGATGAACGCGCACACGTAGAGCATCGGAAGCGGCTTTGTGCGCGCTTTCCTGGCGGCCGCGAATACCGCAGGCGTGAGCACGACGGCGGCGGCGTCGTTCGACAGGAACGTCGTCACGACGACACCCACGAGGTAGACCAGAATAAACAGCTTGCGGGGAGATCCCTGAGCATGGTTCACGGCATGCACCGCGACCCAGTCGAAGAGACCTTCGCGGCGTCCGAGTTCCGAGAGCAGCATCATGCCGATGAGGAACAGATAGACGTCCGTGCCCTTGCCGACCGCCTGCCACGCAAGCTGCGCGGGAAGCAGCCCGAGCGCGACGAGCATGACGGCGCCCGCCACCGCCCAGATCGCTTCGGGCCAACGGAAAGGCCGCAGGATCACGCCGGCAGTCGCGGCGAACGCAATGCCCCAGGAGAGAAAAGTCGGATTCATATGGCGAGACGGGAATCGTGGGTGACGTCGCGGCGCAGGCCGCACGCTTTCTTGAGCGTTTTGCCGAAGAGCAGCCAGAGAGCAAGCGATCCTGTCGATATAGCGCCCAGTACCAGAAAGGCGCTCGCATAGCCGAAGTGTTGAGCGAGCACGCCGCCGAGCGCCGGACTCAGCGCCGCACCGAAAGCCTGCAACGTCATGACGACGCCCTGCCCGACGTTCACTCTTCCCGTGCCCTGCAACAGCCGCACGACCAGCGCGGGCACCGCGACGCTTTGCAGCCCGGCGCCGATGCCGTCGAGCGCCTGAACCGGCCAGACGCCCCACGCCGTAATGAACATCGCGGCGACCACACCGCGCAGCGGCAGCGCAAGAAACGTGATGAGCATCACGCCCCAGTAGCCGATTCGCTGGATCAGGCGGTTGGCGAAATACGCGGCGGCCACCATCACGAGTTGAGCGACGACGATGGTTTGGGCGGTGAACGCGCTCGGGTCGCCATGATGCGCGGCGACCACTGCAAGGCCGTATAGCGGCAGCATCGCGGCATTGCCCAGATGGAACATCGCAAGCGCCGCGGCGAGAAGCAGCAGCGGCCGGCATGTCAACAGAACGCGGAAGCCGCTCGCGTGCTCGTGCTCATTCGATGCCGGGCCGCCGAGGCCGCGCGCACTGTCGTGATCGATCGCGTCGCGCCGGATGAGCAGCGTCGCTAAGATCGTCAGAATCCCGAATATGCCGGCGAGCACGAACACGGCGCCGAAGCCGTAGCGCCATCCGAGCCAGCCCGAAAGCGCGGCGGCGACCACGTTGCCCGCATGATTGGCCACCTGGTTGCGGCCGAACTGCCGGTCGAAGCCTTTATCGCGCACGATTCCCAACGTCACGCCGGCCACGGCCGGACCGAGCGCCGCTCCCGTCACGGCCGTGCATACCTGCGAAGCCGCCACGATCCAGTAACTGTGCGACACCCACAGCACGAGTGACGCGAGCGTGGTCATCACCCCGGCGATCACGATGATGCCGCGCTTGTGATGCGTGGCATCGACGAGCGCGCCCGCTGGCGAGGTCGCGAGCATCCCCGCGATGCCGCCGAGCGTCATGACCGTGCCGATGGCCTCGGGATGCCAGCCATGCGCCTGAAGAAAGACGCCGAGAAACGGCCCGATGCCCGCTTGCACATCGGCCATGAAGAAATTCAGTCCTTCGAGCGCGTATTGTGGATTCATGATTCACCATTGACGGCCGTTCTTGTTGGGACCGAGCTGCGTGCCGAGGATGCCGTGATCGGGCCAAGGTTCGACCGCGTGCGCATCCGTGCCGAGTGCAGCGTGGTGCTCGAGGTGCTTCTCCGTATGCGCTGTCGGTCGAAGCGAGATCGAATCCTCGCCGCTTCGCCCGTCAGCCGTGCGCGCAGTCACCGTCAAACGCGCCCCGTGACTCGTTGCGGCAGCCGGAAGAACCGCTTGCCAGATCCCGGTCTCGTCGGCGCTGGGAGAAAACGCGACCGGCATACCGTCGAGATGGCCGGTGACGGATTCGACGTCGTCATCGGAAACCAGCACGCGCACACGGGTTGCGTCCGCGCTTCCCGGTGCAGAGCGGCTGCGATGCAGCCGCCGGTCGGACGGACGCGTGATCATGACGAATGGCCACGGAGCATCGAGCGGGTGAAACTTCCAGCTCACGGCCCCGCCGTCCACTGCCGCGACCGAGAATCCCGGGCGACCATCGTCTTCCTCGATCTGCCCGGTCGAACGGGTCGCTGCGTAGACGACATAACCGTCGTTGAGCAACTCGTTGTAGTGCGTATGTCCGGTGTCGACCATTGCGACACTCGCGTGCGCGAACGCCTCGGCCAGCGCTTGTCCATCGGCGACATCGCCGGGATAGGCGTGCATGAAGACGACGGGCGGTTCGGGGTCGTGAGCCGAAGACGCGAGTTCTTGCATCAGCCACTGCGAATCACGACTCGAAAGCCTGAAGTCCGGCCCTCCCCGCCCGGCGGACACGACATCCAGAAAGATGCACCGGTGGCCATGCACGACGCGCGACCTCGGCAACGCGGCGTTCGTGAAGGCGTTGAAGGCGTCGAGATGGCCCGGCTCGTAGTCGTGATCGCCCGGTATCGTGTGAAGCGGCAGTTTGAGGTGGGCCACTTCATCGGCTATCCGGCGGTACTGTTCGGGCGTACCGTTGTTCGCGTTGTCGCCCGGGAGAAACGCGAAATTCACCCGGTCGGACAAGTGGCGATTGACCAGGCGGATCATCGACTTCAGATGATCGAGACTTTCGTACTGGTCGTCGCCCGAGGCGTGAAGGTCCCCGAAGTGCACCCAGCTCAACATGACACATGCTCCCCTGAATGAATGCCAGCCTCGTCAGGCCGCTTCCGGCGCGTCGATGAGTTCGGCTATTTCATCGACTTCGATGGTGCAGCCACGCCGGTTCTTCACGCCGTGTCCCCAGGCATGAACGTGCGCGCCCGGACTCAGGTACGCCGCCAGCTCCGCCGCAGCGTGAGGCGGCATGCGCAGCGACGTGCCATCGTCGAGCAGCGCCCCGCGCAGTTCGCCCTTCGGACCGAAAAGCGAAAGCACCACTTCGCCGGCGGCCTCCATGGGCTTGCGTTCGACGTGCGGCTTGTGATGATGTTCGCCGTGGGCATGAGGACCGTCGTCGAGAATCAGCACGCCACCGCGCGTCGTCAGCGAGACGGCGGCGATCATGTCTGCATGGCGCGGCTTGACGCCGCGCACGCGCACTTCATCGCCGAGCGCGACATGCCGGGCGAGTTGCTTCGACAGATGCGGAGGAAAGTGAACCTGACGCGAGCCGACGACGAGACCGTCGATTTCACCGTGAGAATTCAATAGAAAGTGCGTGACTTTGCCGCGTGTCTCGGGAAGGCTTGCGGGGTCGATCCAATGCATGTTCGTTATCCTGAATGAGTGTGAGATTGAGACGCTTGCGATGGCGCGCTTAAGGCATTGGCGATGCGCGGTCGTACAGCGGCGTGAGATTGCCCGGCGTGCCGAATGCCGTCGCCTGAAGCGCGGTGCCGTATTGATTGCGCGTGCCGTAACCTTGCGCCGATACCGTCGCGCCAGCGTGGACCAGCGCCGGGAACCGTTGCGCCACGCGTGGCGTGAGCGCGATGACGGTGCCGTCGGACAGGATCACGCCATCGGGCTCACCGCGAGGCGCGCTCGTCACATGTGTCACCTGTCCTTCCGCGCTCAGGCGCGACAGTCCTTCACCGCGTGCTGCGCGGGGCAACGGCGGCATGCCGCGCATCGGCGGCTCGTCGATGACCTGCTGCCCACTGCGCGTGTCGATGATGCGTTGCGCCGCGAAGCTGCCGCCTTCGTCGCGCCGGCCAGTCACTTGCACGGAATCACCCCGGCGGACGGCCGAAGTCAGTTGCGTGCTCATATGCGGCGGGAAGCGGACGAGCGTCCCGTCGTCGGTCATGAAGCCGTCGACATCGCCGTCAGGATTGGTCAGGAAGCGCGCGACCGTGCCTTGTGTGGTCGCCGTCGAAGCAGCGTCGGCGAACGGGCCCGGCGCTGCGCCCGGAGCGCGCGGGGCGGGTGGGGGTGGCGAAACGTCTGACGGCACGGGACGCGCTGCCGGTTGCGCAGCGGACGGCGCCGGGATTTGAGCCGCGCAGCCGGCGCTCGCCGTGATCAACGCCGTGAACACGACGTTCCGCAGGCTGGGGTGTCGAGTCGATTGCATGATTCACTCCTTTCGTGTGGCGAGGAGTGAACTGCAAGGCCTATGCCAATCGAGAAACGCCGATAAATCAATGCGTCGCGCGCGACGAGCGGCTTAACCTGTCAAGAAAGCCGACAGCGCATGTCCGGATCGTTGACGCTTTTTCAGGCGCCCGCGGACGCCTCGGACATGCCGAGCGCCGCCATGCGCGTATAGAGCGACTGCCGGCTGATGCCGAGCCGCCGTGCCGCCTCGGCGCGGTTGCCGCCGGACGCGGAAAGCGCGTGGACGATCAGCGCATGCTCCAGTTGCGCTACCGCTTGCGGCAGCGGAAGGTCGAGCAGTGCCGGGGGAATCGCGTCATCCGCGTGACTTCGTGTCGCGGTCAGAAACGCGAAGTCATCGCGCGTCAGCACCTGTGCGGGCGCGAGCGCGCTCGCCCGCTCAATCGCGTTGGCAAGCTCGCGCACGTTGCCCGGCCATGCGAACGTGGCGAGCAGGCGCTGGGCATCGGCCGAGAGATGTTTGCGCGCGACATCGGACGATGCCGCCGCGAGGAAGTGTTCAGCGAGCGGCAGGATGTCGGCCACGCGCTCGCGCAGCGGCGGCATATGCAGCGGGATCACGTTCAGACGAAACAGCAAGTCCTGGCGGAACGTGCCTGCCTCGACCATCGCAGCGAGATCGCGATGCGTGGCCGCGACCACGCGTACATCGACCGTGACGACGCGGTTCGTGCCAAGCGGCGTGACTTGCCGTTCCTGAAGGACGCGCAGCAGCTTCGCCTGCATCGGCAGCGGCATGTCGCCGACTTCGTCGAGAAAGAGCGTGCCGCCATGCGCCTCTTCGACTCGCCCGCGCCTGTCGCGCTGCGCACCCGTGAAGGCGCCCTTCCCGTGCCCGAAAAGTTCGCTTTCGAGCAAATCTTCGGGAATGGCCGCGCAGTTCACGGCGATGAACGGACCGCTCGCACGGGCCGACGCGCGATGCAACACGCGCGCGGCGATTTCCTTTCCGGTTCCCGTTTCCCCGGTGATCAGCACGGTCGAGTTCGTGCCGGCGGCGCGGCCGAGGCGCTTCTGCACTTCGCGCATGGCCTCACTCACGCCGAGCAATTGCGGCTCGTCGGACGTGACTTCGTCCGCGAACGCGCGCGTGGCAGGCGTGTCGATCTGCGCCGACAGCACGCGATCGAGCAGCGCGGCGATTTCTTCCCGTCCGACCGGCTTGGCGAGATGCTCGAAGGCGCCGAGGCGCATGGCGCTGATGGTGTTGTCGCTTGTCGCGTGCGCGGTGAGCATCACCACCGGCACGGTCTGCATACCCGGCGTCGCGCGTAGCGTCTCGAGCACGGCGACGCCGTCCGCGCCCGGCAAGCGGAAGTCGAGAAAAATGCAGGCAGGCGCCGCACGCCCGCGCAACTGTTCCAGCGCTTCTTCGCCGGAACGCGCTTCGGCCGTCGAGTGGCCGAGGTCTTGCACGGTTTCCGCGAGGCCTTCGCGAAACGCGTCGTCGTCGTCGATGATCAGGATGGTCGCCATGGCAAGTCGATCACAAAGCGCGTCAGGTTCGAATCGTCCGCAAGGTAAGCGCGGCCGCCATGCGCCGACGAAATCTCGCGCACGACGGCGAGACCGAGTCCCGATCCGTCGGGGCGGCCGGTGACGAACGGCTCGAAGATGCGCTCGCGCTCGGCTATGTCCACGCCGGGTCCATTATCGATGACTTCCAGCCTGAGCCTCTCGCCTTCTTGCGCTGCGACACCGTATGCGCGAACCGTCACGGTCCCGCCTGACGGCGTATGCCTGAGCGCATTCACAAGGAGATTGTCGAGCGCGCGCGCCAGTTGGGCCGGATCGAAAGCAGGCTGCGTCGTGCTCTGCGGCACGTCGACAGCCAGCGCGACATGCCTGCTTTCGGCTCGCGATTCATGCGTATGAACGATATCGTCGAGCCAGGCGCGCAGGTCGACTTCGCGTGCATGGACCGTCACCGATTGCGTCAGCGCAAGCAGGCTCGTCACCTGTAACTCGATGCGTCCCACTTGCTGAATGATCGTCTTCAACGCGGCTTCGCGGCGCGCGCCGTCGCCGGCCAGCGCGTTCTCCGCTTTCAGACGCATGGCGCCCGCCGGATTGCGGATTTCATGCGCGATTTGCGCGGCCATCTTCCCCAGCATGCTGAACCGTTCCGCCTCTGCGAGCTGCCGGTTCAGCGCGTCGGCGTCGCGCTTGAGCCGCTCGGCGCGGTCGGCATAACGGTTGAGCGCATCGACGATCTGATCCAGATCGCGCTCGCCGATGCGCGCGAGCCGTTTGCCGCGTTCGAATTCGCCGCCGGGTGCGAGCGCCTGTTCCAGCAGCGTGAGGTTCTGTCTCCATCGCTTGAATGTGAGCGCCAGAAACAACGCGAGCACGACGATGACGGCAAGCACGCTCGCAAGAATGGCGGTGGCGCGCTCGCCATAGGGCCCAAGCGGCGGACGCGCGCGCGTGAGAGTCCATGCGAAAAGGTCCGCGTGACGCGGCACAGGACAGGCCACGGCAAGCACGGCGTCCGTTCCGCTCGACACGGTTTCCGCGTGCAACGCTGCGGCGCTCGATGCGCTCTTGAGCGTGCGCAGAATGAGCGGCGTCTCGGCTTCGGGAATGTCGCGCTTGACGCCGCTGCCTCCATAGGTCGGGAATGCATACGCGATAAAGCCGTTGGACGCGTTCGACGGCGGCTGGCTGGTCCAGAAGCCGCCTTCGATGCCATCGGTCTGGATGAGCACGAGGTCGAGGACCGCGTGCATCAAGTCGACATTCGTTTCGCCGGAGCGCTGCATCGACAGGTCATAGCGTGAGGCAACCGCCGTGCAGGCGGCTTCCGCTTGCTGCTTCGCGGCCACGACACGTTCCCCGAGCGCCGACGACAACATGAGCCATACCGCGACACTCAGCAGACCGCATAGCGCGGCGATAAGCATCCAGAGCGTGAGAAGCTGCGTGGAAAACGACGGTCGGGGCATGAGAGGATCATGGGCGAACGGGAGCGGCGAACGGAGAAGCAACTCTTCTGCCACCCCGCGAGCATTTTGAAGGGCGGCGCTAGTCCCGTGGGTCGGCTGTGGTTCGCTGTGGTTCGCCCGATGCCATTACCGGCACTGGCCGTCTTCTTGAGTCATGGCCGCTGATGGATGTCTGGCCGCGGACGCGGTCCAGCGGATAGGCGGTCAGCAGCGCGCCACGAACTCGGTCCGCAGCGAGCGATGCGCCGCGCTTGCTTCGACCACGTGCCGAGGCAATCGGCGATATGCGAGAGCAACTCAGTCGCGCGGCGGGTTGCGCGCGACCGAATACGCTCGTCCCACTCCACGAGCGGTTCCCGGACGGCGGGCCCGAGCGTCCTGCTTACCCGCGGACCGTCAAACGTCAGGCGATTGCGCAGCCGGCTTTGCGCCTCGCCGCGCTTGCCGTCAGGCGACTTAAGTGCCGGCGCGCTGAATGGCAAACCGCCAGAGAGTCGAAGCCGGTCTGCATTCGTCGCCGTAGAACGCAACGGAAACGAGCATGGGCGACGCATAAGCGCGGACGCCGATTGTCTTGCTCTCTCCGTGACCCGCACACGGTCGCTCGCTGCCGAGGTCGGTTTGGCTTTGTTGATCGCGTATGCAAGACCGAGAGAGTCCGTGCCGCTCGTGATCGTGCGCAGCGCGCAACGCGACGCGTTGCGCGCGAGCGTCGATGGCAACACTTCAGCGAGATGCGTTCTAACTACACGATGCCGGCTTCATACGCAATGGTGCGAAGACCGAGCTTGACAACGATTAGTTCGTCGCGCCATCCCGCCGCTCAGTACAACGAGCACAACCCAGCACGGCCCCGACGTTTTCGCAGACGTTTAAAAGATAGAGAGAATACCGAACCGTAGACATGCAAAGTGTCTCGCGCGAGCCGCAGCGAACGACCGGTCGCATTACATTCATTACGGCTATTTGTTCAGGTCTCCTTGGCGGGCGGCAACGCAGGACTGCATAGTGTGCGGCTCACCACACTTCGGCGGCAAGTGAGGCTTACCACGCGCACGATGACGGGTATCGTATGTCAGCCGGTCCCCTACCGCCGCATAAGCCAGCCTGTGCATTCGCCGATGCATACGGCGGAACGCGTCAGCGCGCTCAATTTTTCGTTTCCGCAGCAGGAGAATCAAGATGGCAAGAACCCCCTATAACCGCCGGACATTCCTGAAAAGCTCTGCATCCGCCGCCGCGTTGATGTCACTGCCAATTCCGGGTATGACGGCCACGACGGGTCACGTCCGGCTCGAATGGCAAACGTTCAAAACGACGCCGCAATATGCGTCGTTTCTCAATGCCATCAAATTGATGAAGGCAGTCACCGACGCCACCAAGCCGACTTCATGGACGTATTGGGTGAATGTCCATGTGAATTACTGCCCGCATATGAAGCCCTACTTTTTTGCTTGGCATCGGGGCTACCTCTACTATTTCGAACAGCAGTTGCGCACCGTGAGCGGGGATAGCTCGTTGTGTCTGCCTTATTGGGACTACTATGCGCATCCCACGATTCCGAGCGAATTTCTCGACAGCGCGACGGGCAATCCGCTTTATGTGAGCGGCCGCGTCAATTCAAACGTGTATAGCGCGCTCACGATGTCGCCCTTTTCGACGTCCATCAACAATTTCCAGCGCGGCACCAGTAACTCGTATGAAGCGTCGTTCGAATCCGCGCCGCATAATCCGGTGCACGACGTTATCGGGGGATGGATGGCCGACATGCAGTCGCCGACCGATCCCATCTTCTACCTGCATCACGCGAATGTGGACCGCCTGTTCGACGGCTGGGCGGGGCTCGCGCGGACCAACTATCCGTCGCCCACGGATTCGTACTGGTCGGGTTCGTTCACGTACGCGTCAGGGCTCACGATAGCCAAGAGCAAGACCTATCAGCCTTCGCTACTGAACTATTCTTATGCGAGCAATGCGCTGCCGACGTCCATGCCGCCCAGCGCCCGAGTGGGGAGAATCATCCGCGTGCAAGCCCAGCTTTCGCCGATTCACGGCCGTCCGGCCATCGGCAACTTCGCTGTAACCGCGCCGCGCGCGATTGCGAACGGTCGCCGTTCGCTCGGCGGCGTGGCCAACCTCAAGCTCAGCGAGAAGTCCGTGAGCGCGGCGGTCACGCTGGCCGCGTCGGATGCGACGGCCTTGCAGACCGCAGTCACCTCGACGGCGGCCTCGCCGGCAGCCGCGACCGTCTCTCCGAACGCGCAGGGAGCGCCTGGACAGGCGAAGTACGCGAAGATCGTGCTCGATACGGTGGCGGTGACATCGCTCGGAAAGCAAGGCGGCTATTTCTATAACGTGTACGTGAACTTGCCGTCTTCCGGAGACGCCGACCCCAGCGCGCAGGCGCGCTTCGTCGGAACCATCGGGCCGTTCGAAGTGTCAGCCGCCATGCACCACGCTGGCGGAACACTGACCTTGCCCGCCAACGATGCGCTGCAGGGTCTCACGCCCGCCGAGCTGAAGCAGGTCGTCGTGTCGCTCGTGCGCGTGAACGGCGACAACTCGCCGACGGGCGTGGTGATGTCCGTGAGCGAACTGCGCATCGAGCTTGCGACGACTCCGGACTGAGCCGGCTCGCAACTGGACGCAAGAAGCCCGTCGCGCCGCGATGGGCTTTCTTTTGCCCGCTTCCCTTCACGTAGAGACGGCTGCGCTCGCTTACTCGCTGCCCATCGGCCCCTGAATCGTGAGGCTGTTCCTGACCGACGTGACACCGGCCGTGTTCGACGCCGCGCGGGTGGCGAGGTCCACCTCCGACTGATCCGGAACGGAACCCTGCAGCATCACGACGCCGTTCTTGACTCGCACCGTAATGCGCGCGGTATTGAGCCCCTTCGTCCGACTGAGCGAGCGGATGACCGCTTTGCGCAGCGCGCGGTCAGCGGACTTGTCTTGCTGATGCGGCGCGGAGGCGGCGTCTGCGGAGGCCGCAACGTCGCTCGTGGCTTGCGCATGCGCCACGGCCACCGAGCCGCACAACGCTGAGACCAGAACGTACAGCTTCAATCGGTTCGACATGTTTTCCCCTGAATGCCGCGTGTAGCGACTCGAATGCCGACCCGGCTCGCTGTTCCAAGCGCATTCTTCGTAGTTCGAAACGCGCTGCGAGCCGATGTCGCCGTTGCTTGCGATCCTTGCGCACGAAGCATAAGCCAACGCCCGGTGCCTGCACCCCCTCGTGAATAGGGGGCGCGGCGGCATGATCGCTGCCTTTTCTCTTAATCGCGCGGCAAGCTATAGCGACGCTTGAGTTCCGCGGAAACGTGCGTCGAGTGCGAATGCTCGCGCCGGAAGGTGGCGAATGCATCGCATGCCGCAGCGAGACATGCCGATGCGCTCGCCCCTCGTTTCGAGGGGCGGCAGCGTGGCGCGCATGGGTCACCATGCCAGTCGAAACCCGCACGGCTTCGAAAGCGTCGTCCGTCTCGATAGCGGCGCATCGTGATGCCCGCGCCGTCATGCACTCAGACCACTCAGGAAGACCCATGAGCTACACCTCGCCCATTCGCGACATGATGTTTGTGATGACCGAATTGGCTGCACTCGACGCGATCGCCGCTTTGCCGGGGTGCGCCGACGCCACGCGCGAAACCGCGCAGGCCATTCTCGAAGAGGGCGCGAGGCTGTGCGGCGAAGTGCTTGCGCCGCTGAACGCCGCAGGCGACCGTCAGCCTCCCGTCTGGCGCGACGGCGCGGTGAGCGCGTCGCCGGGCTTCGGCAAGGCCTTCGCGCAGTTCGTGGAAGGCGGCTGGCAAGGTCTCATGCATCCGACTGAATTCGGCGGCCAGGGTCTGCCGAAGCTGCTCGCCGCGCCGTGCCTCGAAATGCTCATGGCGGCGAATCTGTCGTTCGGCACGTGCCCCTCGCTCACCGACGGCGCCATCGAAGCATTGCTGCTCGCCGGCTCTGCTGAGCAAAAGGCGCACTATCTGCCGAAGCTCATCAGCGGCGAGTGGACCGGCACCATGAACCTGACCGAGCCGCAAGCGGGCTCCGATCTCGCGATGCTGCGCGCCCGCGCGGAGCCAGCCGAAGGCGGCGCGTACCGCGTCTTCGGCACGAAAATCTTCATTACGTGGGGCGAACACGACATGGCGTCGAATATCGTCCACCTCGTACTCGCGCGCACGCCGGAAGCGCCTGAAGGCATCAAGGGCATCTCGCTTTTTCTTGTGCCGAAGTTTCTGTCGAATGCGGACGGCTCGCTCGGCGCGCGCAACGACGTGCAATGCGTGTCCATCGAACACAAGCTGGGCATCCGGGCGAGCCCCACCGCCGTGCTGCAATTCGGCGATGGCGGCGGCGCGACGGGCTTCCTGATCGGCGAGAAGAATCGCGGCCTCGAGTACATGTTCGTGATGATGAACGCTGCGCGCTTTGCTGTCGGCCTGCAGGGGATCGGCGTGGCGGATCGCGCGTACCAGAAGGCTGCGGCGTACGCGAAGGAACGCGCGCAGAGCCGCCCGGTGGACGGTTCGTCGGCCGGCGCGGTGCCGATCATCCGCCACCCCGACGTGAAGCGTATGCTCGCCACCATGCGCGCGCTCACGGAAGGCGCGCGCGCCCTCGCCTACGCGACGGCGTCGCATCACGACCTCGCGCAACATCATCCCGACGACGCCGTGCGCATGGAGCATCGCGCGATCCATGAGTATCTCGTGCCCATCGTCAAGGGCTGGAGCACGGAACTGTCGGTGGAAGTGACGAGCATCGGCATTCAGGTGCACGGCGGCATGGGTTTCATCGAGGAAACCGGCGCGGCGCAGTACTACCGCGACGCGCGCATCCTGCCGATCTACGAAGGCACCACGGCGATTCAGGCCAATGACCTGCTCGGCCGCAAGACGCTGCGCGACGGCGGCGCAGTAGCGACGCACATGCTCGCGCGCATCGACGAAACGCTCGCGCAACTGCGCGCGCATCCCGCATTCACGACGCGCCCGGCGTTCGCGGCGATGCACTGTCATCTCGATGCGGGCCGCGCCGCGCTCGCGCGCGTAATCGCTTTCATGTTGATGCATGCGAAGTCCGACCCGAACGCGGCGTTCGCGGGAAGCGTGCCTTATCTGCAGCTTTCCGGAGTCGTGCTGTGCGGCTGGCAAATGGCACGCGCGCTGATGGCGGCGCACGCGCTCGAACCGCGCGATCCGCTGTTTTACGGCGCGAAAGCGGCGACCGCGCACTTCTACGCGACGCATATTTTGCCGCGCGCGCTGAGTCTCGAAGTCGCGATTCTCAGCGCCCGCGGCAACGACGGTGTGCTTGCGCTGCGCGACGAACAGTTCTAAGAGCGCGGCGGCCTTTTCTAGCGCAGGCGGTTGCTCGATGGTGCGCTTCGTTGTCGCTGCTCCCTCACGACCATTCGCGCCGCCCCTCGTTTCGAGGGGGCCGGGTTAGCTGGCGCGATACGACGCCCCACGGCCTACGCGCCCGAACGCGTGACGCGCGGCGGCTCGTTCCTGTGCAGCGGACGTATTGCCAGAGCTACCGTGTGAGTGCGCGGCGCGGCACCGATCCGATGAACGGCATGTTGCATCTAGGGTTTCGTCTGGCGATGGATCACGCCGCGTGGAAGCGCGAAGAGGCGGCCAGCCGCTGATGGCCCCGCTCGGGACCCGGCGACATGCGATTCATGCGCGCCTGCCGCAACGGTGCTGCGCGCGCTTGATACCGCCACCGGCCGCGTCGGTGAGTACGTCTCTTACCAGGCCGCGACGCCGCGCGCCTCGACCGGCGCGCGGCGAGTCGGGGCAGATTCAGTGCTGCGCCTGCAAGACTTCATCCTCGATGATGACCGACTTCCCGAGTTCCGCCCAGGCGCGCGCCGCCGTCAGGTAACGCTCTTCGATACTCCCGCGCCGGATCTTCATCGTCGGTGTCAGAAAGCCGCTGTCGATGCGCCATGAATCCTTGACCACCACGATGAACCCGAGCCTCTCGTGCGTTTCGAGCGTGGCGTTCACGTCGTCGAGCAGCGCGTGCAATTCGGCGCGCAACGCTTCGCGCGTCACGGCGTCGTCGAGGTCGCTTTTGGCTGCCGCCGACAGCATCATCAGCGCGAACGGCTGCACGAACGCCGGTCCCGTCACGCAGACCGCCTCCACCTTCGGATGGCTCAGTCTGTTTTCAATCGGCGCCGGGGCGACATATTTGCCCTTGCTCGTCTTGAAGATCTCTTTCACGCGACCCGTGATCTTCAGGCGGCCGATTTCGTCGAGTTCGCCGCGATCGCCGGTCTTGAAAAATCCGTCTTCGGTGGTGCTGTCCGCGGTCAGCTCGGGCTGGCGATAGTAGCCGAGCATCATCGTGGGTGACTTGAGCAGAATCTCGCCGTTCTCCGCGATTCTGCATTCGACGCCCGGCATCGCCTGTCCTGAATAGCCGATGCGCACGAGGCCCGGCCGGCTGTAGTGCGAATACGAGAAGTTCTCGGTCATTCCGTACACATCCAGCAGTTCGAGCCCGAGCGCGCGATACCAGTTCATGATGTGTTCCGGCAGCGGTGCCGAGCCGGTGAACGCGAGCCGCGTCGCGTCGAGGCCGAGCATCGTCAGGATTTGGCGCTTGAGCGCGCCGGCTGCGGGCGCGTCCGTTTCGAGCAAGGACTGCTGCTCCTGCGGCAGCTTCGCGCAGATGCCCTGATAGAACTTGGTCCACAGGCGCGGCATGGAGATGAAGACCGTGGGCCGCGCCCGCAGCAGGTCCTGCGCGAAGGTGGCGAGGCTGTCGTTGAAGAAAACATGAAAGCCGTGGCACAGCGAATTCGCCTCGACGAACGAACGCTCAGCCGTGTGCGCGAGTGGCAGGTACGACAGCACGCGGTCCGCCGGCGTGAAATCGCAGAATTCGCCCGAGCGCGCCGCGTAGGCGAAGATCGTGCCGAAGCTGTGCATCACGCCCTTCGGACGACCCGTGCTGCCGGACGTGTAGATAATCGTCGCGAGCTCGTCGGGCGATGGCAGATGCACGTCGTCGAGCGGCGCGGTGTCGGCGACGATATCGCTCCACATGGACGCTTCAGGCGTGTACGGCGACATGGGCAGCCTGACGAGCCGCGCGTTCGAAGGCACGACGTTGCCAATCTCGTTCCACGCGTCGGTCTTGCCGTCGAGCTTGCCGATGAACACCACGCGCACGCTGCAATGCTCGAACACATACTTCGCGGTGTCGGCGCTGATGGTCGGATAAAGCGGCACCGACACGTGCCCGGCGAGCCAGATGGCGAGGTCCGCGATGACCCAGTGCGCGCTGTTCTTCCCGACGATGGATACGGCGCTGCCCGGCGGCAACTGTAACGCGCGCAGCCAGCCGGCCATGCGCCGCGCCTCGTCGCCGACTTCCTTCCACGTGTAGTCCACGACGCGGCCGTCCGGCGTCGGTTCGGTCAGATAGACCGCATCGGGTTGCGCACGCTCCCAGTGCAAAAAGCGATGAACCACGGTCCCGGAATTCGTGCCGCTCATGAATGTCTCCATTATTTTTCGCCGGTGTCGCCGCGTCCCGGCCGAGGACTCCGTCATGCGGACCGGTCCGGCCGGACGCCGACGCCCGCCTTCCAACGGCGGCTGCCCTTTGCGATGTGCCGCCGCTGGGCGCGGGCTGACACAACGATACGCCGATACTGCCGTCCGTCGCCCACCCTTAAATAGGGGGGTGACATGGCATCGGGAATCGAATGGAGCGGGAGCCGGAGCCGGAGCCGGGCTGACGGCCGCGAGTCTGTCAACCCGCGTTCGGCCTGATTTTATTTCGAGGAGGCTCGCGTTCAACTAAAAGAGCGCGAAGAATGCTTAGCGATGCTTGCGATCGACAGCCGGCGATCGCAGCCTGTGCGACCGGACCCGCTCACGCGGGTCCGGCATCTGTCGCTTACGACTGGATGAACGCCAGAAGATCAGCGTTGAGGACGTCCGCGTTGACGGTCAACATGCCATGCGAGAAGCCGGGATAAGTCTTCAGCGTGCCGTTCTGCAGCAGCTTGATGGACTTGAGCGCTGCGTCGGCAATCGGCACGATCTGGTCGTCCTCGCCGTGCAGCACGAGCGTCGGTACCGAGATGGCGCGCAGGTCTTCCGTCTGGTCAGTCTCCGAGAAGGCTTTGATGCCGTCGTAATGGGCCTTCGCGCTGCCCATCATGCCCTGACGCCACCAGTTCTGGATCACGCCCTGATGCACGGTCGCGCCCGAACGATTGAAGCCGTAGAACGGTCCCGCCGGAACGTCGACGAAAAACTGCGCGCGATTGTCCGCGAGCGCCTTGCGAAAGCCGTCGAACACTTCGAGCGACAGTCCTTCCGGATTCGCCTCGGTCTTCAGCATGAGCGGCGGCACGGCGCTCACGAGCACGGCCTTGGCCACGCGCCCTGCCGGTTCGCCGTGCTTCGCGACATAGCGCGCCACTTCGCCGCCGCCGGTCGAATGACCGATATGCACCGCGTTGCGCAGATCGAGCGCCTCGACCACGGCGAACGCGTCCGCCGCGTAGTGATCCATGTCGTGCCCGTCCGAGACTTGCGTCGAGCGACCGTGGCCGCGCCGGTCATGCGCGATCACGCGAAAGCCCTTCTGCACGAAGAAGAGCATTTGCGCGTCCCAGTCGTCGGAAGACAACGGCCAGCCGTGATGGAAGACGATCGGCTGCGCATCCTTCGGACCCCAGTCCTTGTAGAAGATTTCGACGTTGTCTTTCGTTGTGACGTAAGGCATGGTGATTTTCCTCTTCGACGTGATGGAGCGTTGGAACATTAGCCGGCGATCATCTTCCGGCGCGAGTGTGACAACCGCCACCGTGAGTGGCGGTTTTTACGGCCAAGTGCGCGAAGCGATGGGGGGAGATTACGGGCGCCGGCATCGTGACGGAAGAGCGGCGTATGCAATGCATTGTTGCACCGGTGCGAGGGTCATTGCAACGAACGCGTACCGGTACCAGAGTTGGGGACGATGCGACTCACCACCGCGTCACTGCCATCGCCATCGCCATCGTTCACTGCTGCTGACAAAAGGCAGCGACATGTGACGACGGCGTGACGATAGCCGTGCTCGCGAAGCAGAGATCAGGCGGGCATCGGCGCTGCGTGAAATGCCGAGGCGGGATCGCCGCGCAGCTTGAAGACCGCGACCGCGTCGCGCAGGGAACTCGCCTGCTCGGCGAGCGCATGCGCCGCAGCCGACGCCTGTTCGACGAGCGCGGCATTCTGCTGCGTGACTTCGTCCATTTGCGTGACGGCCACGTTGACCTGTTCGATGCCTGTGCGCTGCTCTTCAGACGCCGCCGAGATCTCGCTCACCACGCCGGTCACGCGCTGCACCGAATCGACGATGCCTGCGATGATGCTGCCCGTGTCATGCACCAGTGTAGAGCCGGTGTCGATGCGCCCTGCCGACTGTTCGATCAGCGCCTTGATCTCCTTCGCCGCCGACGCGCTGCGCTGCGCGAGCGAGCGCACTTCGGACGCGACGACCGCGAAGCCGCGCCCTTCCTCGCCGGCACGCGCCGCTTCCACCGCCGCGTTGAGCGCGAGAATGTTGGTCTGGAACGCGATCGCATCGATGACCGCGATGATCTCGCTCACCTTGCCCGAGCTTTCCGCGATACCGTTCATCGTCGCGATGACCTGCTTCATCATGTCGCCGCCGCGCGTGGCGGTCTGCCATGCATCCTCGGCAAGCGAGGACGCCGCGACCGCGTGATTCGCGTTCTGGCCGACGGTCGCCGTGAGTTCCTCCATGCTGGCCGCCGTCTGTTGCAGCGAGGCGGCCTGCTCTTCCGTGCGCGAAGACAAATCGAGATTGCCCGATGCGATTTCGGCGCTCGCCGTCGCGACGCCTTCGGCATTGCGGCGCACCTTGCTTACGACATTCGCGAGGCTCGTCTGCATGTGCTTGAGCGCGCCGAGCAGTTCGGCGATTTCGTCCTTGCCGTGCGCATCGAAGTCGAGCGACAGGTCGCCGTCAGCGACCGCCTGCGCACATCCGAGCGCGCGTGCAAGCGGGCGCGACACGGTCCGGCTAAAGAGGAAGCCGCCAGCGAGCGCGAGCGTCAGCACGACCAGCATCAAGCCGATGCTCGTCTCCGAAGCCTTGTGCGCCGCGCGGTCGGCCTGCGCAGAGACATCGGCGCTGTCGGCCGCGATCTTCTTCGCGGCTTCTTCGAGCAGCGCGGCCGGTTCGCGATCGACGCCGGCCACGGCCGCATCGCCCGCCGAAGATTCGAAGCCCGCGGCCTTGAACGCCTCGAAGCCACGGCGATACCCCTCGCCCATCGCGTGATGCGCCGAGGAGAAACGCTCGACGAGTGTGCGGCTTTCGCCGGGCGGGAGCCGCGTAATCAGCTGGTCGGCGAGCTGGTTGACCGCGCTTTCGCGCGTCTGGAACGCGGTCCAGTATTTGTCGAGCTTCGCCGGGTCCTTGCCGCGCAGAAGCGTGTCCTTCCACTCCTGAACTTGCAGCTTGAAGGTGGCGAGCGTCTCGGACACCATCCGCTCATTCGCGACGTTGGCGGCTACCGCCGTGCGATAAGTGTCGATGGAGCGGTTGAGGGCGAAGATGCCGTAGAGCGCGCCGGCGAACATCAGCACGAGCGCGATGGCGAAAGCGAGAGGAATCTTGAGGCTGAGTTTCATGGCGGGAGTCGATAACGGAGTTAGGCGCTTTGCACGCGTATTGGTGTTATCGGCAATTGACACGGGAACTAAACCACCACGAGCCTCGCCCTCCATTACATTCGGTCACGCCGCTGGTGTCGCGGCGCGCGTCGTTTGCGTCAGGTTTGCGGCGAAAGGAGCGGCTCGACCGAACTCCCCGTCTCGATAATCCCCGCTTCGACGACGCGCGCGGTCATGCCGCCGAAACCGCGTACCGCGTTGTATCTGCCGACGCCGAAGGTCTCTTCCATCCGCGAGCACGGATGACATTCGCCGGTGATGTGCAGTACAGCGCCGCCGATGCGAAAGCGGCGATCCTTCAACGCATGCAGGTTGATGCCTTCGGTGACGATATTGCGACGCAGATCGAACGGCGAAACGCGTTCGCGTCCAAGAAAACCTGCAATGGCGCGCAGACTCTCGGCTTCGATGAGCGTGACCTGTCGGTTGCCGCCTTTGCGGCTGTAGTGATCGCCTTCGAGCCCCGCTTCGGCCGATGCCAGCACCGAGCGCACTTCCACGAGCGGCTCACGTCGCGCACTGCGCACGCCGATCCACACGACGCGGCCCGGACGGACGGGCGCGAGCATCAGTCGGGTCAACGGCGATTCGGGATTGAGCGGCATCGTTCGGCAACGATCGTGGAGTGCTGGGAGCGTGGACGCCTTTCAGCCATCGGCGGGAGTCGGCGTCCATCCGAAAACCGCTTCGAAACGCTCGCGAAACGGCGTGCGGATGCCCGCGGGCGATTGCCGGACATACGCCTCGGCGCGGCGGCATTCGTCCTCGCCGAGCGATTGCAGATAGGTCACCGCTTCATCGACGCTCGGCATGCGGCCGTTGGTCTCGCGCGATTTCGGCGGCAGCGCCGTCCAGATGACCGCGTCCGCGCCGTTGCGTTCGAGCCATGTTGCCAGCGCGTGCGATTGGGCATACGTGATGCCGGCCGGCGCCGGAATGCTGCCGATCCATTCCGCGACGTTCACGCGCACATCCTCGCGCGCGCGCAACGCTTCGCGCGCGGCGTCGAGCGAATCGAGCGCGACCGGCGCCCAGAACGTCGGCTGCAAGGGCCCTCGTTCGAGCACCACGAGGCTCACGATTTCGCCGTCCGAGTGACGCGCGAACTCCAGCGGAATGAGCGGGCCGCCCTCGCGCCATTCGCCGTCGATTGGAAACCCTTTGAGATTCCACAGCAACGATCCCCATGCTACACAGACGATTTTCATGCGGTTTCGCTTTTTCGTGATGAAGGCTGGATGCGGCTGAGCACGGCACGTGCCCATCCGCGGGGCATGGCGATGCGGTGTTCGCGGTATTGGGCGGCTTGCGCGCGTCAGCGGCGTGTCCAGTCTCTTGCGCCATCAGCGTGGCGCGGCGAGTTCGCGAATGCGCGCCGCGACTTGCGCATCGAGCGCGGTATAGACGATCAGTCCGAGATCAGGCCGTCCATCGACGGCAAACGCCGAGTATTCCAGTTCGATAGGGCCGAGCTTCGGATGCAGCAGACGCTTGACGGTCGCGGCATCGGCATGACTGAGCACCTCGTGATCACGCCAAAACGCGTCGAACTCGGCGCTCGCGGCGCGCAGTTCGTCGACGAGCTTGCCCGCATCCGACAAGAGACCCGCGCGAGCCACATCCGCCCTGAACGCGCCGACGACGAAGCGCGCCACGCTTTCCCAGTCGTGCTGCTTCGCCCGGACGGCCGGATTGCGGAACAGAAAGTGAAGGATATTGCGCTCGCCGGCGGGCAGCGTGCCGTAGTCGGTGAGCACGACGGCCGCCGCCCGGTTCCACGCGACGACATCCCACGTCGCTGTCTTGACGATGGCCGGACTGGCGTCGAGCGAGTCGAGGAGCCGTTGCAGACGCGGATTGACGCCTTCTTCCGCCTTGTAGCGGACTTCGGGCGGCCGGCCGAGGCCCAGCATGAACAGGTGCTCGTGTTCGACGTCGGTCAGCAGCAGCGCGGCCGAGATGCGGTCGAGCACCTGCGCCGAGGGCGCGCCGCCGCGTCCTTGTTCCAGCCACGTGTACCACGTCGGGCTGATATGCGCCCGCTGCGCGACTTCTTCGCGGCGCAGCCCGGGCGTGCGCCTGCGTCCGGTGAATCCGAAGCTCGCCGGATCGAGGCGCGTCCGACGGCTGCGCAAGAAGTCTCCCAGCGATCTGGCCGCATCGTCTGACATGATGACCCTGTTAGCCGCTTTACCATGATGAGCTCACTACTTTAACGGGATAAAAATCGGCGGGATAGTGAAGCCCTTATCCGGGAGACTCACCATGCGTATCTTTCTGACGGGCGCGACCGGCTTCATCGGTTCCGCGCTCGTGCCCGAACTCATCCGCGCGGGGCACGACGTGCTTGGCATGACGCGTTCCGACGCGGGCGCGCAAGAGCTCGCCGATGCCGGCGCTGAGGTTCATCGCGGGACGCTCGAAGACGTCGACATCCTGCGGCGCGGCGCGCTTCACGCCGATGCCGTGATTCACACTGCGTTCGATCACGACTTCTCGCGGTTCGTCGAGAACTGCGAGAAGGACAAGCGCGCTATTGCCGCGCTCGGCTCGGCGCTTGCCGGATCGGACCGGCCGCTGGTCATCACGTCGGGCACCGGCGTGGGCAGCCGTGCGCACGGCGAGCCGGCCACGGAAGACGTGTTCAACGCGAGCCACCCGAACCCGCGCGTGGCATCGGAAATCGCCGGCAATGCGCTGCTAGACGCGGGCGTCAACGTTTCGGTAGTGCGGCTGCCGCAGGTTCACGACCCGTTCCGGCAGGGGCTGATCTCGCCGCTCATCGAGATGGCGCGCGAGAAAGGCGTGGTCGCTTATGTCGGCGACGGACTCAACCGCTGGCCCGCCGGGCATCTGTCCGATGTCGTGCGGCTGTATCGGCTTGCCGTCGAGGCCGGGGAGCGTGGCGCACGCTATCACGCCGTGGGCGAGGAAGGCGTCAGCAGCCGCGAGATCGCCCGTGCGCTCAGCGAGGGACTCGGCTTGCCGCTCGCGTCCGTGGCGCCGGACGAAGCCGCATCGCATTTCGGATGGATGGCCATGTTCGTGCAACTCGATATGCCGGCCTCGAGTGCGCTCACGCAGCAGCGGCTGGGCTGGCAGCCGACGGGGCCGACGCTCCTGGCCGATCTTGCGGAGCGGCGATACGTCTAGCGGCTAGCGGCTAGTACGAAAAGCGCGCCGTTAGAGACGGCGCGCCTCACACGGCGATTATTCCTTCAACGGCTTCGCCTGCCGCATCCCGGAAGCGCGCACGAACTTTCCCGCGCCGAGGTGATGAATGGTATGCAAGATGCCATTCGTTTCATCCATGTTCCAGTGCCCATTTGCGAAGACACGCGCATCGGCCGCCGCCGCGACGACTTCGGCGAAGCACGTGTCGTAGGCCGCTTCCGTGTGCGGCTCGCTGATGAGCCGGCATTCGAGCCACGCCGAGCAGCCCTCTTCGATGAGCGGCACGCCAAGCACCGGGCCCTTCACGGTTTGAATTCTGTATGCATCGAACTTGTCGATGTGGCGCCCGCTCGTGCTGCCAACCGCATACGCAAGGTCGATCAGGTTCGCACCGGGCACGCAGATCCCGAAGTTGCCGCTCGCGGCAATCAATTCGCGTGTGAACGTGTTCTTGTCGATAACCACGGCGATACGCGGCGGGGTGAATTCGACAGGCATCGACCAGGCCGCGGCCATGACGTTGCGGCGTTCGCCGTGCGCGCTTGTCACGAGCACGGTCGGACCATGATTGATGAGTCGGCTCGCGTGGCCGAGTGCGACAGGCAAGAAATGGGTCATGACGGATCCGGTATCAATAAGTCCGGCGATTGTATGCAAACGGCAGAATGCAATCCGCAGAATGCAATGCGGAGACCTTGACAGACACTCTTACGATATATATCTTTAGATATGTTTTACGACATAACGGAGTGATGTCATGAGGTCACGTTGCTTTCACGGTAAGCGCGACGGTTCGCGCGGCTTCGGTTCGGACTTCCCTTTCGACACGCTGGACCGGCTTGACCAGCTTGCATGGCGCGGCTGGGCCATGATCGGCCGCCATCGGCACGGCGGCGGCGGGCGCTTCGGCGGCGGATTCGGTGCGGGCGGTCCCGGCGGAATGGGCGGCTTCGGCGGCGGCCCCGACGACATGGGCGGCTTGCCGCGCGGTCGTAAGTTTTCGTCAGAAGATCTTCAACTGCTGCTGGTGGCGCTGCTGGCCGAGGCGCCGCGCCACGGTTACGAACTCATCAAGGCGCTGGCGGACCGTTCCAACGGCTTCTACGCGCCGAGTCCCGGCATGGTGTATCCCGCGCTGACTTACCTCGAAGAAATCGGCTACGCGACGGTCGAGATGGAAGGCAACCGGAAGCGGTACGCGCTGTCGGATGCCGGCCGCGACTATCTCGCCGCCAATCGCGAACGCGTCGATCTGATGCTCGCCAAGCTTTTGCATTTTGCACGCAAGATGGATCTCGTTCGCCGAGCGTATGCGGGTGAAGAAGCGGACGACACGTCGAGCGACGACGGCTGGGTGCCCGAACTGGTCGCTGCCCGGCGCGCATTGAAGCGGGCATTGCTGCTGCGGACCGATGTCTCGCCGGAAGAGCAGCGCCGCATCGCCGCGATTCTTGCGCGCGCCACAGCGGAAATCGAACAGGACAACGCGCCGAAGCAGGCATGAAGGAGTGACAGGATGAGTGATTCTCTCGTCAACGAGCAACCAACACGCACCGATCTCGAAGTGACGCGCGTGCGCCATCCGCTGAAGTTCCGCCTGCTGCAGGTCAAGCGCGTTCGGCCGCTCAACCCGCATTTTGTATGCATCACACTGACCGGCGACGCGCTTTCGGACTTCGAAAGCGCCTCGTTCGATGACCACGTCAAGGTCTTCTTTCCGCAGCCCGGCGAAAGCATGCCGGTGATACCGCAAGCCGGTCCCGATGGTCCCGTGTTCGATCCGGACAAGCCGCGGCCCATCGCCCGCGACTTCACACCCCGGCGTTTCGACCGAACGGCCTGCGAATTGGATATTGAATTCGCGCTGCATGACGCGGGCCCCGCGACGGCATGGGCTGCGAAGGCCGTGCCGGGTCAGTTTCTCGGCATCGGCGGGCCGCGTGGCTCGTTCGTCATTCCGTCGCATTTCGACTGGCACTTGCTGATAGGCGATGAAACCGCCCTGCCCGCCATAGCGCGCCGTCTGGAGGAACTGCCGCCCGGCACGCGCGTGGCGACGCTGCTCGAAGTCGCGGATCCGTCGGCACGCATGGAATTCAATACCCGCGCCGATCTCTATGCGCAGTGGTGCTACCGGAGTCAGTCCGCATATCCGGGCGGCGATCTGTTGCTCGCGCTGCGCGGAACCTTTCTCCCCGACGGCGACGGCTACGTGTGGGCGGCAGGCGAAGCGGCACTGATGCGCGCAGTGCGTCAGTTGTTATGCAACGAGCGTGGCATCGACAAGCGGCGCATTCGCGCGTCGGCTTATTGGAAGCGCGGCGAGCAAGGCGTGCACGGAACGATCGAGGACTGAGTAAGCAACGAGAGACGCGCGATAAATTAAACTGATGGCCTCGCCTATCGTAGCGAAGCCATGGACAACCGCGAACTTCTCAATCTCGCTTACTTGCGCGCTTTCCGGCTGGTTGCACAGACCGGGAGCGCCACGCGCGCGGCGGCGGCGCTGTTTCGGGCGCAATCCGCTGTCACGCGCTCCTTGCAGGAACTCGAAGCGGCGGTCGGCGAAACTCTCTTCGAACGTCGTCCATCGGGCATGCTGCCGACGCCCGCTGGCCGCGCAGTACTGCTTCGCTGCGAACGCATCTTCGCGGAACTCGAAGCACTCGGTCAGTGGTGCACGACGCGACAGTCGCGTCGACGGTCCGCCAACGGCAATGCGTTGCCCGCCTTCCTGCTCAACACCCGGCGATTGCAGCTGTTTTCCGCATTGGCGCGTCATCGACATATGCCGAGCGCCGCGCAGACGCTCGGTATCAGCCAGCCAGCGGTCAGCAGCGCCATACGCATCATGGAAACCGGCTCGGGTATGCAATTGTTTTATCGCAGCCCGCGCGGCTTGTTGCTTACGAGCGAAGGGGAGACGTTCGTGCTTCACGTGCGGCGCGCACTCAACGAACTGCGCCACATTCCCGACGATATCGCCGCTTTGCGGGGCACCATTCAAGGCTATGTGACTGTGGGCGCGCTGCCGCTCGGTCGAACGCTGATTCTTCCGGGTGCCATTGCACGCGTTGCCTCGCAATATCCCGGCGTCCGTATCGCCACGGATGAGAGTGCCTACGAACCGCTCGTCGCCGGGCTGAGAGCAGGCGATATCGACTTCGTGCTCGGTGCGCTCAGGCCCAACGATGCATCGAGCGGGCTGACCAACGAGCGCCTCATGTCGGAAGACATGGTGGTCATTGCGCGGCGCGAGCATCCGCTTGCGAACATCAAAGGCTTGACGCTCAAGGAGCTGACTGCGGCGCAATGGGTTTTGCCGCGTAGTCACGCGCCCGCGCGCGGCATGTTCGAAGCCCAATTCAAGCGGCTCAAACTGAAGCCGCCGATGCCCACCGTGGAAACCGCGGACCTCGCCGTGATCCGCGGCTTGCTCACTCGCACGGATATGCTGGCGGTCGTGTCGGCTCAGCAATTGCACTACGAATGCGAGTCCAGGCAACTTGTCGTGCTGGATATCGCGATGCAGAACACGCGGCGCGATATCGGACTCACGTTGCGGGCAGGCAGCACGCCTTCGCCTGCTGCCCGCGCGCTCATCGATGCGATCCGTTTGACGGTCGATGAACTCTCGCATTCAGCCGGCGTCGCAAGACTCACGAAGCATACGGCGTAAAGGCAGTCGTTTTGCGGAGCGCTCATCCGAACGTGTCTGGTAATCTTGAAGGCATGAACAGTGACTCGGCGCGCGACAAATCAAGGCCATGAACGACACGAATAATGCCATCGACGCGGTGCAGTACGCGCAAGTGACCGGCGGCTCCTATCCGCTATCCATCGAATATCAATGGATCAATCCTGAGCTTCGGGATGCACCCATCGCGGTGTTTTTGCACGAAGGACTCGGTTCCATTGCGCTATGGAAGGACTGGCCGCAGTCGCTATGCGATCGCCTGAATTGCCGTGGCCTCGTTTATTCGCGCCCCGGCTATGGACGTTCGACGCCGCGTCGGTCGGACGAGCACTGGACGGCTGATTTCCTGCATCATCAAGCGCAAGTGGTACTCCCGGCATTGCTTGATGCCATCGGCGTGAGCCAGGCAGAACGCGCACGCATGTGGGTCATCGGCCATAGCGATGGCGGCTCCATCGCATTGCTTTATGCGAGCGCCTACCCCGACTCTTTGGCGGGGCTCGCCGTGCTCGCACCGCATGTGTTCGTCGAGCCGATGACCGTCGATGCAATCACGCAGGCAAGAGCCGCTTATGAGAGTGGCGAATTACGCACTCGTCTTCGGCCTTACCACGAGAACGTGGATTCTGCGTTTTATGGCTGGAACGATGCATGGCTCAGCCCCGCGTTCCTTCACTGGGACATCACGACAACGCTCACATCGATTCGCCGGCCCTTGCTCGCCATTCAAGGCAATGACGACGAGTATGCGTCGATGCAGCAGATCGACAAGATCAAGGCAGCGGTTGCGGATGCGCAGCTCGTGAAACTGCCGCGTTGCCGTCATTCGCCTCACCGCGACGCAACGCATGCAGTCAACGAAGCTATTGCGGCCTTCATCGAAGCGCACTGCGTTGGCTGAGTCAATTTTTCCGCTGAACGGCGTCTCGTGCGTTCACGACCGGGCAAGCAATTAGCTAGGCATCTCATGCCGAAGACATTCAATTCGATGGAGAACCGCCATGTTGCTCACCGATGAAGAACTCGCCCGCCTCGAAACGGTTGCGCCTTTCCTGCAGAGCGAAGCGCGCACATCACTCGAATTCGAGGCGGAGTACGAAATCACAATGGAACTCGCAGAGCATCTTCAGCCCGGCCTGCGTGTGCGCGCCCCCGTCGCAACCGGCGCGGCAGCCGCTATTACCGCTCCTCCCTACCCTCTCGACTTGTTCGTTGGTCTTCCGCTCAACGAGTTGCGTGCGCTCGCGCATGCCGACGACAGACGCCGCGAAGACGCCATTGCCCTATTCGGCGCGACGTTCTCGCCCCGCCTTTTGCGCGCCATTGCAAAGATGACGCCGAACGAAATCGACCTCGATGCGGGCGTGCAAAGCGAAGCCGGCACGCTTGCCGTGATGCTCGAAGAAAACGAAGGCGCATAACCGGCAACGGGCTCCGTATTTACCCGTGACCTGTGCTTGAGGCGCGCATTCGACGCGCCTCGCGTTGTTATAATTCTTTCAAGGTTCGACTAAAAGCTAACACTCCGGCGACGCGTGAAGAGCACTCCAAAACGATGGCCAAGACCGACCGCCTGCGCACGCTTTCCAGTGCACTAGAAAAACAAAACGTGATGCGTCTGCGCGATGCCGCCGCGCTGCTCGGTGTCTCCGAAATGACCGTGCGCCGCGATGTTGCCGCGAATCCCGGGCAGTTCACCTACCTGGGCGGTTATATCGTGAGCGCGGCGGATTTGCCGAATGCGGCGGGCTATACGATCGAAGAAGAGAAGGATCACTTCGCGCAAGCGAAAGCGGTTGCGTCGAGCCACGCAGCGCATTTGCTGACGAATAACGAAACCATCTTCATCGACTGCGGCACGACCTTGACGACGCTGGCCCGCCAGATTCCCACAGACATGCATCTGACGGTGGTGTGTTACTCGCTCAATGTGGCCGAGATTCTGCGCCGCAAGCCCAACGTACGCATGATTCTGCTCGGCGGTGTTTATGTGCCCTCGTCCGAATCATTCGCGAGCGATGAAAGCGTCGAAACGCTTCGACGCATGGGCATCAACAAGGCGTTCATGTCGGCCGGCGGCGTTGACGAAACGCGCGGCGTGACCTGCTGGAATTTCCACGAAGTCGCTATCAAGCAAGCGGCCATGGCGAGCGCAGTGGAGCGGCATCTCGTGGTCGATACGAGCAAGTTCGGCAAGGTGAAGGCGGTGCGCTTCTCCCAGATGTCCGACTTCGATTCGGTCATCACGGAGGAAGGGCAACGCCGTACCAGCCCGCGCGAATAGCGAGATCGCTATTCGCTTGCCGCTGCGCAACGCACTATTTATTGCCTGCGTCCCAAAGCGAAGAGCGTCCCAGCAAGCAGGATGAATGCGCCGATGATCACCTTCTGCCAGGTGCTCGGGACACCCACGAGAATCAGCACGCTATTGATGAGCGTGACAAGCACCACACCGAGCAGCGTGCCGATTACGCTCCCGGTGCCGCCGGTAATGCGCGCGCCACCCAGAATCACTGCGGCGATCACATCGAGTTCGGTGCCGACGAGATCGAATGGATTCGCGAGCCGGTTCGTCGATACATGCAGAATGCCCGCCACGCCCGCAAGCAGACCCGTGTAGCCGAACACGAAAAGATGAATGGCGCGCAGGTTATAGCCGAGACGCTCGGCAATGACGAGACTGCCGCCCATTGCGTAGACGCCCCGGCCCATCATCGTTCGATTGAGCAGCCACCACGTGACGATTGCCGCAATCACGAGCGCCAGCACCGATACCGGCAGCACGGCACGCAAGCCGTCGGCGGTGTGATAGTAGAAGAGCGGCAAGCGGCCGAACACATCCATGCTGTGCGGAATGTTCATGAAGAACTGCGTGCCGACGAACGTCAGCAGCAAACCGCGAAACAGATACTGCGTGCCGATGGTGACGATCAGCGAAGGCGCCTTCAAACGATGTACCAGCATGCCGTTGATGACGCCGAGCAAGACACCGCCCAATGCGCCCGTCAGCACGATCAGAGCGAACGGACAGTCGGGCCACCACGCGAAGACCGCTTTGGTGATCGAATACATCGTCAAGGCGGCGATGGCCGTGAACGACACGTCGATGCCACCCGACGCCAGCACGACGAGCGTGCCGAGTGCAAAAAGCGACACCGTGGTCGCGGAATGCAGCATGTCGAAGAGCGTCGCGAACTGAAAGAAGCGCGGGTTGAGGCTGCCCACGATCAGCGACGTAACCACGATCAGCCCGACCGTGAACCACTCCGGCTTGCGCATCAGTTGCGCGTAGAGACTGCCCTTGCGCACGCGGGGCGCGACGTTGCTCACTGCTTGCGGCACTGTCTCGCTTGCGGCGCCGCGAATCGATTCGCCCATGCTCATGCTGCCTCGGAAAGTAGCGCGTGATAGAGATCGGCCTCGCTCAAGCGATCGGCGCGATATTCGCCGGCGACGCGGCCTTTCTTCATCATCAGAATACGGTCGCAGTTCTGCAGCAGTTCGGGCAAGTCATCGCTGATGAGAATGATGCCGATGCCCGCTTTCGAAAGCCGCTGCATGATGCGATAAATAATGTCCTTGGAACCCACGTCCACACCCACTGTCGGCCCATGCAGAATCAACACGCGCGGGTTGATGGCAAGCCAGCGGCCAATCAGCACGCGTTGCTGATTACCGCCCGAGAGCGATTGCACCGGCTTGTCGACATCGGGCGTTGCAATCTGCAAGTCCTTGACCGTGCGCTCGGCCAACGCTTGCGCGCGCTTGCGATCGATCTGGCCGATGCGGTCGCGCAAGCTCGCGATCATCGCGGTCACGACGTTGTCGCGGATAGGCTTGTCGAGAAAAAGCCCTTCGTTCAGGCGGTCTTCGGGCACATAGCCGATGCGTTGCGTTCTCGCGTCTGCGGGCGACTGCAGGCGCACGCGCATGCCGTCCAGCGTCACGACGCCGCTAGTCGCAGGCGCGACGCCCGCAAGCGCGCGCGCCAGTTCGTTACGTCCCGAATCGAGCAAACCCGTGACGCCGAGTATCTCGCCTTCGTGCAACGCGAACGACACATCGGCGAACTGGCCCTTGCGCGCGAGTGCCTTTACATCCAGCACGACTTTCGATGCATGCGCCTCGCCGTCTTCGCGGTAGCGATCGGTCGAAAGATGCTTGCCCGTCATCAGTTCGCTGATCTGCGCTTTCGTGTAGTTTTCGATCGGCCCTTGCGCCATCTTTTGCCCATCGCGCAGCACGATGACTTCGCCGCCGATGGCATAGCATTCATCGAGCTTATGGCTCACGAACAACACGGCCACGCCTTGCGCGCGTAGTCTGCCGAGCACCGCGATGAGATTGTCCACTTCCTTCTGCGTGAGCGAAGTCGTGGGTTCGTCCATGATGACGAACTTCGCCTCGCTCGCGATGGCGCGCGCAATGGCAACGAGTTGACGCGTCGCCAACGGCAATTGCTCGACCAGGGTCTTTTGGAAATCGGCGTCGCCCGGCAGCCCCACGGCTTCCAGCGCGCGTGCAGCGGTTGCCGCAAGCGCGCGCCGGTCGAACGTGCGTGCGAGCTTGCCCGCGTGCTCCGCGAGTTCGGAAGTCAGCCCGACGTTCTCCGCGACGCTCATGTTCGGCAGCAGCGAGAGATCCTGATAGACCGTCTCGATCCCGGCGGACAAAGCCGCCAGCGGCGAGAGCCGCGCATGGCGCGCGCCTTCGATCACCAGTTCGCCTTCGTCCGGCGGCTGCGCACCCGAAATGATCTTGATGAGTGTGCTCTTGCCGCAGCCGTTCTCACCGAGCAGGTGATAAATCTGCCCGCGTTGAAACGCAAGGCTCACGCCACGCAGCGCATAGACGCCGGTAAAGCGCTTATGAATATCGACGACTTCGAGTAGCGGTGTCTCTTTGGTCATGGCGTATCGATCCGGGCGGCGCGCGCCTTTTCATGCCCGCGCCGCGAGCGTCACATCAGAACGGATATTGCTTGTAGTTGGTCTTGTCCACATCCACCCAGCCGGTGCCGCGAACGATCACGCCCTTGCCCGGACCTTTGCTCACCGTGACCTTGTTATAGCCGGTAACGCCCAGGTCTGCGCCGTTCTCAACCGTCTTGCCGTCGACGAGCATTTGCGCGACTTTGTTCATCGCGATACCGGCGAGCTTGGGGTCCCAGAATGCGATGCCGTTGATCGCGCCGCTTTCGAGGAACTTGCCCGCTTCCGTCGGCAGTCCGGTGCCGTACACGCAGATCTTGCCGACCTTGCCGGCCTCTTCCACCGCGCGTCCGATGCCGATCACATCCAGCGACGAAGAGCCTTGGAAGCCCGTCAGGTCCGGATGCTTGCGCAGCACTTCCTTCGCTACCTGATACGCGCGTTCGCCGTCATTGTTGGTTTCGAGCTTGGGCTCGACCAGGTCCATCTTCGGATATTTGGCCTTGGCGTTGCCGATGCCGCCGTCAGCCCATTGCACTTGCGAGCGGCTACCGAGCGAGCCGACCAGGACGGCCCATTTGCCTTGCTGCCCCATGCACTTCGCGAGCCGTTCGTTCAGGCCCGCGCCGTATGCCGTGTTGTCGAAGGCTTCGATGTCGACCATCGTGTTCTTCGCGTTGTCGGCTTCGTGCGTGACCACCTTGATGCCGCGATCCATCGCTTTCTTGAGCGCGGGTTCGAGCGTCGGCGGATCATACGGAACCACGGCGATCGCAGTGACCTTCTTCGCGATCAGATCCTCGATGATCTTCAATTGCTGCGCGGCATCCGCGCGGCCCGGCCCGGTCTGATACGCGTTGATGTTCGGGTTCTCCTTGCCGAACTCCTTCACGCCATCGTCCATGCGATTGAACCAGTTGATGCCCGTCACTTTCACGACCGTGACGATGGTCTCGTTCGTCGCGGCCTGCGCGCCCATGATCGCGCCTGCGGCAAGCGCAATGGCCGTAAGCGCGGTGCCGAAAGTCTTGAGCTTCATCGTGTCGTCTCCTTTATGTTTCGAATGTCTTTCGATGGTCTTTTGAAGCAATACACAGCTGAAATCAACGTCCCGTGGATGCGGGCGGCGGTGGAACCTTGGATGTGGGCCTCGCTCCGCCGATGCCGAAGATCGCGCGCACGCGTTCGCCGCCTGCGAAAGCGAGCGATGCAAGCAGCAGGAAACCCCACGCGCAATCGCCGAAAAACTGCGAGACGCCGAGCAGGTTGAAGAGGCTCGACAAGAACTGGAGCACCGTCGCCGCGAGAAACACGCACACGATGCGTCCATAGCCGCCCGCCGGATTGACGCCGCCCATCACTGCAATCAGGATCGCAATCAGAAGATAAGAGTTGCCGTAGTCCCATTTCGCGCTCGACGTGTGCGTCGCGCTGATGAGACCCGCAAGCGACGCCAGCACGCCGCACATGCCATACGTGAGGATCAACATGCGCGCGCGCGGAATGCCCGCGTAGAAGGCGGCCTTGGGATTCGTGCCCATCAAGTAGAGCCGCAGCCCGAACGGCGTGCGCCTGAGCACCCAGCCGAGCACAAGCACCGCCGCTACGAAGATCCAGAGCGAGATCGGCACCTGAAGGAAGGTCCCGTTGCCGATGTTCGAGAGCGGATCGACGTATTCGACGCGCACCGATGCCCCGTTGCTCAACACGACCGCAATGCCCGTAAAGAGCAATTGCGTGCCGAGCGTGCAAAGAATCGGCGTCAGCCTGAGCTTCGCGATGACCACGCCGTTCAGCAAGCCGCCGATCAATCCCATTGCCACGACGATGCCCGCGAATACCGCGGTATAGAGCGCCGGCGAATCGTCGGCGGAAACCATGTGCGGCAGAAGCATGGCGGCGACCATGCCCGACAGATTCGCCAGACCGACACCCGACAAGTCGATGCCGCCATTGCCCGACACCATGGAAAGCATGATGCCGAGTGCAAGCAAGCCGAGTTCGGGCAATTGGCCGCCCATCGACTGGAGATTGTCGATATCAAGAAATTGGCCGTGCGAAAGCCACGTCGCGACGATCACCACCAGCACATTGACGCCGATCAGAAAGTTGAACTGCCTGTCAGCGAGCCACTTCGACGCTTTCATTGCGTCACGCTCCTTTCGCTGAGCAACGCATTGATTTCATCGAGGCGCGGCATCGAAGGCGCAGTCCCCGGCCGCGTCACTGAAATGCTCGCCAATGCGCATCCGAAGCGCACCGCATCGAGTGCGCTGTCGCCGCGTGCGAGCGCCGCCGCGAAGCCGCCGGTGAAGCCGTCGCCCGCGCCGGCGGTTTCGATCACGCGCCCGCATTCGAAGGCCGGCACAAGCACCGATTCATAGGCGCTATGCAATAGCGCGCCTGCTTCGCCCAACGTGATGATCGCCGCGCGTGCGCCCTTTCCCAAAAGCACGTCAGCCGCGCGGCGCGCGTCGTCGAGAGACTTGACTGCGATGCCGGTCAATGCCGCGGCTTCCGTTTCGTTTGGCGTGATGTAGTCGCAAAGCGGAAAGATATCGTCGTCGAGCGCAAGGGCGGGCGCGGGGTTGAAGACGGTGGTCACGCCATGTTTCCGTGCGAGTTCGAGTCCGCGTTTCGCGGCGGGAATCGGCTGCTCGAGCTGCGTGACGAAGACGGCTGCGCGTGCAATGTCCGCTTCGATGGCGTCCACGTCATCCGGCCCGAGCGTGCCTGCCGCACCGGACGCGACGATGATCGCATTACCGCCGGTATTCTCATCGACGTAGATGTGCGCGGCGCCCGTCGCGATATCGTCTATCACGCTGGCCCGCGATGTAATGCCTTCGGCGGCCCACGTGGCTTGCGCGATCTTGCCGAACGCATCGTTGCCAATGCGCGTGCAGAAGATGACGTCGGCACCGGCGCGCGCGGCGGCGACGGCCTGATTCGAGCCCTTGCCGCCCGGCCCCATGGCGAACGCAGAGCCGGCGACGGTCTCGCCAAGCAAGGGCATGCGCTGTGCGCGAAAGGCAAGATCCGTCACATAGATGCCGAGAATGACGACGCTGCCGCTCATTGCGCGTCTCCCTGCGGTTCATCCGGCGCGAGTTGCACACCTTTCTTGAAGATGAAGCAGCCATAACCGCGCGTCTCGCCTGACCTGATGACGCAATAGGCGTTCTTCGCGCGCTCGTAAAAGGCGAAGCGTTCGATGGGCCCGAATGGCAGTTCGCGGCCTTCCGCATGATTGACTTCCCGTTGCGCTTCACGCTGCACGGCAGGCAGCGCCGTAGCGTCGCCGACGACTTCCATCCGGCCTGCGGGATCGTCCACGAACGTGTCCAGCGGCATGACCGACAGAACCGCACGCACGACGCGCGGCGCATTCACGCCGTCGATACGCAATAGCTTGCCGAAAACGGTCTGGCGCGCCACGGAATCGGCCGGAAAATTGGCGTCGCAGATGACGACTTCGTCGCCGTGCCCCATCGCGGCGAGCGCGTAGAGAATGTCGGCGTTCAGAAGCGGATCGATGTTCTTCAGCACAGCGTCTCCTCCATGCATGGCGCGTCTCGTTTCGAGATCTGCGCCGTTGAACCTGATGAGTGTCAGTGCCGGGAATCAATCTCCATACGGCACCCAGATATTCTTGACTTGCACGGCCTGGCGCAAGAAGGGCAAACCTTCACTCGATGCATCGAACCAGTCGAACAGGCGCCCGTGATCGACGAAGGTGCGCTTGAGATTGCCGACCGATTCGCGCTCGGCCATCGCCGACAGCGCCGCGCCATTGAAGCACCACAGCCCGTCCACGTCGTCGTGCTGGGCAAGCGTTTTGGCAAGCGCGCGCACGTCGCCGGTGACGATGTTGAGCGCGCCGCCGGGAACGTCCGACGTGTCCGCGATCTGATAGAAGTCAGTCGCCATGAGCGGGCAGGTCGCGCTCGGCACGGCGACCACCGTATTGCCAAGCGCAAGCGCGGGCGCGATCAGCGAGACGAAGCCGAGCAACGGTGCCTCGTCAGGACACACGACGCCGATCACGCCTAGCGGCTCGTGCATGGCCAAGGCGACGCCGTGCAGCGGCGGCGCGTGCACGGCGCCATCGAACTTGTCCGCCCACGCAGCGTACGTGAACAGACGCGAGATCGACGCATCGACTTCACGTTTCGCATCGCTTTCACTCGAACCCGCGCGCACGACGAGCTGCCGCGCGAATTCGTCCGACCGTGCGCTCAGATTTTCCGCTAGGTAATACAGCACCTGAGCGCGGTTGTGCGCGCTCGCGGCCGCCCACTTCGTCATGCCGCGCGCTGCCGCCACTGCATTGCGGATATCCTTGCGATTGCCTTCGGCCACTTCGCCGACGATGTCGCCCGACGGCGCGCGAACGAGCCGCGAATAACCGCTATCGGGCCTTGCCTGCTTGCCGCCGATGAAGAGCTTCGCCGTGCGGTCGATGGCGCTGACGTTCGGCGTATCGATCATAGAGTCGGATTCCGCAGGCGGCGCTTCCTTCTCGCCCCGCATCGGCAGCTTGGACCATGCGCGCGGCTTCAGATATTCGTGAATGCCCTCGCGCCCGCCTTCGCGTCCGAAGCCGGATTCGCGATAGCCGCCGAAGCCCACGGCTGCATCGAAGAGATTCGTCGCGTTGATCCACACGACACCGCATTGCAGGCGCGGCGCCACGTCCAGCGCGCGGCTGATGTTTTCGCTCCACACGCTCGCGGCGAGGCCGTAACGCGTGTTGTTCGCGAGCGCGACCGCTTCGTCGGGCGTGCGGAAATTCATCGAAACAAGCACGGGACCGAAGATTTCCTCTTGCGCCAGCGTCGAAGCGGGCGCGACGTTGGTCACCAATGTCGGCGCAAAGAATGCCCCGCCTTCCGGCAGCGTGAGACGCGATGGCTGATGAATCTCGCAGCCTTCGCTCTTCCCTTTCGCCACGAGCGCGCGGATACGTTCGAGCTGCACGTCGTCGACAATGGCGCTCATGTCGACGCCCTTGTCGAGCGACGGCCCCACGCGCAGCGTTTCCATGCGGCGCTTGAGCTTGTCGATGAAGCGCGCTTCGATGCCTTCCTGCACGAGCAAGCGCGAACCCGCGCAGCACACTTGGCCTTGATTGAACCAGATTGCATCGACGACGCCTTCGACAGCCGAATCGATATCGGCATCGTCGAAAACGATGAACGGCGACTTGCCGCCCAGTTCCAGCGTGAGCGATTTACCCGAGCCCGCCGTCGTCGCGCGAATCTGACGGCCCACTTCGGTCGAGCCGGTGAACGCAATCTTCGCGACGCGCGGATGTTCGACGAGCGCCGCGCCCGTGCGGCCATCGCCGGTGACGACGTTCAGCACGCCCTTGGGCAAGCCGGCGCGGTGCGCAAGCTCCGCGAAGAGCAAGGCCGTCAGCGACGTGTATTCCGCCGGTTTCAGCACGACGCAATTGCCGAGCGCGAGCGCGGGCGCGATCTTCCATGCAAGCATCAGCAGCGGGAAGTTCCACGGCACGATCTGGCCGATCACACCGAGCGGCGCCCAGTCCGCGAACTCGCGATCCTGCAGTTGCGCCCAGCCTGCATGATGCAGAAAGTGCCTTGAAACAAGGGGAATATCGATGTCGCGCGACTCACGGATCGGCTTGCCGTTGTCGAGCGATTCGAGCACGGCAAAAAGGCGGCTATGCCTCTGCACCATGCGCGACAGTGCATACAGATGCCGCGCACGGCCCGCGCCGCCGATGCCTTGCCATGATTCCAGCGCGTGATGCGCGGCCTGCACGGCGGCATCCACATCGGCGCTTGCACCCTGCGCGATCGACGCGAGCACGCGGCCCGTCGCGGGCTCGCGCGAATCGAAGCGATTGTCGTCCGCCCCGTCACGCCATGCGCCGTCGATGAAATGACCGAAGCGGCCGCCGTGTTGTTCGAGCCATGCGCGCACGGCGCGATCGTCTTCCGGTGCGGGTCCGTATTCCATCGAAGAAAAGTATTCGGCTACGCTCATGAGGCTTCTGTCTGTAGTGGCTCGGTTCAGGCGACCGGATGACGGTTGAAGGCCGAATAGCGCCCGCTCACATGATGTTCGAGTTGACGCTCGATATCGGCAAGCAAACTGGACGCGCCGATGCGAAACAGGTCCGCCTCGAGCCATTCGCGCCCAAGCTCTTCCTTCATGAGAATTTGGTACTGCAGCGCCGTTTTCGCGTTGGACACCCCGCCCGCCGGCTTGAAGCCGATGGCCACGCCCGTGCGCGTCAGATATTCGCGAATCATGCGCACCATCACGAGCGAGACGTCGAGCGTGGCATTGACGCCTTCCTTGCCCGTGGATGTCTTGATGAAATCCGCGCCCGCCATCATGCAGATCATCGACGCCTTGGCGATGTTCGACAGCGTGCGAATGTCGCCGGTACCGAGAATCGCCTTCACGTGCGCGTCGCCGCACGCCGCGCGAAAGTCGCGCATTTCGTTATAGAGGGCTCGCCAGTTGCCGGTCAGCACATGCTCGCGCGTGACCACGATGTCGATTTCTTTGGCGCCGTCGGCAACGGATGCTTCGATTTCGCGCAGCTTGAGCGGATGCGGATTGAGGCCCGCAGGAAAGCCGGTGGAAACAGCCGCAACGGGAATGCCGCTATCGGCCAGCGCCTCCACCGCAGTCTTGACGAAGCGGTGATAGACGCACACCGCGCCGGTCGTGATCGGCTGGTCCGACATGCCGAGCGCGTCGAGCAAGTCTTCCCGCAGTGGGCGGCGCGCTTTCGCGCAGAGGCGTTGAACGCGCGCGGTGGTGTCGTCGCCGCTCAGCGTCGTCAGGTCGATGCAGGTGATCGCCTTGAGCAGCCACGCTGCTTGCGCGTCTTTCTTGACGGAGCGGCGCAAGCCGAAGCTCGCCGCCCGGCGCGCGACGGCGGACTGGTTCACGCGCAGCCCTTCGAGCCAGGCGAGGTCGAACGGAACGCCGGGATTGCGCGCGCTCGTGGCCGCCAAAGCCGTTCCCGGCCACGCGACGATGGACTTCGATGCGGTTTCCAACATGAGATCGTGTCGCTGTCTGCTTGCGCAACGCACAACAGCTTTCTGATAGATTGATCTCAGTTTAACGCATGGTTGTTACGATCGTAACATAGGGAAAGTGCGGAGGCGCGCCGGTCCGGCGTACCGGCGCGCCGTGGTCACGCAGTATGCGCTTCAGCCTCGCGCGCTGGCGAGCTGCGTCCTGCCGGCCTCGCGAGACCGAGATGGCTGCGCAGCGTCGTACCCTCGTAAGCACGGCGGAAAATGCCGCGTCGCTGCAAGATCGGCACGACGCCCTCCGTGAACGCTTCCAGCCCGTCCGGCAGCACGTCCGGCATCAGATTGAAACCGTCGGCCGCGCCATTCTCGAACCAGTGCGCAATGTCGTCGGCCACCTGTTCCGGCGTGCCGACGATCACGCGATGCCCGCCGCCGCCCGCAAGCGCGCGCACCAGCTCGCGCACCGTGTAACCGTGCGTGCGCGCCTGCGCGAGCGTCGCGTTGAAGAATGTGTGATTGCCGTTGCCGTCGTTGGGCAGCGGCAGATCGGCAGGCAGGCGCGCATCGAGCTTCAGCGAATCGACCGGCACGCCGAGTGTTCCCGCGAGCCGGTTGAGGCTGTAGCGCCATGGAATTAGATCGACGAGTTCATCGCGACGGCGCAGTGCCTCGCTTTCCGTCGCGCCGATGATCGTCGTCAGCCCCGCCAGAACCTTGACGGCGTTCGGGCCGCGTCCGTAGCGCGCCGCACGCTCGTTGAGGTCGGCGCGGTAGGCGCGCGATTCGTCGAACGACTGCGATGCCGAAAACACCGCTTCTGCGTGACGCGCGGCCAGATCGCGTCCATCGCCCGATGCGCCTGCCTGCACCAGCACCGGATGCCCCTGCGCTGAACGCGGAAGGTTGAGCGCGCCCTGCACGCCGAAAAAGCGCCCGCGGTGCTGCGCGGGATGCAGCTTGTCCAGATCGACGAAAATTCCGCTCGTCTTGTCCGCCACGAGCGCATCGTCTTCCCAGCTATTCCATAGCGACTTCATCAGCGTCGCAAATTCATCCGCGCGGGCATAGCGTTCCGCGTGCTGCGGAACCGCGTCGAGACCGAAATTGCGCGCGGACGGCAGATCGGCCGTCGTCACGATGTTCCAGCCGGCGCGCCCGCCGCTGATCAGATCGAGCGTCGCAAACCGCCGCGCGATGTTGTACGGCTCGTTATAGCTCGTCGACGCCGTGGCGATCAGGCCGATATGCGTCGTCGCCGCGGCCACGCTCGTCAGCAGCATCGTCGGTTCGAGCGCGGTGATCGGGCGCATGTCGAGCTGATCGGAGATCGCGGCGTTGTCCGCTAAGAAGATCGCGTCGAGGCACGCGCGCTCGGCGGTCTGCGCGAGCCGCACGTAGTGATTCACGTCGATGAACGCGCGCGGATCGGCTTGCGGCACGCGCCACGCCGACGGCACGAAGCCCGAATGCAGCGCGTTGATGTTGAGATGCAACTGGCGCGGAAAAGGTGCGCTCATGACGGGTCACTCCGTTTCGATGATGATGGCCGCGGCGCTCAAAACACCCGCCCTTCGGTCAGATGCGTGGTCACGCCGTTCAGCTCGAAATCGCCGATCACGCGCGATTTGTGCAGTAGCGGGTTGTGGCTGAAGATCGTGCGCAGATTGCGCCAGTGGCGGTCGAAGTTGTGCGCGCGCGAGGTGGCCGACGCCCCGCCCGCTTCGAACATGCGTTCGGCCGCCTGCAACGCGAGCTTGCTGACGACGAGCTGCGTGCGCGCCGTGACGAGCGCGCCTTCGAGCACGAGTGCATCGGCGTTCGGGTCGCCGTCGCGCACCGCACGCGACGAGCGGTCGAGCGCGCGCGCGTTCTCGCGCACGAGCGCGTCGATTGCGTGACTGTGCGACGACAGATCGCCCACGACCTGCTGGATGAACGCGTCTTCCCGCGCGGACGGCGCCGGGCTATGCAAGGCGGGGCGTCCGTGTTTCAGCACATAGCGTTTGGCATCCGCAAGCACGTTGCGCACGATGCCCGCCGCCACCGCCACCAGATGCAACTGCCGCAGCGCGCCGCCGTGACGGCCCGCGAGCGTCGTCAGATTGCGCGGCGCGATTTCGTCCGCCTGCACGCGCAGCGATTCGAACACCAGACTGCCGCTCGCCGTCATGCGCTGGCCCATGCCGTCCCAGTCGTCCAGTACTTGCAGGCCTTCGCGCCGCACCGGAACGATCGCGACGACCGGTTCGCCGCGCTCGTCCTGCACGTTGAGCCGCGCGTAGTCCGCGAATGCCGTGCCCGTCGCGTAGTACTTGCGCCCGCTCAGGCGGAAATGTTCGCCGTCGCGCGTGAGCTGCGTCGTGATCTCGCCCGGACGGGACGTGCCCGCTTCGGTCGACGCTCCGCCGAAAATCGCGCCATCGACGATGCGCTCGATCTGCAATGTGTTGAACGGCGTGCGAGGCGAAAGCAGCAACGCTTCGGTCTGATCGAAGTGAATGCGCAGCGCATGGGCCACATTGCTTTCGTGCGCGGCGAGCGTCGAGATGACATGGAACACGTCTTCGAGCGAGCCGCCGAGACCGCCCCATTCCACCGGCAGACGCAGCTTGCCCAAGCCTGACGCCCGAAAGCGCGCGAACGCTTCGAAGGGCAATTCGCGGCGCAGTTCGCGGGCGGCGGCTTCTTCGCCCATCTCACGGGCGAGCGCAGGCAGCGCATCGAGCGCGTCGTGCAGTGCGTGATCCGGCTCTGTGCGCAGGCGTGCGAGTGTCGACATCGTTCTTCCTTGTTGATGATTCGTGCAGATAGGTCAGGCCGCGTGCGCATGAAAGCGCCCGGCGGGAATCGCATCGAGCAATGCGCGCGTGTAGGCGTGTCGCGGCGCGCGCCAGATATCGCGATGGTCGCCGCTCTCGACGATGCGGCCGCCGTGCATCACGTGCACGCGGTCGGCGATATAGCGCACCACCGAGAGATCGTGCGAGATGAAGAGATACGCGAGGCCCAGATCGCGCTTCAGTTCGACGAGCAGATTCAGAATCTGCGCCTGAATGGACACATCGAGCGCTGACACGGGTTCGTCGCAGATCACGAGCGCAGGTTCGAGCACCAGCGCGCGTGCAATGCCGATACGCTGCCGCTGCCCGCCCGAGAACTCGTGCGGATAACGGTTGAGCGCCGCGGCAGGCAGGCCGACGCGATCGAGCATGGCGGAGGCCCGCGCGCGCCGCGTGCGCACATCTCCGCCGACGCCGTTCACGGCCATCACCGTGTCGAGGATCTCGCCGACGGTGCGGCGCGGATTGAGCGACGCATACGGGTCCTGAAACACCATCTGCACGCGTCGCCGATGCGGGCGCAGCGCCCGTTCGGTAAGCGGCACGAGGTCGGTGCCTTGCAGACGGATGGAGCCGCCGGTCACGGGCGTGAGCCGCAGAATGGCGCGCGAGAGCGTCGACTTGCCACATCCCGATTCGCCGACGAGGCCGACGGTTTCGCCAGGCGCGATATCGAACGACACGCCGTCGACCGCGCGTAGCGTGCCTTTGCCGTGCCGATGCGCATAGTCCACCGTGAGCGCATTGACCGACAAGAGCGGCGCATCGGCGGCAGGCGTCGCCGCGTCGAACGTGCGCGGCGCGAGCGGCGTCACCTTGAAGGACGCGTCGCCGTCTTCTGCTTCGCCGTGACGGATTTCCGGCAACGTCCAGTCGCGATAATGAATGTCGCCCGACAGGTTCAGCGACGCGCCCAGCAGTCCGCGCGTGTACGCATGGGCGGGCGCGCCGAACAACGCCGGCACGCGCGCCTCTTCCACCTTCTGCCCGGCCAGCATGACGGCGACGCGATCCGCGTGTTGCGCGACCACGCCGAGGTCGTGCGTGATGAGCAAGAGCGACATCGACAACTCGCGCTTGAGTTCGTCCAGCAGTTCGAGAATGCGCGCCTGAATCGTCACGTCGAGCGCGGTGGTCGGTTCATCGGCGATCAGAAGACGCGGACGGCACGCCACCGCCATCGCGATCATCACGCGCTGACGCTGGCCGCCCGACAGTTCGTGCGGATAGTCGGACACGCGCCGCTGCGGCTCGGGCACGTGGACGAGATCGAGCAATTCGACCGCACGCCGCAGCGCCGCTGGCTTCGAGAGCGCTTCGTGCTGGCGCAAAGTCTCGGCGATCTGCGCGCCGATGGACAGCACAGGATTGAGCGAGGTCATCGGCTCCTGAAAGATCATCGAAATCTGCGAGCCGCGGATGTCGCGCATTTCGCGCGGCGCGAGCGTCAACAGTTCGCGGCCGGCGAAGCGCACGCTGCCGGTCACGATGCCCGGCGCGGGCACGAGGCGCATCAGCGAAAGCGCCGTGGCCGATTTGCCGCAGCCCGATTCGCCGACGAGCGCCAGCGTCTCGCCCTGCGCGATGTCGAGATCGATGCCGCGCACGGCCTGCTGCGCGCCGAAGCGCACGCGCAAGTCGCGCACTTCCAGAAGATTCGCTTCGCTCATGCGCGCTCCCGCAGACGAGGGTTGAGCGCATCGTTCAGACCGTCGCCGAGCAGATTCAGCGCGAGCACCGCGATCACAATGGCCGCGCCCGGCAGCGCCGTCAGGTACCACGCGGTGCGCAGCGAATCGCGGCCGGCGCCGATCATGCCGCCCCAGCTCACCACGTTCGGATCGCCCATGCCGAGAAACGACAGCGACGACTCGATGAGAATCGCGCTCGCGACCATCACCGACGCCGTGACGATCACCGGCGGCAGCGCGTTCGGCAGAATCTCGCCGAAGATGATGCGCGCATCGGAGAAGCCCTGACTGCGCGCGGCGAGCACGAAGTCGGCCTGACGCAGCGTGCGGAACTCGGCGCGCACGATGCGCGCGACTGTCGGCCAAGACGCGATGCCTATGGCCAGCGCGATGACCGTCACGCTCGGTTTGCCGATCGCGACGATGACGATCACGAGCAGAAACGACGGCACGGTCTGAAAGACTTCGGTGACGCGCACCAGCAAGTCGTCGGTGAGTCCGCCGAAGAAGCCGCCCAGCGCACCGACGAGCGTGCCGATCACAAGGCCGATACCCGCCGCCGACGCACCGATGAGAAGCGACACGCGCGTGCCGTGCGCGATGCCCGCCGCGACGTCGCGCCCGAGCGAGTCGGTGCCGAGCTTGTACAGCGGATCGGCGCCGGGCCACTCGAAAGGCGCTGCCACCATGTCGAGCGGATCGCCGGGGAAAAGATGCGGTGCGGCGAGCGCCAGCGCGACGAGTGCGCCGAGCAACACGATGCCGGCCAGCGCCGACGGATTGCGCAGCAACGCGCGCCACACGCCGCGCGTGGCGCGCGCGGAGGCTGCGTCGGTGCGGCGCGCGCCGAGCACCGCGCCTGCGAGCTGACGCCGCCAGGCGGACCCAGCGGATGCCTGTGCCGCGACGAATTCGGAAGAGTCGGATGCCATGCTTGAGCCGAAGAATGAAGAGGTTTCAGGCGATGCGCGGATCGAGCCACGCTTGCAGCAGATCGATGACGAGATTGGCCAGCATCACCAGCAGCGACGACAGCAGCAGCACGCCGAGCAGCACGCTGAAATCGCGCGCCATGACCGCATCGAGCGCGAGGCGGCCGAGGCCCGGCCAGCTGAACACCGTCTCGGTGACGGCAGCGCCGCCCAGCAGCGTGCCGAAGTGGATGCCCACCATCGTCGTGAGCGGCATCAGCGCATTGCGCAGCACGTGATGCACGCTCACCCGCAACGGATGCAGCCCCTTCGCATGGGCTGTGCGCACGAAATCCTGACGCTGCACTTCGAGCATCGCGGCGCGCGTCAGACGCGCGTAGATCGCCACGAAGAACGTGCCGAGCGTCGCGGCGGGCAGCAGCGCATGTTTCGCGACATCGGCGGCATACGCGAGCCCGTGCAGATTCGCGCCCACCGTCACGTCGCCGCCGCTCGGCAGCCAGCCGAGGCGCACCGAGAACAGGATGATTGCGAGAAGGCCGATCCAGAAGCCCGGCGTCGAGTAAAGCAGCAAGGCGAGCACCGACAGCACGCGGTCAGGCCACTTGCCTGCCCAGTGCGCCATGATCGCGCCGAGCGCGACGCCCGTGACGATCGCGAAAGCGAGCGCGCTGCCCATCAGGATCAGCGTGTTCGGCAGGCGCGAGAGAATCAACTGCATCACGGGCGCGTCGTAACGCGGCGAATAGCCGAGGCTGAAGTGCGCAAGATGCGACAGATACGACCCGAGCTGATGCAGGAGCGGCTGATCGAGGCCGAACTTGGCGCGCAATGCGGCGAGCGTTTCCGCCGTCGCGGAACCGGCTTCGCCCGCGAGGACGTCCGCGGCGTCGCCGGGCATCAGCTTCAGCAGGAAGAAGTTTAGGATCACGATGGCCAACGCGGTCGGCACTGCCTGCCATGCGGTGCGTCGGGCGATCGCGGCGAGGCGCGCACGTCGATTCATGACGATGCCCTCACGCGCTCAGAAAGACGTCGGCGAAATTGCCTTCGAGCCCTTGCGCCGATACCGTGTGATTGCGCACGCGCCGGTTCGCGAGCGTCACCATGCGCGGCGCGACGAGATTGAGGATCGGCAAGTCGCGATAGACGATCTGCTGGAACTGCTGAAACAGCGCGACGCGCTTGCTGTCGTCCGCTTCGACCGACGCCGATTCGAGCAGCCGGTCCACGTCCGGATTGCTGTAATGCGGCGCATTGGAAAACGGCACGCCGGGCCGGATGTTCTTCGACCAATAGAGCCGTTGCACGCCCACGCTCGGATCGAACAGCGTATTGACGCCGATGCTCGTGAAGTCGAACTGGCGGTCCGCGTACACGCGCTTGAGAAACGACGGCAAGTCCTGCGAGCGCACCGTCACGTCGATGCCCACACGCGCGAGCGCCGACTTCACGTAGTCCGCCTGACGCCGGTACATGTCGCCGTAAGGCAGAAAGTCGTGCGTGAGCTGAAAGCGCGGGCCGCCGTTCTTGCGCGGATAGCCCGCCGCGTCGAGCAGCTTCTCTGCCGTAGCGGTATCGAAGGGATACGGCGCGAGCTTAGCGTCGTGATACGGCGATGCGGGCGTGATCGGCGTCGGCGAAATATCCGCGTATCCGTACGCGATGGTCTTCTGCACGATCTGCGGATTGATCGCGTGTGCAATCGCCTGCCGCACGCGCAGGTCCTTCAGAATCGGATGATCGAGATTGAAGTCGATCTCCGACAGCGGTTCCAGAAAGCGGTAGCCGCGCGTCTCCGTGACGAGTTGCGGCAGTTGCGTGAGACGCGGCAGGTCAGTGAGCGGCACCGGGTTCTCGCCGCCCAGATCGAGCGCGCCGGTTTCGAACGCGGCGGAACGCGCGGCGGCATCCGGAATCACTTTCAGAACGAGCGAATCGATGTAGGGCTTGCCCGCGTCCCAGTAATCCGGGTTGCGCTCGTAGACGATGTTCGCGCCGCGCGTCCACGACTTGAAGCGGAACGGCCCCGTGCCGATAGGCGCGTTGTTGTGCGGATTCGACAGCGGATCGCCCGATGCGTACAGATGCTTCGGCACGATGGGCGACTCTCCCGCCGACAGCGCCTTCAGCAAATACGGCGCGGGCTTTGACAGTTCGATGACGGCCGTGCGCGCATCGGGCGTTGCGATCCGCGTGACGTTCGCGAACGTGCTGCGGCCACGCGGATGCACCGACTTCAGCAGCTCGATGGAGAACGCGACATCCGCGGACGTGAACGGCTGGCCGTCGTGCCACTTGACCTTATCGCGCAAGGTGAACGTGTATGTCAGGCCATCGTCGGCGACCTTCCATGCGGTGGCGAGCTGCGGCTTCGGCTTGAGGTCGAAGTCATAGGCGAGCAAGCCTTCGAGCACCTTCGAACTCGCGACGAGCGCGGGGCCGGTCGTCTGAAAGATCGATACAAGCACCGGCGGCTCGGGATTGATCAGCATGTTCAGCGTACCGCCGCGCTTCGGGGCCTGCGTCTGTGCGCTCTGTGCGTTCTGTGCCAACGCAAGCGAGGAGAGGCTCGCGGACGCGAGTGCGGCGCCCGTGGAAATCAGGAAGTGTCGTCGGTCGATGCCTGTCATGCGAATGCCGTTCTCGCGCGTTGCGTTCGTCGGTTGGATGGGATCGCGACGAACCTCAGCCTGCGGTGCGAATGCTGCACCGCCGCGTGATCCGCGCAAGCCGACACCATAGAACGGCAGCCCCCAAACGCAAACCAAGCGTTCGGCATATGCAAAGCAGGGGCCGGGAGATTTGGGAAGATGCGTTGGCGCGGTGCTGCCTCAGAGCTGGAGAGTTGGCAGCGTCGCGCTGGCAGAGGCGCGGGCAGAACGGCATCAACGCTTCGAATTCAGCCTTCGCCACAAGGTCGTCTTGCTGATCCCGAGCGCCTTGCAGACCGCGTCTCTATCTCCATTGAACGCGGCAAGCGTGGCGCGAATCTGATCCGCTTCGAGCGAACGGCTCAACTCGCGAAGCGACAGATCGGCACGCTCATCGACGGGCGTCGCAAAGAGTTCAGGCGCAATCGCGCGCAGATCATCGAGCGTCAACGCGACGGGCCGGTCTTTGTCGAAGGCCACGTCCGCGATCTCGACGGCAATGCGCTCCACGATGTTCTGCAATTCGCGCACGTTGCCGGGCCACGCGTGACGGACGAGCGCCGGCTCAAGCGGCGCAAGCACACGCGCCGCCGCATCCGCGCCGGGCACGCGCTGCGCAAGCGCCTTGTCGCGCGCGGCCACCTGCATCAACAACGCCGTTGCCAACGGAAGAACGTCGGATGCGCGCGCACGCAGCGGCGGCAACGCCAGGCTCAGAATATTGATGCGGTAAAAGAGGTCGGCCCGGAAGGACCCGTTAGCGACACCCTCGGCGAGGCTGCGATGCGTCGCCGCGATCACGCGAATATCGACACGCGTCGGCTCCGTCGATCCGAGACGGATGACCTCTCTCTCCTGAAGCACGCGCAGCAAGCGGCTTTGCAGCGAAGGCGGCATCTCGCCGATCTCGTCCAAGAAGAGCGTACCGCGATGCGCCGCCTCGATCAAACCCGCCTTGCCGCCTTTGCGCGCGCCGGTGAATGCGCCCTCTTCGTAGCCGAACAGTTCGCTTTCGAGCAGCGCCTCGGGGAACGCACCGCAATTCATCGCGACGAACGGAAAATCCTTGCGACGGCTCAGGCGATGCATGCTCTGCGCGACCATCTCCTTGCCGGTGCCGCTTTCGCCGAGGATCAGGACGGTCGCATCCGATTTCGCGTAGCGACGCACGAGCGCCCTTACCCGCTCGATGACTTCCGACTCGCCGACGACATCCTCCAGCCTATAGCGCGCAACGAATTCCTGAGCGCCTCGACGTGATCGCAATGTCCTGTCGAGCCGTTCGACCGCGCGCGATTCCTGGAAAGTAAAGAGCGTGCCGTCAGACGGGCCATCGTTCGCAAGCGGTCCGCGATGAATCGCATAGCTCACGCCGCGTACCGTGCCGAAAACATCGCCGTCGGTAGCGGGCAATACGTCCTTCAACTCGGGTGCGACGTCGAGCAGCGCACGGCCGACCACGCGGGATGCATTCAAAATGCCAAGCGCCGCAGCCAGTCGACGATTGATCGCTTCAATGCGCCCTTCTGCATCGACGGCAACCACGCCATCGCGAAGATGCTGCAGCAGATTGTCGAGGCGATCGCGCCGGGCGGCTTCGCCGCGCATCGCCCGGGCGACGTCGAGCGCCGTCTCGAACGCGGCCACCACCGATGTGCGCGAATACAGGAACACCGAACTCATGCCGGCTTCGGCTGCCAGGTCCGCGACAAGGCCGGGACCGACCACAACGTCGACGCCCCTGTCGCGCAGGTCGAGCACAAGGCTTTCAGCGTCCTGCGCCGAGCGATACGACTCGCAAATCACGTCGATACCGTAGGCGGCGAGGAAGCGGCGTATTTCGGCGGGCGTGTCGCCGTGGGTGACGAGCGCGACGCTTGCGCCCTCGCGCCGCGCCTTCGTCAGCGCGTGCATCACGTCGAAGCCGGTCGGGCTGATGACGACGACCGGCACGGACACGCGCGTCTTCAAGTAGGCGCCGTTCGAGCCGCCTGCCACGACGACATCCGGGCGCCCTTCCCGCGCGGATTCGATGCTGCTCGCGGCGTCTTCGTAGGCAAGCGACACGACCTCCAATTCGGCGCGATCGGCATACGCGCCGGCAAGGTCCATGAACAACGATCTCAGCCGGCTGATGCCGACGGCCCAAATGCGCGGACGCGATCCTGTTTCGGTTTGCATGGTGTTTTGTATGCCCATCGGAGGCATGCAGTATGCATCACGATTTCAGTTTCGAAATTGCGAATTCCAGAGGCGGATTCGAACCGTTCGGGCGACCATGGAAAGCGCTTTAACATCAATGCGTTGCAAATATGCCGCCCATTGGCAAGGTAGTTGCTTTCCATAACGTCATTTTTTCAGCAGGAGAGAGACATGAATTCTGAATACCAGCCCGGACAGACCGCCGGCGCGCGGTTCCACCAGGCTGTCAAGGAAGAATCGCCGCTGCAGGTCGTCGGAGCAATCACCGCGTATGCCGCGAAGATGGCCGAAGCGGTCGGTTTCAAGGCGCTTTATCTGTCGGGCGGCGGCGTGGCTGCGAATTCGCTCGGCATGCCGGATCTGGGCATCAGCACGATGGAAGACGTACTCATCGACGCACGCCGCATCACCGACGCGTCGTCGTTGCCGCTGATGGTCGATATCGACACCGGCTGGGGCGGCGCCTTCAACATCGCGCGAACGATCCGCTCGTTCATCAAGGCAGGCGTGGCCGCCGCGCATATCGAAGACCAGGTCGGGCAGAAGCGTTGCGGGCATCGGCCGGGCAAGGAAGTGGTGCCGACCGGCGAGATGGTGGATCGCGTGAAGGCCGCGGTCGACGCGCGCACCGACGACTCGTTCGTCATCATGGCGCGCACCGACGCGGCCGCCGCCGAGGGCATCGACGCGGCGATCGAGCGCGCGGTTGCGTACGTCGAAGCGGGCGCGGACATGATCTTCCCGGAAGCGATGAAGACGCTGGACGACTATCGCCGGTTCAAGACCGCCGTGCGCGTGCCGATTCTCGCGAACCTGACGGAGTTCGGCTCGACGCCGTTCTTCACCGTGGACGAATTGAAGGAAGCGAACGTCGATATCGCGCTGTACTGCTGCGGCGCGTATCGCGCGATGAATGCGGCTGCGCTCAACTTCTATGAGACGGTTAAGCGCGACGGCACACAAAGGGCCGCCATCGAAACGATGCAAACGCGCGCCGACCTGTATAAGTATCTGGGCTATCACGCCTACGAGGACAAGCTCGATCAGCTTTTTGCGGCGAAGAAATAACTTCTGAAGGAGACGAAATCGATGAGCGAAGCAGACAACAGCACTGCATCCACAGGCGCATTCAAGCCGAAGAAATCCGTCGCGCTGTCGGGCGTGACGGCGGGCAACACCGCGCTGTGCACGGTCGGCAAGACCGGCAACGACCTCCACTATCGCGGGTACGACATTCTGGATGTCGCGACCACGTCCGAGTTCGAAGAGATCGCGTATCTGCTCGTGCATGGCAAGCTGCCGAACGTCGCCGAGTTGAAGGCGTACAAGACGAAGCTCAAGGCGCTGCGCGGCCTTCCCGCGAACCTGAAGGCCGCGCTCGAATGGATCCCCGCGTCCGCGCATCCGATGGACGTCATGCGCACCGGCGTCTCCGTGCTCGGCACGATCCTGCCCGAGAAGGACGACCACAATATCGCGGGCGCGAGAGATATCGCCGACAAGCTTATGGCTTCGCTCGGCTCGATGCTGCTCTACTGGTATCACTATTCGCACAACGGCAAGCGCATCGAAGTGGAAACCGATGATGATTCAATCGGCGGACACTTTCTGCATCTGCTGCACGGCGTGGAGCCGTCGCAGTCGTGGGTGCAGGCGATGCATGTATCGCTCAACCTGTACGCTGAGCACGAATTCAACGCATCGACGTTCACGGGACGCGTGATCGCGGGCACGGGTTCGGACATGTACTCGGCGATCACCGGCGCTATCGGCGCATTGCGCGGTCCGAAGCACGGTGGCGCGAACGAAGTCGCATTCGATATTCAGTCCCGCTACGAGACGCCCGACGAAGCAGAAGCCGACATCAAGCGCCGGGTCGAGAACAAGGAAGTCGTGATCGGCTTCGGGCATCCGGTCTATACGATCTCCGATCCGCGCAACAAGGTCATCAAGGAAGTCGCGAAGTCGCTGTCGAAAGAAGCCGGCAACACAAAGCTCTTCGATATCGCGGAACGGCTCGAAATGGTGATGTGGGACGCGAAGAAGATGTTCCCGAATCTCGACTGGTTCAGCGCGGTGTCGTATCACATGATGGGCGTGCCGACCGCCATGTTCACGCCGCTTTTCGTGATCTCGCGCACGTCGGGATGGAGCGCGCACATCATCGAACAGCGCATCGACAACAAGATCATCCGCCCCAGCGCGAATTACACCGGACCCGAGAATCTGGAGTTCGTGCCGTTGGCGAAGCGCTCATAACGCAGAGCTTCGCGTTCCAGTGCAGGGCGCGTCTTCGCCGCTGACCGTTGAGTCACGATGATCGTCAGCGGCGCCTACAATCTTTCGCCATACCCTTCGAGCGTGGCATCCGCAAGACCATGCAATGACCGAGACACCGCAATGAATAGCGCAAACCGCAAACCCCTCCCCGGCTTCCCGCTCGACTATTTCGACGCGCGCGGAGCCGTTGAAGCCCTCGCGCCCGGCGCTTATGACACGCTTCCCTACACGTCGCGCGTGCTCGCAGAAAACCTCGTTCGCCGTTGCGATCCGGCGATACTCGACGCATCGCTGTTGCAACTCGTCGAGCGCAAGCGTGAACGCGATTTCCCGTGGTTTCCGGCGCGCGTCGTCTGTCACGACATTCTCGGGCAAACCGCGCTTGTCGATCTCGCGGGGCTGCGTGATGCGATAGCGGACCAGGGCGGCGATCCTGCGAAAGTGAATCCTGTCGTGCCCGTGCAGCTCATCGTGGATCATTCGCTCGCGGTCGAATGCGGCGGTTTCGATCCGGATGCGTTCGCGAAGAACCGTGCAATCGAGGACCGGCGCAATGAGGATCGCTTCGATTTCATCAACTGGACCAAGAAGGCATTCAAGAATGTCGAAGTGATTCCGCCGGGCAACGGCATCATGCATCAGATCAATCTGGAGCGGATGTCGCCTGTGATCCATGCGGTCGATGGCGTCGCTTATCCCGATACGCTCGTCGGCACCGACAGTCACACGCCGCACGTCGATGCGCTCGGCGTGATTGCAATCGGCGTGGGCGGGCTCGAAGCCGAGAATGTGATGCTGGGCCGCGCGTCGTGGATGCGTTTGCCCGATATCGTCGGCGTGGAGCTGAGCGGCATGCGGCAGCCGGGCATCACGGCGACCGATATCGTGCTTGCCCTCACAGAATTTCTGCGCAAGGAGAAAGTCGTCGGCGCGTATCTGGAGTTTTATGGCGAAGGCGCATCGAGCCTTACGCTCGGCGACCGCGCGACCATCTCGAACATGGCGCCCGAATACGGCGCGACCGCCGCGATGTTTTATATCGACGAGCGGACCATCGACTATCTGCGCCTGACGGGCCGCAACGAGAAGCAAGTCAGCCTTGTCGAGCAGTACGCAAAAACCGCGGGCCTGTGGGCCGATTCGCTCGTTCGCGCTCGATACGAACGCGTGCTGCGCTTCGATCTCTCGACGGTCGTGCGCAATATGGCGGGTCCGTCGAATCCGCATAAGCGTTTGCCTGTAGCGGAGCTGGCGGCGCGCGGCATCGCACGTGAATGGAACGACACGCCGGGAAAGATGCCGGATGGCGCGGTCATCATCGCGGCAATCACGAGTTGCACGAACACGAGCAATCCGCGCAACGTGATCGCGGCGGCGCTGCTCGCGCGCAATGCGAATGCACAGGGTCTCACGCGCAAGCCGTGGGTGAAGTCGTCGCTCGCGCCGGGATCGAAAGTAGTCGAGCTGTATCTGCAACAAGCGGGCTTGCTGCCTGAGCTCGAACAACTGGGCTTCGGTATCGTCGCGTTCGCCTGCACGACCTGCAACGGTATGTCGGGTGCGCTGGACCCCGCCATTCAACAGGAAATCGTGGATCGCGACCTGTACGCGACCGCCGTGCTCTCCGGCAACCGGAACTTCGATGGCCGCATTCATCCCTACGCGAAGCAGGCGTTTCTCGCGTCGCCGCCGCTCGTCGTCGCGTATGCGATCGCGGGTACGGTCCGCGTCGATATCGAACGCGATGCACTCGGCATCGGCAAGGACGGCCAGCCGGTGTATCTGAAAGACATCTGGCCGAGCGACGAAGAGATCGACGCCATCGTCAAGCAGAGCGTGAAGCCGGAGCAGTTCCGTAAGGTGTACGAACCGATGTTCGCGGTCGACGCGGCCCGCAACGAAAGCATCAGCCCGCTTTATGACTGGCGGGCGCAAAGCACGTATATTCGCCGGCCGCCCTATTGGGAAGGCGCGCTCGCGGGTGAACGCACGCTCAAGGGCATGCGCCCGCTCGCGGTGCTCGGCGACAACATCACGACGGATCATCTTTCGCCATCGAATGCCATTCTCGCGAACAGCGCCGCCGGTGAATATCTCGCGAAAATGGGCTTGCCTGAAGAGGACTTCAATTCATACGCGACGCATCGCGGCGATCATCTGACTGCATTGCGCGCGACGTTTGCGAATCCCACGCTCATCAATGAAATGGCGATCGTGAATGGTGAAGTGAAAAAAGGCTCGCTCGCGCGCATCGAACCGGAAGGCAAGGTGACGCGCATGTGGGAAGCGATCGAAGCGTACATGGAGCGCAAGCAGCCGCTCATCATCATCGCGGGCGCGGATTACGGCCAAGGCTCGTCGCGCGACTGGGCCGCGAAGGGCGTCCGGCTTGCGGGCGTCGAGGCGATCGTCGCGGAAGGCTTCGAGCGGATTCATCGCACCAATCTGATTGGCATGGGCGTGTTGCCGCTCGAATTCAAACCTGGACTCAACCGACAGACTTTCGGAATCGATGGCA